>CANPYZ010000029.1 GCA_947589035.1 uncultured Clostridia bacterium | reverse complement strand
AATAATACTTGACACATTTTTTCAAGTTTTTTCAAATCAAGCCACCATCTGCCTCTGCTCATTGTATCTTCTGCGCAAAACCAACGGAGGAAGTCCGCCATTGACCGAACAGATGCGTCGATGATTCCAGTAGCTGATGAACTATCTCCAGATGATGCTTTTCAGTTCTTCTATGGTGTAATCTTCTGTTTTTCTGTTTCTGCTGTAGAACAGTTCTTCTTTCATTCTTGCCTACATATTTTCGCAGCGGGCGTTGTCATGGCACCTTCCGCCGGCACTGTTCATACTCTGACGGATACCATCTGCCATCTCTGACACTCCTTTTCTCTTTTTTATTGATTATATCTCTTTGAGCCGGATGTGTCAAGTTTTATTATACACCATCACTTGGTATTTTAGCTAATCAACCGTCAAGCACACTTGAACGATTAAAGCATGATGGAAGATATAAATTTAAAAACAGATTAGCTTTTTTGGAACACGCAATAAAGAAATCTGATTTTTGTTCTTCTAAAACGGAAACTCGCTGATTTCCTGATTTCTCCAGCTTAAACGGCGATTTTAAGCCAATTTGGCAACGTTTTATGATACTTGGTGATAAATGGTGATAAAATGGTTTAGTTTTAGCATATTTTTCCGCATTTGTCAAGAAAAATTCTGACTTAAGCGGAAATTTCTTGTATCGTCTCGGGAAATATTCACGTTAAATTTTCCGGAATTTTCGGTAATTCTTCCGGCGGTTGCCCTGTCGTAGGAATTCAATTCGTTCAGCATGTGCTGGCTGGAAATGATTGTTTTTCTGCCGGAAATATAACGCTCGTTAATGACCATATAGGCATATTGCAATTCACTTTGGGAGGGTTTCAACGGCTTGCCGAAGTCATCATCGGGCGTTTTCAAAAAATCATCAAGATAAAGCACATCGGCGTGGTAAATTGCCTGCATGAGAAATTCCCGTAAATCGGCTTTAAACCGTGAAGATTCAAGACTTTGCAGAATATTCCCCCACAGAAAATATTGAATATTTCTGCCTTGTTTCAGGAGTTGTCCGCAAATTGCCGTGCATAAATGTGTTTTCCCGCAACCTGACTGTCCCGCAACCCAGAACCAGGCATTTCCTTTAGTGTGAGCATATTCTTCCGCACGATTCAGCATAAATTTCTGGAAATCCTGTTCAGCGTGGAAACTATCGAAACGGCATTTTCTTAAGTCTTTGCCTAAGCCGATTTCTTCCATTTCCCGAATATTTCGCCGAATGTTCATGCAGCTGCATTCCACAGTTACTAAAAAGCCGTCATCGGTTAATTTTTCGAAATAGCCTCTGTTTTTACATTTTGGGCAGTCATAGCCCTGTAAATTGCCGGCACTGGAATTATATTTTTCGCATTGCAGCCGGTGAAATTCTTCCAAAGATAAATGGCTATTTAAGGCGGAATTTGGCATTTCGAAATCAGACAAGAGTTCCGAAACGGTTGTCCCATTCTTGAGTGTTTCCGGCATGAGTTGCACCCCCTTTCTTCTGGTCGTTTAATGCGTAAAATGTCTGCCAACAGCGTTCAATGCTTTGTTCGATGCAGGCGATTTTGTCCGAATCTGAAGTGTAAAGCTTATCCAATTTAGACAAGCATAATTTCATTGCCCGTCTTGTTGGGGGCTTATTGATTTTCTCCCGCATTTCGACGAAATCAATCAAGGCTTCCCGAAGTTCTGCATTTTCGGTATATTCTGAAATCATTTCAAAAACTCTCCCCGCACCAGAATAATTTATATATCCGTTAGGATATATTTCAGTATCAGTATCAGTTACAGTTTCAGTAACAGTATCAGTAACAGTATCAGTATCAGTATCAGTATTTTTTGTATCGGTTTGTATATCTTTGTATACAGTTGTATTTTTTGTATCTTCAGAAACAGATTTTTTCTTTTCCCAACGTTTACGCTGATTTTCTGAACGTTTCTGACAAGTTTTTTCATATTTTTCTGCATTTGCATCTATTTGAGTAGTAAACATACTAAAAAGAAGTTTCACAGCCATGTCATCAGAATCAAGAACTTCACCGCTGTCTACATAGTCAAACAATGCCTTGAATAATATTCCAGCTTGTTCATTCGAAATCAGCGATAATTCTTTTTTACGGTCAAGATATAAAATAAACGATTTTTTCTTCTCGTTCATCTCAAACACTCCTTCTTCAAAGTAAATCATAGTTTACTTACAGTCTACCAGAAATATTTGCAAAAGTCTATGACAAAACATGACAACATTTTCAACAATGAAATTTTCATCAAATGTCATTGACTTTGTTTCGATTTTGTGCTATAATATTTGCAGACTCTTATTGAAAAAGAAAGGCGAAACAAACATGAAAATTTGTCTGATGTGCGGAAAAAGAAACATGAATGCTTATGGCATTTGTCCGGAATGTTCAGCGTTAAATGAAAAAATGCGGAATATGTTTTGCGATTTGACCGGAAAAACAGCTTTCGTGACGGGCGGAAGGATTCATATCGGCTATGCGGTTTGTTTGCGTTTACTTCGGCAGGGAGCGAATGTGATTGCGTTGACCCGTTACCCGAAAACTGCTCTTGAACAATACCAGAAAGAAACGGATTATGCAGAATTTCGTGACAGACTCGAAATTATTGGTTTTGATTTAATGCGTGTTGACCGCATTCCGGAATTAATTACTAAAATAGAACAATTATGCAATCATCAATTAGATATATTAGTGAATAACGCTGCCCAAACCGTGAAGAAATCAAATGCTTACTATGCACAGCTGAATTTTCATGAAGAAAATTTATTATTGGAAAGTCACCAGTTAATTTCTTTACATCAGCCGGAAACAATGCCTGAAGTGTTTTCCAGTATGCAAGCTGTGGATTATGGCGAAACAGAACAGAATAATTCCTGGGTTCGCAAGCCGGAAGACATTTCCCCGCAAGAACTTCTGGAAGTACAACTCATTAATGTTACTGCACCGTTTCTGTTGACTAACGGACTGAAACAGGCACTTTCCTATCATGCACAGGGAAATAAATTCGTCATTAACGTCAGCTCCGCAGAAGGGAAATTTCACAGTACAGCGAAACTTGCCCGCCATGTGCATACTAATATGGCAAAAGCGGCGTTAAACATGATGACCAATTCATTGGCTTCCGATTTCGCAAAGGAAAAAATTTACATGTATTCCTGCGACCCTGGCTGGGTATCGAATCAGTTTCCGCCTGGGTATGCCATTAGCCGGAATTTCAAGCCGTATTTGTCATTTGAAGACGGTGCAGCAAGAGTGTTATATCCGGTGACTTTACATTTACAGGAAGAACATATTCGGGACAGCGGAGCATTCTATAAAGATTACCGGAAAATCAGTTATTGAGGTGTATTCATGAATTTTTTCGATTTATTTAAGAAATTAGTATTTCCGCAGCCTGAACCCCAAAAAACAGAAAAAATCAAATCAGAATTATATATTCCGGAAAAACCGCAGTCTCTTCCCGTTTCTGTTCCACATGCAGAACTTACGGAAGAACAAGCATTAGCGCAGGGTTGGCATTTCAAGCGGAAATCCCGCCAGAGAATGCGCATTACCCGTTACACCGGAACGGAAAGAAATGTCATTCTTCCGGCGAAAATCGGGAATTTTCTCGTGAATGAATTAGGGGAAAGAGCATTCTCCCGAACACAAATTGACCGCATTCAAATTCCTGACACGATGAAGAAATGGCATAAACTTTGTTTTTATGCAAGTGAAGTCAAAGAAGTCATTCTTCCGGAAGGTTTAACACAAATCCCTATAGGAGCATTTTCAAATTGCAGACAATTGAAATATATTCATTTGCCGACAACTTTACTATATATTGAAAAATTAGCTTTTTTCGAGTGTAAAAGTTTATCTCAACTTGATTTAGGTAACTGTTTCCGGATTGAATCACAGGCTTTTGCGAAAAGCGGGTTGAAACGTTTTGCATGGTCAGGCGGACGGATTGACGGCACCGCTTTAGAAAATACGCCTTTACATGAACAGTATCAGCTTATTTTCAGCAAGTATTCTCCGGAATCAGCCCGTGTGGCATTAGTGGGGAAACATGCAGAAATGAAATTTTCCGCTGAATCGGTTTTCTTCATGGAAAATTCTATCTTAAATCAATGTACTTTGGATTTATCCGGCTGCGGGAAAGTGACTTTCAATGAAAACACTTTTCAAAACTGGTGGAATGAATGCTTTCTGTTTCTTCCGGAAAGTAAAACAATTCCGTTCTTTCCGGAAAAAGTTCACGCCTATTACAGCGACGGAAGAACATATCCGGAATATTTTTCCGTTGTTACTCCGAATGATGATGAGAAAATTTTCACGGTAAACGGAAAATTTCTTCCTTCTTATTCTGTTCAGAACTGCCGGAAAATTACCCATATCCGCACGGAACAGAACGCTTTGAAATTTTCTCCTGAAGCCATTCAAAGTGACATTCTGGAAAAAATTTATCTTCCGGCTATTTACGGGACAGGGAAATTATTTTCCGTACGTTGTCATTCTTTACATCGGGTAGAATGGAATGGAAATTATGTTTATCTTCCGACATGGAAACTTATTTCCGCCCGTACACATGAAGAATTATTATCCGCTTTTTCCGGAAAATCAGTCAATGGCACTTATCAATTTTTCGACAGCGGAAAATTTGAAGAAGTTTTCACGAGAACGCCCCCTGAACAATTACACCAGAAAGAGAAAATTTTACTTGCCATTGACATTCTCCGCAGTACAGAAGAACTTTTCCCTAATCGGGAAATATATGCCTGTTATTTGCGCAATCATTTCCGTTATGCGGAAATTGTCTGCAAGGCATTGCCGGAAAAATGGCATGAATATGCAGAATTTCTCCGGAATTTTCATCAATCAGAATAAGATAAGAAAGGTCTTGACAACTTAACATGGAAATCATTGATTTTCATACGCATGTTTACCCTGAAAAAATTGCCGAAAAAGCCACACAAACCACTTGCCAGTCGTACCATTTACAGACGAATCTTGTCGGCACAACGAAAATTCTTCTGCAAGAAGGCAGAAAAGCGAATATTTCCTCTTTCGTTCTGCTGCCTGTAGTGGTAAAGCCTGAACAGGCACGGCATATTAATTTATTCATGCTTGAGGAAATGCACACACATGAAGAATTTTACAGTTTCGGGGGGATTCACGCAGGAATGGAAAATCTTTCCGAAGAAGTGGAATTTATTCAGAAAAGCGGTTTGAAAGGCATTAAATTACACCCAGATATTCAGGAAACTGCCATAGATGACCCACGATTATTTCCTGTTTACGACCAGATACAAGGGAAACTGCCGGTTTTAATTCATTGCGGAGACCCGAAAAAGAACTATTCACACCCCGAACGGCTGAAACGAATTTTAGCATTATTTCCGCATTTGCAAGTCATTGCTGCACATTTGGGCGGCTGGTCAATTTTCGACACTGCCTTGACTTATTTAAGGAATACTTCTTGCTTTTTAGATTTATCAAGTTGTTTTCCGTTTCTGCCTATGGAAAAAATAGAAACATATATTTCCTGTTATGGCGCAGAACGAATTTTATTCGGAACAGATTTCCCGTTATGGTCTCCCGAACAGGAAGTAAACCATTTTCTGCAATTGCATTTGCCAGAAAAAGACAAGGAAAAAATTGCTTTTCGCAATGCAAGAGAAATTTTAAATCCATAAATAAAAAATTGAACAGGGTGATTAGTTTGAATTTTCATGATTTTCATGACTGTGTGCTTTGCCCGAGAAAATGCCACGCCGACAGAACGAAATATTCCGGTTTCTGCGGCGGAACAAATCAATTGAAAGTTGCTGCTGCTATGCTGCATTTCTGGGAAGAGCCTTGTATCAGCGGAAAAAATGGTTCAGGAGCGATATTTTTTTCAGGGTGCAATTTAAAATGTTGTTTCTGCCAGAATGAGAAACTTTCTCACCAGAATTACGGAAAAATCATTTCGACAGAACATTTAGCGGAAATTTTCCTTTCGTTGCAGGAACAGGGCGCACATAATTTAAATTTAGTTACAGCTTGTCATGTTTTGCCGTGGGTAATTCCGGCACTGGAAAAAGTAAAATCATTTCTGCATATTCCGGTTGTGTATAATTCCGGCGGTTATGAATCTGTTGAAACGTTAAAATTATTGAATGGCTTAGTGGATATTTATCTGACGGATTTTAAATTTTTCCGTCCGGAAACCGCAGAAAAATATGCTTCCGCTCCGGATTATCCTGAAATTGCCGATTCAGCATTTCAGGAAATGTTAAACCAGACCGGAAAACCTGTTTTCGAGGGCGAATTACTGAAAAAAGGCTGTATTCTCCGGCATATGGTCATGCCTTCTTTACGGAAAGAATCCATTTCGCTTTTGGAATTTCTTGCGGAAAAATACAATCCGGAAAATTTTCTGCTTAGCTTAATGGCGCAGTATACGCCCATGAAACAGCAGAATTTTCCGGAACTTAACAGAAAATTAACTAAAATGGAATATTTTTCCGTACTGGACACGGCGCAGAAATTGCAATTTCAGGGATATTCGCAGGAAATTTCTTCCGCTAAAAAAGACTATACGCCGGATTTTCATCTACAGGGAATTTAAAAATTTTTAATTTTAATTTAAATTTAATTTAATTTAATGTAAAATCATCACGAAACCGTCTACGTTATTTCCGGAAATAGTATATTCTTCTGTATTTTCAGGAATGGGAACTTTCGTTGTGGGTGCGTCCATTTCTGCCGGAACGAAATATAACCGGTAACTTTCGCCGCCGCTGTTGATGACTAACATATTTTCTACTCGATATTTCCGGATTTCCTGAAGAAATTCTTCTAAGCAAAAATTTTGGCTGGTGATATATTCCGCCGCCGCTCTGCCGACATATCGGAATGTTGCCGTCCGGCGTTCAGTAATTTCCTTGTCGAAATACTCTTCTTTGCCTTCCGGATAGCGTTCAATAAATCCATATTCCGAAGCGTGTTCTTTCAGCCAGGCATATTCACCTTCCGGCACATACGCATAAGAACTCCCCGTTTCCGGAAAAATGCCGATTGTTAATGTTCTGCCCGTGTGGAAATCATAATCTTCCGATTCAGGTTTATATCCGGCAATCATGCGCAAGTCATGAAGATGTGTTAATTGACAGAATTGTTCAAACCATGCGTCCATCGCTAAAGCCGTTTCTTTATCTAAACCAACTTCCCAGTCAGAAGCCGTGTAAGGCTTGATTTCTGAAGGTTTCCTGTCTAAAATGCTCTTGATTGTCACGAAATCAACTTGTTCCGGAACATTGCCCGCTAAAACTTCTTCTGAAGAAAATTGACACGGAAATGCCCGATTAGATAAAATTAAATTTCCCTGGTGAATTTCTTCTGTGTTAATTTCGAGTTCCTGAAGATTTTGTTTTGTTTTATTTTCCGTGGAAATCTGAACATTTCCAGTAGTTTCCGGTTCTTCTGGTTTTGTTCTTTTCACATAACGGCAAATATTAATTATCAGCAGAACGCTGCAAAATATAATTGCGATTGCCGCAAAAATCCGGTCATAACGTGGAGTTCTTTTTTTGTGTTGGGAATTTGCCATAATTCTATTACTTCCTTTCTGTTTTGTGAAAAATTTTCTCATAAAAATTATAACACAAATTCAGTAAAAAGTAAACTGTTTTATACAATTTTTTCAGGGGGGGTCAATATTGCCTAAATTTTCATTTCAGCATAAATCATCTGAAACATTTTATTATTACCGTGGGAAATTTTTAAAATTACTGCTACATGCTTTGCTGCATATTCGGCTTTTATTCCGCTGGATAGTGCTTTCTTTCATTTTAGGGAGTGTTCTCGGCGTAGTGGGAACGGAATTTGTGAATTGCATCAGCTGGAGTACAACATTCCGGATGAATCATGAATGGTGTTGTATGCTTTTGCCTGTCGGGGGCGTGTTAATTGTTTTTCTTTACCAAATTACCAAAGATAAACATGATAAAGGCACGAATATGATTTTAGCCTCTTTGCGTTCAGAGGCGCATATTCCTGTACAGACTGCGCCGTTAATTTTCATTTCGACAAT
This sequence comes from uncultured Clostridia bacterium, assembly GCA_947589035.1. GTDB lineage: Bacteria > Bacillota > Clostridia > Oscillospirales > Ruminococcaceae > UBA3855. The sequence goes on along the minus strand of CANPYZ010000029.1, from coordinate 22,615 downwards.
TATCACACATTTTGTCGGAGGGAGTGCCGGAAGGGAAGGAGCTGCCTTGCAATTAGGCGGAGGACTTGCGAACACGTTCGGAAATCTTCTGCACATGCGGGAAAAAGATAAACATATTTTAATCATGAGTGGCATGAGTGCGGCATTTTCAGCAATTTTCCGGACACCGGCAGGAGCAGTAATTTTCGCTATGGAAGTGGGCTGCGTGGGGTCAATGCATTATGCGGCGTTAGTGCCTTGTGTGATTTCTTCTTTAACAGCTTCATTCATTGCTGCCCATTTAGGGTTACCGCTTGAACGCTATGAAGTTTATCCTGTTCCGGAATTATCGCCAGTCACGGCATTCCGGACGGTTATTTTAGGAATATTCTGTTCAGCATTAAGTATTTTATTTTGCATAATTCTGCATAGAACGGAACACTACATGAAAAAATATCTTCCGAATAAATATTTCCGGATTTTGTTTGCAAGTGCAATTCTGCTTTTAGGGGGCTTTCTGTTCGGAACGGATTATTACGGCACGGGCGGAAACATTATTGAAAGAGCCATTCACGGGAAAGCAATCTGGTATGCATTTTTCCTGAAAATGTTATTTACTGCGGTTACACTCGGCGGAGGGTTCAAAGGCGGGGAAATTGTGCCGTCGTTTTTCGTGGGGGCAACATTCGGGTGTATCTTCGGACAAATTACCGGATTTTCTCCTTCATTGTGTGCAGGCGTGGGCATGATGGCGTTATTTTGCGGTGTAACGAATTGCCCGATTGCGTCTTTGTGCATTTCAACGGAATTATTTGGTCAAGGCTGCCTGCCGTATTGCATGTTAGTCATTTCTGTTAGCTATTTACTTTCGGGATATTACGGACTTTATCGGGAACAGCAATTTTCCTATTCCAAATTTACGGACGAACACGTCACGCATAAAACAAGAAAGTAGGTGTAAACTTGATTCACGGAGTCATTTTCGACATGGACGGCTTAATGATTGACACGGAAAAATTATTAGCGAAATACTGGATACAAGCTGCACAGGAAGCTGGTTTTCCCATGCGAATGGAACACGTTCTGCAAATCAGAAGTCTTTCCGCCATTTATGCTAAACCTAAATTACAAGCGATTTTCGGCGAAACGTTCAATTATGAAAAAATCCGTGCCAGAAGAAGAGAACTGACAGCGGAACATTTACAGCGTTACGGCATTGAAAAAAAATCCGGTTTAGATGAATTATTAAATTTTCTGCAAAAAGAAAATTATTTCGCTGCCGTTGCCACGGCAACCGACCGGACACGAACGGAAAATTATTTACATCAACTCGGCATAAGGGAAAAATTCTCAGCAATTATTTGCGGCGACATGGTCACCAAGGGAAAACCTGAACCGGAAATTTACCTGACTGCCTGCCGAATGTTAAATTTATCTCCGGCGGAATGTTTAGCGTTGGAAGATTCCCCGAACGGGATTCTTTCGGCATATCGTGCGGGCTGTCAAGTCATCATGATTCCGGACTTGTCCGAACCGGAAGAAGAAATTTTCCCTTATTTGACTGCTTGTGTTTCGTCATTGGATAAAGTCATTGATTTTTTGAAAGGAGAAAATTCATGATTCACAAATTTAACAATTTTGACATTCCTAATTTATATTATTTTGAAGCAGGGAATTATTTCACCGGAAGCAGAAAAAAATTAAATTTCCGCATTGATTCCGACGGAAAAACAATGCAAGTTTTTACATGGCATGGTTTTCTTTGTTCTGATTTATGCGAAAAAGAAGAAACAAATTCTTTTCCTGTGACGGCTGACGGGCATAAGGCTATGCTTGAATGGCTTGAAGAAGTAGACAAACATTCTCCGGAATAATCCGGAGAATGATTTTTTTCAAAAAATTAATTTTTCTAATGTTCTTCCATGATGATACGCTTTCAGAAAAATTTCCGTACAGCGGCGGTATTGCTGAAAAATTTGTTCTGCCTGTTCGGCATGGTGGTAAACTTTCCAGTAACCAACGCACTGACAAGGCAAATTCTGCATGAATCCGGCAACATCTTCCGGAGGATACCCTAAAAAAATTCCTATTTCATGCGGGAAATCTTTTTTCCGGTTCAGTCGGCGAATGAGTTCAGCAAGGCATTGATTCTGATTCATTCCGGCGTAACCTTGTTCATTCAGAATCTGGCACACCTGACAACAGTCAAAATCTTTTTTTAATTTTTCTGGTCGGTAAACATATATCATTGCCCGTTTTCCTTCGTAACGTAAAGGCAGAATCCGTAAACCTTTTTTCTGAAATTTCCGGTTTAATTCCCGAATTTCCGCATATAATTCTTCTTTACTGGAAAAATCACAGCTGAACATATTTCCTGTTTTCAATCCGGCAAGCGTGGGCGAACAATGCCGGATTAATGTTTCTTCCCACATCATCAAATTCCTGTTTGCTGGTGAAGAATATTCTTCAGCGCAGAAGCCGAACTGGTATGCGAACGGACAATGACAGTTTTCTGGTTTGCCGAATTTAACGCTAATTTAATCATTTTATGGGAAGCCGTCCCTGTGAATAATACCAACAAATCCGGAGAACCGATTTTTCCTTTCAGACCGTCTTTCATTTGTGTGAAAACTTTTGCACGACAGCGATAAGTTTTACAAATTTCTTTATACTGCCGTATCATGCAATCATTTCCGCCGACAATGACAACACTCATGACTAATTCCTCTCTTTCTCATATTTTTTCATATTTTCTCATGTTTTGCAGGGGAAATTTTCCCTTTGCGAAATTCTCTCGGCGATACGCCCATGACATCCCGAAACGCTTTAGAAAATTTACTTCCGTTATCATAACCGCATTCACCGGCAATATCCAGAACAGTTCTGTCTGTTTCCTGTAAAAGTTTTGCTGCTGTAAGCATTTTCTGTTTCCGGAAGCAAGCGTAAACAGAATTATGATAAACATTCCGGAAACTCATTTTCAGCCGTGCGGGGGAAACGTTGAATTTTTCCGCTAATTCTTCAATGGTGAAATGTTCGTCCATATGTTCATGAACAAATTCACAGACAGCCTTTGCTAACTGTACCTGACAATAAGAACAGCCCTGCGCATTTGCCGGATATGCGGAAATATCTAAATTATTCAGAAATAATAATACTTCCAGCACTTTAATTTTTAAATAGCCCATGCGGACATTTTCCGGAATGGTGTACAACCCCGAAAAAATATACGCTAATTCTTCCGTTGCGTGGAAAATGAAACACGGCTGACCGGAACAGAATTTTCTGACCAATACCGCCGGACAAATGTTCATGCCGTCCAGCACACAAGACAAACATTCCGAAGTTTTTTTCAAGTTAATCTGAATCGAAATGCCGTGGTAATGTTTTGCTGAACAATAGCTTTCTTTCGGGAAATTTCTGCATTGGCACAAAGCGAAATCGCCTTCCGCTAAAGGATAACACTGCTGTCCAATCTGAACTTCATAACTTCCTTCCTGACAGTGTGCAATTTCGAAAATTTCTTCCTGAGGAGTTAGCCATTTCTGATTTTCCGGAGAATGAATTTCCTTGTCAATCAGGCTAATTCCTTGAAAAATTGGATATTCCTTGAAAATCATAGTATTTTTCATGTTAAGCGAATGCTCCTTTCTTAGTTAGTCACTGCTTACATTATACCTCAAAATTTCCGATTTGTCAAGCCCCTTGACAAAAAAAGATTTCTATGCTATAATTTTCTTAATCATTCATAAGAGAGGGATTAATTTTGAAACATCTGAAAAATTGGTTTATGCTTTTGTTTTGCGTGCTTGTGCTAACCGCAAGCATTTTCGCCACAAAACAACAATTCCAAAAAATGACCGTACAGCAAAAATTTCACGCCGGCTGGATTCCTTCAGGGAGCATTATTGTGACAATGCCCATTGCGGAAGAACGACCTTATGCACAAATTCAACAGCAATTTGAACGGCTTGTTTCCGGTTTTGAACGAATTTATCCGGAATATGAAATTCATTTCAAGCTTTACGACACGCCCGAAAATGCGCCGGAAAATGCAGATATTTGCATCAATCCGGCAGAACCGTTTTCCAATTCAGCGGATTTAACAGAAATTTACCGTGAATTGGACAGCAGTCAATATTTATGCCCTTTTGAACAAAATCAAATTTATTTATCTTGTCAGGCAGACGGGGAAACGCCTGCGGACGTTTGTTTCGTCAACGGCGACAGCCGGAATAAAGACATTGCTTTTCTGTTCGTGGAATATTTACTTTCGGAATATGGGCAAATGACGTTATATTCGCAGAGTTTCGGGGATAATTGTGATTTTTTCCCCGTGAATGCGAAAGCCTTTTCCGCTATGCAGGAACAGCACCAGAACGGAGGAATTGTAAATGAAACATAAATTTTTGCCAATGTTGTTATTAATTTTATTCACGGTAATTTGCATTAGTGCGCCGGTTGCCGTGGGGAGTTATTTTTCTTTTCCGGAAACTGTACCGGAAATTCCCTATACGTTACAGGAAGGTGAAATCATTATTCCGGAAATTCTCGACTTATCCGAAGAAGAAGCCATAACTTTATTAACACAATCCGGTCTGCGCCTTGTGGAAAAAGAATTATTACACCACCCTGAAAAATTAGCCGGAACGATTTTAACACAGAATCCTTCTTCCGGCGCAATTGCGCATTATGGCGATTCTGTTTCCGTAACGGTCAGTGACGGCTGGGAAGAATTTGTTCCGGACGTGCGGAATTTACCCCGTACACAGGCAATTGAAAAATTAACTCAAACTGGTTTTCAGGTGAAAACAATTTCACAGGCGGATTTCAGTGCGCCGGATTCCGTTATTGCGCAAAATCCTGAACCAGATAAAAAAATTTCCCTGAATCAGGAAATTACTTTAACGATTTCTAAAGGGCGTGACGACATCGACCCGAATATTTCGGAAACAATTGAAAATTATATCGGCATGAATTTTGAAGAAGTGAAAACTATCTTATCAGAAAAACATCTTTATGCAAGGCAAATTGACACGGTTTACCGTCCGGACATTGCGAACGGTACAGTTGTTTCACAGAGCATTCCTTCCGGAAATACGGCGAAACAAGGCACTTGCATTGATTTGAAAATCAGTATCGGACAAGTCATTGTTCACGTTCCGGATTGTTCCGGAAAACATATTGACGAAGCCCGGGAATTACTCACGCAAGCCGGACTGACCTGCATGACGATTTACACCCCCACGAGCGAAACGCCTTTAGATTTCGTGATTTCCCAGAATCAACCGCCAGACACACCCCTCCCTGAACATTCACAAGTCTGGCTGACCGTCAGCACAGGTTCTTCCAGTTATGTCATCAGCACAGGGGGCTGGTCGGGAAATCCTCTTCCTTCATTCGGCAAAGATTCCGAACCCCCGACAGAAGAAATTACTGAACCGGCTGAAACCGCTCCGGAAATTTTTGAAATTCCTGAACCAATTGAACCAGATTTTCCGGAAATCCCCGAACCAGAACCCGCTGCACCGGAATTTCCTGAAACTGACCCCATAATAGAAACTTCCCCGCCCGAAACGGAAACAGAAACGGAAACAACAGAACAAAATCTTTCTTATGAAGAAGCCCCTGCAACAGCTCCTGTATAATTCAACAAATTCTGCACAGAGAAAAATTTATCTTTGTGCAGAATTTTTCCATAAATTCACCCCTATTCCAACGTATAGCCATTAGACCGGTCAGATACCTGCCGCAAAAAAGGAGGTTTCATGCATGACAGAACAGGAATTTGATACGGCTGTCAAAGAAATGTTGAACGGAAACAGAAACGCCTTAAGAAAAATTTACGATGCGTACGGCGATAAAATTTACAGGCTGTTTCTTTACCAGACAAAACACGCTCAGGACGCTGAAGATTTAACTTCAGAATTTTTCCTGAAACTTTGGGAGTGTGCGAAATTTTACCGTTCGGGGAATGGTCACCGCTGCTGGATGAATACCATTGCCCGAAATATGGCAATTGATTATTTCCGGAAAAACGGCAGGGAAATTCCGTCAGATGAACCGGAAAAACTCAACGCAGAGGCACTCACCGACCACAGCACAGCCGAAGAAAAGACCATTCACAAATTACAGCTTGCGCATATGCTGTCTTTCCTGACCCATGAAGAACAGGAAATTGTGCAGATGCATATTGCAGCGGAACTGACTTTCCGTGAAATTGCCCAGATTTTAGAACGTCCGCTCGGCACAGTTGCGTGGAAATATCGTTCAGCAATCGGAAAATTACAGAAACTGGCAAAGGAGGGACAGTTCGCATGACCAGAAAAGAACTCGAACAGCAAATGAAAACAGAAATGCAACAAAATATTCCCGATAAAGAAGCCCTCTGGCTGAAAATTGAACAACAACTTCCGGAACAGTCTGTTTCTGTAGAACAGAAACGAATTTCCCATTCCGGAAGAAAATGGTTAAGCCTTGCCGCATGTTTACTTTTAGTTTTTGCCGGAGTGAAATTCTTCCCGAAAAGAGAAAACATTCCCTCAGAAACACAAAATTCCGGTGTGAACCAGGAAGAACAGATTGATTTGACCCAGTTAGGCACAACGGGGGAATATTTCAATGAAGATGATATTTTAACCCGAACGGATTTATTTATTGATGTGAAAGTTAGTTCAGCGCATCAACTGGAAAACGGCAATATGCAATATGTTCTGGAAATTTTAGACGTGTACGGCGGGGAATGGAACGAATCTGAAATTGAACTTGAAACAGAATCCGCCTATTTACTGAAAGAAAACCATGAATATGTTCTGCCGGTGTATTTCACAGAACGGAATAAAGCCATTTCTTTATCTTATGAATGCGCTCCGCAAATTGAACGCACGCAGGAAAATCAATTACTAATTCCGAATAGCTGGTATACGTTAATGCAGGGAGATGTCATTCCAGTGGAATATGCCAAATATGGGAGAGATGATTATTTCTATGACAGAATGTATTTAACAAATGATGTTTATTTAACTGCACTGATTCAGAAATTCGAAAATCTGAAAATCTGAATATTTAATTGGAGGTATTTTTTATGAAAAATATGAAAAAAATTGCGTTAATGCTTGCCGTGTGCATGACCGCTTTTTCTTATGCTGCCTGTGGGGCGGAAAATGCTGATTATACGTCAAATTGGAAAGGTTCAACACAGGATGCGCTTTTTCCGGACGAATATGCCGATAATGGTGTTGATCATGATTTTGCTATGGAAGGCGCAATAGCAGAAACAGCACCGGAAGCAGTTCAGGACGAATTGCCCAATGATGAAGCCTATTCCGAAATTACCGAAAATGCATTCATTTCCACGGCAGACCAGCCCACAAGCACGTTTTCCATTGATGTGGACACGGCTTCTTACGCCAACGTCAGAAGAATGATTCAGAACGGCACATATGATAATATTCCCGATGCTGTCCGCATTGAAGAAATGATTAACTATTTTCATTACGATTACCCCGAACCGGAAGAAAATATTCCCTTTTCCGTAACGACGGAATTAAGCCCCTGCCCGTGGAATGAACAAAATCAGCTGATGTTAATCGGCTTACAGGCGAAACAATTAGATTTAACTTCCCGTGTGCCAATGAATTTAGTGTTTTTAATTGATGTCAGCGGTTCCATGTACGGGGAAGACCGTCTCGGACTGGTGCAGAAAGCTTTGACCATGCTTTCCGGAGAATTAAACGAAAATGACCGCATTTCCATTGTGACGTATGCCGGATTTGAATCTGTTGTTCTGGAAGGGGCTTCCGGTGCAGATACTTCCGCCATTGTCAACGCCATTGAACAACTTGAATCCGGCGGTTCTACTGCCGGTGAGGCTGGCATTAAAAAGGCTTATGAAATCGCTGAAAAATATTTCATTCCGGACGGAAATAACCGCATTCTGCTTGCTACTGACGGCGATTTGAATGTTGGCATTTCTTCAGCGGAAGAATTAAAAGCCTTAGTGGAAGAAAAACGGGAATCCGGTGTAAATCTTTCTGTTTTAGGTTTCGGTTACGGAAATTTAAAAGATGTGAATTTAGAAACACTCGCCGACAATGGCAACGGCAATTATGCCTACATTGACAGCGAACTCGAGGCGAAAAAAGTTCTCGTACAGGAAATGGGCGGAACGCTTTACACAGTCGCTAAAGATGTGAAATTACAGCTTGCATTCGACCCTGAAACAGTGCAAAGTTACCGCTTAATCGGCTATGAAAACCGTGTGTTAGCGAATGAAGATTTTGAAAATGATGCCGTTGATGCTGGTGAAATTGGTGCAGGGCATTCTGTCACGGCATTATATGAACTCGTGCCGAATGAAACAGAATCTGACCATTTATTCAAATTGTCCATGCGGTACAAAGAACCGGACGGCGTGCAAAGTTTACTGAAAGAAACAGACGTTTCCACAACAGAATGCTATTCTGAACAAAGAAAGAAAAATTCTTCTTTTGCGGCTGCCGTTGCCGAATTTGGCATGTTGCTGAAGAACAGCAATTACGCCGGAAATGCTTGTTATCAACAAATTCAGCAGTTACTGAGTGAAAGCGATTTACAGGACGAATTTAGAATAGAATTTTCCGATTTAGCCGACATGGCTTGTGCGGAAGGATTAATTCCGGAAGAATCTTCAGTTCTTTCTGAAAATCAAACAATTCCGGAAGAATCTTTCGTTTCCTCCGGAAATGTGACTGCTTATGCGAACGGAAATGCTGTAGACTTTCCCGAACCGGAAAAATTCAAGGCATTAGTGGAATTATATGCCGACCAGGCACAGCCTGTTGAAACCGTTCCGGAAGGCGTGACGTTACAGAACGCAATCAATGGCATTTATGTTGTATTGGACAACATGCGCTTTTTCATTACCGATGACGGCGACGACCTCATGATTATTGACCAGCAGAAACTTTCTATGCCTGAAATTATTCGTGATGAATTAATTCGCTTACTGAGTTAAACGAACTGCCCGTTTCCGATAAATTCACAAATTAACGAATCCGGTGTAACTGCTTCTGTGGGTAAACTTTCCGTTTCTTCTAAAAATGCTAACATATCCTGCACGAGTGGTTCTCCGGAACGTTTCCGGAATGTTTCCAGCAGGAAATCCCGATAAGCGCAAATTTCATAGGGCATGAACGTGTCTACGTCATAATCTGAACGGTATTTATACGGCATAATGTATTTATTTTCGCCTTCTTCCACGCTGTGAAACATCATCAATGTATCATGAAACGACCGTTTTCGGAATAAATTATCCCGAATTAGCCTGCGCATTAACCGGATTTTTGACGGGTGAAGTAAAACGCCATTCCGTTCAATTCTCGTCCGAACGCTGACGTAAATTTTTGCCGTCCGGCTGTCTTTGAATGTAATAATTTCCGGATTCAGGCTGTGAATGCCCTCTAAAATGACTAATTCCCCGGGTTTACGGTGTAGAATTTTCCCGCTGTTCACTCTGACAGATTCTTTAAAATCATAAACCGGTAATTCAACCGGTCGGCAATGGTAAATTTCCCGTAATTGTTCCGTTAAAAATGGACTGTCAATTCTGGTGGGTGATTCTAAATCTAATTTTCCGACGGCGAATAATTCTTTTTCCTGTTCAGTCAATGGGCTGAAATAATTATCCAGTGAAAGCGTATGCGTTTCAATGCCTTGTTCGTCAAGAATTTTTTCCAGCATTAACGCAGAAGTGGTTTTCCCTGAACCGGAAGGACCTGACAACAGAATAATTGGCTTTTTATCCCGATGTAAAGCGATATTTTCCGCAATGTGATTCAGCTGTGCTAAATAGGCAGCGTTCGCCTCCTGAATGAATGCAGATGCATGATGTTTAATTTTTCGGTTAATTTCCTCAAGCATGATTTTCACAAAAAACACCTCCGATGAAATCATATTCATGATTAGTATAGCATATTTTTCAAAAAAAGTCAATCTATTTTGGCGAAATAAACAAAAATATTCCCGTGAAAAAATTTTCCTGAAACGCTTTACAAATACACAAAAATATGCTATAATAGATAAAAATTTAAATTAAAATTAAAATTCAGATAAGAAAGGTGTTTTTGCTATGCGAAACTATACAGGAATTTTTCTCGCTGTGATGATGATTCTGACAGGGTGCGCCAAACAGGAAAATTCTTCTCCGGAAAATGCTTTACCGGATTTAGACAGTATCATTGCAGAAGGACAAGAAGAACAAACAGAAATTTCAATTTCTTCTTCAGAAGAACCGGAAACCGAACCCGAAACAGAAACGTTTTCTGCGGAAGTGGTTTATTTAACCAGTCATCAAACGGAAAACCCCGATTCCCTGAAAAAATTCCAATCCCATTTGGAACAGGACGGGTTTATCTGGAGTACGTCGGAAATTCTGAATATTCCGTCTGATGCGGAAATGCTGATTTATGATTCTCCGCAGGAAGATTTAACTACAGAAGAATGTAAATTTTTAGAAAATTACATGGACAACGGCGGAAAACTTTTGCTTTTACTTCCGGCTTCTGAACAGAATGTGAAATTCAATTTTCTGGAACATTTGCTGGAAGAATTTTGTTTCATTTTAGATTACGATGTTGTCACTCACCCTGAAACGGAAGAAATTGCCTTGCAGGCGTTGGAATTTCCTGACCGAATGACTGCCTATGAGGAATCTATGCAGACAGAACCGGTATATATGCGGAATATGAGAAGTTTTCACATATCGACCGGTTATTCAACAGATGAATTGTTCATTGATGCGCTTTTGCAAACGCCTGAAACCGTGAAGGGTGAGCCTTTTGGAGGGGAACAGGACGACCCTGTCACTTACGAAAACGAACGCTTGAATATTATGGCGTATTCCCGGGATTCTCTCCGGAATAATGCTTCTGTTGTCGTTTGCGGAAGTGCGGATTTTCTTTCTGATGAATATTTCGATGCGGAAACTTCTGAAGCTGCTCAGAATTGGATTTACACTGCGCTTTACTGGTTTGATGCGTACAGCAAGTGACATGGGAAAAATTAGCATTCTATTAGCTGATGAACTATCTCCAGATGATGCTTTTCAGTTCTTCTATGGCGTAATCTTCTGTGGATGTGTCAAGTTTTATTATACACCATCATCAATAAAAATCTAAAAAGCACTTGACAAAGAAAAATTTTTGTGGTAGGATAAAACTGGTACGAAAACCAAGTACCATGCAGCCTGACAAGTTAAGATATGCGGTTTTACAATCGAATCGTATTTAAAATCTTAATAGATATTAAACAAATCAGAAGATCATTCAGTGATTAAAAAAACATGCAAATTACGGAGATGGAGTTTGATGAAACCAATAGTATTTTTTGATTCAGAAATTAATCCCGAAAGTAAAAGCATTCTGGATATTGGTGCAGTGGACATTGACGGGAAGAAGTTTCATAATGCAAGAATTGCCGATTTTACTACTTTTATGTCGAAATATGCGTATATCGGTGGACATAATATTTTTGCCTGTGACCTTGAATATCTCGAAACGGCAATCGCTGAAAACCGAACGGTGCATTATATTGATACCCTTTGCATTTCTCCTCTTTTATTTCCAAAAAAGCCTTATCACCGCCTGCTGAAAGATGATCAATTGCAGACGGATACACTCAGCAATCCGCTTGATGATTCCGTAAAGTCAATGGAACTATTCATGGACGAAATCATCGCTTTTGATTTGCTTGACGAACGCTTGAAACAGATTTATTATTCTCTCCTGCATAACCAAAAAGAGTTTGCAGGTTTCTTTGCATATATGGATTATTCCCATGACTGTAATATTTCAGCTGTAATCAAAGAACGATTTGAAGGACTTATTTGCGAAAATGCAGAAATAAACAGAATAGCGGCAAATCATCCAACAGAACTTGCCTATTGTCTTGCGCTCATCTCAGCAGATAACCGTTGTTCTTCCATGCCTGCATGGGTACGGGTGAATTACCCCTATGCGGATAATTGTATGCATCTTCTTCGTGGAAAACCTTGTGCAGAAGGCTGTGTGTACTGCCGGAAAAAACTGGATGTCCATCTGAAACTCAAAGAAATATTCAACTATGATGCATTCCGCACTTATAACGGGGAGCCACTACAGGAAAATGCTGCTAATGCCGCTGTACACGGAAATTCACTTGTCGCAATTTTTCCAACAGGCGGTGGAAAGTCAATCACTTTCCAGCTTCCTGCATTAATAGCAGGTGAGACTGTAAAGGGTCTGACTGTTGTCATATCTCCTTTGCAATCACTAATGAAAGACCAAGTAGATAATCTTGCTAAACTCGGCATTGCAGATGCTGTAACAATTAATGGCTTGCTTAGTCCAGTTGAACGTGCAGAGGCAATTGAAAGAGTACGCAGCGGACAAGTTTCTATTCTTTATCTCTCCCCCGAATCTCTACGCTCAAAAACAATAGAAAAACTTCTGCTTTCACGGAACGTTGTGCGCTTTGTTATTGATGAAGCACATTGTTTTTCAGCGTGGGGACATGATTTCCGTGTGGATTACCTGTACATAGGGGATTTTATACGGGAGTTCTGCGAAAAGAAAAATTTGCCTGACAGTATCCCTGTTTCCTGTTTTACAGCTACTGCTAAACAAAAAGTTATACAGGATATCCGGGACTACTTTATGGAAAAACTCGGTCTTGCGCTTGAACTTTATGCCACAGATGCTTCACGAACAAATTTACGCTATGCTGTTCTGTATAAAGCAAATGATGAAGACAAATATCTCACTTTGCGTATGCTGACTGAACAGAAAGACTGCCCGACAATTGTTTACGTATCACGAACGAAGCGTGCAAAAGAGCTTGCAGAAAGACTCACTCATGACGGAATGCCTGCAAAACCGTATCACGGGAAAATGGACAACACTGAAAAAGTTGAAAATCAGGAAGCATTCATTTCTGGTGAAGTAAAAATTATCGTTGCTACTTCAGCTTTCGGAATGGGCGTTGACAAGAGCGATGTGGGGCTTGTTGTACATTATGATATTTCTGATTCTCTGGAAAATTATGTGCAGGAAGCAGGCAGAGCAGGACGTAATTCTGAACTGAACGCTGACTGTTATGTACTGTTCAATGAAGATGACCTCAACAAGCATTTTATTAGATTAAATCAGACAAAATTAAGCCAAAGTGAAATACAGCAGATATGGCGTGCAATGAAAAGACTTTCCGCACACAGACCATATATTTACCGTTCAGCACTGGAAATTGCCCGTGAAGCTGGTTGGAGCGAAGAAGGTCCAGAACTTGAAACTCGTGTAAAGACGGCAATTTCCGCACTTGAAACAGCCGGATATATCAAGCGTGGGCAAAACAGCCCTCATGTATATGCAACAGGTATTATGCCGAAAAGTATGGCGGAGGCTTCAGAAAAAATACGAAATTCTGATAAATTTAATGCAAAGCAGGAACAAAATGCACTCCGCATTATCAAGCTGCTCATTTCCGAAAGAAGTAAAACCCGAAAAACAGATGACGGCGAAAGCCGTATTGACTATATTGCAGATATTTTAGGGCTTGAACGTGCAGATGTCATAGAGTCAATTAATCTGATGCGTGAGGACAAAATACTCGCTGATACACAGGATATGAATGCTTATATTAAACGCTCTGATTCAGAAAATAAGTCTCTTGCAATCCTTACAAAATTTTCAAAGCTTGAACAGCTTTTGCTGAATGCCATTACTGATGAGCCTAAAATAATTAATCTGAAAGAAATCAATGAAATAGCAGAAAATTTGAAAATTAAAGGCACTTCTGTCAAATCATTGACAACAATCCTATATTATTGGACATCAAGAGATTTCATTGAAAAAAGATATTCTAAATCAGAAAAGGCAAGAGAAATTATTCTACGAACTGAATATATTAAGCTCGTGAATGAATATACAAAACGCATTGCGCTTGCTAATTTTATTGTCAGGTATCTATTTGACAAAGCAGCCAGCCAGCCCACTAATAATAAAGGGGAAACACTGGTACAATTTTCTGTGGTTGAACTGCTGAATGCATATTCTTCACAGATAATTGTTACTTCTGAAAACAAGATTACTCCTACAGATATTCAAAATGCATTACTTTACTTGTCAAGAATCAGTGTGCTGACTCTTGAAGGCGGTTTTCTTGTTTTATATAATACAATGGAAATACAACGTCTTGAAATGGACAACCGCATTCAATATAAACAGGATGATTACAGGAAATTCAACGAATTTTACAAGCAGAAAATTCAGCAGATACACATTGTAGGAGAGTATGCCAATATGATGGTTCGTGATTATGATGAAGCTCTTCAATTTGTTAGCGATTATTTTCAAATGGACTATAAAGCGTTTCTTTCAAAATATTTCAAAGGAAACAGATTCGCTGAAATCAACCGTAACATTACGCCCCGGAAATACAATGAACTAATCGGCACGCTTTCTGCATCTCAGCGAAGCGTGATTGATGATGAAGAATCACATTGTATTGTTGTAGCAGCTGGACCAGGAAGCGGGAAAACCAAATTGCTTGTACATAAATTGGCGGCACTTGTCATGCTTGATGATGTTAAGTATGAGCAATTACTTATGCTGACTTTTTCCCGTGCGGCTGCTACAGAATTTAAAAACAGATTATATAAACTGCTTGGCGGAGCAACAAAATTTCTTGAAATCAAGACATTTCATTCCTACTGTTTCGATTTGCTTGGGCGAGTCGGTTCTCTTGAACAGTCAAACAATATCGTGAAACAAGCAGTTGAAATGATTCGCAGTGGAGAGGCGGAACAGGTACATATTACCAAAACAGTTACGGTGATAGATGAAGCACAGGATATGGATTCACAAGAATATGAACTAATTTGCGCTCTTATGGAAGCAAATCCTGATATGCGTGTCATTGCTGTCGGGGACGATGATCAGAACATTTTTGCCTTTCGTGGCTCTGATTCAAAATACATGAAAGCTTTAATTACGGAACATGGAGCAAGACAATATAATTTGCTTGAAAATTACAGAAGCTGTCCCGAAATTGTGGGATTTGCAGATAAATTTGCCCGGACAATTCCGGAACGAATGAAAACAGAATCAATCCGAGCAGTCAGCTCAGCTTCCGGAATTGTTAGTTTAACTCATCATGTCAGC
The DNA here is from genome assembly GCA_947589035.1 of uncultured Clostridia bacterium. Lineage (GTDB taxonomy): Bacteria > Bacillota > Clostridia > Oscillospirales > Ruminococcaceae > UBA3855. Next base: position 7,463 of record CANPYZ010000029.1, on the reverse strand, counting down.
AAAAATCTTGAATATCCAATTGTAAATGCAATAGAAAAAAATCGCAGTAAAAATAAAACCGTCTGTGTTTTGACTTACACGAACGATGAAGCCCTGAGAGTTTTGGGGATGCTGAAACAAAGAGGCATTCCGTGCAAGCTAACTCAATCTAATGACGGATTTTCACTGCACGACCTTGCCGAATTGCGAATGTTTATAAGATTTACAGAAAGAAATCAGATACTGCCTGTCATCAATGATGAACAATGGAAACAAGCATTGGATTCCTTAAAGAAATATTACAGCAGAAGTGAATATCTCGGAATGTGTCTTGAATTACTTGGACAATTCGCAAGCATTAATGGAAAGAAATACCGTTCCGATTTGGAAACTTTTATCCGTGAATCTAATCTTTCTGACCTGTGTCACCCCACGGAAAATGAAGTAACCGTTTCAACAATGCACAAATCAAAAGGGCATGAATTTGACTGCGTTTATATGCTGCTGAACTGCATAAACAGCAATGATATTGAAAATAAGCGTATGCTCTATGTTGGTATGACAAGAGCGCATTCAGAGCTGTATATACATTATAATAATACACTTTTTGATGATATTGGTTATCAAATTAGCCACGATATGACACTTTATCCTGAACCGAGTGAAATAATTATGCAGCTCACACACAAGGATGTTGTTCTTGATTTTATTAAAAATAAAAAGGAACGGATACTGGAATGCCACCAAGGAGAACCCTTGTATCAAAGCGGAGAGCCTTTGTATTTGAATAATTATTATCTTTATGTTAAATACAACGGCAGAAATTATTCAGTTGTTAAGCTGTCAGCATCTGCACAGCAAAAGCTTGAAAGACTGTACAGCAAAGGCTATCGGGTGACATCAGCAAAGATTAGATTTATTGTTGCATGGAGAGACAAAAAATTTTCTGATACAAAGGAATACGCACTTGTATTACCTGAACTGCATTTAAGCAACCGTTTTCCTGATTTATCATAATCAATGCAACAGAAAAAGCAGCTATAACAGAAGAATATGCTGAACTAATTGAACAACAAAGAACAAAGAACAAGATTATCACATACTTTCTTTGAAATATTCTTTTTTTCAAAAACAGAAGAATTAAAAAACTTCTTGACAAATTCAAAATTATGGTGTATAATAAATATATATTTCATTAAATTGAAAGGAGTTAAACTGATGAAAATGAAACGTCTGCTTGCATTCTGTCTGTCATATACGCTTTTGTTCGGAACAGTGCAGAATGTTGCAGGAGAATTTGCATTTGAAAAACTTACCGCAAGTGCAGAAAATTCTTCTGTCAGTGAAAGCACATTCGAATATGAAGTCTTTGAAGATTATGTGAAAATCACTGGTTATAACGGAAGTGAAACAACAGTCACTATTCCGGCTTCAATCAGCGGTTTGCCTGTTACGCAAATTGATAGTTCCGCATTCAGCGGAAATCAAACACTTGAAAAAATTGTTCTGCCATCTTGCCTTGAAACAATAGGAACTGCGGCTTTTAACAATTGTTCAGCTCTTAAGGAAATTACACTTCCAAAATCTCTTTCAAAAATAGATTCCAGAGCGTTCATGTCCTGCACTTCTTTAAAAGAATTTAAAGTTGATTCTGAAAATACTTCATTTGCTGTAAAAAACGGTGTTTTGTATAATGCTGATTTTTCAGTTCTCGTGGCATATCCTGCCGGAAAAGAAGATACAGAATTTACTGTTCCTGACACTGTGACAGAAATCAACGCAAATGCATTCGCAGGAAATATTTACCTGACTTCGGTCATTATGACAGATACAATCGAAACAACTGGAGGGGGAGTGTTCGCACTGTGTACTGCACTTGAAAAAGCTGTTCTTTCAAATAAAATTACAAATTTTTCTTATGATTATTATGGATATTTTCAAGGTTGTGAAAATCTTAGAGAAGTCACTTTCCCGAAAAATCTTGTCACAATTGGTAGTAATGCATTCTACAATTGTGACGGACTGAAAAGCATGACCATTCCTGATAGCGTTGAAAATATCAACAGTGATGTGTTTGCATACTGTGAAAATTTGAAAAAAGTTACTTTAGGTAAAAATCTTTCCACACTGAACGGTGCTGCTTTCGATGACTGTTCTGCACTTGATGAAATTACTGTAAATGAAGAAAATACTTCTTTTTGCAGTAAAGACGGCATTCTGTTCAATGCAGACTGTTCTGAACTAATCAAATATCCTCCAGCAAAAAAAGAAACTGCTTACACTGTTCCGGAGGGCGTTTTGAAAATCAGCTATAATGCATTTGGGAATCAGAAATTTATTGAAAGTGTCACTCTTCCGGAAAGTCTTTTGATAATTTACAGTTATGCATTTTATTATGCTGAATCGCTTTCTACAGTGAAGTATTCAAAGAACTTCCTCAAAAACGGTGCTGTAAACTCATACGCATTTTATAAAACACCATACAGAAATTCTCTTGAACCAGACAGTGATGGTTTTGTCATAGCGAACGGTATTCTGTTTGCAATTCCACAGGAACAAGAAAATATTATTGTTCCTGATACAGTAACTATTGTTGCTGGGGGGGCTGTGAGTGGTTCTTCTGTAAAGAAAATTTCTTTTTCAGGAGATTGTCATTTCAGCAATAATTCAGTGCCAAGCAGTTCATTGACTACACTTGAGGTAAATGGAAACTGTATATTTGAAAATAATACATTTGATGAATATTACAGTAATATTGAATGCATCACCATTTCCGGTACATTGACAATGAAAGGAAAACTTCCGTCTTCTGTCACAGAACTGAACTATAGCCGTTCTGAACAGGATTACCAGTTTTCAGAACCAAAAGACCAGACTGCTGTAAATATTGCAGTAAGCCAGAGTGTTCCGCTTGAAGAAATGAATTATAGCACTTATAGTAATTCAACAAGCTATAACAATGGTTTCATGGGTACGGATGGACTTCAGGAGTAACGGATTCTTCAGGAAATGTTTATGCAGTTTATGGTTACGATGATTTTGTTGTTTTCCTTGCAAAAGATTCCTCAACGCCTATTGTCATAAAAAATGAAGGTTTTACTTTCGGCGGAGCCACAATTGATGAAAATGATGATTTATATATCTTGTGGGGACAAAATATTTCAACAGATGAAGTTGAAACTGCTCTCACTGATGAAAAAGCAAATATAGTTGTTGTAAAATATGACCTCACTGGAAAAATGATTGCCGAATGTCCATTGCCAATCAATAGAACTATTGCGCAATATCCGTTTGATGCAGGTAATGCGAATATCCTTGCCAAAGATGGCGTACTGGGATGTCTTTTCAATACAGTATGGACAAACGGTCATCAGGGTGCTGATTTTGCTGCAATCGATACAAACACAATGGAAAGTATCACTATTAGCAGTTGGCAAGGCTCACACTCTTTCGGAGTGACAATGATTCCTACTGAATATGGCTTTGCTGCAATTCAAATGGGCGATGCTCACGAAAGACGAGGAATAAATTTCAACAGCTATTCTGTTTCAGAGGGAAAAGTTGGATTTGATTATCTTTCCGGAAACGGATATACAGTATTATATCATTGTAGCGGCGTATATGGAAGTAATGAACACCACATTGACGGCAATGCAACATATACTCATATGGGCGGTTTAGCAAAAAGCAAAACAACTTATGCAATTGCTGGAAAATCCGAAAAAGTTTACACGTCTGATATTTATTACAACAATGAATTAAAAAAAGATATTTATGATGTGTTTGTCAAACTCACTGACAGTACGCTCAAAGATACTGATGATTTAGCAGGCGTTGAACGTATTGATGAAGCTACTGGTGAAGTAGCAGACCGTCATGTTGTGTGGCTAACGGAATGCAATGAAACAGAAAAAGCAGGACAAGTTAAAATTGTTACTCTTGAAGACGGTTCTTATTGCGTTCTTTGGGAAAAATTTGTTAATGACAAATTTGACAGCGTGCATTATGTGATTCTTGATGAATGCGGAAATGTTCTCCGAAGTGAAAAAGAAATTAAAAATGCAAGGCTTTCTGACACATCAATTCAACCAGTTGTTCAGGGAAATCATCTCATATGGGCTGTAGCGGACAGTTCCACAAGTGTTATTAAATGGTATGATGTGGATTTGAATGCATTCGAAAATTATTCCGGAAAATTTGCTGAAGCTGAAGCACTTGCCAAAGAAAAAAAGCTTGACTATACTCTTGAAAATGGCTGTTATGGTATGTTTGGCGACGGTCTGCAATGGGTATATCTCAAAGATTCCCATTCACTGTTGATTGCCGGAACAGGCAATATGCAATTTATGGGAAATATCCCATGGGAAGAATTTTCTGAAGAAATTCAACATGTCTATATTGATGAAGGCATAACTTCTGTAAACAGTTCAGCTTTTGCGGGAGATACTGCTCTTGTATCAGCGGAAATTCCGTCCACAGTAACAAAAATTGGTGAAAAAGCATTTCAGGGTTGTTCTGCGCTTGAAAGTGTGACTCTTCCTGATGGTCTTGCTGAATTAAGCCCCTATCTTTTCAGCGGTTGTTCTGCTCTGAAAGAAATGCAAATTCCGGATACAGTCACAACAATAGGCGAACATGCATTTAATAACTGTAATGCATTGACTATTATCAGCATTCCGGCAAGTGTAACGAATTTATCTGATGCTGCATTGATTAACTGCAAAAGTTTAAAAAATATTATTCTGCTTGGTTCTGATACAGCATTCGGCGAACATTCAGTAGGCTATTACGAATCATATTATTCCGATAGTGGGTATAATCTCTATTCTGATGTGAATATTTACGGTTTTTCAGGCTCTGCTGCGGAAACTTACGCTTCTGAAAATGGTTTGAATTTCATTGCATTTAATGGCGTGTGCGGTAAAAGTGCTGTCTGGAAATTTGATGAAGAAACAGGTATACTTCACATTTACGGAACAGGGGCAATTTCAAACTATGAAGAAGGCAAACAACCTTGGGCTAAACATTTTGAAAATATCAAATTCATTTCACTGAGTGATAACATTTCTTCCATTGGGAAAAATGCATTTTCCAGCGCAGCGAATCTTAACACTATCATTATTGGTCAGAACATCACAAAAATCAATGAAAATGCTCTTCCGGCTGGGTGTACTGTTTACGGTTATGCCGGTTCAGCAGCGGAAACTTATTCCAAAGAAAATAGCTTAAAATTCCGGACAATTAACGGAACATGCGGAACTTCAACGGTCTGGTATTTTGATGAAAAAACCGGAAAACTTTCCATTATGGGAACAGGCGCAATGGAAGACTATGAATATTCCAGTGATGCGCCCTGGAGTGAATTGAAAGAAACAATTACTTCTCTTACAGTTGAAAACGGCGTGACTTCAATCGGGGCAAAGGCTTTTTATGATTATGATGCACTGAAGAGCATTTCTTTGCCAAATGGCTTAACCACAATCGGAGAACAAGCATTTAATGACTGTGATGTACTGGAAAGCATTTCTCTGCCAAACGGACTGACGACAATCGGAAAACAGGCTTTTTATTACTGTAAAAATATTTCATCTGTCCGCATTCCTGCAAGCGTGAAACTAATTGATGAATCCGCATTCGGTTATAATTCAAGTCTGAAAGAATATATTTTCCTTGGTGCAGATACAGTCATTACTGAAAAATCAATCGGGTATTATTACGGTGAGTATAAATACAGTGGTATAAAAATTTACGGTTTGTCTGGTTCTACTGCGGAAACTTATGCACAAGATAATGCATTTAACTTTATTCCCATTAACGGTTCTTGCGGAACATCGGCTACATGGACATTTGATGAAGAAACAGGAACGCTTCATATTTTCGGAACAGGTGCAATTTCCAATTACGAAGACGGCAAGCAGCCCTGGGCTAAATATTTCGAGAAAATAAAAACTGTTTCATTAGGTGAAACGATTTCTTCTGTTGGGAAAAATGCATTCTCTGGCGCAACGAATCTTGAATCAGTCATTATTGACCAAAATGTTACGAAAATCGGCGAAAATGCACTTCCTGCCGGAAGTACCATTTACGGCTATGCCGGTTCAGCAGCAGAAACTTATTCCACAGAAAACAACTTTACGTTCCATGCTATTGACGGAAAATGCGGTGAAAGTGCTGTGTGGTGGTTTGATTCCGAAACAGGAACACTCACCATTGCCGGAGGCGGCACAATAAAAACTTACGAATATACAAGTGATATTCCGTGGTATGACTTCAGAGAAAAGATTATTTCCCTGACAATTGCAGAAGGCATTACTTCTATCAGCGATTACTGCTTCTTTTACTGTGATTCTCTCGAAAATGCAACTCTTCCAGATACACTTGTATCTATTGGAAATTCATCATTCAGCGAATGTTCTGCTCTTGAAGAAATTACTTTCCCTGAATCACTTGCTTCAATCGGAGAAAATGCATTCAGCTATTGTTCTGCACTGAAAAAAATTACTGTTCAGAATCCGGAAACTGCATTTTCTGAAAAAGCTATCGGCTATTATTCAAGCACTTTGATTTCTGGAATAACAATCTACGGTCATGATGATTCCACAGCTGAAAGTTACGCAAACGAAAACGGCATTCACTTCATTAGCCTTGATGCTACTGTTGAGGCGAATATTGAAATAAAATCCGGAAAAGAATTTGTCACCGGTGCGGAAATTGTTCTTTCTGCAATTTCTGGCGATGTTTCAGAAAAAATTGATTCCTGGATTTCTTCTGACGAAACAAAAGCCGTTCAGAATCTCAAGCCTGGACAAGTCTATTTGCTTGAAAATACAGCACCTGCTGATGGATATATTCTTGCAGATAAACTTTATTTCAAAATAGACGAAGACGGAAATTATTTCACTTCTTCTGATGGTGAAGAATGGCAGACATCTGATTCTACGTTGTTTACGATTAGTCCTGAAAAGACAACACTAACGATAAATACAAACAACCCTAATGAAATGAATGGATATATTTATCTTTACAACAACGATGAAGAAAAGGAAAAATTTGCATTTTCAAATAGTGAAACGCTTACTACAGAAGGACTTATTGCAGGAAATCTTTATCATATTCAGGGCGTGCTGATTGATAATGAAAACGCCGTCGTTGAAAATGCAATTGTGGAAATATATTTCTACATTGATGAAAAAGACGGCATGACTTACATTCATTCCAAAGATGAAGAGGGAAATACTGTTGATATGCCAGCTGAATCTGGAATAATGATTAATTTCCCGGAAGTAATCATTGAAACAACAACAACAACAACAACAACAACTACGGAAACCACTACAACCACTACAACAACAACAAAAGCAACAACCACGACTTCTGAACCGGAAACGACTACAACAAAAGCAACAACCACGACTTCCGAACCGGAAACCACTACAACAGCAAAAGCAACAACCACGACTTCCGAACCGGAAACCACTACAACA
>CANPYZ010000028.1 GCA_947589035.1 uncultured Clostridia bacterium | reverse complement strand
GAAATTGGAATGCAAGCCATTCAGGGAACGACCCGGGCGCACTCGGGGCGCAACGCTTTCCGAAATTGGAATGCAAGCCGTTCAGGGAACGACCCGGGCACACTCGGGGCGCAACGCTTTCCGAAATTGGAATGCAAGTCGTTCAGGGAACGACCCGAGCGCATTCAGGGCGCAACGCTTTCCGAAATTGGAATGCAAGCCGTTCAGGGAACGACCCGGGCGCACTCGGGGCGCAACGCTTTCCGAAATTGGAATGCAAGCCGTTCAGGGGACGACCCAGACGCATTCAAGGCGCAATGATATAATGCAAATGTTCCACGTGGAACAATTCAAGGCGCAGACGTTTGTTTCCTATTCAGGAAAATCCCTTGTTTCACGGGAAACAAGGGAAATTTTAATTTTATAATTAATTGTAAGGTTCAACCATTTTATGGCTGATATAGCCGTAACCCGAACCGTAACCGATTTTATACCAGTAATTGTCGATTAAGTCATACACATCATAAACTTCTCCGTTGCTGGCAAGCCCGAGACGGTTTTCATCGCCGACACCAATTTTGGGCGTTTTGTTGACCCAGGCAGATTCAGCCGTCACAATAATTTGTGAACACAGGCTTGGCGGAATTTCCGGCGACGGTCCAAGGGCGAAATACTCCTTAGGAACATATCCGATACGGTAAGACTGACTGCCGAAGTCCCGCCGAATGAAATACCAGTCGCCCACCGTGCCGAGAATTTCCACACCGCTGTCTTTGTAAACCATATATTTTTCGGTTTTTTCACTGGCTGTAGACGGTTCAGCATAAATGTAACAGCTATCGACAAGACAGTAGCCTTCTGTTTTATCTTCAACATATTTCGGGTAGCTGAGCGGTCTGGCATATTTGATTCCAAAGTCATCTACATCGAATTGAATAGTAATATTATTTTCAATATTAATCTGGTCATCTGCGGGGGGATTGGTCGCCGCAGGAACTTCCAATGTTTTCACCTGTTCAGCGGCAGGGGCGTTATCCTGTGCAGGGGTATCCTGTGCGGGCGTGTCTGCTGCCGGAGCATTTTCCACGGAAGTGAACGAAATGCAATTCACAGCCACATAGCCGTCAAACCCATTAGCGGAAATATTCGCATATTCGCCATCAATGAAATTCAGCGTGACTTCATCGTTGGTATAGAGCCGGCAGAGGGAAGAATCCCCGTCGGGGGATTGTTTCATTTCGACATATTCGGCGTTGTCAGGCACAACGACAAATGCCGGAGTGAGTTCACTTTTCTGTGTTTCGCCGTCAGTTTCTTCCGGTTTGGTTTCCGGCTGTTCTTCTTCTGCCTGATAGGACTCATCATCTGAAGGCGGGAGAGAAATAGGAAATTCCGACATTTTTCCGCAAGCGGAAAACAGCATTGTCAGGCACAGCACACCGGCAAGTTGATGTAATTTCACAAAGCAAGACTCCTTTCAATTTGTATAATTTGTTCAATATCTGTAAATCATATTATAGCATATTTTTAGTCAAATGTCAAGCATTTCCGGAAGAAAAAATTCAGAAAAACCCCCGTTTTCACAACGGGGGCAATTTTTAATTTAAGTTTAAATTTAAGTTTAAAGCTTAAAATTCTTCGACAATGCCGACAACTTTTTTCATCATTAACAAAGCGTCAGCGGAATCCACAATGCCGCTTTTGTCCACGTCGGCGGACTTGATTTGCGATGCGGAAAAGTCTGCTTTTCCGAGAATGTAGCGGTTCACAGAAATCACATCTAACACGGATGTTTCGCCGTCGCCGTCCACGTCGCCGAGAACAATGTCAGAACCTTTCGCCAAATCAGAATTATCAAGCCCTTCTGCGGCGATTCGCTTATAATCGTCATAAGTCAGATTGTTTTCGTCAACATACTGGAGAACATCTTCATTGACAACGAAATCTTCGTTGCAGTATTCTTCTATCGTAGCACAAAGTCCCGGCATCCATGATGAATAATGTTCAATGAGATCGGAAGCAATTTGTTTTGGAGATGCACTGATTTCATCACAAGTGGCAACTTTTGTAATGGTTGCACCTTCATTCGTACCTATTAGCATGGGAAATGTTTCAGCTCCGCCCCACCATTTATCCGATGCAAGAATATCTCCGACAGCGTAAGCATCATCTTGAATTGGAATCGTCCAAGTGCCTAAATCTTCTGCAACATGTTCACCATTTTCACCACAGATGCTACCTTCAATAGCTAAATAGCTGACATAGTCACCCAAATCTGGGAAAGTCTTGTAATTTTTTCCAATAATAATTAGTGTTCCCTTTAATTCAGGATAAGCGTCATAGTCAATTCCTGTTTCTCGTCCAACATAAGCATTTGCCGGAAAGCTTGTGCAGGTGGACAACATCAACAGGGAAGCCAAAAAGGCGATACATTTTTTCATGAAAATTCCTCCTTGTTCAATCAATAGCTTATATTCGGGTTATTGAGATAGAATTGTATCTGATATTTTGTGATACGAGAGCCACAATTCGATGCTGTTTTTCCTGTGTCGGCAACACTGCCTTTGCCATAATGGACTGCAAGTGCAGTATAGGTATAACTGGTTACACCATCTACCGTTTGTTTAGTGATAGTATAAACGGGAGAACCACTTTGTCCATCGGAAGTGTCTGTGTTATAGTTCAGGATTTTCCCCTCATCACCACGATTTTGTGGATCATTGTTAATGGCAACAAATCCTGCATGAATGTAGAGTTGATCATTAGCATTATCAACTGTATCATCATTAATTTTTTGGGGACAACCGTTCACATGAAGCGGTACATCAATAAAACGAGACGAATCTGTATTATAACAGTTTCCCAGAGAAAAATGTGTATACTGTGATAAATCTTCTTTCACAGTAATCAGTGCATAGTCATACTGCATTTCTTCAGCTGTTGGATTATCTTTATACTTATAATTGGCAGGAATATGTACTTCAACAGGCGTGAGTGTTTTCCCTGAAAGTTTTCCGCTTTCATTATACGTTTTAATGGTTGGAGTGCTTTTGAAACCACTATTATAAACCACATGAGCAGCAGTAGCGATTTGATGATTACCAACAATAAATCCAGTACCAAAAGAACTATCCTTATTTTTAATATAAACAATACCTGTATTTTCTGTTAGATTGGTAGAAGGTTCTCTGGAATCTGCCCCAACTATGCCGTTTGGACTGGCAGTATTCTGTGAAAAATCCATATTAGAGGGAGTCAGCGTGTAGGTAGCCCCTCTATTAGTAGAATAAGAATACTTTCTGTATGACCTTGACGCAGTGGCATCAGCATAATCATCTAATGTCAGAAACATTACTCCAGAAGGAACGGTATAGGGAACTTCCTGTTCTTTTCCGTTCACCCTCTTGACAAAACAAGAGGTAATGTTTTTATGAAAAAACCAATTTCCAAAATAGTCAATATCTGCCTGATCCACAATTTGATTTTGGTTAATATCCAACTTGTAATATTTTGGAACAAAACCAATTCCTTTGGTGTGTTTAAGTGCAACAAGCTGGTCGGACATGTCCACAACGCCATCTTCATTTGCGTCAAAGTCTGTACTACTTACTACTGGTGGAGATGTTGACAAAACAGATTCTGCGTTTTCCGGTGTGAGTGCGCTGCTGACATCTTCAGCAGAAACACCCATTGTTAAACCTGTGCCGCCGATGCAAGTCAACGCTAACAGAAATGCAACGGCTTTTCTGAACTTATTCATGAAAATCACTCCTTTTGAAATTGGGAATACCAGTTTTAAATTAACTTTATTATAGCACGAATATTCGCCTTTGTCAAGAGAAAACCGGAAAATTTTTCATTTTCGTATATATGCATAAGTGGACAAGCTGTTTTTAGTCATTTTCCACAACCTTAAATTTTCACTTCAGAAATATTAAACAAACCCTCTCTTTTTCTTCCCTCTTCACTGATATAACAACTGAAATGCAAAAAAATTGGATTTTTTTTCAAAAAATTTCTGAAAAATTTCACTTTCTCTGAAATACACAAATTTCCGGAAGTTAAAGCTTTCGATTTTAGTTAAATTGCATAAAGTAAACCCTCCGCCCGCCGCCGTGAAAGTTTTCCAAAACGCTTGACAAGTTCGGGCTTTTGTGGTATACTATAGGGGTAGGGGTACTCAAACTGATTTTATGGATCTTTTTTCGCCACGGTTTTTTGAACTGTGAGCCTTTTCCCTGCGTATGCAGGGGTGATCCTTGGTGACATCATTACTCTACAGTTAGGGGCGGCTTTTCCCCGCACTGGCGGGGGTGATTGGATAGCAGAAAGTGCAGTGATACCCATAGAAGGCTTTTCCCCGCACTGGCGGGGGTGATCCTGAGGCATTCGGCAATCCAGACGGAAAACCCCACTTTTCCCCGCATTGGCGGGGGCAGTACCCCTTTATTTTACACAGAGGGTTCTTGACCCTCAAAAAGTTCCGCTGCGGCATTTTTTTGACCGGAGCATTTCCCCGCACTGGTGGGGCGTGGACTTTATCCCAATTCAAGAAAAACCCCCGTTCACGAACGGGGGTTATTTAATTATTTAATTACTTCATACATGGTTAAAGCATTCGCTTTCGTGGCAGTTTCAGATAAGGCTACTACACGAACAGTAATGCTTTTCGCCCCTAATTGCAAAGTGATGATGTCGCCAATTTTTATATCATAGGAAGCCCGTGCAATTTTACTATTGACGAGTACTTTTCCAGCATTGCAAGCCTCAGTGGCAATTGTCCGCCGCTTAATCAGCCGTGAATTTTTCAGGTATTTGTCTAAACGCATCGTACACCTCCGTTTCTTGGGGTTCTCCGTCCGGAGTGCCGAACGCCTCAGCTAACCCCTCTTCCGTAATTTCATAACGCTGCACGGAATTGCTGTTTTCCAAAACGTCCGGAACAGTGATCCAACTGCTCCCTAAACTGTTCGCCCGCTCAGGGAAAATATCTAATTCCGGCGCAGCTGTTAAATCAATATTCATGCCCCGCTCTGCGTAAATTTCATAACTATATTCCCGTGTGGGGTAGCAGTAAGTTTCTTTTTTCGCCAAGCCTGAATCGGTGTATGCATTATCTTCAAATTCGTAAATTTCTAAATATGTCCCATCAGACATGACAGACCCCTGCAAAGAACCTAAACAATTATGATACGGGCGGTAATAGAATACGTAAGTATAATGACTGGGATAAAAGCTATCCACGAACGCCACTTTCCCCTGATGACAGGAATAAATTAACACTTCCATTGTCGTCTGAATAAATAGTTCCGGCGTGTCGTCCTGATTCAAATATAACAAGAGAAATCTTGTGTCCGCTTCCTGCACGTCGGCGGAAATTTGCCGTTTGAACGTTCCCGATTCTAAAAATTCCCTGTATAAAATTTCCCATTCAAAATTGTTTAACGGCGTTGTTTCCGCTACGGAAGAAGAAATTTCCGTTTCTGGGAAAGTTTCCGGCTGAACGGGGGCGGTTTCCGGCGGGGAAGTCATGGTAACTGTTTCTGTTTCGGAATAATTTTCAAAATTCGTTTCGAAATTCGTTTCGAAACTGGAAATTTCCGCTTGCGTGGAAAATTCCGGTTCCGGTTCTGTTTCCGCTGGAAGAATGTCTGTTTCCCGTGTGGGGAGTTCCGTTTCCGGCTGGAAGAAAAATGATTTTTGTGTGGTGGTTTGTTCCGTTTCCTGCTGATGTGGGTTGAGAATATCTTCTAACGTGTCGGGTGACTCTGATTCCGTGCCGCAGGCGCAAAGTAAACAGCACAGAAACAGACAGCAGGAAAGGAGTTGTTTGCGGATATTCTTCATGAAAATCAGTCCTCAGCTTTCTGATTCACAGCATCTTTCAGCCCTTTTCCCGAACGGAAACCAGGGACTTTTCCGGCAGGAAGCATAATTGGTTCATGGGTTCGGGGATTCAGGCAGCGTTTGGCTTTATGATTCCGGACTTCGAATGTGCCGAAACCGGTCAGCACGACTTTTTCATTTTCGGCAAGGCAGTCAGAAATTGTGTCTAAAATAAAATTCAAGTCTGCCTCTGCTTCTTTTCTTTTTCTGCCCCTTGCACGGGCATATAAGGCAATTAATTCAGATTTTGTCATAATAAATAAGACCTCCTAAGAATGATTATTTTTCGCCTGATTCCAGTATTTGTCTAATTCTTCAATAGGCAAGTCAGGCATTTCCTTGCCGGAATGATTAACGAGTTGTTCCGTTTCAGAAAAACGCCGAATGAATTTTTCCGTTGCACGGGTAAGGGCTTGTTCCGCATCAATGCCGAGATGGCGTGCAGTATTCACGCAGGAGAAAAGCAAATCGCCGAGTTCTTCTTCCATGTGTTCTGCATTTCCGGAAGAAATTGCTGCTTGTAATTCGTCATGTTCTGCCTGAACACAAGCGAAAGCGTCTTCCACGCCGTGGAAATCCATTCCGGCTTTACTGGCTCTTTTCCCGACTTTCTGCGCACGGCTTAATGCGGGTAAAGATTTCGCCACGGCGTTTAATGTTTCGGTGTACGTTTCCTGATGTTTAGTGGCTTTTTTGATTTTGTCCCAGTTGGAAAGAACAGTTTCTGTAGTTTCAGCGACAGTATTTCCGAAAACATGCGGATGACGAATAATTAATTTTCTGCAAATTTCGTCGCAAACGTCCTGAAACGTGAAAGCGTTTTCTTCTTCCGCAAGAATGCTGTGGAAAACAACTTGTAATAATACGTCACCTAATTCTTCACGCATCATGTCGTGATTTAATAAGTCAATCGCTTCTACAGCCTCATAGGCTTCTTCTAAGAAATCATTCCGAATAGAAGTGTGAGTTTGCACTTTGTCCCAGGGGCAGCCTTCCGGACTTCTTAACAAGCGCACAATTTCTAATAAATCTTCTAAATAATAGCGTTCTTTTTCTGGATAGTCAATCATGAAATCACCTGATTTCTGAGGCAACAAAACCGATTTTCCGGTAAACTTTATTTAAAATGCGCTGTGAGTAGCGGAGTGCCTCTGCACCGCATTCTGTGTAGCATTTCTTTAAATAGGCTTTGTCTTGAATTAAGCGGGCATATTCTTCCCGCACGGGGGCGAGATGGTCGGCAACGGCTTCCCCGACGGCAATTTTAAATTTTCCGTAACCATTCTGACCGGAAAATTCTTTTTCCGCCTCCTGAATGGTTTTCCCTGTGACGGCGGAATAAATTGTTAATAAGTTATTGATTCCGTCTTTCCCTTCACGGAAAACAATTTCCGTTTCGCTGTCGGTTACGGCTCTTTTACATTTGCGAATGATTGTGTCCTTGTCATCTAAAATTAAAATAACAGCATTCGGATTTTCGTCAGATTTGGACATTTTTTTCGTGGGGTCTTGTAAAGACATGACTTTTGCACCTAATGGGGAAACGTACCCTTCCGGAACGGTGAACGTTTCGCCGTAACGCCCATTGAAACGGCGTGCAATGGTTCTCGCAAGCTCTAAATGCTGCATCTGGTCAGCACCGACCGGCACTAAATCGGCATTATAGACAAGAATATCCGCTGCCATTAACACAGGATAATCGAAAAGCCCTGCGTTCACGTCATCGGGGTGTTTCTGGCTTTTGTCCTTGAATTGTGTCATTCTGGACAATTCCCCGAATTGCGTTGAACAGTTTAAAATCCATGAAAGCTGCGCATGTGTCGGCACATGACTTTGAATAAATAATAAAGATTTTTCTAAATCAATTCCACAAGCGAGTAACTGCGCATAGGCTTCCAACGTTTTCTGGCGGAGTTTTGCCGGTTCAATTTTCACTGTTAAGGCGTGTTCGTCCACAACGCAATAAATACATCTGTATTCATCTTGTAAAGGCTTCCAGTTTCGAATTGCGCCAATATAATTTCCTAATGTGAATGTTCCTGTTGGCTGAATCCCGCTGAAAATTAATTTTTTCTGCTGTTGTTCACTCATTGAACTTGCCCACTTTCCGGCAAATGTTCCGCATCACGGAGTTGTGCAATTCTTAAAGCACCCATTACCTGCTGATATAAGTAATACACCGCACGTTTTTCCTTGGATTCCTGATTAACAGTCTTCGGGTCAAGTTCCGTTTTGAAAATTCCTCTTTTCGTCATTAAGTAAATGAAATGTTTCCCCGCAACCGGAAGTGGAAACTGTGAAGTTCTTTTCGCCTGTTCCCGTAAAGGCGTTGCATTCACGACTAAATTTCTTGCTGCCTGCACAACGGATTTATATTTTGTGGAAGCACCGGTATATTCATTACCGTTGTTGAAATATAAATTCGCCGCTCCGTTAATAAAGCAAACCATAGATGCCATAACCGTTTGCCCCATAGGAATGTCAATGACGATGCCGTAAACTTCATTCGGCTTGAAACGAATGTTCGAAAATTGCACCGGCGGAATGTGCAGTGCGCTGTTGCGGGTTGCTAAATATTTCGGGGTGACCGGATACGGGTCAAGGGGGGAACGTCTTACAATTGCCATAATAAAAATTTCCTTTCTTAAATAAAAATTTAAAAATTTAAAATTTTAAAAATTTAAAATTAATCAAACATGATTTTCGTGAGTTTTCCGAGCATGGCAATGCCTTTATCAATGGCTTCATCGGTCGGAGTGGAATAATTCAACCGGAAAGAAGTGGTTTCATCTTGTTCGGAAACCATGAACGCATTACCAGGGACGACAGCAATTTGATATTCCTGCACGGCTTTCTGGCAGAAACCGTTCATGTCACTGCCTTCCGGAAGAGTACACCACAGGAATAAACCACCTTCCGGACGAGTGTAAGAAATTTTCTCCGAAAAATGTTCCTGAATGCCGTTTAACATTCTGTTTGCTTTCTGGCGGTAAATGGTTCTTAAATTCGCAAGATGTGCATCGAAATCCACTTTTTTCATGAATTGATAGGCTAACATTTGCCCGAAATTATTCGTCTGCACGTCGGAAACTTGCTTGCAGACAATCATTTTCGAAATAATTTCTTTATTGGCGATTCCATAACCGACACGAATGCCCGGGGAAAGCACTTTAGAAAATGTTCCGGCGTAAATCACTCTGTCGTCAGTGTCGAAACTTTTAATAGAGGGAATCTCTTCACCGGCAAACCGTAAATCTCCGTAAGGGTTATCTTCAATAATGAGAGTATTATATTTCTTTGCGAGTGCATATAATTCCTTACGGCGGGACAAAGTGGTTGTTTTTCCGGTTGGGTTCTGGAAATTCGGAATTAAATAAATCAGTCTGGTATTCGGATTTTGTTTCAGGGCGTTTTCCAGTAATTCAGGATTCATGCCTTCTTCATCAAGGGGAATGCCAATTAAATTGACATTATACGATTTGAACGCATTCAAAGACCCAATAAAACTGGGGGCTTCACAAATTAACGTGTCTCCGGCGTTGCAGATTGCTTTACAAGCTAATTCCATCACTTGCTGTGCGCCGGAAGTAATGATTAGTTCATCTGTTTCTTCTGGGAAAATTCCCTTTTGCGCCATTCGTTCCTTCATTAAATTTCTTAACGGCAGATACCCTTCTGTAATTCCGTATTGTAATACGGAAATCGGGTCTTCTGCGAATAATTCAGCGGAAATTTGCTGAATCATTTCCACTGGGAACGCCTCCGGTGCTGGGTTGCCTGCCGCAAAAGAAATCACTCCAGGAACAGAAGTGAATTTTAAAATTTCCCGAATTGCGGACGCTTGCAAATGAGAAACTTTTTCAGAAAATACATAATTCATTAGTTCTTCATCTTCTTTTGTGTTTAAATTTTTTCCAGTCTCCCCTGAAAGGGGAGATGTCGCTGAAAGCGACAGAGGGGTTACCCCTCCGGCACTCCGTGCCACCTCCCCTTACAGGGGAGGCATTGTTCCCCCTGAAAGGGGGAATGTCACATAGTGACAAGGAGGTTGTTCCCCCTGAAAGGGGGTAGGGGGTGGGAGATGTCAGCGTAGCTGACAGAGGGGTCACCCCTCCGGCACTTCGTGCCACCTCCCCTTACAGGGGAGGCAGTGTTCCCCTTGAAAGGGGCGGGAGTGTCTCCCCTGAAAGGGGAGATGTCGCTGAAAGCGACAGAGAGGTTAAAACGAGGGTTGACAGTCGTGCAGAGTGCTACAGTTACTATTATAGCACAAAATTTTCATTAGGGCAATAGGCTTTTTGAAAAAATTTCAGAAAAATTTTTGGAAGGGGTTTTTTTCCATGAAAAAACAAACATTCTTGCAAGGTTCATTGTTATTAGCATTTTCGGCAGTGTTTGCGAAAATTTGCGGCGCATTGTTCAAACTTCCCTTAACAGCGTTACTCGGCGGGACGGGAATGGGCTATTTCAGTTGTGCCTATGGGTTATTTCTGCCAATTTATGCCGTTTTAGTGACGGGATTGTCAACGGCGGTTGCCCGTCCGGTTGCGGAATTTACCGCACAAGGGAAATTTTCTTCTTCTAAGAAAATTTTACGGATTGCCAGAAGAGTATGTTTTTTCATGGGGCTTTTCGGAATGGGCATTGCGTTTCTGTCGGCGAAATGGTTTGCGGAAAGAACTGCCGGAACGTTAGAAGCCTTTCCGGCAGTGGCAATTATGGCACCGGCAATTTTCTTCTGCTGCTTAACGGCAGTGGAACGAGGATTTTATGAGGGCATGTGTTCCATGACACAAACGGCAATTTCACAAAGTGTTGAGGCATTCGGAAAATTATGTGCAGGATTATTCTTCTGCGATTTATTCATGAAAAAGAATTTTTTTCCAATGTATTCTGAAGAAAGTCAAGGCGCATTCGGGGCGGTGTTAGGGGTGACCATTTCCACAATTGCCGGATGGGTATATTTATGGGGAAGTCATGCGAAACTGCAGGAAAAACATTCTCCGGAAGAATTACCTTCCGGAAGAGAAATTCTTGCATTATTAGTGAAAATGATGATTCCGGTGTCTTTAGGGGCATTAGTGACGAATTTAACTTCTTGTATTGATTTATTCACGATGATGAATGATTTTCAGCGAATGATTGCTGAAAATGCAGAAAATTTCTATGAAAAATCTCATTTAAGCCGAACCATTCCGGAAACGAATGCAGCGGCATTTGTTTACGGTTCATTCATGGGGTTGTCAGTGACGGTATTTAATTTAGTGCCGTCTTTGACGAATATGTTTGCGAAAAGCGTTTTACCCTGTACGGCGCAAGCCTTTTCGAAAGGCGAAATGAAACAAGCCGCTGATTATGCAAGGCAAGTGATTTTATTCACGGGAATGATTGCCATTCCGGCAGGGTGTGGAATTTTCGCACTTTCGGAAGAAATTTTAAATTTTCTGTTTTCGGGGCGCACGGAAGAAATTCAAGCCGCTGTTTCCGGTTTACGCTGGCTGTCTCCGGCAGTGATTGCATTATGTTTCGTTTTCCCGATATTCAGCTTGTTTCAGGCTGCCGGAAAACAATTTCTTCCGGTGAAACTCATGCTATTAGGAATTTTCGTGAAATTCGCCGGAAATATATTTCTCATTCCGGAATGTTCGACTTCTGGTTCAGCAATGGCAACAAGTCTCTGCTATTGGGTAATTTGCCTTCCGGCGTTTTATTTCCTGAAGAAAATTTTTCCTATTCGCTTGCCGTGGAAAGAATTATTTTTCCAATTATGGGGCGGTGTGCTGTGTGCCTGTTCGGCGTGGGTCAGCTGTGACTTTCTGAAAAATTATCTTCCGGAGAAAATTTCTTTTCTGTGTGCCGTGGGAATTGGGGTTTGCGTTTACGGAATGGTATTATATTTAACCGGACAAAAAGAAATTTTCCAATCTGTTCGGGCAAACGCTTGACAAAATCGCTGGAAATGTGTTATACTTAAGATATAAAATTTAAGAAAAGCAGGTGAACTTTATGCCGGACACTTCCGCAGTCATTGTTTGCGCCGGGAACGCCTCCCGAATGGGCGGAATCAATAAAATTTTAGCCCTACTGAATGAAAAGCCCGTGATTGCTTTCACGATGCAGGCATTTCAGGAATGTGCAGACATTGCTGAAATTGTCATTGTCACGAAAGAGGAAAATTTTTCGCAAATCAAAGAAATTGCTGAACAGTATCAAATTAAAAAATTAACGAATATTGTTGAAGGCGGGGACACTCGCCAGAAAAGCGTGCTGAACGGCGTGAAAGCCGTTTCTAAAAATTCCGCTTACATTGCCATTCATGACGGGGCAAGACCATTAGTTAAGCCGGAACACATTGCGAAAGTCATTCAGGACGCAAAAATTTTCGGCGGTGCAACATTAGGCGTTCCTGTAAAAGATACGATTAAAACCGTTGATGACGGCTTAATTACGGACACACCGCCGAGAAATGCTTTATGGGCAACGCAAACACCGCAGGTATTCCGGAAAAGAATTTACATAGAAGCAATGGATTTCGCTTTAACGCATGGATTAGATTTCACAGATGATTGTCAGCTTGTGGAAGCCATTGGCGGGAAAGTTTACATGACGAAAGGCGACTATACGAATATGAAACTTACTACGCCGGAAGACTTAAAAATAGCGGAGGTTTTATTATCATGAATATGAAGAAGAAAACATTTCGAATCGGTCACGGGTATGATGTTCACCGCCTTGTCAAAGACCGGAAACTAATTCTCGGCGGTGTGATAATTCCGCATGAATTAGGGCTTTTAGGGCATTCCGATGCAGATGTATTACTTCACGCTGTAGCAGATGCATTATTAGGAGCGTTAGCCCTTGGCGACATTGGGAAACATTTTCCCGACACTGACCCGAAATATTCCGGAGCGGATAGTTTACAATTACTTGCCCATGTGGTGAAATTAGTGAAACAGGAAGGCTACTGCTTAGGGAATTTAGATGCGATTATCATTGCGCAGAAACCGAAACTTTCCCCGTATATTGACATAATGCGTGAAAATATTGCCTCTGCCTGCTATGCGGATATTTCACAAGTCAGCGTAAAAGCCACCACAGAAGAAAAACTCGGCTTTACCGGAGCGGAAGAAGGCATTTCCGCTCATTGCGTGGCGTTACTACTTCCGGAAGAATAGCACACCTGAAGCCCTTTGTTCATAAACTGTAATATAATTTTGAATAAAGGGGTGATTTTGATGAGTACAGCCATTTTCCCGTCGGAAACGCTTGCCAGACGGGCGCAGAAATTTCTTGCCATGAACGGCTATACTTGCGCTTTAGTCCGTCTGACTACCCCGAAAGAGGGTTGCCGTTACGGACTGAATATTTCAGAACATGCAAAAGAAGTAGAAACGTTACTCCAGAACCGTTTTCATGTGGAATGGAAACGTGATTCGGCATGATGATTAATTTTGACAATGCCGCAACGACATTCCCGAAGCCGCCGGAAGTCCGTTTCGCCGTGGAAAAAGCCTTAATCCGTTACGGAAACGCCGGAAGGGGGAGTCATCTTTTAGCGGAAAGAGGTTCGGAATTAGTTTACTCCACAAGGGAAATCATTGCAGAATTTTTCCACGCACAACCGGAAAATGTTGTGTTCACAGCGAATTGCACACATGCGCTGAATTACGCCATTCAGGGGGAATTATTACAGGGCGGTCATGTGATTATCAGCCATTTGGAACACAATTCCGTGGCAAGACCTGTTTATGCACTCGCTAAAAGCGGAAAAATTCGCTATAGCATTGCAGATATTTCTGATTCTGAAACAGAAATTTTAGAAAATTTTGCAAAATTAATCCGTCCAGACACGAAAGCCATTATTTCCACAATTGCAAGTAATGTCACAGGGCAAATTTTACCTTTCCGGAAAATTGGTCAGCTTTGCCGGGAGAAAAACATTTGCTTTATTGCGGACGGTGCGCAGGCTTGCGGAATTTTGCCAATTGATTTAGAAAAAGACTGCATTAACATTCTCTGCACGGCTGGGCATAAAAGTTTATACGGCATTACCGGAACAGGAGTATTAATTTCAGACGGAAAATTTTCAATTCCGCCGTTAATGCAAGGCGGTTCGGGAAGTCTTTCCGCATTGCCGGAAATGCCGGATTTCCTGCCGGATGCATTAGAAGCCGGAACGTTAAATTTAATTGGCATTGCCTCATTGAATGCCGGAATAAAATTCATTCAGAAAACCGGAATGGAAAACATTTTCCGTTCAGAAACGGCATTATGTCAGCAATTCTGCGAAAATTTAAAACTAATTCCGGAAGTCATCATTTACCGGAATGCAAAAGCGGAATATGTGCCAATTGTTTCCTTTAATTTGAAAGGGAAAACAGCGGACGAAACTGCCGGAATCCTCGCAAAGAAAGGGTTTTGTTTACGTTCAGGACTGCACTGCGCACCGCTTGCGCATTACGCATTACAAACAGTGGAAACGTATCAAGGAACCGTACGTTTTGCGCCGTCGGTATTTTCCAGTAAGGAAAACACCCAACGCTTAACAGAAACCATTTCCGCTATTCGTTAAGCACTCCGGAGAGTGTTTTTCACTCTCCGGAAAATATCCATTTAAATTAAGAAAAATAAGAAAGAAGAGATTTTTATGGCTAAAAAACTAATTAAAGTAACATCTTTCGCTGACTTAGACAAGCAGAGTAAAACGAATTTCGCCGACTGGCTTTATGAAATCTATCATGAAGAATATGTGCAGAATAAAATTAACCCCGATGAACCGGAAGTGTTTTCGCTTGTCATTCAGAAAATGATTGAGAAAGTCAAAAGCGAAAGAATTTCCATTCCGGACAAACAAGTGCAGGTTTACTGCAACAGCAAGAAAATTCGCCTTCAGAAACGCCTGAAAAAAGAATTTCCGGAACTGGAAGAATAATTGCTTTTTATTTTAGAATTAAAAAATTAAGAAATTAAGAAATTAAGATAAGAAAGGAGATTCCCTCATGGACAGTGTAAAAGATGCCTTAAATTCTGTTTATAGCGTTGTGCAAACCATGACACCAGTAGATTTTATTGACATAGGGCTATTATCATATGTCATTTATTTTTTCCTGAAACTCATTCGGGAAACCCGTGCCGGACAACTGTTCAAGGGAATTGCTTTTCTATTGGTTGTGTACGTTGTCGGGAATTTTATTGAATTAAAGGCAATTACTTATATTTTAACGAAAGTGTTTAACATTGGTGTTTTAGCGATTCTGATTATGTTTCAGCCGGAAGTCCGAAGAGCAATGGAAAAATTAGGACATTCACAATTAGGATTAGGGAATTTTTTAACTTCTTCTAATCGGGAAACTGCCGAATTAAAATGGGGAAAAGCCATTGAGGCAATCTGCAATGCGTGCGAAGAATTCAGCCGTGACTGCACAGGGGCAATTATTGCCATTGAACGCCAGACCCGTTTAGGGGAACACATTGAAGGCGGTGTGGAAGTCAATGCAGAACCCAGTAAAGAATTACTCGGAGCGATTTTCTTTCATAATGCGCCGTTGCATGACGGTGCTGTCATTATGCGTGACGGAATGGTACTTGCGGCGGAATGTTTCTTCCCCATGCCACAGAAAGAAGCCTTCATTAACAAAAAACTCGGTTCACGTCACCGTGCAGCAATTGGCATGAGTGAAAATTCAGATGCCATTATTATTGTTGTTTCAGAAGAAACAGGGCAGATTTCCGTTGCGGAAAATGGCAGTTTAACCAGAGATTTTACCAAAGACACCCTGAAAACTTTATTAACAGACTTGTTAATCCCTCAGCCGGAAAATAAAAAAAGCATTTTTTCACCATTGCGCAAACAATTACAGGAAAGGAATGACCAGAATGAAAAAAATTCATGAAATTCCTGATTTATTGGACTGGCTATTTAATACGAAACCATTTCAGATTGTATTTTCTGTGATTTGTGCGGTGTTAATTTGGTTTTCCGTAGCAGTGACAACTTATAAAACAACACATGTGACATTTTATGAAGTGCCTGTTTCCACGGAATTGTCCGGAACGGTAGCGGAAGCAAGCGGGTTAAGCACAGTTTCCTGTGACGTAGAAAAAGTGACTGTTCAACTGGAAGGAAACCGTTCTCAGATTGGACGACTAACCGAAAAAGATGTTACCGCTTACTTAGAAGTCGGAAATACCAGCACAACGGGAGAATTTAATTTCAGCATTAACGTTCGTTCAGAATCGGACATTAGTTTTCGGGCAGTAAGCATTACACCTTCAACGGCGAAAGTGCGTTTAGACAAAATCGAAACAAGAAGTTACCCTGTAACGGCAGTTTTCCCGAATGTGAAAGTTTCCGCCGGACATGTATTAAATTTAGAAAACGTTGTCTGCGAACCGTCAACAATAGAAATTACAGGACCTTCAGCGCAATTAGACGAAATTTCCAAAGTAGAAGTGTATTCCGGAAAATCTATTGAAATTGATACGTTATATTCCCTCTATGCGAATGAAGTCAGACTCTACACGGAAGAAGGCGCACTCATGGACACTTCACAGTTGAAATTAAATTTACAAGGGAAAAATTTTCAAATTTCTATTCCGGTCATGACACAGAAAGAATTAGCCTTAACGTATGATATTCGCAACGCCCCGAACGGATTTGCGTTGAATTGGTTACGGGAAAAATTACACTTGTCAGAAGAAAGTATTACTTTGGCTTCCCAAACGAATACAGCCTTTTTAGGGGATAACTGGAATTTAGGATTTGTGGCATTAGATTCAATTACGTTAGATTTTTCGGAAAATTTCGAGTTAGATTTAAAAAGCGATTACATTAACAAAAGCGGTTTCCAGAATGTCACATTAACATTAGATGCGGAAGGTTTAGATTCGAAAGTATTTGAAGTAACGGAAGATAATATTTCTATCGTAAATGCGCCAGTTGGATATGACTGCCAGATTATCACGAAAAATATTTTAGTCACAGTTTGCGGAGATGAAGACGCACTGAACGAATTAAGAACGCAAGACATCATTGTCACAGCGGATTTAATGAATTACGACATTCACCAGAATGTCGGGAATGCGAATGCAATTATTTCTTTCATTCCCCGTGAAGAATATACCACAGATGACAATTTAGTGAAAGTCTGGGCAACTGGAACATATCGGGTTTCCGTTTCCCTCTCTCCGGAAGAAACAGAAACAACTACTGAAGAAGAAACCGAAACAGAATAAAAAATTCCCCGTGTTTACGGGGAACCCCTCCGGCAACCCCTCCGCCGCCTTCGGCGGCACCTCCCCTGATAGGGGAGGCATTGTTCCACGTGGAACATTTAAAATAGAAAAGATGTCAAACTTGATGAAAAATTTGATGAAAAACATCATGTTCTGTGTAAGAATGATATTTGATTTACTGGTTATTTTCGGCTTTTTTGTGTTTATTGGTAAGTTAATTACAAGATTTTAAGTTTAAAGTTGAATGTTAATGTAAAGTAGGTGAATTTTTTGTCTTTGCTTCCTGATTTCGATTCCGCAAGGGAAATGTTTTCCGCTTACGGGTTGAATATTTCCCCTGAATTATTTCAACAGCTGGAAATTTACGCTGAATTTTTAGTGGAATATAATCAAAATGTAAATTTAACGGCAATTACTGACGGAGAAACAATCTTGAAAAAACATTTTTTAGATAGTTTTTTACTGGCGCATCTCGCCGGAAATTACTTTCCCATGCAGGCGAATGTGTTGGATATTGGCAGCGGTGCAGGGTTTCCCGGCGTTCCGCTTGCCTTACTCCGTCCGGAAAATCATTTTATTTTATTGGACAGTTTGCAGAAACGAATTACCTTTCTGAATTTGCTGAACAAAAAACTTTCCTGTTCCTATACTGCCATTCACGGCAGGGCGGAAGAATATGCGAAACTTCCCGATTTTCGGGAAAAATTCGACATTGTGACCGCTCGGGCAGTGGCTTCTTTACCTATGCTTGCGGAATTTTCACTTCCTTATGTGAAAATTGGCGGTTTCTGGATTGCCATGAAAGGGAAAGAAGATATTTCTTCCGCATTATCGGCAATTTCCCTGCTCGGCGGAAAATTAGTGAATCAAATTGCCTATCAACTTCCGGACGGCGACGAACGAATTTTATTCATCATAGAAAAAATATCGCCTTGTCCGGCGAAATTTCCTCGGAAATTTTCTCAAATTAAACAAAAGCAATTATAATTTGAACATGTTCCACGTGGAACACCCCTCCGCCGCCTTCGGCGGCACCTCCCCTGATAGGGGAGGCATGTTCCCCCTGAAAGGGGGAATGTCACGCAGTGACAAGGGGGTAGGGGGTGACAGAGGGGTATCATGAAAAAAATATCGCCTTGTCCGACAAAATTCTTCAGAAAATTTTCTCAGATTAAGCAAAAGCAACTGTAAAAAAACACGAATATGTTCGGAAATCCATTATTTTCAACAGAAATAATGGATTTTTTTTGTAGCAATCATTTCCGCAATCTGTTATAATGAAATCATAGAGAGAACAAAACATCTTGTGAACATTGGAAAGGAGATTTTTCTCATGTCAGCAATTTTATCCCCAGAAAAAGGACAAACTTTCACGGAACAACGGGTGATGCAGATTCGGATAGAAGACATTCGCCCGAATCCTCACCAGCCACGAACGGCATTCCAGCCAGACGAACTGAAAGCCTTGTCCGATAGTATCCGGCAGAATGGTATTCTTCAGCCGTTGACCGTGCGCCAATGCGGCGAATTTTACGAACTAATCGCCGGTGAACGCCGTCTGCGTGCGGCAAGAATTGCCGGATTGCGGTGCGTTCCGTGTATTGTCATGGAAATTAACGACCGCAATTCAGCTATTTTAGCCCTCGTGGAAAATATTCAGCGGCAAGATTTGAATTATTTCGAAGAAGCTGCCGCTTTAGAGAAGTTAATTACTTACTACGGAATGACACAGGAAGACGCTGCCGTTCAGCTCGGCAGGGCGCAAAGTACTGTGGCGAATAAACTTCGTCTTTTACGCTTAACGGAAAAAGAACGGGTATATATTTTAGAAAATCAATTAACTGAACGCCACGCAAGAGCGTTATTAAAACTCGCAAGCCCTGAAGAACGAATGAACGTTTTGCAGAAAATTACAAAGCTTGGTTTAAACGTGGAGAAAACCGAACAATTCATTGAAGAAAAACTCAACCGAACCAGAGAACAGGAAAGTTTCCGGAAAAGAAGTGTATTATTCCGTGATGTGCGGTTATTTACTAATACCATTCAGAAAGCCGTGGAAACAATGCAGTCTGCTGGCATTCCTGCTGAATCGCAGAAAATGCAGTTTTCCGATTATATCGAATACCGGATTCGGATTCCGCTGAATCAGAAAATGTGAAACATGTCTCCCATATAGGGGAGATGTCACTAAAAGTGACAGAGGGGTGTTCCACGTGGAACAACCCCTCTGTCGCCTGTGGCGACATCTCCCCTTTCAGGGGAGACTAATTTGCCTCCCCTATCAGGGGAGGTGGCACGGAGTGCCGGAGGGGTACAGAGGAGTTAAATGTTCCACGTGGAACATTTTTGAAAAAAATTTCCGGAAAAATTTTCTTTTTTCTGCAAAAAAACTTTACAAATCTCTTTGAATGTGCTATAATGAGAGTATATGCAATACAGAAAGGAGATTTCAGATGGGAAAAGTAATTGCTGTCGCTAACCAGAAAGGCGGTGTCGGGAAATCCACAACAACGGTCAACCTTGCCGCATATCTCGGTTCAAGAGGGAAAACTGTGCTATGCATTGACATTGATGCACAAGGAAATTTAACCACTGGTTTCGGCATTCATAAAAAAGAATTATCCTGTTCTACTTATGAAGTATTTACCGGAAAAGCAAGCATAAAAGAAGCCATTATTCAGACGGAATTTCAAAATGTTTCCGTTGTTCCGGCGACTGCGGATTTAGCCGGAGCGGAAACGGAACTTGTTCAGATGGAACAACGCTTTAACCGCTTGAAAATGCAGGTTCTGACAATTAAGGAAAATTATGATTTCATTTTCATTGACTGCCCGCCTGCCCTCGGTCAATTAACGTTAAATGGAATGGTTGCTTGCGATCAGATTTTAATTCCCATGCTGGCGGAATTTTACGCATTAGAAGGTTTAACGCAATTAGTGAATACAATGAAACTCGTCCGGACTAATTACAATCCGGAATTAGACATTTTAGGAATTGTGTTCACTATGTATGACAACCGGCTGAATGTTTCCCGTCAGGTAGTGGAAGAAGTGGAGCAATATTTTTCAACGAAAGTGTTTCAGACGAAAATTCCCCGTAATGTAAGACTTTCCGAAGCACCCAGTTACGGCAAGCCCGTCATGTATTATGACAAGCATTCCAAAGGCACACTCGCTTATGAATGTTTAGGAAAAGAAATTCTCGGCGAACCACTCAGCAATTTAACGAAATTAAGAATGAATATGACGAAAAATTAAACTTCAAATTAAACTTGATTTAAAAATTTGAAAATGTTCAGAAAGGAATGTGATGATATGCCTAAAGGAGGTCTCGGCGGCGGTTTAGGGTCACTGTTCGCCGATAATGCCGCAGATGTTCAGATGAGAAAAACGCTCCGCATTTCTGAAATTGAACCCGACCACAGCCAGCCACGGAAATTATTTGATGAACGTCATATTGCCACGCTTGCGGAATCCATTCGGGAACATGGAATGATTCAGCCAATACTTGTTCGCCCTCTGGCTCGTGGTGGTTATCAGATTGTTGCCGGAGAACGCCGCTGGCGTGCCGCAAGAATGCTTGCTCTGAAAGAAATTCCTGTGATTATTCAGGATCTTTCCGATATAGAAGCCGCACAAATTGCTTTAATTGAAAATCTTCAGCGGGAAGATTTAAACCCAATTGAAGAAGCGAAAGCTTTTCAGCGGCTTCAGGAAGTATTCCATATGACACAGGAAGAAATTGCGAAACATGTTGGTTGTTCTCGGAGCAGGGTTTCTAATGCGCTCCGGTTATTAAAATTGCCGGAAGAAGTGCAGGAAATGTTAATTCAAGGAGAATTAACAACTGGACATGCCAAAGTATTACTCAGTTTCAGAGACGATGAAGTAATGATTAAAGCCGCCCGGAAAGCAGCGGAAGGTTCAATGAGTGTCCGCCAACTGGAAAAATTAGCCGTGACAACTTATGCGGAAAATACGAAAGAAAACCCGCTTTTCCGCCCTTCTGCTTTTGAAGAATATGTAGAAGACACGAAAGAAAATGTGCTTTTCCGTCCTTCTATTTACGGGGAAATTGAACAGGCATTAACGGAAAAATTCGGCAGGAAAGTCACAGTTAGTTTCACGCAGGGCAAAGGCGAATTAAGCATAGAATTTTTTGATGAGGAAGATTTGAAATCACTGGCACATTCCATTTGTCCGGAAGAAACGAATTTATTTTCGTGAGTGCAGAAAAAATGTTCCACGTGGAACATTTTAACACTTTTAAACTTAAAATTAAAATTTTTAAAATTTCGAACATACAGAAAGGATTTACTATGTTAGATATTAAATTTTTAAGAAGCAATCCGGAAGCGGTGAAGGAAAATATCCGGAAAAAATTTCAGGAGCAGAAACTTCCGCTTGTGGATGAAGTCATTGCCTTAGATAAAGAATTTCGCAATGCGAAATTAGAAGGTGACCGCCTTAGAGCTGAAAGAAAAGCCAAAAGTAAACTGATTGGCGGACTAATGGCGAAAGGCAACAAAGAAGAAGCCGAAAAAACGAAAGCAGAAGTGACGGCATTAAATGAAGCATTAGTGGCTTTAGAAACGAAAGAAACGGAAGTACAACAGAAAATTCGTGAAATTATGCTGATTATTCCGAATATGATTGACGAATCTGTGCCAATTGGAAAAGACGATTCCGAAAATGTCGAATTAGAACGTTTCGGGGAACCGTTTGTTCCGGATTTTGAAGTGCCGTATCATGTGGACATTATGGAAAAATTAAAAGGCATAGACTTAGACGCTGCACGGAAAACTTCCGGTAATGGGTTTTATTATCTTTGCGGAGACATTGCCCGTTTACATTCATCAATTTTATCTTACGCAAGAGATTTCATGATTAACAGGGGATTTACGTATTATATTCCGCCGTTCATGATTCGTTCGGAAGTGGTGACAGGGGTCATGAGTTTTGACGAAATGAGCGACATGATGTATAAAATTGAAGGGGAAGATTTATATTTAATCGGAACGAGTGAACATTCCATGATTGGCAGATTTATTGATACCATTCTGCCGGAAGAAGAACTTCCCTACACATTAACGAGTTATTCGCCTTGTTTCCGGAAAGAAGTCGGCGCACACGGCATTGAAGAACGTGGTGTTTACCGGATTCACCAATTTGAAAAGCAGGAAATGATTGTTGTCTGCAAACCGGAAGAAAGTATGCAATGGTTTGAAACACTCTGGAAAAATTCCGTTGACTTTTTCCGTTCGTTAGATATTCCGGTCAGAACGTTAGAATGCTGTTCGGGAGATTTAGCCGACCTGAAAGTGAAAAGTTTAGATGTGGAAGCGTGGTCACCACGTCAGAAAAAATATTTTGAAGTGGGCAGCTGTTCGAATTTAGGAGATGCGCAGGCGAGAAGGCTTGGCATTCGTGTAAAACGAAAAGAAGACGGCACAAAATATTTAGCGCATACGCTGAATAATACTGTTGTTGCACCGCCGAGAATGTTAATTGCCTTTTTAGAAAATAATCTGAATGCTGATGGTTCTGTGCGGATTCCTGTTGCACTTCGTCCGTATATGGGCGGAATGGAAGTTATTCCCGTAAAATGAAATGTTCCACGTGGAACACTCCTTCGGCAACCCCTCCGGCACTCCGTGCCACCTCCCACCCCCAGCCCCCTTTCAGGGGGTTCAGGGGAGGCTTGTTCCCCCTGAAAGGGGTCAAGGGGTTAATTTAAAATTTGTGCTGAACCTGTAGTGAAACACATTTCCGTGCCGTCATCTTTCCGGAGAATTAAACCGGCTTCATCAGTGAACCGCAAGGCAAGTCCTTCTGTGCCGTTATCCATGCGCACACGGTGACCTAACGTGCAGGAATACGCCGTGTAAGTATTTAAGTAAGTTTTTTGACTGATGTTGAGTAAATCATGTTTTAAATGATGGAGAATTGCCGCTGCTAATTGGCAGCGGTTAATTTTCTTTCCGGTTTCGGTTTCAATGTCTGTCACTAAGGGTTTTAATTCTTCCGGAAGATGTTCATCAGGGTGTAAGTTAATGCCAATACCGATAACGGAATATTCCATTTTCAGAAGTTCCGCATGGAAACTTCCTTCTGATAAAATGCCGCAGATTTTTTTCTGGTGCAGGAATAAATCATTCACCCATTTAATTTTCGCTGTTACGCCAAATTCCTGTAATGCTTCATGTACGGCAACAGCCGTGCAGGCAGTGATACGCATCATTGCCGTTAATGACGAATTTAGCCGGATAATGACGGACATGTAAAGCCCGCCTTCCGGAGAATGGAATGTTTTTCCGAGCCGTCCTCTTCCGTTAGTTTGTTTTCCGGCAAGAATCACCGTTCCGGAAGGCGCATTTTTTCCGGCTAATTCTTTAGCAAGGCGGTTTGTGGAGTCGATTTCGTCGTAATAGTAAATATTTGCGTCGAGGTCTTTCGTTAATTCTTCCATGTAAAGCTGTGAATAAATATCCGGAATTTCCCGTAAAATATAGCCTTTATTGGTTGCGGCATCAATGAAACAGCCCTGTTCTTTCAGTTGGTCAATGACTTTCCAGATAGCGGTGCGGCTTACGCCGAATTGTTCCGCAAGCTGTCTGCCGGAGCAGTATTGATTTTCTGCAAGCATTAACGCCGCTAAAATATTTTCTTTTAAATTAAAATGCAAAATTGTTACCTCCCTTTTTTCTCTGTAATTATAGTATAGCAGATATTTGATAATTTTTCAAGCATTGACAAAAAATGATTTTTTGTCACTGATTTGTTTTTTTTGCATAGAATGCAAGAAGAATCAGAAAATTTTCAGCAGAACATAAAGGGGGAAATGTGCATGGTTCAGGCTGTCCTGCTTGCATTCGCTGTCTGTATGGATACGTTTTTTTCGTCAATGGGCTGTGCAATGAATGGAATTACGATTCCGAAACGCTGTGCCTTGTTAATGAGTGCCGTCGGAACAATTTTTTTAAGCATTTCGCTATATTTTGCACAAGTGTTAAATCAAATTCTTCCGGAAAATCTTTTCCGTTATGCGGGAGCGGGAATTTTATTCTTTTCAGGGTGCGTGCAGATGCTGAAGGAAGGACTGCCGGAATTTTTCCGGAAGTATCAGCCGAATTGGAAATGGACAATTGCCGGACTTGTGGTAAAAATTTACTTTGATGAAACACTTGCTGATACAGACCATTCGAAAACGTTAAGTTTAACAGAAGCATTAACTTTTTCAGCAGTGTTATCTTTAGATTCGTTAGCGAGCGGAATTGGTGCAGGAATTGAAGAAAACTATCATTTATTTTGTTTGTTGCTGACGTTTTGTGCAGGATTTTTCCTGACGTGTTCGGGGGCAGCATTAGGAAAATATTGCCATAATAAGAAAAATTTCTCGTGGATAGGGGGAATTTTTCTGATTATTTTAGCATTCAGCAGAATTTTCATTTAACGTTTTTAATTCTGTGTTGGGGTAATAATACGCAAGAATTTCCTGATAGCCTGCGCCGCTTTCCGCCATCGCATTTGCGCCGTATTGGCTCATGCCCACATGATGACCGTAGCCTTTTGTGGAAAATAAAAATTTCCCGTTTTCATAATTTACTGTAAATACTGCTGAACGCAAATCGAAAATTGTTCTTAATTCTTGTCCGGTGAAAATGCTTGTCCCTACAGCAATTTGTAAAACTGTTCCGGCAGCTGAACATTCCGGTTCGCCGAACCAATGCGGAATATCTGTTCCGAGAAATAAATTTTCCCGTGAAGCAGTTAAACGGGTTTTGACTTCATCAGGCGTGAAGGTAGTTTCCTGCGTGAATTGCGGGGCGTTTTCATCTGCGTGGCTGTCCACGGATTGCAAATAATCAATTTTACTGCCCCAGACATTTTCAGCAGATTCTGTTTTTCCGCTGGAAATAGCGTGAAAAGCTGCAATAATAGGTTCATTCTGATAGCACAGAATTTCATTAAGTACAGCATCCACACAAGCCGTTAATTTCCGGTAATTTTCTTCAAAGTTCACGCCGTATAAATTTTTCAATTCGTCTTTAGTGTAAAACGCCTGATATTGGCTTGCATCGTCGGAAAAATCCGCTCCATTCAATTCCGGTCGCTGGTCGGAAAGTTCCGCCTGCCGTTCAGCGTAAGTGTGCGCTGCTACAGTTTGCGCTTTTAAGGCTTCTTCTTCGAAAGAAACAGGCATTTCCGCACCGACTGCCCCGATTAAATATTCTCTGACGGGAACGTCATGAATTTCTCCTGTTTCTGAATCTAAAACGGCATAACTTCCTAATTCAGGGGAATTTTCCGTTACAGGTTCAGAAGTTTCTGTATTTTCAGGAAGTTTTTCAGGCTGTGTGGGAGCAAGAAGTTTCGCCGGAATCAGTGGTAAACCCGTAAGCAACAAACATAATAAACCGTAAATCATCATTTTCTTTTTCAACATAAGCCCTCCTGACTGAATCCCTTTGGCAACTCCTCCGCCGAACCCCTCCGCCAAACCCCTCCGGCAACCTCTCCTCCAAACCCCTCCGGCACTCCGTGCCACCTCCCCTGATAGGGGAGGCAAATTCGTCTCCCCTGAAAGGGGAGATGTCAGCGCAGCTGACAGAGGGGTTGAACCCCCTGAAAGGGGGCAGGGGGTGGGGAATGTCACGCAGTGACAAGGGGGTGTTCCACGTGGAACATTGCGAAAGAATTTTCCCAAATGGAATAAAATTTGTGATTAATTTTGAAGTTGTGCGACTTTCTCTTGACTTGTTTTGCAAAAAATGCTATAATAAATTTGTAGTAAATATTTTTCAGAGAAGAAAAGGAAGTGGATTTATGCAAAATCAGAATGTTTTTTCAGATGCAGATATGCAGAATCTTTGTCAGGAATTACAGGAAAATTCCCGAATTGATGCAGGACTTTACCAGAAATTCCACGTTAAGCGGGGATTGCGCCGGAGTGACGGCACAGGAGTTTTAGCAGGGATTACAAATATTTGCAATGTACATGGCTATGTGGTGAACGAAGGGGAAGTGGAAGCAATCCCTGGTGAATTGATTTATCGTGGGTATACGATTTATGACTTAGTACACCACGCAGAGAAAGAAAACCGCTATGGCTATGAAGAAACTGCCTATTTATTATTATTCGGGAAATTGCCCAATAAGAACCAGTTGCAAGCATTTCAGCAATGTCTTTCAATTCATCGTGATTTGCCGTCAGGATTTGTTGTAGATATGATGATGAAAGCCCCGTCGAAGAATATTATGAATAAATTGGCACGTTCGATTTTGTCGTTATATTCGTATTATGACATTGACTGCGAAAGTACAAGCATTAAAGACGAAATGCAGACGGCAATTAGTTTATTAGCGAAAATGCCCGTGATGATGGTGAATGCATATCAAGTGAAGCGGCATCATTTTGACAATCAGACAATGTATATGCACCCATTAAGACCGGAAGAACAAACAGCGGAAACGATTTTGTCTTTATTACGTCCAGACAGGCAATATACTAAAGAAGAGGCACAATTATTAGATTGCATGTTAATGCTTCATGCGGAACACGGCGGAGGGAATAATTCAACATTTACTTGCCGGGTATTGACTTCTTCCGGAACGGATGCTTATTCTGCTTATTCTTCAGCGGTATGTTCATTGAAAGGTTCACGCCACGGGGGCGCAAATATTAAAGTTTCCGCCATGCTGGAAGATTTCAAACAGCATGTGAAACATTGGGATTCAGAAGGGGAAGTTGCCGACTATATCCGGAAAGTTCTGCGGAAAGAAGCCGGTGACGGAAGTGGTTTAATTTACGGAATGGGTCATGCGGTGTATACACTTTCTGACCCTCGTGCAGTAATTTTAAAGAAAAAGGCTTTCCGGCTTGCGGAAGGCAAAGACATAGAAGCGGAATTTCATTTATTAGATATGATTGAACGCTTAACGCCGGTGATTATGAAAGAAGAAAAAGGCACAGAGAAAACATTTTGTGCTAATGTGGACATGTATTCCGGTTTAGTGTACAGAATGCTGAAAATTCCGGAAGAATTATTCACGCCGTTGTTTGCGGTTTCCAGAATGGCAGGCTGGGCAGCGCACAGAATGGAAGAAATCATGACAGGCGGAAGAATTATTCGTCCGGCATATAAAGCCTTACCACGGAAGAAAAAATATATTCCGATTGATGACAGATGAAACATTTTCTGAAGGTAATTTTTTGTTTGCTGGTCATGGTTTTATGTTCGGGGTGTTCGCTGAATGTGAATGTTGACACAATGTTGACACCGCCGAGATTAAGCGGAGAACAGGAACAGATTTATCAGGCGTTGCAGGAATCTGCCGGTGCAGACATTCGATTAAAATATCCGAAATCCGGCAGTTATCTTTCCGCATTTATTATTGCAGACATGGACGAAGATGCAGGAGAAGAAGCCATTGTTTTCTATGAAAAAAATCATCTTGCTTCTGAGGGGTTGCGAATTAATTTATTAGATAAAATTAACGGAAAATGGCAGTCCATTTGTGACAGAAGTGCAGAGGGTTCAGAAATTGAAAAAGTCATGATTTCGCCTTTAGGGAGCAGCGACAGAATGAATATTTTAGTGGGATACAGTACGGCGAACCAATCGGAAAAATATCTTTCTGTTTACACTTATGAAAATAATTATTTAGAACAGCCTTTAACGCATAATTACGCATTATTTGATGTTGTGGACACGGGAAACGGCAGAAATCCGGATTTAATTTTATTATGTGCGGTCAGTACGGCAGAACCGGCTTACACAGCAGTTTATTGCCTTGAGCAGGACGGGCTTTATCATGAATATAAATATACGTTCACGGACTATTACACAGATTACCGGCAATTGATTTACGGAAGATTACCTAATAGCCGAACGGCATTTTACATTGATGCGGCAACAGGAACGTCCAGTTTACAAACGGAAATTCTTTCTCTTGAACCCGTGGAAGAAAATTCTTCTGAAATGCAATTAGTAAATCTTTTACAGCGTTGCGGGAAATCCGCAGAAGAAACCGTTCGGCGGGCAAGTTTATTTTCGATGGACATTGACAATGACGGCGTGCCGGAAATTCCCGTGCAGGAAGTATTTTTAGGTTATGCGTCCGCTCCGGAATCAGAGCAAATTCAGCAAACGAACTGGCTAACCATGCAGGAAAATCAAATGTTCACTGAATACGAAAGTTTCGTGAATATTAACGACGGCTATTTATTCATGTTGCCGGAAGAATGGAAAAATAAAGTCACCGTAATGAACAACCCGACGGAAAATGAAATGCAATTTTGCGCTTACAATGCCGAACAAACGGAAAATTTTCCGGTTTTAATGAGAATTTATTTCGCCTATGATGATGCGGATAAAGAAGACCATTTACACGCAGGGTATCAGCTTCTGCACACGAAAGGCACAGCTTCCTGTTTAATTCGCTGTGAAACTGGGCAAATTCTTTCCCTTCCGGTCAGTGATTTATTATTATGTTTTCGGTTTTTCGACTGAATTGTCTCCCCTGAAAGGGGAGATGTCAGCGAAGCTGACAGAGGGGTCACCCCTCCAGCACTCCGTGCCACCTCCCACCCCCAGCCCCCTTTCAGGGGGTTCAGGGGAGGCATGTTCCCCCTGAAAGGGGAGATGTCGCCGCAGGCGGCAGAGGGGTTAAATGTTCCACGTGGAACATTTTTCGCCGCTGTTCTTCTTGAAAGGAGTCAAAAAATAAGAAAGGAGATTTTTGATGAAACGTGTTTTAATTTGTGAAGATGAGGATAATATCCGGAATTTTGTGTTAATTTATTTAAAACGTGCAGGCTATGATGTTGTTGACGTGAACAGCGGAGAACTTGCCTTGCAGAAGTTTGAAGAAGAGAACGGCAATTTTGACATTGTGGTGTTAGATGTGATGTTGCCGGGAATTGATGGGTTCACGGTGTGCAAACGGTTAAGAGAAAAAAGTCCCACTTTAGGCATTATTATGTTAAGCGCAAAAACGCAGGAAATGGACAAAGTCAATGCGTTAATGCTGGGCGCAGATGATTACATGACGAAACCGTTTGCGACTTCTGAATTAGTGGCACGCATAGACAGACTTTATCAGCGTGTGTGCATGAGTTCAGCTTCTAATGAACAAAGTTTCGTCATTGAGTCAGGACCATTTATTCTGAATATGAAAAGCCGTACAGTGTTGAAAAATGGCGTTCCTATTGATTTAACACAAGTGGAATATCAGATTTTAGAATATTTCATGAGTAATAAAAATACTGCTTTAGACAGGGCAAGTATTTTGAATCATATCTGGGGGGAAAATTATTACGGCGATTATAAAATTGTCGATGTCAATATCCGGCGAATCAGGTTAAAAATTGAAGATGAACCATCAAGCCCGAAATATATTATGACTATCTGGGGATTTGGGTATAAGTGGGAAGATCATGTTTAATAAAACCCTTTCCAAAAGGCATAGCATTACGCAGCGTTGGATTACGAATAATTTGTTGATTGTTGTGTTGATTATGATTTCGATTGTATTAGCGTTTGTTTACGCCGTGCAGACGTTTTATTACACCAGCGCAAAACAGAATTTAAACAGTGAACTTACTTCCGTTGTGAATTTACTCAGCCGGTACGCACAAGACCCTGAAACGAATCTTTCTTCTGAAATGCGCAGTACGTTTGAAAGTTTTTCCGGAAAAGATAAAATGGAACTCATGGCGATTAATGCGAAAGGAAGAGTATTATTAACTTCTTCCGGCTTTTCTCCGTCGGCGGATTTAGCGATACCGGATTTTGAAAATTTACAGGCAGGCGGGGAAGGCTATTGGGTCGGAAAAGCCGAAAACCAAGAAAAAATTATGGCAGTTTGTGCAGATATTTCATCTTTCGGAACGGAATTTCACGCTATACGGGTAGTGACTTCTTTAACGCAAATTGATAAAACTGTGGCGAATATTATTATTTCGGCTTCTGTGGTGTGTATCGTCATTTTGTTAATGTTAATTTTAACAGGAATGTATTTTGTCAGCAGTATTATTAAGCCCATTATGCAAGTAAGCAATATGGCGGAAAAATTCGCAAAAGGGGATTTTTCAAGCCGTATCCGGTATGAAGATTCGGACGAAATCGGCGATTTATGTCAGGCAATTAATCATATGGCAGATGAACTTTCCAGTGCGGAAGATATGAAGAATGAATTTATTTCTTCTGTTTCTCACGAATTGCGAACGCCTTTAACAGCAATTAAAGGCTGGGCGGAAACGGTTGCCTATGCGGAAGATGACCCTGAAATTATTCAGAAAGGCATGAATGTCATTACGAATGAAACTTCCCGTTTGTCGGAAATGGTAGAAGAATTATTAGATTTTTCCCGAATGCAAAGCGGGCATTTCACGTTACAGAAGGAAACAATGGACGTTCTTGCGGAATTAGGCGATGCCGTGTTGATTTACATGAATAAAAATATTCAGGAAAATATTCATATTAGTTACGATGAACCGGAAATGCTGCCATTTGTTTACGGGGACAAAAACCGAATCCGGCAAGTATTTATTAACGTGATTGACAATGCGGTGAAATATTCCGACCCGGGCGGAAATGTACGCATAAAGGCATTCGAACAGAATGGAAATGTTTGTGTGGAAGTTTCCGACGACGGCTGCGGAATTAAAGAATCCGATTTACCGAAAGTGAAAACAAAATTTTACAAACCGAATCACACCCGACGGGGGTCGGGAATTGGGTTAGCTGTGGCAGATGAAATTGTGACTGAACACGGCGGAGTGCTTGATATTTCCAGTAAGGAAGGCATTGGTACAACAGTATTCATTACTTTACCGCCGGAACTTCCCGAACAGAAAACTTAAACAGGAGGCGTTTAACAGTTAAAACATTTTGATAAAATGTTGTCATAGAGTATTGACTTTTATAATTTTAAAAGAAAGTGTAC
>CANPYZ010000027.1 GCA_947589035.1 uncultured Clostridia bacterium | reverse complement strand
GCTTCTCTGTTAGTTTTTGTATCTTCATACCTATATTTTATCATATTTTTGTGAAAAAGTAAATGCTGTTGCCGTGCCGTAATATCCGTGGTGCTGGACAAATCCAGACCGCCGTAACAGACACGCCCTTCAAGAAAAGTTTCATCAAAATCAGCTTTACACAAATCCCATTTCTCCATTGGCATCCAGCGAACGGATTGTTTCACCCATTGATTCAATCGTAGTTGCCGAAAAGCGTTTTCTTCGCCGGGGTTCTGCCTTGCGGAATCACAAGCCGCCTGTACTTTATCAATTCCTACAGTAATTCCGAGTGACGGATTTGCTTTTTTCCAAACTTCCGGAGAAGTCCAATCTTCGGATTCGTCCGCACCGTAAATCACCGGATAGAAAGTTTTGTCGATTTTTCGCCCCTCAAGAACATCTTTTGCCTTTTGGTGGGTTTCGTAACAAATGCTGTGCGTGTCTGTTCCGGCAGTCGTTATCAGGAAGTACAGCGGTTGCATTCTGGCATCGCCTGAACCTTTTGTCATAACGTCAAACAGCTTTCTGTTAGGCTGCGTGTGTAGCTCGTCGAAAATCACCCCGTGAATATTGAAACCGTGTTTGCTGTACGCCTCCGCCGAAAGCACCTGATAAAAGCTATTTGTCGGTAAATAGACAATTCTTTTCTGAGCGGTCAGAATTTTCACCCGCTTGCTCAAGGCTGGACACATTCTCACCATGTCGGCAGCGACCTCAAAAACGATACTTGCCTGCTGACGGTCAGCGGCACAACCATAAACTTCTGCACGCTCCTCACCGTCACCGCAAGTCAGGAGCAAGGCGACGGCGGCAGCGAGCTCTGATTTGCCCATTTTTTTCGGAATTTCGATGTAAGCCGTATTGAACTGCCTGTAGCCGTTCGGTTTCAGGACACCAAACAGGTCACGGATAATTTGTTCCTGCCAGTCGATAAGTTCAAACGGTTTTCCCGCCCATGTACCTTTTGTGTGGCAAAGACACTCGATAAAATTTACCGCATAGTCCGCAGATTTTTTATCATAGTGTGAATCTTCTGCCATAAATGTTGTCGGCTTGTAATTTTTCAATTTCCGCAAAATCTCACCTCCCAACGAAAAAATATGTATATGTAAAACGGAGAATGGCTGAATATCGCCATTCTCCGCAGAATCTTATTTGAAATGGTACAGCAGAATTGCCAATGTTGTATCCGCTTCCGGTGTCTGCGGCGGAACATCAAGCCCTCTGTCGTAATTGTACACAATTTCACTATTTTGTTTCAGCATCAGTTTGCTGATTTTTCCGCCCTCAATTCCGAATTGACTGTTTTTGGCGTAAACCTTTGCCCAATACCGTATCGGGGTATTTTCTCCGTTTTCGCTCGGAATTAAAATTTCTCCTTCAGTCCACATTGTTGTAATCTCCTGAAAATTTTTCCGCAGGCTGTTTGCCTTCCGGTACTGTAATATTACCGTATTTTTCGCTATAAATCAAGCTTTTTTGAAAAATAACTGTAACAAACATAAAGAAAAATTTTCCGGAATTGTTGTGTAATTTGCGATGTTTCAAAACGCCGCACGTCCGCTTGTGTCGGGGGTTACTCCGAAATGGGGTAACTTTGCAGGAAAATTCCTGCAAGCCCACACAGGCGAACGTGGCGGAAATTATGGCTTAATGTTCAAAAATAATCGGCAGTAAACCTTGTGGTGTTGGAAAAAAATATTCAATATTCCAGAAACGATTTTTGTATTTTTCCATCAATTCCGGCGGTAAATCGGTGAAATCTTCTTCACCAAGACCGCAGATGAAAAATGTTCCCTTGATGATGTCATGGCATTCCGGAAGAAGTCTGTTCCAATGGGTGTCGTTTTTCAGCTTTGCCTCGTCATCACACACAATGGCAACAGGGTCATCGTAGGGGTACAACGCCTGAATGTATCCGCCGACAATGTTTTGCAAATTCTCAAGCGTATGTTCAATTTCGGCTTCCCTTGGGTGTTTTCCGGGTTCAACAATCAATATATGCATAATAATTCTCCTTTTCAAGCCGTTTTCAGGGCGGCGGATTTGCCGCCCTCGGCTCAGTGTTCAGTTCAGTGTGAAGCGGATTCCGTAGACGTTTTCCGGCTCTCCCCAGATGTTCTGGTGAATCACCGTGCAAAGCCCGTCAAGCGTGCAGCCCTGCACCGCAAGTTTGTGCAGGTTTTCCATCAGGGCAGAAGAGTGTTCCGTGACCACAATGGTCTTCACTCCGGCTTTGCGCAGCGTGTCCACAAAGTCGCTCATGTCCGTTGCCCAAGGCAGCTCGCTGCATTCAAATTCGCCGTTGTCGTTCTCAAGGCTGCGGCGGTAATTCCAGTAGGCTTCCTGTTCGCCGTAGGTCAGCTTTTTTCCGCTTGTTTTTACCTGCTCTGCAAGCCCGGAAAAGTAGTTTCTGATTTTCTCGTTCATGGTGTTTTCCTCCATATTTCGGTATTTTTCGGCTCGGTTTCCCGTTCCGTTATACCAATATTACCATAACTTTTCCGGAATAGCAAGTGTGAGTAATGACAATCATTTCAAGGCGATTTTTCGATAAATTGTGTGAATTATGCCTGTTTCTGAAAACAGGCAGACCGCATTCCGAAAGCAGAATGCGGCTTGCTTCTTTTCAGAAATTGAATTTTGCGGAATCGGCTTTATTTCGGCTGATGAGAATGCATAATGCTCAGAATTTTTTCCTGTTCTTCCTGAGAAATTCCGAGAGTTTCCAATGCCTGACGTGTTCCGCAATTGGGGCAAATTGGCGTAATATTGTCGGTTCGTGAAGTTGCCGGAATGCCCGTGTAAAGTTTTCTATAAATTGGTCAAATGCGTCCAGTTCGTTCAAATTTTATACAACACTGTTAAAATTTATTAAAATTGTACAAATATAAATAAAATCAAGCACCAGAAAAGTCTGGTGCTTTTAGGAGCAAGAAAAATCAGATTCCAAGTGTGAAGAAGAAATCTTACATCAACAATTTCTACAAAGATTGGTTAAAATTTTATGCCTTCTAAATATAATTATCTAAGATATATACCATTTTTTGTTAAAATCCATGTTGTAATTAAATCCCATCCAAGATTTTCGTAAATTTCTTGTTTAACTGCATCATTTCTTTCAATTAATATTACATTGTTATTTGATGTAAAATTCGCTTCTATATCATTTGCAGATAAGCAATTATTAATGCTTGCAAAATTGCTGACAGGATGAACATATCTTGAGGAACCAGATGTTATGATGCTATTGACCATAGAAATACAATTATTCACGGAGCTGCCAGTACCAGAAGCATTAATTCCGCCTGAATAGACATATGAATGTTTGTTTGAAGCTAATATATTACCAAATGCAATACAATTGTTGATAGTTGATTTATCGAGCCATGTAACAATTCCACCAGCCATTGTATTAGCAGAATCAGCATCTGCTTTTAATTGTGCATTAACGAAACAGTCAAATACTTCCGAATTTGATACTGAACTTGCACAGATACCACCAACACGAGCAAAAGTTTTATTTGTTCCTTTTGCTTCCAAATTTCCTGTTACAGAAGATTTGTTAATCTTTGTGCTATATATTTCACCTGCAATTCCACCAACGTAGCAAAACGATTTGCTATCCCAATTTACATCCATATATATGCTAACATTTTCAAGTTTAATTTGTGATATATTACCACCATTAATAACGCCGAATAATCCTGCTGCTTCATAATTACTATCTGATTTCTGAATATCAATAGAAAGACCAGTTATTGTATAACCTTTTCCATCTATTGAACCAGTAAACGGATGATCTAATGTGCCAATCGGTATCCAGTCATATCCAGTAAGGTCAATATCATTTGCGATAATATAATCAGCAGACAGATTATTTCGAACATTGTACAGGTCTTCAGCTGTTCTTATGATAATCGCACCACTTTTTTCAATTTTAGTAGTTTCAATTAGTTTTTGCTTCATTAAGCAAAGGTCAAATACATTAAGCTGGTTATCTTCATAAAAATCAGCAGCTTTCCAATTAGCAAGTGTTGTATTGGGAACAGATAAAATCCATTTTTTGAGAAGAACAACATCAGTTACAGAAAAAGTACCATCATTGTTGCAATCACCAGAAATTTCTGATGATTCAATTTCACCTGAATTAGTAGTGTTGTCCCATTCACAAATGAAACCAAAGTTTTCAACTCCAAAAAAACTTTCTCCATTACAAGTTCCATCATCTCGTAAATCATTCCATGCTCCAAATTTTGAAGCTTTAATATCTTTTGGATTGGTGTTTCGATATATCATAAGAGCATTTTCAATATCATGAAAATTATCAGGCTGGTTATTTCCCCAGTTTTGATACTTAAAATCTTCCCCAGTTACCCAGTTCCAACCGTTATTACTATCCTTCATAGCCCCAATCCAGTAATTATTTCTTGTACCACTTTCTAATAATTCTTCGATTGCTTTTTGCTCTTCTTGTGTTGTAATGGAAACCAGATGTCCACCAAGATCTTCACAATATGCTTCCGCTTCACTCCATGTCATTGAAACGTCAAAAATTTGATAAGAATGTTCGTTGAATATCATTGGTGGTTCAGTTAAATTAGTAGTATTGTCCCATTCACAAATAAATCCAAAATTGTCTAAAGCATAAAAATCATGCGAATATCCCGCTCCATCATTTGAAGCATCGTTCCATTGACCGATTTCCTTTATTCCCTTGCCACCAGTCCATACATTACCAAATAAATGTAC
Organism: uncultured Clostridia bacterium; assembly: GCA_947589035.1. GTDB lineage: Bacteria > Bacillota > Clostridia > Oscillospirales > Ruminococcaceae > UBA3855. The sequence continues at coordinate 30,315 of CANPYZ010000027.1, read as the reverse complement.
GTAGCTTTCTCTGCTATCCTGATTGTTTGGTTCATTTGGTGCCCAATTATAGTATTCATCTGTTTCGTTATCCACCCACTGCCAATTATCTTTTGAACCAGATAATCCAATCCAATAGCAATTTTTTGTATTATCATGACTATTAAGCAATTCAGTGATATAGGCTTGTTCCTCTTGTGACGTAATAGAAACCAGATGTCCACCAAGATTTTCGCAATATGCTTTTGCCTCATTCCATGTCATTGAACTATCAAAAATTTGATAAGAATGCCCATTGAATGTACTTTCAATATTGTTATCATCAGATGAATCATTTTCATCATAATCATAAATTTTTTTATCGTACAGCTTCACTGTATTATTTACAATAACAATACAATTGCTGCAATAATTTATATCTGAGTTCAATTTTGTAAGCCATTCATCAACTACCGCATCACTTGAAAATGGAACATCTTCTACAAATTCTTTAGCCCATTCGGAAGAGTATCCCTGATAGGCAAGATAGTTTTTATATGCTTCAACAAAAGCAGCAGCATGTTCATCCGTTATCTCTGCTTGATAAGTAGTATGTGCTGCCATAAGAACTTGTCTTGCATATTGCCCAACTGTATATTGCATTATAATACGAATATTATTTTCAGAAAGACTATCTGAATTAAAAATATAATTCAGTGCATCGTGAGCATTATCATATACCGAAAAGCAGGGTATCTGTTTTTTTATACTATCCCAACATTTGTCCCATGCAAAAGCTCCCATAGTATCTGTGGCTTCCTGAAGAGATAATTCGGCATAGGAACTTTCAATTGTTTCAATGATATTTTCCACAGCAGTTTGAAATGCTTTATTATCAGAAGCAACTTCTGCCATTGACTTCAAGAAAACGATTCTTTCATCATTTACTTCTTTCAAAGCCAAAGCTTTTGTAAGAGCTTCAAAGTAATCTGCTGCGTTTGTTGCTACTTCAGTAATACCATCTGCAATTTCCACATATCCTGCAAGTTCTTTTTCCCAGTCAAGTTCTTTCATTGCTTCGACTATTTTTTTATCATTTAATGAATCACTTTGTTCAATTAAATTAGCGAGATCTTTTTCGTCAGAAGCAATTCCCTTTTCAAGAAGCTGCTGGAGGATTTTATCTTCATATTTCATTGTTTTATCAGCAAATGCTCCCATTTTATCAAGGGTTGTACTATTTTCAGTTGAACCTTCCGAAAAAGTAAGATAATCCATTAAAAAAGCTTCATAAATTTGTTCTTGACGAACTTCACCAGAAGAAATTTTACCACTGAGAATTTTGCTGAAAGTATCCCACAATGCACTTGAAATAACAATACCTTCATCTTGCATAACATTATTTGCAAGTTGTTCATAGGAAAATGCCTTATCCATAACATCGGAATATTTAATAAAACTTGTGGAATAATTGCCGGAATTTGGATTGATAAAACCAAATATGATACAGTCTGCAATGTAATTAGCTGAGTTTGGATAGCTATCTTTCAACGAAAAATCAGCCTCGGCATTAATACTGTAGTCATTAAACGTACTTGGAAAAGACAAGCCAGAACACATTATTGCTATTGCAGAAAAAATACTGATTAACCTTTTGTATTTCATAAAGCCCACCTCACATAGAATCAACCCTAAATGTATAATATATAGGGAAAATTTAGTTTTTCTAAGTATAGGATAGCACAAAATTTCTTTCTTGTCAATAGTTTTGTAGTTATTTTGTATAAATAACCAAAAAAAACTGTTAATGTTGCACAAATTAACAATTTTTTTTGTCAAAACAAGTCGAAGTTCATCGTCCCAGCCCGCATCCAAAGCCATACGGTTATCGGCAAGAATGTAGGCTTTTTTCTGTGCCTCTGTAAGATAATCTACATACACGCACGGAATTTCTTTTATTCCTTCTTCTTTAGCCGCTAAAAGTCTGCCATGCCCTGCAATGACGTTATAATTTTTATCAATGATAATTGGATTAACAAAACCAAATTCCCGAAGAGAAGAACGCAATTTAGCGATTTGTTCCTTGCTGTGAGTACGGGCATTGTTGACGTAGGGAATGAGTTTCTCGACCTCAACAAGCTGAAAATCCGTTGTTGTTTTCATTTCATATTCCTCCGCATCAGAATTTTTTTCATGCCTTTTCGGGCATCAAAAATCTGTCCTTTTTTCGCCTGCCCCTTAAGCGTGTTATATTGCTGTTTTGTCATTAATTGGCAGTTTTGCTTTAATTCACGCCAAAAATTAAATTCTGCATCTTTCATACTTATTTGCCTCACTTTCGACTGCGGAGAAGTTTCTCCATTAAATCATCCTGCGGATTTCCCTGAAATTCAGTGGAGCAATTCGCACGAACAATCTGGTAAATCTGATTCCAGCACACATTCGCCTGTTTCACATAAGATTGACTAAGCGAAACATAAGGCGATGCTATCGGTGCATTGGTGGTTGGATATTTTGCGATATATCCGGTTCTGTTGATGATTTCCTCGCAGTGTATCCAACGGGAAACGCTCATTGCGTATTGCTGCACCAATTCCGGATTGACCAGCTTATCGCAATTGTAATTTTTCAGCCATTTGTAAGTTTCGTTGTACACTTCTTCCGCACAAAGTTTCGTGCCGTCACGCTGCATTTCCATCATAAATTCACGGACAGGCGGTATTTCTTCCGCCTCCAGTTCAGCGGGGCGGAGCAGCACTTCTGCACGTTTTCCCTCGCTGATTTTTTCCGAAAGTGCCTTTGGTTTTCGCCCTGCACCGGGTCTTGCACCGCCACGGCGTGAACCGTCTTTCGCCATTGAATTCACCGCCTTTTTTCAAAGAAATCAAAAAAATCCCGTAAAATCGGGATAAATCAAAATTAACCTGATTTTCGCAGAATATCGGCAAAATTCAGGTCAATTAAAAATACTAATTATTAGAGGGCAATACCCCATTTGAAAAGCCGTTTTTTTGCGTGAAAGCCCCCGCCGGTAGATTTTTTGCCCATATACAGAGATTTTCAAGCCCCCACCGGTCAGTAGATGTACTCCGGATTCCTGTCCTCCGTCCATGTCTTGCGGTCATGGCAGGATTTGCAGAGAGCCTGATAATTGGCTTCATTCCACATCAAATCAGGATTGCTCCGATGCGGAATGATGTGGTCGACAACAGTTGCGGTCACGAATTTTCCCTTTGCTAAACATTTCACGCAAAGAGGATGCTTACGAAGATAGGCTTTACTGACTTTCCGCCATTTGTAGCCATAACCACGGCTTTCCGCTGACGGTCGCTGTACTTCCGGATGCAGTGGCAGATGTTCAGGACAATACAACTGCCCGACTTCTATCAATGCGGGACAATTCGGATGACGGCACGGACATTTACTCTTCCTCGGCATAAAAATCGTCCTCATCATCACAAGAACATTCAAGATGAATCTTTTTCAGAGCTTTTCGTTGCTGCTCTTTTACCCATTCAGTGGTATCAAAGCCGAAATGGTCAGCAATGCAATCCCACGACAGACCGTCAAAGTATCGCTGCCGGAGAATTTCTCTCTGATCGCTGTCGTTATTTTCCATGATGATGTCTTCCAGATTCTTTTTCGTGCGGATCAGTTCTCTGATTTCGGATTCCTTATTTTCCAGAATATCTTCCAAAATATTCTCAAGTGTCAGGGAATAGCCCGCTTCATCATACAGTTTCTTCCAATTTCGGTGCTGGGCGATTTGTTCAGAAATACGGCTGTCAATGTCAATTCCGGTTTTCAGTATTTTTTTCGCAAGCATAATCTTCCTCCTGTTTCGGGCATAAAGAAAGCCTTCACGGAAATCCGCAAAGGCTTTTTATGTTCAATTCTTCCATTATCCATTATAGCACGCTTTGTCAATAATGTCAAGGGTGCTAAAACTGCTTTTAACTGTTCTCAACTGCCCTGAACTGCCCAGTTTTTAAATTTTTTTGTTTTTTCAAGTTCAGCTATCGCTTTACGATGTTTTTTGTAAATGCCATCTTCTGTCATGTGTAATTTTTTTGCAACTTCGTTCCAAGGAAGTTGTTTTACATAACGCCAATGCAATACAGCACGGCATTCAATGTCCGGAATTTCATTAATTGCTGAAATAATGTAACTTTGAATAGCAATCTGCTTTTCTACTGCCTCGGTTAATTCACGTTCAATATCCAATGCTGTACAAATTTTATCAGACATAGAATGGACATTACGAGAACCAGCAGAACCAATTTTTTCTCCGTATATTGCAGTAACAGATGTCAAAGATTCATGAATAATCCGAAGTTGGTCACGCAATGTTTCAATGTCTGTCTGGACAGTTTTCAACGGATTTAAAAATTCTCTTGCAGTCATATGCGTTACTCCTATCAAATTTTTTGAAATTCCGGCTCTGTTCCACGGATGCACATCATTCCCACACGGTCACCGTTGGAATTTTCCATTGCCAGATGATATTTGTCATCGGTCTGCAAAACATCAGAACCGGTGATTTCCATTGCCAAAATCAGAAAATCCACATTTATGGCGGCATAATGCTGTTCACCATTTCGGGTAAGCGGCAAGGCGTAACCGAGAGAAAATGGGATTCTCTGCTTTTTCGTGCTTTTTCTCCACGCTTTCAGTTGTGCGATGGTGTACGGAATTTTGTAAGCCGTTCCGTTGGTGTCAAAATGATTTGCAATGTTGTCATAAAGGCGATCAATTTCTTGTGCGGACTCTTCCGGGCAATTTTCCGGTGCGAAAGTCAAGCCGTCAGGATAATTCGATAAGTAAAAAATGTACGCTGTACTGGCGAAAAACTGCCCATTTCGTTCATGTGCCACGGAAAAGAACGGTTTGAAGAATTGCGATTCTTTTTCGCACATCGTCATAAAGCGTTTTACGGCGGAATAATTTTTTCTGCCGTGAAGTTTTGCCTGTTCTGCGTGCATATCGCTTTCAAGGTCAAGTTTCAGGGCATACAGAATTGTTGCCGTGTCCTCCGGAAAAATAACGGATTTCCGGACAGATTTTCCGGTGCAGTTTTCTTTGCTGAGGTAATTTTGCCAATATTCCGCTGCTTTCGTGCCTTTCAGTGTGGAAATGGCGGTCAGAATTTCCGCATAAATTTCTTGTTTTGTCATCAGTTTTCTCCTTTCATTTTTTCAAGCAGTTTTTCTCCGTCCAAATCGCAAAGCATATTAAACCACGATGATTTCAGGAAATGTTCAATTTCTTTTATGGTCTGCCGTGAAAATTCCACATCAAATTTCTTTTGAATGTTCTTTTTCGCACGGCGATAATCCAACAGTGCCTGTTCAATAATTGCCGCTGCGAGTGATTCATATTGTTCCATTTTCTTCCTCCAGTTCCGCTTTTACCGCAGCAAGAAGTGCGGATTGTGTTTCATTTTTTGCCTGTAATGCTGCCAAAATTCGTTCATCGACTGTGTTCTTGGTGATGATGTGCTGAATAATGACCGTTTCAGATTTCTGCCCTTGCCGCCAAAGTCGTGCATTTGTTTGCTGATAAAGTTCAAGCGACCATGTTAATCCGAACCAGACAAGGGTATTTCCTCCGGATTGCAGATTCAAGCCGTGTCCTGCTGACATCGGGTGAATTAAACCGACCGGAATTTTCCCATTGTTCCAGCGTTTCAGGCTTTCGGAAGTATTGATTTCAGAAAAGGGAATTTTTAATTTTTCAAGCCGTTCTGCAATGCGTTTCAAATCGTGCCTGAACCAGTACGCTACAAGCAGTGGTTTTCCGTTCTGGGCTTCAATCAAATCTTCTAAAGCATCGAGTTTTCTGTCATGAATTTTTACGATTTCATGTGTATCATCGTAAATTGCCCCGTTTGCCATTTGGGAAAGTTTATTGCTTAAACTTGCGGCATTGGCGGCAGTAATTTCACCATTAGGCAAGTCTAAAACCAGTTCTTTCTTGAATTTTCGGTAATGTTCAGTTTCTTTCTGCGATAAATTCACGGAATATTCTGATAAAATCAATTCAGGCATTTTCAGAAAATCCGTTGACTTCATCGAAATCATGATGTCGGAAATTCTGCTGTAAATCTGCTGTTCTGCATTCGGAAGAGGCTTGTAGGAATAAATCACCATTCCATTCCGTTTGTCCGGTGTAAAATATTCCGTCCGAAATTTCCCGATAAATTTTCCTAACCGCTTTCCCATATCCAACAGACGAAATTCCGCATACAAATCCATTAAACCATTGCTTGACGGCGTTCCGGTCAGACCAATGATTCTTTCCACTTTTGGTCTAACTTTCATGAGAGCCTTAAAGCGTTTCGCCTGATGATTCTTGAAACTGGAAAGTTCAGATTATGATATAATATTTCCTGTAATCCACCAAAGTACGGAGAGCAGGAATGATGAGTAGTAAAAACAAGAGAATCTATCCTGAAGAAAAACTTCGTCTTTGAAAAAAGGCGAAGTTTTTTTGTTCTCCTGTTCTGAAAGAAAGAAGGGAAAATCATGACAATGACAATGCATGAAGCAAATACAGAAATTTTCAGACTGCCGAAAGACAAAGCACACCCATTCACCATGATTTCTAATGACAGAATGAGTTTTGCACAGGATAGCCGGTTATCCAGCCGTGCTTATGGCATTCTTTGTAAAGCTCTTTCGTTAATCGGAAGAAATGAAACCGAGGAAGGAAAAGGAATCAGCGGATGGCATTTTACCGTCTCTGGTTTCTGCAAAATCATGAATGACGGAGAAACACGGATTCGTTCAGGGTTGAAAGAACTTGAACGGCTCGGATATTTTGTTATGGAAAAACCACGGGACGAATCCGGCAGATTTCAGAAAGCAGTTTACCGGTTTTCAGAAATCGTGCAGGAAGCATGGCTGACCACAAAAAAAGCGGATCAGAATCCTGTTGAAGAAAATGGCTTAGATTCGTCGGTTCTTCCACATTGTGATTTTCCACATGTGGAAAATCCAGATGGAGAAAATCAGGCACAATTAAAGACTAATTCGAACAAAAAGTCTGTCTGTCTGGCAGAGCCGACGGACAGACATCATCACAAAGAAAGTAAAGAAACAGATTCTTTACAGAAAGAAAATAGAAAAGAAAACAGAAATGATGCAAAACAATTCATGGCTTTGGAAATGCTGATGAAAGAACATTCCGGCTGGGACACAATGGGGCAGAAATTACAGAAATTTACAACAGATGTTATTGGCTACCTGAAAAAAAGCGTTCTTTCCGGAGCAGTCAGTTCTGCAAAAATGACCAGTAAACTGATAGACATTTTCAATCAGGAAGGCACTTTGCTGAATTTCATCAAAAAAATCAACCGTGCCTGTGAACAAGCTCTGAAGAAACTGAAATGCCTTGCGGCAAAAGAAAAATTTCTCATGAAAGTGATTTGCAATCAATTGGAAGAATATGTACCAGAATCACCGGAATCTTCTGTGGGTGTTGTATCTGCGAAACAGAAAGAAGAAAATTCTTCCTGCCGTTCGTTGAATTTTCATGATATGCTGCTGTATATGGGACATCCTGGATTAAGAGAATATTCCAATTGGCAGACAATTTTCGATAATGAGGAAAACTTCAAAGAATTTTATGGCGAATTTAACCTTGCGGAAGATTCGTGGTGTATACAGCAATGCCATATTCCGGATAATTTTATGGACATGCCTGAAACACTGGAACAAGCATTGAAATTTCTTACAGGCTGCAGCAGTCCGAATGCTGAAAAACTTTCCGAACAATTGGATTATCAGGCATTTGTCGGAAAAACAATTCACATTCTCGCCAAAACGATTTCCCACACTAAAGCAAGAAATCTTCTCACCAAACTGAATGCGATTCATACAGACAAGGATCACCGTGATGATTCCCTGCACCAGTTCATGTATTCGTTTTTCATGCATTTTCAGGACAGAGTGGCACAGTACCCCATTCGGTGCAATGAAGAAAAATACATTGCTAAAATGCTGACTAATTACATTCTGCATGATTATGATGCGGAAGAAATTGTCTGCATTGGGAAAGAATATCACTTAGAGCATGATTATGTACTTTAATCAATTTTTGCAGAAAGGTAAGAGAACAATGGAAAAAATCAGAAAAATCGGTATTTTTAACAACAAGGGAGGAGTAGCAAAAACAACTTCTGTCATTAACTTGGCATATGGGTTACAGAAACGTGAATACAAGGTACTTGTTGTGGACTGTGATACACAGGAAAACTGTTTCACTTTCTTTATGGCTGGAAAAAGTGCTTCCCCTGTTCTGCCAACGGACTATCCGCACATTTTCCATACTACATGGGAACGTTATCTTCATGTAACTGAACAGGAATGGGAAACGTTTGATTACATTCTGTTTGATTTACCGCCGACAATGAGTGAAGAAGTCCGAATCATCATTCGCCATTGTGATGTGGTCTATGTCCCTACAATTCTGGGAGAATTTGAAATTTCCGGTCTGAGAAAAGTTACAGATGAAATCAACAAACAGGGTGTGAAACTCGGCGGTGTGTTTGTCACTATGTATCATGCGGAAAATGATGCAGAAATCATTGAAGAATTCCGCAGAATTTTGCAGAACCGTCTGATGAAGTCAGTCATTCCCTATTCTAAAACTGTCCGTGAAAGTCAGAAAGCGGGATTGCCGATTGAAGCCTATTTCCGTGAAAGAGGTGTTCCGCAGACACAGACTTCATGGAAAATTGTCAATGCCTATGAAAGTCTGACTAATGAAATCATGGGGGTTTGTTCATGAAAACGATGTTTGCCAATCTCAATGCCATTGTCGGAAATACATTAACTGATAGTATCCAGATGATTGACATTGATGAATTACAGGAATCCACGAATAATTTCTTTGCCCTGAACCGGATTGAAGAATTTGCTGAAACAATTCTCGGTCAGGGTGGTGTTAAGGATAATTTGATTGTCTGCCCATTAGGAACGGGCAAATATGAAATCATCAGCGGTCACAGAAGAAAAGCAGCTGTGCAGTATCTTCTGGATAACGGGGAAAATATTTCCCGTTATCTCCCCTGTCTGGTGCAGGACTACACGGATGATGACAGTAAAATACTTGACATTGTTCTGATGAACGTTTCAGCAAGGCAGATTTCTGATGCGGAACTCTGGAAAAGCTATGAAATCCTCGAAAGAATTTTGAGGAACAAAAAGAGTGCCGGAGAAAAATTCGGACGTACCAGAGATACTTTAGCGGAATGTCTTGGTGTTTCCGCATCACAGGTCGGAAAAATGCAAAATGTTAAACATAATGCCATTCCTTCTGTAAAAGAAGCAGTAGAAAGCGGCGAAATTTCTATTTCTACGGCAAATGAAATTGCAAAGTTAGATGAAGAAGAACAGGAAAAGCTCGTGCAGCAAGGTGATTTAGGTAATGTAACACCAAAAGGAATCAAACAGAAAAAAGTTGACACAAGTAGCAACTTTTCAGAGAATGATTCTGCACAGAAAGAAAAGCCCACTGAAAAAGTTGACACAAGTAGCAACTTTTCGGAAAATGATTCTGCACGGAAAGAAAATCCTACTGAAAAAGTTGACACAAGTAGCAACTTTTCAAAGAATGATTCTGTACAGAAAGAAAATCTCACTGAAAAAGTTAACACAAGTAGCAACTTTTCAAAGAATGATTCTGCACGGAAAGAAAATCCTACTGAAAAAGTTGACACAAGCAGCAACTTTTCAAAGAATGATTCTGTACAGAAAGAAAATCTCACTGAAAAAGTTGACACAAGCAGCAACTTTTCAAAGAATGATTCTGTACAGAAAGAAAATCTCACTGAAAAAGTTGACACAAGTAGCAACTTTTTGGAAAATGATTCTGCACGGAAAGAAAAGCCTACTGAAAAAGTTGACACAAGTAGCAACTTTTTGGAAAATGATTCTGCACGGAAAGAAAAGCCTACTGAAAAAGTTGACACAAGTAGCAACTTTTCAGAGAATGATTCTGCACGGAAAGAAAAGCCCGCTGAAAAAGTTGACACAAGTAGCAACTTTTCAGAGAATGATTCTAAGCAGGAAAAACCCATTGTTGATACGCTTTCCGGATTCATTTATGAACACTATTTTGAACTGGAAACAATTTTCACTTCCTACATGAGTACAACTGATTCTGATGATGAAATTCAGATAGTTGAGGAATTTCAGGAACTTCTTCGTAAAGTGAAAGAATCCGAAAGAAATAAAATTCGGTTTGGAATGTGATTCTAATTTCTTTTCAGAAAAGTAAATTTTCAATTAAATAATATGGAATTGCTGTCATGCAGCAATTCCATAGAAATGGAGAAAAACAATGTTTAAACTATTTAGCCACAAAAAGACTGCTGTTATTATGCTCGCTCTGATGATGCAAATTTCTGCACTTCCGGCACAGGCGGCTTCTATTGATAAGCCAGAAAATCAAACTGCTGTTGTCCAACAGAAGATACTAAAAGTAGAAAATCTGAACATATCCACAATTTCAGTATCATGCCTGAAAGTAACATGGACTGCGGAAAAGAACAGAAACTACACTGTTACGCTTGAAGCACTCGCTCCGGATTATGTCTACATAGACAATGCTTATTTTGTTTTTCAAGGTAATGACACCTGTTACATTACTGGATTAAGAGAGAATAATGAATACAAAATTACTGTTGAACCTGAGCTGAAAGTCAATGAAAAGCAGCCAGTTAAGCCAATCACTAAAACAGGAAAAACAGAAACTGTTGAAGTAATTGAAGAATTTCCTCATGAAGAAGGCTGGACAAATGCAATGAGTTATGAACGTGCAAGCGGTTTAACTGGTCAGCCGGGTGCAGGAGCAATTTATGGTTCTGTTCCTGACCCGATTACCGGAACAGGAATCCGGCGTGACGAATACGGAGATTATTGCTGTGCAATGGGATTGTTTTACGGGACTTGTGGAGACAGATTCCTGATAGAACTGGAAAACGGAACACAATTCACTGTAAAAATCTGTGACAGTAAAGGCTGGGCAGATGATGCCGATGGAGATGGTATTCCGGACGGACGTTTTCATTGGTTTGGCAGTGAAGGAAAAAGTGTGCTGGAATTTATTCATGACGGGTATAATCCGCCGTCTTGTGTGAGATATACTGGAAATTACGGTTGTTTCAACTGGAACGGTCTTGATTTGGGGGCGAATATTTGGTCAATTAAAAAAATCAATTACGGCGAACCCATAAACTATTAAACGGAGGTTGTTTAAATGATTAAGAGAATGGCAAAGTTGGCAGTTGTTTTCAGTATTGTCTATTTTGCGTATAAGCTCAATAAATGCAGCAGCAAAGACAAAAATTACGAATGTGAGTAAAAGGAGTGATTCCAGCCGATGAACATGAGTGATGAAGTAACTGGGGCTACACTACAAGTAGCCACCAGAGCCGTAGAATCTGGTATGCACATGATTGACCGGACAATTGACCTGATAGCTAAACTTCTGCAAATACTCGCTGAACGAGAAAAAAACAGGCAAATGGACGCTGGCAGAAGTTCCGGAAAGGAGCATTCCATACAATCTACAGATTTAACAGAATTAAAGTCCGGTGCAGTGAAAATCCGTGATTTGATTGCTGATGCAAAGAAAAATAAGGACACTATTTCTATATCAGAACAGGGATTGACTGATGAAGACAGGAAATATGTCACTAAAAAGGCTATTGAAAGAAAAGAAAGACATTAACGCTCATCTTTTGCATATGGTGCAGAAAATGCTGAATCAGCCCAGTCAGCATTCAGAAGAAGCCAGCATTGGCAAAAATTTCAAGTTATCTGTGTTTGTCAGTGCATTGCGTGACAAAGTGCAGTTTTTGCTGAAAGGGAAACATGGGTATCATTGTGATGCAGGAATTGGTGAAAAACAGGATAACATGCTCAGAATCCAGAATTTACTGAAAACTTTTCCCAAACGGGAAGAAGAAACCTTTCATGAAATTGAAAATTTACAACTTAATCTGCAACAGGCGGAAAAGCGTGCAGATGCACCATTTTCCCGTGAACAGGAATTACAGAATGATTTATCTGAATTGCGTGTACTGGAAGAAAAACTTTCCGTTCTTTCTTTGCAGACAGATTCCCTATATGACCCAGAAGAAGAAACTGAACCAGTAAAAGAAACAGCAGAAGAAAAAGCAAAACGTGAAGCACTCTACAGTGCAGACCCTAACGATTATCAGCCAACGGAAGAAGACCATCCGGAACAGTTTCTGCCGAATAAAAAATGAAAGGAAATCTCACGATGAACAAAGAAGATTTTGAAAAATTAAGACAGACTGCAAGAGAAGCAGACTTGGTTTCCTATTTTCAGTCAAGCGGTTACACACTGAAAAAACAAGGTAAAGAATATTATGTGAAAGAAATCAAGGGACTTTGTATCAATCCAGAGAAAAAAACATGGTACAGTCATTACGACAAAATCGGCAGAACCAATAATTCCATTGATTGTCTTACACTCATGCTCGGAAAGAGTTTTAATCAAGCTGTGTTTGAACTGACCGGAACAGATATTTCTACAACACGTTCTTATGATTATCCTAAATATTATCAGCCACAGCATACATCACCACCAGTTCATTTTGAAAATGAAAAGAAGAAAAAAGAACTGGACATTCCGCCACCCTGTGACAATATGCGGAGAGTGTTTGCGTATCTCTGCAAAACCAGAAAAATTCCTTCTGCAATTGTAGAAGAATTTGCACATGCCGGATTACTGTATCAGTCACAGAAAACAGAAAGATACAAAAGCGAAAATGCACTTTTCATCTACAGAGACAAAAACAATGCAGTTGTCGGCGGCGAACTTCAGGGAATCAATTCTTACAAACGTTTCAAAGGAGTAGTTGCCGGAACAAATCAGGACGAACATCTTTTCACGTTCATTCCTCATCCGGCAAAAGATGGAAAATTAAAAAGAGCTTATCTTTTTGAAAGTGCAATTGATTTAATGAGTTTTTATGCTCTTTGCAACAAAAGAAACAAGTTAATGGAAGGTGCAGCATTCATTTCCATGTCAGGCCTGAAATCGGAAATTCCGAAAAGATTGCAAGCCGAAGGTGTACAAATTATTTCCTGCGTAGACAATGACGACAAGGGCAGAGAATTTGAAGAAAAGTATCAATTTCCACGTTCCGAAAGTGTAAAACAACATCTTGATAATCAGGGATTCAAAGACTGGAATGAACTTCTTGTATTCAAGAGTGAAGATGCCAATATGAACCTGATGGAGAATCAGCCGCAAAGAAAATTATCAGATTTTTTCAGGAGAGGTAATTCATGAATAACAAAGACAGAAAAAACAGACGAGGGGCAATTGAAGTTTTTCTGACAAGAGAATTTCTTAATTCTATGGTTTCTGTTCTTGATAGTTACATTGCCGCAGATGCAGAAAATAAATACAGCGTATATGCACAGAGAATCAAAAACAAAATTCTGAATCATGGAAGAAAATTCCTACACAATGATGAAGAACAAGTCGTGATTTATTTTTACGAAAATGAAGCAGCAATACTCATCAAATTGTTTTCAATTTACGTTAATGCAATTGAAGAAACTCCAGAAAATTATTTTGAGGAAATCGGAAAAGCAAAAAATAACAATTAAAAAAACAGCTTGTTAGAATTTGTCAGACAAGCTAAACAGAAAAAGGGTTTGGGAATTTCCCAACTGCGGAGCAGCAGAAAACTTCTCACAGTAATTTTTTTCGGAGAAAAATAATTTTCTGAAAAAAATCTGTGAGAAGTTACCTGCCGTCAAGGTCGCAGACTTTGCCCAATAAATGCAGCGGAGCGGAATGGTCTGTTTTGATATCCCTTTTAAGGGATGTCAAAACAGATATTGGGTAAACACTATCTATTTTGACATACAAACACAAATTTTCAATTTTTTGAACTGAAAAAGGAAAAATTTTACTCATCAGAAAAATAAAGAGGGAAAGCAATGAAACAATTAAGCATCAGTTTTACATTAGGAAAGGCAAGCGTTCAGCATGGTGCAAATATCGACCACAACAACCGAGAATTTTTAGCAAAAAATATTGACCAGAGCAGAACAAAGGAAAATGTTACTTATGTTCATCAAGATGTGCGAAAAGCCTATGATGAACTTTTCGAAAAATCTGTAGAAGAATACAACGCCAAACAAAAAAGAAACGACAGAAAAATTTCTGATTACTATCAGCATATTGTTGATAGCAAACGTGAAGAAGCATTCTATGAAATCGTTGTTCAGTTCGGTGATGTTAATACTGCTGCCTGTAAAAGTGAAAATGGAAAAATCACACAGCAAATGCTTGATGAATATATTCGAAACTTTCAGAAACGAAATCCTAATCTGCATATTTTCAATGCAGTTCTGCATATGGATGAAGCTACTCCACATCTGCATATTGATTTCATTCCGGTTTATACACAAGGAAGAAAAAATGGTTTGAGTAAAGGTGTGTCTATGAAAGCTGCATTGATAGAACAGGGATTCAATCCGAAAAATATAAAGGAAAATCAGCTTACCACATGGGAAGAAAGCGAACGTGCTTACATGGAAGAACTTCTGAACAAATATGGATTTGTAAGAGAAGATAAAAATGCCAAGTACGCTCATCAGACTGTTGAGGAGTTTAAGAAAACACAAGATGAGAAAAAAATGATTTCTGCTATCCGGAAAGTAAAAAATATTTCTGATACAGAATTGTCTGCCGAACATGTCCGGCAATTGAAAACAAAATTACTTTCTCTGGAAAGAAAAACAGAACAACTTGAAGAACAGAAACAGTCCCCTTATAAATCTTTTTATTATTCCTCTCCGGATAAGCAGTCATTCGTTCAGGCAAAACTTGATGAACTGAAAATTCCGTACCGTGAAACAGAAAACGGATTTGAAGCACAGGAATGTTATGCTGAGCAAATTCGAAAAATAGAAAAAGAATATCAGACTCCCCGAAGTTCTGCAAGAGAAAAACTCCGGCAGGATATTGACAGATTACTCATGCAGTCAAATTCGTTTGAAACATTTCTGGAAAAACTTAAAAAAGAAAATTACATTATCAAAACCGGAAAATATATTTCCATTCGTCCGGAAAACGGAAATCAATTTATCCGTCTGAAATCTTTAGGAGAATTTTACAGTGAATACACACTCCGGAACAGAATCAGAGCAAAGCAAAAATATGAACATGACCTTGCACAGAAACTCCGCACAGAAAAAGAAAAATATCCGGCAGATTCTCCGAAAGTGCTTGTCCTGCGGACAATGCAATTCTATACAATCACTTTTTCTAACGGCGTTCTGCCAATGCGGAAACGGAATGCACAGAAACCATTTGCATGGACAAATGACGGTGAATTGGATAAACTCATGGAACTGAACCTGAAAATCAATTCCGGTGCAACACTCGAAACACTCCGGAAAGAATTTGCAGATACAGAAAAAAGCGTTTCCGAAAAAGAAGAGCAGCTGGAAAAATCAAAATCGGCTCTGAAATCTTTTTATGACTTGAAAGAGCAGCTTCAGATTATTTTTGAGGGAAAGAAATCAGAACTCTTTTCTCCGGAACAGGCAAGACGAACATTACAAGCCTATCCGGATATTACGAAAGAAAATTATCACAATATTGATGTTCTGATTTCCAATGAAACAGAAATACTTCAGAAACAGGAAACGGATTACCAGACAGAAAAAGAAAAACTGGAAAAAGCAGATGCACTGTTGTCCATGGCAGAAAAAGTTATGGGCGGCACTTACATTCAGTCACTGGTTGGAGAAGAGCGGAACAGACGGGAAGCGAAATATGTTCCGAATGGATTAAAACCAGCATAAATGATTACCTATTTAAAGGTTAATGAAAACTATCGCAAAAATCAGCAAAAATCAGGGGCAAAATGACTGTTTTCTGATTACCAGATTAAACGATGGTTTAAACCGCACATCATCAGGCAAGAAAGGCTTACACAATGAACAAGAAAAAAATTTACGGCTATTGCAGAGTTTCTACCCGCAAGCAATCCATAGAAAGACAGATTGCCAACATAAAGGCACAATTTCCTGAAGCGGAAATTGTAAAAGAAATCGGAACGGGAACAAAAAATACTGCTGAAATCCGTCCCGTATGGAACAAACTGAAAGAAAAAATCAGACAGGAGTTATCTTCCGGAGAAGAAATTCTCCTGATTTTTGACAGCGTTTCCCGAATGTCCAGAAATGCAGAAGAAGGTATCGCTGATTACATGGAATTATATGAATCCGGTGCAGAATTAATATTTCTGACAGAATCTTATGTAAACACTTCCGTTTACCGGAATGCCCTGCGAAATCAGGTTGACATGACAAACAGTTCAGTAGACCTGATTCTGCAAGGCATCAATGCCTATCTGAAAGAAATTGCCGCAGAACAAATCCGAATAGCTTTCCAACAGGCAGATAAAGAAGTGCATGATTTACATCAGCGTACCAGTGAGGGAATGCGGTCAAGCGGAGCAGCGGAAAAAATTCGGAAATCCAGAACGGGAAGAAAATTTGTCACAAAAAAATCAATTCAGGCAAAATTAAAAATTCTGGAAAATGCATTCCCGTTCAATGCACACGGACTTTCCGATAAAGACTGCATAAAGCTTGCCGGATGCAGTCCAAATTCCTATTACCGCTACAAGGCAGAACTAAAAGAACAATATCAAAGTGGACTGACGATTAACGAAATCAAACGTACTTTAAAAAATTGATTTTTAATATTTGCATTATTTTTGATTTGGCTTATTTGAATAACACATAATCAACAGCAGAAATCAGTACTGTTAATTCAAACAAACCAATAGCAATAAGAACAAGTACTTTTAAAAATTTAAAAATAATTTTCATAGCTCTTGACTTCCTTTCTGAAATATGGTATACTGTTAGCAGGAGGGCTTTCGCCCCCTGCCGTCAGTTTGTTTAGTTAAACCATGTTTTGATGGCTAAAATCAGGATTCCGATTGTTCCAGCAATCTGAATCAGTCTGTAGACCAGCTTGTCAATTTTCTTTAAAATTGGGTCAAGCTGGTCTAATACTTTTTCAATTTTTTTTAACATTTTCATCATCTCCTTACTGTTTAATTCAGGATACTTCCGTGTTCCTGTAATAATATTATACCACTTTACGGTTATTTTGTCAATAATTTTTGACCATATTTTTAACATTTTGAAGTAGAAAATCACAGAATTTTCAATTATTTTTTATGAAAAATAACTAAATTAGGAGTTTTTTTAGAAAATGATTGACAAAGTAACCATAACATGGTATAATTAACTCAAGGAGATGAAACACCTATGAATATTGGAGAAACATTGACAACATTAAGAAAAAAAAGAAGATTAAGCCGGCAGGCTTTTGCAGATGAATTAGGAATAAGCGTTCACACATATATTAAATATGAAACACAAAATGTAAAACCAACTTATGAAACGCTTTGTAAGATTGCTGATTTCTATGGAGTAACAACCGATTACCTGTTAGGCAGAGAAACTGCTTCAGAACAGGAAACGCTTAGTTCTTTAAATCTTACAGAAACAGAAAAAATATTTATCCGGAATTATGCTAAACTGAATCCTGAAAAAAGAAAGTATTTTGTAGAGATGTTGAGCGAACTGACAAAGAATGCATGATTTTCTTTTCAGAAAAGTAAAAATTCTTTTCTTAAAGAGAATTTAACTAAAATATAAGGAGAGCGATACCAATGTTTTATGAAGAAGGAATTATCCCGATTACCAATGATGTCATGTTCAAGGCATTATTCGTCAACAATCCAGATTTGCTAAAAAGTTTTCTGTCTGCCGCACTCGGCATTGAGGAAAACAGAATCAAACGGATTACTATTCGAAATCCGGAGCTGCCTCCCATATATTATGGTGGTAGTTTGAGTGAAGATGAAAAAATCCGTGAGTATGTCAGACAGCGTGAAAAGGCTGAACAAGATTATCGTGCTGATATAGTACATGCAGAAGCAAAGGGTGCAGCTAAAGAACGTGAAAAAATGATTGCCAGATGGAAAGTCCAAGGCAAAACGGATGAAGAAATTGCAGAACTTTTAGCAGATGACTAAAACTAATCACAGGGATGAGCAAAGGCTTGTCCCTGATTTTTATGATAAACTAATACACTCACAGCTACGCTTTTTTTTCAGAAAATTTCCGGAAGGTTAATATCCAATAAAACCAATTCCGCCCGTGAACGTTTCATTTGTCTGGAAACATCGTGAAAATCTGCCAAACACAATGTTTCATATCCGGTGTTTTCCAAAAGCCAAGAAAGTTCCTGTCGCAAAACAGCATCATTTTGATGAATTTTCTATGCAGAATAGCTAAAATAAAAACATTAACTTAAGATTATTTTGTGCTGTCAGACTATTGACAAAATTGTTCTACTGTTGTATGCTGTATATATAACACATAAACAGGAAAGCAGAAAGGAGAGCGAATTTTGAAAATTTACCAAAATTCCAACGAACCAATTTACCAACAAATCGCCGCCCAGTTTCGGGAACAGATTTTGACCGGAAAATTAAAAGCCGGTGATGCATTGCCTTCTATTCGTGGACTTGCACAGGATTTGAAAATTAGTGTAATCACGACAATGAAAGCCTATGAAGAACTTTCCTCAGAGGGGCTTGTCACGGCTTCAAAAGGAAAAGGCTATTATGTCAATGCCCAAAATGAACAAATGCTGAAAGAACAGCATATGCGCCAACTGGAAAAAAATTTGTCTGATGCGATTTATTCAGCAAGAATTGCTGGAATGGGTTTGGAAGAAGTCGAACAGACTTTAGAAACGTTATGGAACATTGACGAAATTTGAACGGATTATTCAGAAAAAAAGTAACGAATGATGAATAACGTAGCAGAAATTGTTATTTTTATGTTTCCCATTATGAACTAACATTTCATTTTGTAAGAAAAATGTTAAACCACTCTTGACGAGTGGTTTTTCTTATTCTTATTCATCTTCATCATCATAATAACGTTCATGTAATTCATGGTATATTTTTTCAAGTCTTGCAAATTCTTCTGCATATTTCATTTTTTCCGCTTCCCATTGCTTAGCGTATTCTGAATCTTCTGGTTCATAACCAAATCCGTTATTGCAATTTAAACAAGGGTCACGAGTGATGTAGAAAATTTTTTCCTTTGGAATCCCTTCCGGAAAAGCCTTGCATTTCCATGTTTTAGTGTGAGCGGGATCTCCGCTAAAAAAATTTAAGCACATTTCACATTTAAATCTCCCAATCATAGTTTCACTCCCTTTACTGCTGTAATTATACTATTTTTTTCCGGATTTGTCAAGCCTTTTTGAAGATTGACAGATGTCGAAAAATATGGTATAATGATAAAAAAAATAAAAAATAAAAAAGTGAGGTATGAATAAATTCATGAATATATCCGAATTATTCCGTAATGAACATACAGAATATATCTACGATGCAACTTGTTTCGGCGAACCAATCAACGCCCAAACTCCGGAAGATGTCGCTGCTGGAATCAAAAGAGCGATAGAACTTGATGCACGGCCTGTTTTTTTAGAAGGCGTTTCCGCAAGGCTTGCTGAATTAGGAATGCCTGCTGACCTGCCTGCGGAAAAAATTTTAGAAGAAATCAAACGCCGATATAAAGCCATTCTCCGAAAACCCTGCCCCCGCACTGTTCAAGAGTGGTGCAGAGGAACGCCCCCGGGAATCACGAACCGCCAAAATCATTATGAATTATGCTATGCGTTAGAAATGAATGTCCAGCAGACAGCCATTTTTTTCCAGAAATATTATTTAACGATTCCGTTTAACGTCAAAAGTGCCATAGACGCTATATTTCTGTATGCGCTTTCTCATCAAAAATCTTACGCCGAAACGGAAAACTTATTAGCACAAGCGAAAGAATTTTCCTTCCAGGAAACGGCGCACACGTCTACTGCACAAATCAAAACTTACCTGCTGAAGGCGGAAGATGATGAACACTTTCTGCAATATCTTTCGGAACATTGCTACAGCAACCAACAGCAATTCCAATTCGCAAGAAAGTTCATTCTTCAGGAAATTGATTTGCTTAAGCAGAAAATGGTAAAATACGCCCATGAAGACATGATTTCTCCCGCCAGACTGAATAGTTTAACCATTCGTGAACTGTTAGGCTACCGCTATCAGGAAAATTTGAAAAAAAAGAAAACTAACCGCCTGCCGAAACGCTTTACAGAATCTCTTCCGAATGATGTTACGCTCGGGAAAATCATTCACGGAGACACGGCTTCTTATGATTTATTAAGAAAAACGCTGATGTTATTAAAATTTTATCATTTTTATGACGAGGCGGAAAACACTGACCCGAATGCCATTGGCGGGAATTTAATGGATTTCTATGAAGAATTAGACAGCGTGCTAATTTCTTGCGGTTTTGCACAGCTTTACGTCTGTCACCCGTTTGACTGTTTATTGCTGTACTGCGCAAATTCTTATGACCCGATTGACACGTTATATTGCGTTATGCAGAACGAATGGAATTAGTTTTTATAAACTTTTTTCGGAATGATGTATAATCAAATTAGACATCAAACAGAAAGCAGGTGCTTGACATGTTAAACATAGGAGAAAATTTTTCTGCCGACGGCAGACAATACACCATTCTTGACCTCATCGGCAGGGGAGCGAATACGATTGCTTATCTTGCGGAATGCCGTGACGGCGAACTCAATTTCACTTGCATTTTGAAAGAATACGCCCCGCATAATCAGAAATTTTCCGAAACGGGAAAATTCGCCTTTATGGATTCCGGAAAGAAACAAAACGCCATTCGCCAGAAAGCATTCCTGAAAAATCAAACGCCCCCCGTCAGTCATATTTTTCAAGCGAACGGAACAGCGTATATTGACGTGGCATGTTATCAGGGGAAAACGCTGAACCAGTTAAATTCATTGACGTTACCGCAATATATGGCAATTTGCGAAACAATCGCCCGAACAGTGAACCATTATCATGAAGCCGGTTTTCTTTGTTTAGATGTAAAGCCGGAAAATATTTTCATTCTGCAAAATACGCCGGAAGAAACGATTACACAGCTTGTGGAATTTATTGATTTTGACAGCGTTCACGGGCTGGAACATTCTCAGGAAGAAAATTTTTCCTACACGCCGGAATGGTCAGCCCCTGAACAGCGGAACCCTTACGCCGTGAAGAAAATCAGTTTCGCAACGGACATTTACACGTTGGGCGAAATGATTTTTTATTTCATTTTCGGCAGGCATTCCAAAGAATCAGAACACAGAGGATTTTCGACATATGCGTTTGACGAATGCGCAGAAAAAAATTCGAATTATCTTTCCCGACCGGATATTCAAGCCATTTTCACAAAACTTTTTCACGGAACAATTCGTTCTTCTCCGGTGAATCGTTTCCGGAATATGCAGGAAGTCATTAAACTTCTTTCTCAGTTAGTGGAAGAGTTAAACCGGAAAGAATACATTCTTCCCTTAATGCCAGCCGTTTCGCCGAATTTTATTGGCAGGGAATCGGAACTGAAACAAATCGCCCAGAAGTTGAACAAGCCGTCCGTGCTGTTCGTGACGGGTGTCGGCGGGATTGGGAAGACCACGCTATTGAAAAATTATATTCATCAGTATTATTCTTCTTATGAAATGATTGTTTATTTAGAATACGACGGCGATTTCGAAAGAACATTCTGCGATGATCATCAATTGGCAATTAGCACCATTTCCCGACAGCCTGAGGAAACACTTCATGAATACTTTTCCCGTAAATTTTCCGCATTTCGGCGCATTTGCCGGTCTAAGCGAGTGCTTTTCGTGTTAGATAACTTTAACGACAGATTAACGAAAACCGTTAGCCGAATGTTTGATTATGGGTATTTCGTGTTGATTGCCTCCAGAAATGCCCCGCCGAAACAGCATTTTTCTGTTTTGGAACTGGGCGCAATGGAACATTCTGACGAATTATTGAATTTAATTTCCTTAAATTTAGAACGCCCGATGACGAAAGAAGAAAAAATGTATTTCGAAAAAATGATTACGCTTGTTCAAGGGCATACGTTAATGTTAGAACTGATTGCAAAGCAAATCGCCGTGGCGGGCGTTTCTCTGCAGAAAGCGTTTGCGTTAATTCAGGAAAACGGCTTTTCGCATTTTTCCTCTGAAAAAATCAGCAATTACAAAGACGGTGAAGAACTTTATGACACGCTTTCCGCAATCATTTCCGGCTTATTCAATGCCAGTGCGGTGAATCGTTCGGAACAACTCACACTGAAAATTCTTTCCTTGCTGAACGTGAGGGGTTTAGAAACAACGCTTGTGCAGAAATTTTTCCCAGAAATTCAAGAGAATGTCATTACAGAACTTTCCAGAAAGGGTTGGATTTATACAGATAACCGCCGAATTTGGCTTCATCCGGTCATTACTGAGGCGGTGCGCAACTGGGCATGGGAAAAGGAAATTGTTTCCGTCATGGACAATCATCAGAAAATGATTGATATTTACGCCGGAATGGCGAACGCCGGACAAATTCAAGAAATTTTACGCTGTGCGAAACGTCTTCAGGAAGAAAACCCCCGTCATATTGTTACAGGCATGTATCAAAATATGCTGGGCTGTTATTATGATGTATTATCTGAAGGGAAATATATTCCCTACACGGAAAAAGAGGCGGAAATTTTAGAAAACATGTTTCATGCGCAGGTGCAGGCAATTGCCGAAATGCAGCAATCTTCCGACCCGAGGAAAATAAACTATTTCATTCAGTATAATCTTTCTATGGCGAGTATTTGCATTCGGAGTGTTCCGGAATATCAGGAAGAAGCCGCTGAATTTTTAGCAGAGGCTTATGCGCTAATGCAGAACGCTGAATTAGAAATCAGCGACAATCATTGTTATTATTTCATGGTGTCGGCATGGTACGCTACGCTTGTCGAACCGGATTTTGCGGAAACAGTTGCCCTCATTCAGCAAGCGGAAACAATTGCAAAACAAGTTTTCCCGACCGAATTAGAATGGATTGATATTATTTACATTCCGGCAGCGAATTGTTTTTATTATCATGAAGCATTTGAACAAGCGGCAGAAAAAATTCAAGAGGCAATGCAGTTATGCCGGAAGTATCCGGAATCTTTGCCATATATCGACAAATACATTGAATTACAGTTAATTTTACTGGACATTTATTCTGCATTACAAGATAAACCAACATGCCGTAAATTGATTGCCGAAATTGACCGCCTGAACGAAACCTACCGGAAACAGGGCATTTTCCGAGAAATTCCGCCAGAAGTTCGAAAACAATTTCAATAATTTAAAATTTAAGTGACAAATTTTTTGGAATCTGTTTTTATATCCGGAAAATTTTTGTGCTATACTGGAATTAGGCAGAACATTCCGCCTGAAAAAATTTAATTTCATTTTACGGAGGGAGAACTCATGAGTAAAAACAAAATTTCCGTCAAGTGTCCGCACTGTGGCAAGAAAGTTTCCGTTTCTGGCGGTCAAGATTCCGTGACATGTCCTAATTGTGATAATGTATTTGCCATTGCGCAAACCGTTTCGCAAGCCCCGCAACCCAACAAGAAAAGTATTGGCTGTGTTGGTGTTATTTTACTAATCATTGGGTTTAGGCTTTTCTTTTCGGCTATGGGGTTCTGGTATTTTATTCCGGCTGCTTTAACGGTTTTTGTGTGTGGGCTGGACATTCGGAAAAGTTTAACCACAATGACAGTTGTTATTGTGTGGGCGTTGTCTTTGCCGATTTTCGTTTCCATTCACAGACCGAGCAAACCGGAAAGCCGTTCTGCATCCAGTGATTCCAGCATAACAACAACACTTCCGGAAACAGAACCCGAAACGGAACCCGAAACAGAGCCAGAAACACTTCCTGAAACCATTCCGGAAACTGAACCACTTCCCGAAACGCCCCCAGAACAGGCGGAATCTTCTGAAAGTGATGTTTCTTTCGAGGAAGTGAAACAAGCCGTTGAAAATGGGGATTATTCTTTAGTTACGCCGGAATTTAAAGAAACAATGGATGCATATGAAGCGTTCTATGATGAATATCTTGCGTTCATGAATACATACACTTCCGGCGAGGGCGATGTCATGTCCATGTTAGGAGAATACACAGAAATGATGCAAAAAATGAATGAATGGTCAGAAACAATAGATGCCATTGATGAAAATGCCCTTACTCCGGCAGACGATGCCTATTATTTACTGGTCACGCTTAGAATTGAACAGAAACTGCTTAATGCAGTGTATTAAGCAAAAGCCCCTGATGAAGTTTCAGGGGCTTTTTTTAATGAGTTTCTAATTCAGGGTTTTCATACCAACGGAAATGTTTTCTTCCGTTTTCTTTGACGATGTATAGCGCATGGTCGGCGTTAGCCTCTAATTGCTGTAAGTTTCCGGTTTTTTCGGAATATTCCGCCGCTCCACAGCTGAACGTTAATTGAAAATCGCCGTATTCTTCCGGATTGTCGCAAGGTTTAATTTGTTTCGCCTGATTTTGCAGTTGTGTAAGCCTTGCGTTAATGTCTTCTGTGTCGGCACTGCGCACGAGTAAAACAAATTCATCACCGCCATATCGGGAAATATAGCTGATTTCCCCGAATAATTCCCGCAGTAACGCCGAAAATTCTTTTAAAATTCTATCTCCGGCATCATGCCCGAAACGGTCATTGACTTGTTTAAAATAGTCCACGTCCATGAATAATAAAACGGCTTTCGGCTTAGGCGTTTTGGCTAAATATTTTCCTGCCATTGTGTCAAAAGCCCTTCTGTTCATGACGGCTGTTAATGGGTCACGAATGGAAAGATTTTCCAGCACTCGTTTTTCTTCCATTTCCCGCTTATGCGAAACGATAAATAAAATTAACGTCGCCACGAGTAACACCGACAAAAATAACATCACACTTTGCCGGAATTGCTGAATCGCTGAAGAAAGCGAACTACTCGGAATGCGAACAACAACATACCAGCCGTACATGAAATCAATTTTAGAATAAACTTGCGTATAGGTTGTTTTCCCGATATGGTAAGTCATTCCGGCAGTTTTTTCTCCGGCGTTCATTTGATTTTTCCATTGAATATAGTCGTTCTGGTCAGAAGTGTTAATTTGCATTCGCATGGAAAGTAAAGCATTATTCCAGCTGCCAATGGCATAGGCATTCGAACCGGCGCACTGAATAATATTATCCGATGCGGCTTCCATAAGCCAAATTTCCGTATCTTCTGTTAAAGATTCCGTGTACGCCATAGTCTGAATTTCTTTCAGCGGGTAAGTTAAAAACAAATAGCCCTTTTTGCCGTGATTGTAAGTAAAATCCACAAATATCGTATAAACAGACTGCCCTGTGGTACTGGAACGATACGGCGCAGAAATGGAAACAGGGTCAGCTAACATTGCTGTTTCTAAAAGTCCCCATTTTTGGAACTCGTCTAATTCTACGGGAGAGGCGTAAATGTTCTGTTCATTGTCAATAAAGCCGATACTAAGATAATTTTTAGCGTGATTCTCTTGTGAAAGTGTAAGATATAAATTTTGCAAATCATGGCAATCTTGCGCTGAAAGAACAGCGGACATATTTTCCGCAGCACTGGTCATATAACGAATAGAATTATTCATTTTTTCCGTGACTAAGCTGCAAATTTCCCCAGTTAATTTTTTGTCATGATTGCGAATTAACGTATTGAAACTAATTAACAGCAACGTCACGCCAATGCCACAAATTAACAAATACATGACTAACATGCGGAAAAAAGAAAAATTCCCGCTGATTTCGTTTTCTTCTGTGAATGTTTTTTTCTGGTTCATTGTTTTTCCCTCAATTATGCGATAATGCTTCTTGTACGTCTTCCTGCTGAATCGTTTCCCGATTCACGATGACAACGCCAGTATCCACGAATTTGACGGGCATTTCCTCGCCCTGAATCAACGACAATGCCGTTTCCGTGCCAACATAGCCCATGTCATATTGCTTTTGCAAAATCGTAGACGCTGTATATTCTTCATTGGTAATCAATTCAGCGATTTCTTCGGAATAGTCAAACCCGACAATGGCGACATCATTTCTTCTGTGTTCTTTGATGACCTGAGCGAACCCAACAGTTGACCCGTTATTCGCTCCGAATACGCCTTTTACATTCGGATAGGCAAGTAAAGTTTCCGCACAAGCTAAAGCCTTTTCCGCATCGCCTTCATTGCATTGAATTTCTGGAATGACTTCCCAATTGGGCGGAGCATGTTTGCTCCAGTACTGGAAAAATCCCGCTAACCGTTCAATAATGGTCAGAGAAGAAGTTGCCCCGACCTGAATGCCCACTTGCACGGAATCTTCAGAAGAGTTGCCCTGCTTTTCCAATAAAGAAAGCATTTCTTCCGCAGCGTTCTGCCCAGCCATTAAATTATCCGTCATGTAACACACGGCGTAATGGTCAGTATTTGCAATCGTATCAATTAACACGAGAGGAACGCCTGCTTGATAAATTTCATCAATTTTTTCCGATAAATTGACAGAATCGTCCGGAGCTAATAAAATAGCATCTGCGCCTTTTGTCATTGCCTCATCTAAAAGCCGTTCATGAGAAGCCCAATCTGTTTCGACATAAGAACCGCTGTAATAGATATTACAATCAAGTGCATTTCCGGCATCTTTTGCGCCGTCCATAATGACTTGCCAGTAACTGCTATTTTCCAGCACTTTGACAATTAAGTAAATATTTTTCCGCCCGTCAATGATTTCATTCAACGGCATAAATTCCGGCGCAGGCTTAACTTCCTGAACAGGTTCATGGCAGCCTGTCAGGCACACACAGCCAATCAGCACGCTTAACACTCCCGCTAACATGCGTTTCATGAAAAAATTTCCCCCTTAAAATTTTCACATCAGTTTGAATTTTTTGTTATTTCTATTATACACCAAATATAATTAAATGTCAATATTCATGATTATTTTTCATAAAAATTTTTCAGAAAAAAACTCCACTTTAACTTGAAATTAAAGTGGAGAAAATAATTTTTGTTTTAATATGACGAAATCAAAAATATTCAAGATTTGGTTATTGTCCATGTCAGCGGACTGCCAGCGGGGGAGCGGAGTTGAACCGGAAAGCAGCCATTTCTGGAGAAGAATTAAATCTGACAAAGTAAAAGCATCATCTGCGTTCACATCTCCGGCTAAAGGCTTAGTTAAAAGTTTCGCATTGGAAAGTGTAATGCTATCCCACGGCGGAGAAATGCAAACTCTGTCTAATTCGTTATAGGACATGTGCAATTCCTGTAATGCGGAAAGCACATCTTCCGCCAAAAAACAAGCCTTACTGCCGTTATCGTAACAAGGCTGAACCGGTTTCCAAATGCCTGCATTATCCGTCCATTTCTGCAAAGCAATCACAGGTGGGTGTTCATTTCCGCTGTAATCCACTTCAATAGCATAATTATCCCCGAGTGTTGCTAATACTGCACTGTCAAGAATGATTCGCTCTGTATCTTCTGAAGAAATTTCCTGATACAGGGAATATTCCGTACAGGGGTATTTTGTCACATTGCTGTATAATCTTCCGTGTTGGGGCGTTTCGCCCTGGCGGGAAAATAATTCGGATAACGTCACGAATTCATAGCCTTCTGCTTTCAATTTCGGAAGGGCAATGTTCAAGGCTTCTACGGTTTTTTCATTTCCGGTGAAATCATGCAGGAGGAAAATTTGCCCGTCTTTGGCTTGTGTGAGCATTTCCTGCGCACGCTGTTCAGCAGTGGTTGCAGAATCAGAATCCCCACAGCCAACGCCACAAATGAAGGGTAAATCAATCGTTTCATACATGGTTTCGCTCACGTCAATGTACGGCGGGCGGAAAAATTGAACAGAATCTCCCGTAATGGCATAAACATAATCATTCACATAATTAATTTCAGCAGTCATTTCTTCAGCGGTCATTTTGGACATATACGAATGCGTTTTAGAATGGTTGTCAATTTCACAGCCCATAGCATAGGCACGTTTGACCACTTCCGCACTGTTTTCGTTGATTTGTTCACCAATCAGAAAGAAAGAAGCTTTCGCCTGATACTCTTCTAAAAGGTCAAGAATTTCATTAGTGGTTGTCGTATTGGGTCCGTCATCAAAAGTTAAAGCAATGAGTTTTGTTTCTGGTTCTGCTGCGGTTACTGGAATGATAGAAGTCATCGCAAGCAGAACAATTCCGGATATGGCGAATAGAAATTTTTTCATTACGTTTCTCCTTAAAGTGCAAAAAAATCATGAATCCCCTTGGCGGAGTTGAACCGCCGTCTCCAACTTAGCAGGCTGGTGTCTTCAGCGTTAGACGATAGGGGACAGTCGGACGGTCAAACCGTATTTCTTGCTGTGGACAAGTGTTTTCTGCTTAAACTACCGACAATTTCAGTTTAGCATATTTTTCCGCATTTGTCAAGAAAAATTTTGACTTAAAAAGAATTTGATTTGCTTGTATTTCTTGCGAAAAACAAAGGAATTGTTCTAAGTCGTGACAAAATTTTGAACAGTGTTTGGGGGTATGATTATTTCGGTGAGGACAGAACTGTCGACTGGCAGATTAAACTTCTGAGAGGCAAACTGGGTATTTACAGGGATTTTATTCATATCGTATGAAATTATACTTATATTTTGTGCTGTTTACGATTGCTGTTTTTTCCTTGTTATGGATTTTGCAGACTGTTTTTTTTCAGAATTTTTATCAGCACATGCTTGTGAAACGCACTCATTCAGCAGGAAACCCTTGCAGAAAACATTCAAGATACTGCCATGATAGACACTCTTGCAACGGAAAATTCCTTGCTTGTCTATTTAACAGATACGAGCGGTAAAATAATTTATAGCACAGATGCCTATAAAACGAATTATGCTCAGGAAAATAATTATTCTTATCAAAACGACGGCGCAAACCCTTATTTTCAAAATGAAGAAATGAACTGGCAAAAAGCTGCTTACCGACATTTGCCGGACGATTATGATTATTTTCTTGCCAAACTGAAAAATTCCGGTCACATGATAGAATATCAGACAGAAAATATTTATGTATACGGGCAGTATGTGAAAGAAGATATGATTTTATATGTCAGTAGCATTTGATTCTGTTGAATCAGCGGTGGACATTATCCGGAAACAATTATTTTGCGTAATGCTTATATCAGCCAGTATTGCTTTTTTCCTGGCTTACCTGCTTGCGGAAAAATTTTCCTGTCCAATTAGAAAATTATCCAAACAGGCGGAAAATTTAGGGAATGAACAATTCAGTAATGATTTTCAAAAAGGTTTCTGCATGGAAACAGACGAATTAGGCGAAACGTTTATTCTCACGAATCAAAAACTGAAAGAATCTAAAATTTACCAGAAAGAATTATTAGCGAATGTTTCTCACGATTTGCGAACGCCTTTGACGATGATTAAAGGATATACGGAAAGTATTCAGGACTTCGGCGAAAACGCACAGCAACGGCAAGCAGATTGTGAAATTATTTTAAAAGAAACTGACCGCTTGACTGCATTAGTCAATGAAATTTTAACTTATTCTGAATTGCAGGAAAACAGTGAAAAAGTGAATGCTGTTTTTTTGAATTTCAGCCGGCTTGTGCAGAATGTGATTCGGCAGTTTACGCCTTTATTTCAACATACAGGTGGTGTCATTGAACAGCATATCACGGAAAATATTGATTTTTACGGAAATGAACAGCAATTAGAAAGTGCTGTTTATAATTTAATTGATAATGCTATCCGGCATACAAGCGAAAGTAAGAAAATTACTGTTATTTTGAAAAAGGAAAACAAACATATTTCGCTGTCTGTTCGAGATTACGGGAACGGCATTCCGCAAAAAGAAATTCCGCACATCTGGAAAAGATATTACACTTATCGTCAGCGTAATAAACAGGGCGTTTCAGGTTTAGGGCTTGCCATTGTGAAACAGATTGTCGATTTACACGGCGGCTTTTACAAAGTGGAAAGCAAAATTGGAGAAGGAAGCCTATTTGAACTGATATTTTTACAAAATACAGAGTAATCATTATCTCTCAGCCATTAGGCATAAACTCATGAAATCCCCAATTTCATGGGGTTTTATGCTTTATTGAATGATGAATATAAAAATTTCTCTTGACAAATACAAACGTTTATGATATAATGGTTAGTGCAGAATAACTTAAAAATTGCCCTTAAACAATATAAAGACTTTTCGTTTTACTTTTCTAATAGACTTGTCAGGGCAACAGCATTTACTTTTTCAGAGATAAAAGAACAGAAAGCAAAACTTCAGGATTAAGAGAAGCTTTGAACA
>CANPYZ010000026.1 GCA_947589035.1 uncultured Clostridia bacterium | reverse complement strand
GTCAGCTTTTCTAATTTTACATGGGTAGAAGTAAAACTGATTTTGCACGGGTCAGCGTAAAAGCTCGGTTTTGACTTCCGTCTGCTTTTGAATTTCGGAAATTTAGCAATGCCGTTGAAAAATCTCTGATAGGCTGTTACTGCATCTCTGATTGCCTGTTTCGGAATATTATTGCTGTAATCGTTCAACCACGCATATTCTGGTTGTGTTTTCAACTTCGTAAAAATTCTGCGTAATTCATACTGAGAAAGAAACGGCTTTCCTGCTGCATAATTTTTTTGTTCATAGTCCAATGCCCAGTTATACGCAAATCTTGTCAATCCTGCACATGCAAACAATTTTGTTTTCTGCTTGTTGTTCGGTAGAAGCATGACTTTGATTGTCTTAATCATTTTCTGTAAGCCTCCTTTATCATTTTTTTGGCTTTATTTATACGCTTTCCTTTAAAATGATAAAAGTCAATACTTTATGACAACATTTTATCAAAATGTTTTAACTGTTAAATCCCTCCTTTATATTGGCTTTATTTGATTATACCATATATTCGTAAAAGATACAGCCCTTATTCAAAAACATTTTATGAAAATTTTGTAAAAAAAATAATAAATTTTCATGAATATAACAGCAGTATGCCCAAATCAGCGATTTTTGAAAAAATTCATAAAAAATACATTGAAATTTTCCAATACCTGTGCTATAATGTACTTAAAACGTTATTGATACTTTTGAAAGGAGTCAGCATATCATATGAAAAATTATTACACAAAATTTATTGCTTTCTGCACATCTATTGCATTGGTGTCCCCTGTCATTTCTTTGCAGACAATTCATGCAGCAGATGCCCCTACATTGAAAATTGCTACAGTTTCTATTGACGGTGAGCAAATTATCCCTGAATCACAACAAAATCCAGACGAACAAGCCGCTGATTCTTCCGGCTCTGCCGCAACAGAAATTCAAGTTGACCTCTCTGTGACGAACAATTCCGGCTTCCTGGTTAGCTCTTTCGGAATTAGCTATGACCCTGCCCTGATTTACAAAGGGGTAAATATTGCAAGCAAGGCAGCGGCAAACTTTCAGGTCGTCAGCAATCCGCAAGAACATCTTCTCTGGTTTATGTCCGCCGGAGGTTCAGCAAAGGAAAACGCCAGCGACCTTGCGGAAGATGTCCTGATGAATTTAACATTTACCGTTTCCGAACAGGCACAAGGCGGAAATTTACCAATTAATTTCCTCTGGGAAGGGCTTGACGGTTCTTCCGCTTCATGGTATACGGATAAATCTAATAATATGATTAGCACAATACAGCAAAATGCTGTAAATGGTGCTGTAAGCATCTTCGGAAACAGTTCTCTGAATTATACCGATTTGCGCATGAATCAGGAAACACAACAACAATTAGAAGTGCGTAATGCCGCCGGACAGGTATTAGGTTGGGTTTCCGATGACCCAACAGTTGCCGACGTTTCAGAAACTGGTTTAGTGACGGCGATTTCCGCCGGAGAATGCAACGTCAATGCACTGATTGACGGGGAATTAATTCCTTGTCATGTTGTTGTCAATGCCGCTGATATGTATGACATCACTGAATCAGAAGAATTAACTATCAATAACCCAAAACGTGACATTGTTATGGAAATCCCCAATGCACAAGGCATAGCCACATGGCTTTCCAGCAACCCCGCTGCCGTGAAAATTGATGCTAATGGAAAATTAGAAATTGTTCAGCCCGGAAAAGATTGTTCCGTACAAATTTTCGGCACGGATAGAGGTTCTTCTACAACTTATTTGCGGAAACTGAATATTCATTACGGAGATGTCGCCGTTGAACCAACTACACAAACGGATTCATCAAACGGAGACGATAATAATATTATGTTAGGTGATGCCGACCTGAACCAAGTAGTCAATATTCTGGACGTAATTATGATTAACCGGTTTATCCTCGGTAAAGCTTCCCTCAGCCAACAACAACAGAAAGCGGCTGATTTTAATCAAGACGGTCAAGTTGCTCCTGGCGATTCTCTCGACACAATGAAAAAAATTGTCGGCATTATTAAATAATCTTCAATCCGCCCTTCCGGAATTTTCCGGAAAGGCGGATTTTTCAGCAGAAAATCCCCGCTTTACTCAGCGGGGAAATTTTCATTTTGTGTTATTGATGTCCCAGCGGAAAGAACATAATTTCGCTATTCTGGTAATATCAAACGTCGTATTATTCAAAATCTTTGTGAAATCTAAAAAACGATAATTGATTTTCATTTCTTTGTTGTCAATCAAATTTTTGATTGCTGACAAACTCGTATTCGGCACATTCCGCTGTAAGACAAAACCTAACCGGTGATATTCTTTCATGTAAGTGATAATTTCTGATGCCATGGTCAGATTTTTATCCGCCATATTATATATTCCTGCCATATTCGGGTTTTCGTCCGCTTCCAGTACGAAATTCAGCATAGTATCCACAAAATTATGCAGACAGCACATGTGAAACCCATATTCCCCCGTACGATAAATAAATTTAGAATTATCTTTCGGGTCAGTGATTTTCGCTTCTAAATTCCCGCAAAACTCTTTTGTGTATATGGGCGCAAGCCGGAACACCGCACATAAAATTCCTTTTCCTCGTCCAATCTGTTCCGCAAGGGCTTCTTCAGATGCGTTTTTCAGTTTCGCATAATTCGTCAACGGCTTTGTGAAATCATCTTCATGCAATGGTTCTCTGGTTTTAGGAATCTGATAAACCTGCGTTGTACTGGCTAAAATAAACTGCTTGACATGATAACTTTCTGCAAGCTGGTAAATAAATTCATTGCAGCGGGCGTTTTCTTTGATTTCCGAATCAGTAATCATGTACCCGAAATCATTGTCCGCCGTGCAAGCAAGATGAATCATAATTTCCGGTTTGCAGCGTTCCATTGCGTCCGCATATCCGGTCTTGTCCATTGGTGTTGCCTGCATGAAAGTGAAATGCGCCTTATTTAAATTATAGCCGCTCGGCTTTTTATCTACAGCAAACACTTCATACCCCTTTTTCAGAAATCCTGAACACAAATGGTCTCCAATCAATCCACAACCGCCTGTGACTAAAATTTTCTTCATAAAACCAACTCCTTTTTAATCTCTTTACGCATTCTGAAATGCTTTTATTCATTATAGCATAGTTTTCCGAAAAATGCAAGTACTTCCTTCAAGATTATTCTAAAACATGTTCCATTGCCAATGAATAAATACTCTTAACATGGTCATCGGCAAGAGAATAAAATACTGTCTTTCCTTCTTTTCTGCTCCGAATCAGTTTTCCTTGCTTTAAAATTCTCAGCTGATGAGAAATAGCGGAATTAGTCATTCTTAAATTTTTCGCAATTTCACTCACGCAGCGTTCATGTTCCAGTAACTGCGCAATAATTTTAATTCTGGTCGTGTCCCCGAACAAATCCAGTAATTCCGCCATTTTTTCCAATGTTTCATCAAAAAAATTTTCCTGTTTCTGCATTGTGTGAACCCTCTTTCTATCTGGTGTACTTCTATTATAGCATATTTTCTTCAGATTTGTCAAATTTTTTTGAAAATCCTCTTGACAAATCCGGAATCTTGTGCTATAATAAATATGTTGCTGGTATAGCTCAGTTGGTAGAGCAGCGCATTCGTAATGCGCAGGTCATCGGTTCGAGTCCGATTACCAGCTTTTTTATTATTTTATCATTTGAAAAATAACGGAATGCCTGAATGACATTCCGTTATGTTTTTCGTTTCAGCAATCAGAAAGAGGTGATAATTTTTACAATATATTTCATGATAGTTAATGCATCATCCGGATCTGTCTTTCCGTTCATGTTAGTATCTGCATTTCCATGCTGAACTTCCGTCATGGTGAATTTCCCCAGAATATTCCGGTTAAGGGCAATGACATCTAAAATGTCAATTTCTTTGTTCCGGTCAACGTCACCATAATATTCTGTTTGTACTCCCGTAGTAGCAGCATAATTTTCCGCTGTGGATTTCGGACTGCACCGCACAACGAAATCTTCCGTTACCCGATGAATAAATACATATGAATATTGTCCGCTTGCCGTGAACGTGGACGTACAGCCGAATGCTTCCGCTCCGATTTTTATTCCGGTGTTGTGAATCTGTACATCTGGTAAAGATTTGCAGTTAATGAATGCTTCTTTGCCAATTTCTTTCACACCTTCCGGTATGGATAATTCCGTTAATCCTGTATCAGCAAAAGCATTCGCCCGAATCGTTTCTAAACTTTTCGGAAATTGAACAGTTGTCAAGCCTGCACAGCCGTTGAAGGCATTTTCTCCGATAGTATCTACGCCTTCCGGAATGACAACAGAAGTTAATTTTGTATTCATGTAAAAAGCATTCCCTAAAATGGAAGTAACCCCTTCCGGAATGGTTAATTCCCCTTCTGCTGCTGTACCGTCAATTAATAAGCCATTAATTACTAAAACAGGAGAATTTTCTAACATTCCTGCAAGCCATGGCGTTTCAGCAAAGGCTTTTTCTCCAACGAGTTCAATTGTATCCGGTAAAGTAATGCTTTCTAAGTTTTTGCACTGGAAAAATGCCTGCTTGCCAATGGTAATGACACTGTCCGGAACAACAACTTCCGTCACGCTGTTTGCGTAACTTCCGAAAATCTGTTCCCCGATTCGGGCTACTCCGTCCGGAATAGTAATTTTTAACGGGTCTACGGCGTTCGGGTCTTTTTCCGGTTCAATTACTTCCGGAATCTGCGTTCCGGCAGAAGGCTGTCCGGCAATAATTCCGTCATTCTGTTCACAAAGATAACCCGTAATCCATGCTAAAGAACTATTCCAGTTAATCGCACATTCATTCACGGAATAAGCCTCGATATTATCTAAATAGCATTTCTGCGGAGGTGTGCCTTTTTCGTCCCATTCTTCTTTCTGAACAATTTCGTCTTCCATGCCGTTATTCGCTCCGCCTACCATTACGCCACAAGGTGCTTTTGGTGCTGTCGGTTTAATTGATTTCGCCCAGAAACGATGATGCGGATATTGTGCGCTGTGTACTCCGTACCCCGTTACATAAGAATAATCTAAAGCATTCCGCCCTAAAATATAATCCATTGCACTGACTGCGCCATTCAAATACTCTGCATTCTGATTCATGTCATAGGCATATGCTAAAATAATCGCATTGTCTGAAACAAATGAATTTGAAGCCCACGGATAATTTTCCCCTTCATAGGGTAAACCATAACCCTGTGCATTTTCCATTTGTAAATATTTATCTGCGGTTGCAGTCAGATTTTGCTGTAAAGAAGAATTTTCCGCTTCTGTTAATAAATCCTGATGTAATAATAATGTTAAACTGCCTAATGCAGAAGTATGCCCCCAGTCAAAACTTCCGACAAGTTCCCCCATTACAGAAGGTACACTGAACGCCGATTCAGATTCTTTCAAATCTGTGTAATAATTTTCTTCTCCGGTAGATGTATATAATTCACATGCTGCCCAGTAAAATTCATCTGTCACATCATCATCATTATAAGCACCGCCGCCGCCATATTCTTTATTCGGGGCGTACATGTCCGGATGTGCTTTTGCTGCCTCATAAGCTGTTTTCGCTGCTGTCAGGCATTTTTCCGCAAATTCAGCGTCAATGTCTTTCCATAAACGGTAAGCCTGCGCCCCACATGCGGCTAAATTCAATGTCGCTGCTGTTGAAGGCGGCATAATAATTCTTTTCTGCGCATCTTTCGCCGGCTCTGTTCCTAAAGCTGTCCATTTGTCATCATGTACTTTATGGTATGCCATGCCCTGACATTCTCCGTCTTGTACAATCATTTTCAGCATCCATTCCATTTCATAACGGGCTTCGTCTAATAAATCCGGATATTGATTCCCATTTTCAGGAATTTTCATTGTTCCGTCCTGATAAGCTGCTGCTGTACCGTTTAATACTGCCCGTTCATATTGGTTTTGCATTAACCAGAGGGAAATGCCCCCATTCACAACATATTTTCCGTGGTCGCCTGCATCATACCAACCGCCGGTAACATCTTGTTCACCTGTTGAAGCGTTATAATTAAACACTCTCTGAATAATCCCAATATCCTGTTCATGTCCTGCTGCACGGGCTAATTCTGCCGTTTCTCCGGAAGTAATATATTGCTCTTCAATGGCAATTCCTGAACGGTTCTGATAGAAATAATTCAGCGCATCATATAATAAGCCGGAATAATTATCAGTGATTCCAATTTCGAATGCTCTGGATTCTTTCCCGTTTTCGCTTTTCAGCGTGTAGGTGCCTTCTGTTTTAAATTCTGAAAAATCTAATACATGCACATAGTCACCGGAATCCTTGTCCAGTCCGAACGGCTGTGATACACCACTATAAACCACATTCCCGTCCGCATCTAATAAATCAAACTTTACTCCTTCTGTTTCTTCGGCTAATAAAGTCGCTTTTTTATTCAGATTAGTAAAATAACCAACCTGATTAGTTAAAATGCCGGCTCTTTTCCAAATTTTCGCATTAGTGGCTTCCTGTTCTTCCTTTTCTTTCTGTTCCTGAATAATCGCTAATTCATCGCTTACAGCGTCTGTTGCATCAATTAAAATGTGATTCACCACAACAAAAGGTGATTGCTCTTTCTGGGCTGCTAACCATGGTGTGTCTGTGAATGCGCTGTTCCCTACGGAAGTAAGACTTTCCGGAAAGTTAATTTTTTCCAGTGACTGACAGTCATTGAATGCAAATCCTTCAATTGTGGTCAACGTAGAGGGCAGGGAAACTTCTGCTAAATTTTTACTGTGCCAGAACGCACCGGAAGCAATATTCGTTACGCCCTCCGGAATGGTGACTGATGTCAATGCGCACCCGTAAAATGCCGTTGAATCAATTTTCGTTACAGGCATTTCATCAATTTCAGTGGGAATTTCCACGCTTTCCACTTTTGCGTCACAGCCTGTAATGGTTACGCAGCCGTCTTCCACACGATAATTCAGCACGCCATAAGTTAAAGGGGCTTCCGATGCCGCTATCGCTGAAAATTCCGCCGCTGGCAATCCAGCCTGCAAAAGACATAATGCAGATGCTAATGCCGCCATTGTATACTTTTTCATGTTAATTGTCCTTTCTTCTCTGCACTTGCAGAATATTTATTTCATTATAACAAAATTTTCGAAAAAAGTCAATAGTTTTTAGAAAAAATATTTTTATTGCGGTAAACTTTCACAGTTTGAATTTATCTTTAATCTCTTTAAAGCCAATATGTTTATATTTATGTTCGGTCAACATCACCTGAATTGTCGGGTCTCCGGTTTTCTGGGTGTTTTCAATAGCAAGCCGGATAAAATCATCAATATTTTGTTCATTCAGCAAATTCCAGCCGATTAAAATTAAAATTGCCTCTACTAAATTATTTTCCACCACAAAAGAGAAAATTTTCTCAAAATTTTCTTTCATGTAAGCAACTAATTCCGGCAATTCCGGACACAACACAAGATGACGGCATAGGAGTAAATATTTCACTTTTATGTCCATTTCCACGGAATAATTTTTCGTTTTCAGCATGTCAAACTGTTTAGAAAGAGAAACCTTTTCTGAAGAAACAAAAGGAAAAAGCATTTTTCCGCCGTCTTCCCGAATGGGGACATTGATGAAAATTTCTGTCAGATTGTCACAATCTAAAAATGCATCTTCTTCAATTTTGGTCACGCTATCTGGAATGTGAATGCTGGTCAATTTTTTACAGCATGAAAATGCACTACTAATTTTGGTCACGCTATCTGGAATGTGAATGTTAATCAAATTCCAGCAGTCTGAAAATGCACACCTTCTGATTTCAGTCACACTATCAGGAATGTGAATGCTGGTCAGGCTTGAACAGTATTGAAATGCAAAATATCCGATTTTGGTCACACTGTCCGGAATGCGAATGCTGGTCAGATTTTTACAGCCCCAAAATGCAGAATCACCGATTTCAGTCACACTGTCCGGAATGCGAATGCTGGTCAGATTTTTACAGCCACAAAATGCAGTACTTTCAATTTGGGTCACACCGTCCGGAATGTGAATACTGGTCAGGCTTTCACAGTCCTTGAATGTACCATATCCGATTTTTTTCACATTATCCGAAATATGAATAGTGTTCAAACTTTTACAATTATTAAATGCACCGCCTTTAATTTGAATTACACTGTCCGGAATGTGAATACTGGTCAGGCTTTCACAGTCCCTGAATGCACCATATCCGATTTCAGTCACGCTGTCCGGAATGTGAATATTCGTCAAACTTTTACAGCCTAAAAATGCATGATCTCCGATTTCAGTCACGCTGTCCGGAATGTGAATATTAGTTAGACTTTTACAGCTCCAAAATGCAGTACTTTCAATTTGGGTCACACCGTCCGGAATGTGAATACTGGTCAGACTTGAACAGCCTGAAAATGCAGAATTTCCGATTTCAGTCACGCTGTCCGGAATGTGAATGCTGGTCAGGCTTGAACAGTCCCAAAATGCAGCTTTTCCGATTTCAGTCACGCTGTCTGGAATATGAACATTAGTTAGACTTTTACAGCCCCAAAATGTATACTCTCCAATTTCAGTTACTCCGTCTGGAATGTGAATGCTGGTTAGACTTTCACAGTCTAAAAATGCAAGATCTCCGATTTCAGTCACACCGTCTGGAATGTAAATGCTGGTCAGGTTTCTGCACTTCAGAAATGCACACCTTCCGATTTTGGTTACTCCGTCCGGAACGTGAATGCTTGTCAAACTTTTACAGCCTGAAAATGCATCTTCTCCGATTTCGGTTACGCCGTCCGGAATGATGACTTCTGTCACGCCGTTTTCTTCTACATATTTTTTTAATATGCCGTTTTCAATTTCAAATGCCATTTTGCATTCCTCCTGAATGAATTTCAAAGTTTGAATTTATCTTTAACCTCTTTAAAGCCAATATGTTTATATTTATGTTCAGTCAACATCACTTGAATTGTCGGGTCGCCGGTTTTCTGAGTGTGGGCAATGGCGGTCTGAATATGTTTGTCAATATTCCGGCTTGTCAGAAATTTTCCCGATTCGCACACAGCGGAAATCATTTCTATATGATTATGTTCAATGGCAAAAGGAAAAATTTTACTGAAATTTTTCTTGACATAGGCAAATAATTCCGGTTGTTCCGGACACAAAACAAAATACCGACACAGAAGCGTATATTTCACTTCAGAATGCATTCTTACAGAATAATTTTTCGTTTTCAGCATGTCCAACTGTTCAGAAATAGAAACTTTTTCCGAATGAACAAGAAAAATATTTACTTTCCCGCCTTTTTCTGAATTAGAAATATCAACAGAAATTTCTGTTAAATTGTTGCATCTTGAAAATACAGATTCTCCTATTTCAGTCACACTATCCGGAATGTGAATACTGGTTAAACTTTTACAACCTTTAAACGCTGTGCTTACGATTTTCGTCACATCTTCCGGAATAGAAAGATTTCCTTTACATGTTTTCGGATTAGCTTTCACCAAAATATGATTGATGATCAGCAATAAATTTTTCTTCAATTGATTTTTAAGCCAAGATGTATTTTTAAATGCATCATATCCAATTTCAGTCACGCTATCCGGAATGTGAATATTGGTCAATCTTTTACAGCCACAAAATGCAGTACTTTCAATTTGGGTCACACCGTCCGGAATGTGAATACTGGTCAGGCTTTCACAGTCCTTGAATGTACCATATCCGATTTTTTTCACATTATCCGAAATATGAATAGTGTTCAAACTTTTACAATTATTAAATGCACCGCCTTTAATTTGAATTACACTGTCCGGAATGTGAATACTGGTCAGGCTTTCACAGTCCCTGAATGCACCATATCCGATTTCAGTCACGCTGTCCGGAATGTGAATATTCGTCAAACTTTTACAGCCTAAAAATGCATGATCTCCGATTTCAGTCACGCCGTCCGGAATATGAATGCTGGTTAGACTTCCACAGCCCCGAAATGCAGAATCTCCAATTTCAGTCACACCGTCCGGAATGTGAATTTTGGTTAGACTTTTACAGCCCCAAAATGTAGAATCTCTAATTTCAGTTACGCTGTCCGGAATATGAATACTGGTCAAACTTGTACAGCCTGAAAATGCAGAATTTCCGATTTCAGTCATGCTGTCCGGAATGTGAATGCTGGTCAGGCTTGAACAATCTCCAAATGCCAGCTCTCCAATTTCCGTCACATCGTCCAAAATGTGAATGTTGGTTAGACGTGAACAACCCCAAAATGCAGAATTTCCAATTTTAGTCACGCTGTCCGGAATATGAATGTTGGTCAGACTTTTACAGCCTGAAAATGCAGAATTTCCGATTTCAGTCATGCTGTCCGGAATGTGAATACTGGTCAGGCTTTCACAGTCCCTGAATGCACCATATCCGATTTCAGTCACGCTGTCCGGAATGTGAATGTTGGTTAGACGTGAACAACCCCAAAATGCAGAATTTCCAATTTTAGTCACGCTGTCCGGAATATGAACATTAGTCAGACTTGAACAGTCTGAAAATGCATCTTCTCCGATTTCGGTTACGCCGTCCGGAATAGTGACTTCTGTCACGCCGTTTTCTCCTATATATTTTCTTAATATGCCGTTTTCAATTTCAAATGCCATTTTGCATTCCTCCCTGAATTATTTTCTATCATTAGTATAGCATAGTTGTTGTTCAAAAATTTCACTACTATGAAATTTTTTCAAAAAAATCCCCTCCGCAAAGAGGGGATTTTTCTTAGTCATGGAAATCAGCACCCGCAGCCGCAGTTATTGTTGCAGCCACAGTTGTTGTTATTGCCGCAGCAGCAGAACAAAATCAGAATCAGGAAAATTACCCAGCAGCAACCATTACCATTATTATTGTCAAAACACATAAGACATAACTCCTCATAAAATATATATTTGAAAAACGCTCTCTTGCGTTGTTTCATAGTATATCTTATGAAAAACTTCAGAATGTGTGACAGATATTTTTTACTTTCTTTTATATTTGATGCCGAGCATGTCTTTCACTTTCTGTTTCGCCGCACTGCCTAAGAAATTCCCTAATTGCCCCTGCGCCGTCATGCCAACTACACCTTTTACTGTGTCGGCACCTGACTGACGGTCACGTTTCCGAGAATTGCAGCTCCGGCACATCGCCTGCAAATTACTGATTACATCAAGACCGCCTTTCCGTTTCGGAATAATATGGTCAATCGTGATTTCACTTTTGCTGAACCATTTGCCACAAGAAACACAACGATAATACCGCCCCTTGTGGAATAACCGCTTTTTCCCCTTGTGATGCTGAAAATATAATTCTCTATAGCCCATTCTCTCACCTCGCTTTTTGTATTGCTGTTTTCTTATTATAACATATTTGCGGAATTTTGTCAAGTTTCTTCCATTGCCCGGAAATGAATTGCTTTTTTTCGCTGTTCTGACAAATATTGCGCCGGAAAAATGCTATACTGTTACTGTATCTTTTGGAAAGGAGATTCTTAAATGCAGAATCATCATTATGACAGTCTTTCAGAAAATGCTATGCTTTCCCTTGATGCCGCAATTTGTCTCGCCGGCGAAATGGGACACACCTACATCGGAACGGAACATTACCTTTTAGGAATGCTTCACCAGATGCCCAATTCCGCTGGAAATATTCTCCGGCAGTATCACGTTTCGGAACAGGAATTTTCAGAACAAATGCTCCGCACAATCGGCAGAGGAGTAAGAACTTCCCCCTCTTATCAGAATATGACACCTGCCCTGCAACGTATTCTTTCTGATGCGGAAAAACTCGCCGAAAATGAACAACTCCCCGAAATCAGCACAAGGTTAATTCTTTTGGCTATGCTTCAGGACGAAAATTGCGCCGCTGCGGAATTACTCGAATTTATGCATGTCAATCTTTCTGCCCTCGAAAAATCTTGCTCTTCCGGTTCTGTTCCTGTTATGCATGTTCCCTCCGCTAATGAATTTCCTCAGCTGTTCCGCTATGGAAAATTATTACTTCCTTCTGAACAATCTGACCCGTTAATCGGCAGAGAAAACGAAATTGACCGGATTTTGCAAATTCTTTCCCGTAAAAGTAAAAATAACCCTTGCTTAATCGGTGAACCAGGTGTCGGAAAAACAGCTATTATTCAAGGCGTGGCAGAACGTTTCGCCTACGGAAATGTTCCCTCACAATTAAACGGAATGTTTATTTTCTCTTTAGATTTGGGCGCATTGCTCGCCGGCGCAAAATATCGTGGAGATTTCGAAGAAAGAGTTCGTGCCTGTATGGATGAAGTCATTCACAGCGGAAAAATTATTTTATTCATTGATGAATTGCATACTATTGTCGGAGCAGGAGCAGCAGAAGGCGCAATTGATGCCGCAAATATGCTGAAACCTCAGCTTGCAAGAGGGGATTTGCGCATTATCGGCGCAACTACTCCGGCTGAATATGCTTCCACTATTGAAAAAGACGGCGCATTGTCCAGACGTTTCCAGAGCGTTCGCATTCATGAACCCTCTCCGGAAGAAACTTTCCGCATTTTAAACGGCTTGAAAGAAAATTATGAAACATATCATCATGTTTTGCTGACAGAGTCAATTTTAAAGGCGTGTATTGATTTTTCCCAAAAATATATTACAGATAAAAGTTTCCCAGATAAAGCAATTGATTTATTAGATGAAGCCTGTGCAAGAACTGCCCTGCATCATCAACCTTTCGCTGAAGTTAATTTAGAAGATGTTGCTGTTGTTGCCTCTTTGCGGACGGGCATTCCGCTTGAACAGATGACCGCTGAAGAACAGGAGAAATTAACCCGTTTACAAGCCATTCTGCAAAGTAAAATTATTGGTCATGATGAAGTCATTGCACAACTTTGTGATGCTGTTTGTCGGGCGGGAAGCGGTTTTCGGGAAATTAACCGTCCGGTTGGTTCTTTTCTTTTCCTTGGTTCTACCGGAATAGGAAAAACTGCTCTTGTCCGTGCCTTAGCAGAAGCACTTTACGGCTCTGAAAAAACGCTTCTCCGTTTGGATATGTCCGAATTTATGGAAAAACATTCCGTTTCTAAATTACTC
Organism: uncultured Clostridia bacterium; assembly: GCA_947589035.1. Classification (GTDB taxonomy): domain Bacteria; phylum Bacillota; class Clostridia; order Oscillospirales; family Ruminococcaceae; genus UBA3855. Next base: position 26,624 of record CANPYZ010000026.1, on the reverse strand, counting down.
GGCGCACCTCCTGGATATGTTGGTTTTGAAGAAGAATCCGTTTTCTGTTCCCATTTACGGAAACACCCATGCAGCGTTGTTTTATTCGATGAAATCGAAAAAGCCCACCCAGAAGTATTGCACATTCTTCTGCAAATTTTAGAAGATGGCATTCTCACCGACAGCACCGGAAAAAAAATTACTCTCCGGCATTGTTTAATTTTCATGACTTCTAATTCCGGTATGCACCAGCAACAAAATATTGTCGGCTTTTTGCCAAATTCTGAAAAAACACAAACACAGGCTTTACAAATGCTGAAACAAAAATTCCCCCCTGAACTCATTAACCGGATTGATGAAATTTTCGTTTTCCATGCACTTTCTCATGAACATTTAATGAAAATCGCAGAATTACAGCTTTTACAGCTTGCTGAACGAATTGCCCAACAAGGAATAACACTCACTTATGATTATTCCGCCGTACAGATTGTTGCAAGCTGCCCTGAAACTGAACAGTACGGCGCAAGACCTATCCGGAGATTTCTCATTCAGGAAATTGAAAATCCCCTTTCCAGAATGTGGATTCATGGGGAAATCCGGAAAGGAGATTATATTTTTTTAAGTACGGAAAATCAAAAACTCCGTATGAAAATTACTGCACAAGTGCGTTAATTATTCTTCTTCTGCTGTAGTTTCTTCATCTACTTCTGAATCGGTATCTTTTTTAGTTCCGGTTGTTCCTGCCTCTTCAAAAACAACTTCATAATCACCGGAAACTGTAGTCAACAGCGTAGTCAAGGCATTTTCGGCTTCTTCTGTCACATTCTCCCAAAATTCTTCATCTGTTTCCAGTTCTTCTTCTTTTGTTGCCTTAAATTCTGAAATCATTTCCCCTAAATCTTCATAAGTTTTTTTACTGAATGCGGCAGTTTTCACATCATACGCTTCAAAACTGGATTCATCAATTTCATGGGAAATAATTTTCGGTTCAGGCAAGGCAAGCGTGATTGTTTTGCTTTCGTTGTCAATGGTTGGCTGTATCTCTGAAACATCAATTCCGGCGTGAATTGTTCCATCGTAAATAAGCAATGTCAATTCAGAAGTTCCTGGTAAAGTAATCCCTGCTATTTTTTTTCCTTCTTTTTCATCTTTCCCCACTGCGGTATAGTGATATTTTTCCGTCACTAAATCGCTTGCCGCTTCCAGTGTTTGTTTCAGTTCATCAATGGTGAAATCTTCTTCACCCTCCTGAATGAACGTGGCAATGTCTTCCGGCACTTCTTCCTTTTTTCCGGCGTTAATGGCAAGAACAACACCAATTGTTGCTACAATGCTGACAGCCGCTGTAATCACAATAGGGATTACTGGATTCGTTTTCTTTGCTTTCAGTTTCATCAAGATTCCTCCTTGAATGTTAAAATATTAGTTTATGTGAATTTCATACCAGTCATGTTGGTATCTTCCTAATATCAGTATATCACAATTATATCAGGGTTATAAAAATGGATTCCAATTCATGACCGGCAAGAAATTTTCCACCAAAAAATCACACCTAAGGGCAGTTTCTTCAAAAAACTGTCCTCAGATGTGTAATAATTACAATTTTTATGCATATTCACTAAATAGAGAAGAGTATACCCCCCACTGTTCAAATTGACTGTTGTGCATAATGTCTAACTCCTCTCCATAATTTAATAAAATAGCATTTTCTTTTCTTATTTCATCGTTAATTATACCACACTCCGACAAAAATGTCAATGAAAATTTTCATTCTCATGCTAAAAATTGCGGCGGTACATGTTTCGTCAGCCATACATGATTTTCCGATAAGTAAAATAAATATCCCTCCCGCTGCATTTCCCCTGCATGAACTTTCAAAATAAACGGTTTTCCGTGACGTTTCCCCACTTTCAACGCCGTTTCTTCATCTCCTGAAAGATGCACATATTGCCTTGACATTGGCAATAAACCTTTTTCCCGAATAGATGATAAAAACCTTTCCGCTGTGCCGTGATATAAAATTTCCGGCGGTGTCTGTTTTTCCAGTTCTAAATCAATGGGAATGGAATGCCCCTGATTCGCACGAATTTTCGTTCCGTCTGCATTGAAACTATATCGCTGTTTTCCGTTTGTTTCAACAATTTCTTCTAAAATTTTCTGGTCCAGATGAAATTTTCCCTGTTGATTGATTTTTTCTATTAACAATTCAACGTCTGTCCAGCCGCCTTTCGGGTCAATGGTAATGCCAATTGTTTTCGGACTGTGCCGAAGTACTAAACTTAAAAATTTTCCAATTCGGGTGAACTCATCTGTATTTTTGTTTTTGTTCATGTTTATCACGCCTTTTTTGAATTTTTTCTATTATAGCATATTCTTAGAAAAATTGCAAGCTTTTTCGAAAATTGAAAATTACTTTTCAAAATACTGCATCAGCAAAAGTACCCTATATTCTACAAATTGTTCTGTCAATACCCACGGGAAAACTTCCATTACTTCATTATTTTCTTCTTCATTTTCTTTAAAAGAAAGCATTTCTAAATTTTGACAGAATTTTTCATGTGAAGCCTGTAATTGCTGTATTTCGTCCGGAGAAAGAATTTTTTCCAGTTCATCAAGCAAATCTTCCAAAAATGATTCATAGGCGACTTGCATTAATGACCATTGCGCAACCGGATTGACATAAACACCTTCCGGATAGCCATAATGATTTTCAAATAATTCTTTTTCAATGTTTTCATATTGTTCATAATAAATGCTGTTCCGGCTTTCTTCTGCTAATGCGTTTAATTCTTCTGCTGCTTTTTGGCGAATTTTGTCACATTGTTCAGCAGCGTTTTCTGTTCCTATTATTTGATAAATTTCATATTCTAACGCAAAATAGGCATTTTGCCGTTCGTCCATTTTTGAAATATTGATTCCGGTGCATTCTATCGCTTTTGGCAGTGTCTCCGGAAAAGTTTCTGTTTGCAAGTCCGTTTCTAAAATGTTCTGTTCCGTAGAAACAAATGTTTCTGTTTCGGCTTCCGGAATGTTTATATTTTTCTGTTCTGCTGGTTGAATTTCCACTTCATCTAAATGCATGTAGCCACTTCCTACTACTAATATTAACAAAAATACTGCCGTCACGGGCGCAGAAAAATAAATTTTCTTCCTGTTTTTTTCTTTCTGTTTTTCTGTCAGCCATTCCGGTATGTGTTCCGGTTGTTCGGAAGCGTAAATTTCTTTCAGCAAATGTGTTAATTTTCTGTTCATTGCAATGCTCCTTTCAGTATTTGCGTAATTTTCCGGATTCGCCTGCTCATGACAAATCTTGACACGCCGAACATTTCCGCAATCAGGGAAATTTTTTCCCCATTCACATAGCGAAGAAGAATAATTTCCCTGTCGTCTTCCGGCAATGTTTCCATTGCCATTTTTAATGCTACTCGTTCCGGAATTTCTAAACCCTTTTCTGATAAATTTTCTGGTAAACTTTCCGGTGAAATTTTCCTTAATTTGTCTATGCAGAGATTTTTAGCGATTTTATACAAATATTGTTTTTCATATTTCTGATATTCCGGATGCTGAAAATAATGCAGAAATGTTTCCTGCGTCACGTCTTCCGCATCTTCTTTATGATGTAGAAAATACAGACAATAGTGAAAAATTTGTATATATTCCGTTTCTATTTTCATCAGCATGACTCCTTTCTATTTACATAACGTTTCAACACGGCAAAATGTGCAAAAAATTTTAAAATTTCTTTTCAAAACCCCTTGCTTTTTTTTTCAAAGTATGTTAAAATAGAAGTAACAGAATGAATTTTCTGATTTTCGTCAAGGAGGTGTCCGAACTATGGCATATCAGATTACCGATGCTTGCATCAGCTGCGGAGCTTGCGCTGAAGAATGTCCTGTAAATGCAATTTCTGCCGGCGATGCTAAATACGAAATCAACGCTGAAGCTTGTCTTGATTGCGGTGCTTGTGCTGCCGCTTGTCCTGTTGAAGCTCCTCAGGCTCAGTAAAATTTTTCTACCATCATAATATCACCTAAAAGCAGAGTGCCTTTTCAGACACTCTGCTTATTTTTTTCGGTTTGTGTTTTTCCGCAATGATAACAAAAACGTGCATTCGGATTGACTAATTTTTTTCCGCAATACCGGCAAAACTGCCGCTGAATTTCTTCCGGTTCCGGTTCAGTATTTTCCGGAAATTGTTCTTCCGGTATGGGCGTTTTTTCAAGTTCTTTTCGGGGGAATTTTTTAGCAATTCTATTCCATAGCGTACCTAAAGCAACTAACGCTATGCAAATCAATAAGCCAAATCCTGAAAATAGAATTGTTTTCCCTCTTAACGCCGTGCCTAATTCCGTTGGCAAATGCAGCAAATACACCACGAAAGATAATAATAAACCCGTTAAGAAAATAATTATGCTTGGAATGCCTGCGGTAATGCCGAAAATTTTAAACGTCGTTCCGATTCGTTTTCTTCCTTTGATTTGTATCATTAACATCCAGACAAAAGCCCCTGTTAATAAAATAATCAATACAGGCTGTATCCAGAAAGAAACCGCCGTCCGTAAGCAAAACCCTTTCACGCCTTTATACATTGTGTGCGCTAACACTGTATTTAATAATTTTAACGGCTGATTTAAATTATTTTTTAATTTTTCTTTGTCTGGTGCGAGAAAATGCAATCCTGTTTTTTCATAAATCAAGTCGGCGTTTTCTTCCAGTAAATCAATAAATTCCTGTGCATCAATTTCCGGAAATTCTCCGCCGTCGGCAAGATACTGATTATATCGTTCTGTCAGTTTAACAATAAAATCTGTAAATGTTCCCTGATTTAACACTTCCTGCACTTCGTCCACGCTTACCCGATTATCTTGTATATATTCATCAAGAATATATTCTGCTAATGTTTTCCGTGTACCGTCTTTTCCGTATACTTTGACATTTTTCAGCACAATTGTTTCCACTGCTTCCGGTATTGCTGCTGTTTTCACATAATGTCTTAACGTCAGACTCATTAATAAACCGCTCGCTAAAAAAAATACACAAATGACACACAAAATCATTAGTAATATGTATTTTTTCATACTCCAGAATGTTTTCTGTTTCTGGTCTGTTTCTGTATAATTCATGATTTCTCACCTGTCCTGAGTAGTTAATTTTCATTTTGTTGCTGATAATTATAATTTCGGATAATTTTCATAAATGCATCGCCGTATTTTTCCAGTTTGACACGCCCCACGCCTGAAACACTCAGAAACGCCATGTCCGAAACAGGCTTTTTCCGGCACATGTCCCTTAATGTCATATCCGTAAAAATAATATATGCCGGAAGATGTTCTTTTTCTGCAATTGTTTTCCGGCACTGCGCCAAAAGCAAAAATAATTTTTCTTCTTTAATTTCTGATTTCTTTCTGGTTACTGGTGCGGAATGCACAGCAATTTCCGGCATGAATAATTTTTGTTTTTCTTTCAGAAACGCTACAGATTTCTGATTGATTGACAAAATTTTTTCTTTTTCGGATAATAATTCCGTCTGCACCAGATAAGCAATAATTTTCCGGCAGTCTGTTTCGGAAGTTTCTTTCATGATGCCGTATGTCGAAAGTTTTTCCGGAAGCTGCAAATGCTGATATTCTTCCCGTTCACTTCCCTGAAGAATTTCAATTAGTTTTTTCTGCGGAAAATGTAAATTCATTCTTTGTAAACGATAAACACAGGAAATAATTTTCTGTGCGTCAATGGTAATTTCCTTCTGCCAGCAGTTTGTCCGACAATAACTGCAATTTCCGCAATATTCAACCGTTTTTTCCCCGAAATACTGCAAAAGATTTTTTCTTAAGCACCCCTGAACCTGACAATATTTCTGAATGATAAATAATTTTTCCTTATCTTTTTGTTGAATTTTCTTTCTGACTTCTTCATCAATTTCTGCATTTTCATTAGCATTTTCAATTAAAAACCGATTAAGCCGCAAATCTGATGCCGCATAGAAAATGACACATTCCGCCGGACTGCCGTCCCTTCCTGCACGCCCTGCCTCCTGATAATAATTTTCTAAATTTTTCGGCATATTATAATGTATCACAAATTTCACATCAGATTTATCAATTCCCATGCCAAAAGCATTCGTAGCAACAATAATCTGCACTTCATCATATAAAAATGCATTCTGATTTTCTTTCCGTTCCTTGTCGGATAAGCCTGCATGATACCTTACTGCCCGAAATCCTGCACGCTGAAGATTTTCCGTTACTTGTTCAACTAATTTTCTCGAAAGACAATAAACAATTCCCGATTGATTACGGTTCTTTTGCAGAAATTGCAATAATGCCTGCATTTTATCCCTCGGCTGCTGTACGGCGAAATATAAATTTTCCCGATTAAATCCCGTCGTCAGGCAAAATGGCTGACGTAAACCCAGTAAATTTTTCACATCTTCCGCTACTTCTTCCGTTGCCGTTGCCGTGAATGCACTGATTACCGGGCGTTCCGGTAACTGTTCCACAAACGGCAGAATATTCCGGTAACTTTGCCGGAAATTATGCCCCCATTGTGACACACAATGCGCTTCATCTATTGTCACCATAGAAACGGAAATTTCCGCCATCATTCTCCGGAAATGCGCCGTTTCTAACCGTTCCGGAGTAACATAAAGCAATTTGATTTCTTGTCTGTAAATTTTCCGGCAGGCTTCCTGATAATGTTCTTCATCTAACATACTATTCAAGCATACTGCCGGAATGCCGTTCGCCTGCAATGCGTTCAATTGATCCTGCATTAAAGAAATTAACGGCGAAATAACTATTGTCATTCCAGAAAACATTATTGCCGGTATCTGATAGCAAATAGATTTCCCTGCGCCCGTCGGCATAATACCGAAAACATCTTCTTTCTGCAAAATATGTGAAATAATTTCCCTTTGCCCTTTCCGGAATTGCGCATAACCGAAAATTTGTTTCAACTGTTGTTCCGCTTCATGCATTTTTTCTGATATACTCATGTAAAACCTCCTTTTTTCTGACACTCTTATTATACTACAATCTTTCCGACTTTTCAAGCGTTAATGCAAAAAAATTACCACAAGATACATTTTCGCCTTAATTCCTGCAAAAAGGGTGCGGAACTCCACACCCTTTTTCAATAATTTATGAAAATTCCTGATTTTCCTGATGTCGTGCCTGCCGAAGTTCAGCATATTTCTTTTTCGTTGCCATTCCGCCACGAATATGACGTTCCTGTTTATTTTTCAGCAGTACAGCGTGTACCTGTCGGGCAAGTTCCGGCTGTATGTATGGCAGCCGTTCGCTGACATCTTTGTGGACTGTACTCTTGGAAATACCATATTTCTTTGCCGCTGCTCTGACTGTTGCTTGATGCTCTAAAATATACGTTCCAAGCATGACGGCTCTGTCATTTGTGTACATACTCTTCACTCCCATTTCTGTTTTCTCTGAACAAAATCGAGAAGTCTTTTAAACTATATGCTGAAAATTCCTGATTTAGCAGAACTCTGACAAAAAAATCAAAAAAAATCTTCTGTTTTTTAGTTATCTCAGGCTAACCAGATAATTTTTCCCCTGTCATGCATATTTTCTTAAATCTGGCTAAAAATAGAACAAATTATGTCTCTCTTGAACAAATGTCCGAAATTTTTTCTTCTTTGATTGCTTAAAACTTGACAAAGTTCAGAAAATGTAGTATCATTAAGTTATACAGGTAAAATTGCATGATTCACACTGAAAGGAAGATGTCAGTTATGTTCAAAAATTTTCCCCCTGAATGGGAAGGCTTTACCCCTGGCAGATGGAGTAATACTTCCGTTAATGTACGGGATTTCATTCAGAAAAATATTACCCCTTATGACGGCGATGAAAGTTTCCTCCAGCCCCCCACAGAAGCAACAAAACAACTTTGGGAACAAGTCATGGATTTATCCCGTCAGGAACGGGAAGCCGGCGGTGTATTAGATATGGACACCAGTATTATTTCTACAATTACTTCACATGGTCCGGGCTATCTGAATAAAAATCTCGAAAAAATTGTCGGTTTTCAGACAGATAAACCATTCAAACGTTCTTTGCAGCCGTTCGGCGGTATTCGTATGGCGCAACAGGCTTGCAAGGCTTACGGCTATGAAGTTGACCCTAAAGTTGTGGAAATTTTTACTAAATATAGAAAAACACATAATCAAGGCGTTTTTGATGCGTACACCCCCGAAATGAAACTCGCCAGACATGCGGCAATTTTAACAGGTTTGCCTGATGCATACGGCAGAGGAAGAATTATTGGAGATTATCGCCGTGTTGCCCTTTACGGCGTGGATATGCTGATTGAAGATAAAGAACACCAGAAAGCAACGCATTTTGTTAGAATGACTTCTAAAAATATTCGCCTCAGAGAAGAACTTTCCGAACAGATTAACGCCCTTAACGATTTGAAAAAACTCGGCGAAATTTACGGTTTCGACCTCTCACGCCCTGCTAAAAATGCACAGGAAGCCATTCAATGGTTATATTTCGGTTATCTTGCCGCCGTGAAAGAACAGAATGGCGCAGCAATGTCTATTGGGAGAACGTCTTCTTTTTTAGATATTTATCTTCAGCGTGACCTTGAAAAGGGGTTAATCACAGAATCAGAAGCACAAGAACTGATTGACCATTTTATCATGAAACTGCGCCTGATTAAATTTGCAAGAACACCGGAATATAATGCTTTATTTTCCGGCGACCCGACTTGGGTCACGGAATCTATTGGCGGCGTTTCCGTTGACGGTCAACACATGGTGACGAAAAATTCTTTCCGCTATTTAAATACACTGAATAATCTCGGCACTGCTCCTGAACCGAATATGACTGTTCTCTGGTCTACTCGTCTGCCATTGAATTTCAAACGGTTCTGCGCAAAAATGTCCATTCAATCCAGTTCCATTCAATACGAAAATGACGACTTAATGAGAGTGATTCACGGGGATGATTATGCTATTGCCTGCTGTGTTTCTTCTATGAGAGTCGGAAAAGAAATGCAGTTTTTCGGAGCAAGGGCAAACCTTGCGAAATGCTTACTTTACGCCATTAACGGCGGTGTTGATGAACGTCTCGGCATTCAGGTTGGTCCGAAATACAGACCCGTTGAAGGGGATATTTTAGATTATGACGATGTTATGCAAAAATATGATGACATGATGGAATGGCTTGCGGAATTATATGTCAATACACTGAATGTCATTCATTTCATGCATGATAAATATAGTTATGAACGTTTGCAAATGGCTTTGCATGACAGAGACGTGAAACGTTATTTCGCTACAGGTATTGCAGGTTTATCCGTTGTTGCGGATTCTTTGAGCGCAATTAAATATGCGAAAGTTAAACCCATTCGCAAAGATATTGAAGTAAAGGACAAAGCTGGAAATGTTGTCAGCATTACAAAAAATGTTGTTGTGGATTATGAAATTGAAGGCGATTTCCCTAAATATGGAAACGATGATGACAGAGTTGACCAGATTGCTGTGAATATTGTCAGAACTTTCATGGACAAAATCAGAAAACACCACACTTACCGTGACGGCGTTCCGACAATGTCTATTTTAACCATTACTTCTAATGTCGTTTACGGCAAAAAAACCGGAAATACTCCCGACGGAAGAAAACAAGGCGTTCCCCTCGCTCCTGGCGCAAATCCTATGCACGGCAGAGATACTCACGGAGCTGTTGCTTCTTTGAGTTCAGTAGCAAAACTTCCTTTCCGTCATGCACAGGACGGAATTTCAAATACTTTTTCCATTGTTCCGGACGCTCTCGGCAAAAATACAAAAATTTTTGCTGGTGATTTAGATTTTGACCAGCTTGCACAGGAGGCTTTTAATGAAGAATCCGAATAATTCCGAACTCGAACAACAAGCCGATGAACTCGTTGCCTTACTGGATAAATTAACTTCTTCCGGCAGTCAGCATATTCATTTTAATATCGGCGAAACAACAACCGTTCAGACGGTCAACAGCACAGAATGCAACCCGAAAAAAGGTGCTTGTGCTATTCCTAATTTCGATGAAGAAGACCCTGATTTCGAAAATTAAATCATAATTTTAGGAGGCTAAACAACATGAAAGATTTACAGAATGACCAACGTGTTGACAACCTTGTGGAACTGCTTGACGGTTACGTGCAGAAAGGCGGTCACCACCTTAATGTGAATGTATTTACCCGTGAAACTCTTCTTGACGCACAGAAACACCCTGAAAAATATCCACAATTAACCGTTCGTGTTTCCGGTTATGCGGTGAATTTTATCAAACTCACCAAAGAACAACAAGATGATGTCATTTCCAGAACATTCCATGACAAAATTTAATAAAAATATTCAATCATATTCAATGCCCGACTTCCCTGTCGGGCATTCTTCAGAAAGAAGTGAAGTAATCATTGATTTATGGGTATATTCATTCTACGGAATCTTTCGGAACAGTAGACGGTCCTGGAATCAGATTTGTAATTTTCTTCCAGGGCTGCCCGATGAGATGCCTTTATTGCCATAATCCCGACACTTGGAAAATTCATGCCGGAAATCGTGTAACTGCTCCGGAATTGCTTTCTTCTTACGAACGAAATAAGCCTTTTTATCATCATGGCGGCATTACTGCAACCGGCGGAGAACCTATGCTGCAAATGGATTTCCTGACGGAATTATTTTCCCTTGCCAAACAGAAAAATATTCACACTTGCCTTGACACTTCCGGAATTTGTTTTCAGCCGGAATCTTCCGGAAAAGTTGATGCACTTCTTTCCGTAACGGATTTGATTTTATTGGACATTAAGCATATTGACCGCCGGAAACATGAACAATTAACCGGATTTTCTAATCAAAATATTCTCGCTTTCGCTGAATATATCAGCAGTAAAAATATTCCTTTCTGGGTTCGGCATGTAATTCTTCCTGAATGGACGGACGACAAAGAAGAATTATTTCAGCTTGGTTATTTTCTCGGCAGGTTAAATTCATTAAAAGCAATTGATGTTTTGCCTTATCACGATATGGGGAAAATAAAATATCAGTCTCTCGGCATTCCTTACCCGCTTGAAAACGTTCCCCCCGTTAGTCAGGAAACTGCCATTTCTGCCCGTAAACAAATTCTTTCCGGCATGAAAAAATATCTTCAGGAAAATGACAAAAAAAAATTGACATTTTTCTGATAATCTGCTATAATATCATTGAGGTGATTATATGCAGAACTTTGAACAGCAGATTCATCAGACACTTGAATTAATTTTGAATGATTATAATAACCAAAGAGTGATTGACAGAATCAAAAATTTTGATTTACCCGATAACGCCGTTATCGAAAAAATTCTTGACAGCCTGAAAAAAATTATTTTCCCGGGCTATTTCCGCAGCCATTCTGTGAAAATTTACACTGTCCGTAATCAAACTTCTATGCTTTTAGAAGATGTGATTTACAAATTAACGAAACAAATTGCTATTGTTCTCCGGTATGATGCTTTATATGAAACGGCTTCCGAACAGGAAGTCAGCCAGAAAGCACAGGAATTGACTTTTTCTTTTTTAGAAAAAATTCCGAAAATTCGTGAATATATTGAAACTGATGTGCAGGCAGCCTTTGAAGGAGACCCCGCCGCCGACAGCCGGACGGAAATTATTTACTCTTACCCGGGATTATATGCAATATTCGTTAATCGAATTGCTCATGAACTGCATTTGCTGAAAGTTCCCATGATTCCCCGAATTATGACCGAACTCGCCCATAGCAAAACAGGCATTGACATTCACCCGGGCGCAACAATCGGAAAATATTTTTTCATTGACCACGGAACAGGAATTGTTATCGGCGAAACAACCATTATCGGCAACCATGTGAAAATTTATCAAGGGGTGACTTTAGGGGGGCTTTCCACTAAAGGCGGACAGAGCCTGAAAAATGTTAAACGCCACCCTACTATTAAAGATAATGTGACGATTTATTCTAATGCGTCCATTCTCGGCGGTGAAACAGTAATTGGAGAAAATGTTGTCATTGGCGGAAATGCATTCATTACTAAATCTGTCGCCGACGGGGCAAGAGTCAGCATTAAAAATCCTGAATTGCATTACACAGAACCCACGAAAAAATAAATTTGTCATGTTTTGTCATTGACATTTTTTTCCGGAATCTGTAGAATAAAATTAAGTATCCGAAAAATTTCGGATACTTCAATCATCAGGAGGGATTTTTCATGATTAAATATGGCGTTGATGTCAGTGTGCATAATGGCACAATTGACTGGAATCAAGTAAAACATTCCGGAAAAGTGGATTTTGTTATTCTCCGTGCAGGCTACGGAAAAGACATTTCCCAGAAAGACAAACGATTTGAAGAATATTATCAGCAGTGTTCAACTTTAGCAATTCCTGTCGGGGCTTACTGGTATTCTTACGCCATGACACCGGAAGAAGCCAAACAAGAAGCAGAAGTTTTCCTTCAGGTACTCAAAGGAAAACAATTTGCTTATCCGGTTTATTTCGATTTGGAAGAACAGAAACAGCTTGCCCTCGGTAAAAATGCTTGTTCTGCCATTACGGAAGCGTTTCTCAGTACTGTGGAAAATTCCGGCTATTTCGTTGGCTTATATATGAGTAAGTCTTATTTGGAAAATTGCATTTCCGAAACAATCCGGAAAAATTATTCCATTTGGGTTGCGCAGTACGGCGTGGAAAAAACAAATTATTCCGGTCAGTTCGGTATGTGGCAGAAATCTTCTTCCGGTTCAGTTTCCGGCATTCCCGAACAAGTGGATTTAGACGAATGCTATTCCGATTATCCCGAAATTATTCGTAAGGCTCAATTAAACGGATTTTCTTCTTCTGAAGAGAAAGAGAAAAAATTTTTCTCTCTGACATTCGACGGAAAAACGTATTCCGGCATATTAACAGAAAATTAATTTCGCCCCTTCCTGAATCATTCAGGAAGGGGCAGAATTTTTAATGATTCAAATAGGCTTTCAGTTCGTTCATACAGCGTTTTGCATCTTGATAGCCTAAATAATATAATGCTCCTAATTTTTCCATATTGCCTTCAAGACGGCTGATTTCTATGCCCTGTGACGGCGCAATGACGAAAATTCTTTGCTGATATTCCAATTTTCGTAATTCTTCACATTGATGATTATAATTTTCATTACTGGCAAGCAATGCCGCTGAAAATTTCGGATAATTCCGGTATAACCACTGCTTCGGCGTAAATTTCGATTCAGATTTAACCGGTTTCCGGTAATTTCTCGGTCGGGTACGCACAACAACAATATGTTCAAATTCCTGCTGTAATGCCCATTCATAAGGAATTTTACAGCTGCAACCTCCGTCAAGATAAGGCTGCCCGTGAATCATGACCGGCTTTGAAACAAACGGCATAGAAGAAGACGCTGCAACAACTTTGAAAAAATCTTCTCCGGAATTTTTTTCAATATATTCCGGTTTTCCAGTTTTCAAATTAGTGACTACAGCGTATAATTTCCGGTCAGGATTCCGGAGACGTTTCTTGTCTAAGTCCGGAATGAACGGCATACGCCCGAAAATAAAATCAAATCCAATAATACCTTGATTTTTCATTATGGCTTTTCCGCCAACATAACGGCTGTCGTGCCGATAACGTAAATTGATTCTTGCGCTCCTGCCAATCTGCCCTGTGATATAATTCACTGCATTCAATGAACCTGCGGAAACGCCTATCGTGCATTGTAAATTGATGTTCTCTTCCATTAACGCATCAAGAACACCGTTAGTATATACTCCCCGAAATGCGCCACCTTCTAACACTAAACAGCCTTTTGTTACTTCTTCCGAAGCTCTGCCCTGTGGCAATTCATCAATTCCTGTGTATTTGCGTAACTTTTTCATGAAATTCTTCCTTTCTGTCGTTATAATTCAAATTTTTTCTGAATTGTTTCGGCTATCCCCGAAAATGCAAAATGTTTATGCTGATATTCTGTCAAGGCAACCTGCATTTCATAATTCTGTTCCCGATTCGCATAGAGAATTAATTCTAACATGTCCTTTTCCGGAAATAATTCTTCCCGTTCAAATAATGCCTGCATTAGTTCACGGCTATTTTTCCGGATTAGTACATAAAGCATTGTTTTCCGGTTTTTCTGAATATGTTCAGCAAGTTTTGTTTCTTCCGGATTTTCCAGATATTTCCGGAATAAATATTCATAAATTATTTTTGTACGTTCTTCTTCCTCCTGCGGTTTTACCGAAAAGGGAAGAATTGCATAGGCAATACTTGCCATAATATTATAACTTTCCGGAAATACTCCCGTTTTTTCAAGCGTTTCTACTGAAAAATATATTCCGTTCCAGTAGATATTTTTCAGCATAGAACATAACAAAAATGCAGAATAACTCACCGTCAGCACACTTTCCGGAATGGTCACATTTTCTAAATTTTTACACGCCATGAACGCTGATTGTGAAATCGTTCTGACCCCTTCCGGAATCTGAATTTCTTTCAGTTTATGGCAACTGTAAAACATAGATGGGTAAATCTCTTTGATTCCTTCCGCCAGGCGAACACGTTCTAAATTTCTGCATGACTGGAAAACGCCTGTTCCCATTTGCGTAACCGTTGAGGGAATAACCGCATATTCTAAATTTCCACACTCAGCGAATGCTTCTGCGCCGATAAATTCAACATTTTCCGGAATTTGTATTCCGTTCAGATTCTGACAATTCCAGAATGCATAGTCGTCAATTTTCTGCACCCTCGACGGAATGACAATATTTTTCAGATTTCTGCACCCCGAAAAAGCATTTTTCCCGATTCTTCCGGAAACTGACGGCATGAACACTTGCTGTAAATTCTGGCAGTTCCGGAAAAAATTATCCGGAATATCCCCATGTGAAGCAATTTCTGCCATTTCTAAACATAAACAGTCTTGAAAAGCACTTTCTTCCATTTTTTCCACACTTTCCGGAATGCGGATTGTTTTCAGGTTCTGACAGCCTTTGCAAATCTGTTTGGAAATTCGTTTCAATTTCTCCGGAAAATGCAAAGTCTGTAATTTTTCACAATTCATGAATGCCCCCTCTCCGATAGAAATAATACTTTCCGGTAGATTGATTTGTTTTAAATTCCGGCAATTGGCAAATGCAGATGTGCGAATCATTCGCACGCTTTCCGGAATAATAATTTTTTCCAAATTCTGACACTGGTAAAATGCTACATTGTCAATTGTATGCACTCCTTCCGGAATAATCACTTCCCGGACATCAGTATTTCTTTTCCGCCATAATTTCAACACGCCGTGTTCAATGTGAAATTCCGGCACGCTGCTGACAGGTATCCATTTTTTCAATTCGCTGAAAATTTCCTGTAAATAGTTGTTCATTACTTCACCGCCTTTTTCTTATTATATACTATTTTCTGAATCTTGTCAAATTTTTTTGATTTCATGATTTGTTCACGGAAAATTTGCACTTTATTCATAATATTGTGCTATAATATTAAAAATTTACTACACAACAAGGAGAAACGTCATGGATTCTATCATTTTACAAGCAATTAAAGACAACGAATTACAAGCCTATTATCAACCGCAATATGATGCTGTGACTGGTCACATTGTCAGCGCAGAAGCCCTCGTTCGCTGGATTAAACCTGACGGAACTGTTGTTCCCCCGTTCCAGTTCATTCCGGAAGCGGAAAATTCCGGTATCGTGACGGAAATTGACTGGCACATGGCTTATCAGGTCTGCAAACTTCTTGACGAACAGAAACGCAACAATGAACAGCAATTCCCCATTGCCGTTAATTTTTCCCGTCACCACATACGGGAAGAAAATTTCGTTCAGAAACTCGTTGAACTGACTGACCAGTTTCACATTCCGCATGAATTATTTGAAGTGGAAATTACTGAATCCGCTATGGTGAATGAAGAAGAAAAAATTCTCGGCTGGATTAACGGCGTGCGCAATGCCGGTTTCAGTGTCGCTATAGACGATTTCGGCAGCGGGCTTTCTTCTCTTCAGTTCGTTAAGGACATGCCTGCGGATATTCTTAAAATTGATAAATCTTTACTCAGTCACAACTGCGAAAACGAAAAAGAACGTATCGTTCTTGAAAGTATTTTCTATTTTGCCAACAGGCTGAAATTAACCACAATTGCTGAAGGCGTGGAAACGAAAGAACAACTTGGTTTCATGAAAACTTGCGGCTGTAACCGCATTCAGGGGTATCTTTTCGCAAAACCTATGCCGAAAACGGATTTCCTTGCATTGTGCCGTTTAAATCAGCAAACTAATTTTGACAGCGACATTCTCGGCATACAGTCCCCAATCAGTGCAATGGAATTGCTGATGGGCGTTGTTTTCCGGAAATATCCTTTAGTGATTTTTTCCAATTTAACCAGAAATACTTATTATATGATGGCTTATGAAAATTTCACCTCAAGAAGTTGCCCCTCTACGGGAATTTTCGATGAATTAATTGTTCACGGCACGGCTTCCATGCATGATGAAGATAAGAAAATTTTTTCCGATGCGTTCAACCGTCTGCACCTTTTGCAAGCCCATGCTGACGGAGAACCTTTCGTTTGTGCAGTTACCCGCCAACTCGGAGACGACGGAATTTATCGCCGTGTGGAAACAACTGATTATTTCGTGAAAAGTCCTTCTTCTGATGATGTTCTTGTCATTACATTATGCGACAATTTAGAATAACTGCAGAAATTCTCTTGTTAAATTTCATGCAAAAATGACAAAATTATTACAAAAAAGTTAAAATTCAAAAAAAAAAAAAATGCCTTGACAAACGCTTTGCGTTATGCTAAAATGAAAGTATAAAGAAAGTATGATTCGTTTTTAGCATTCAAAAGGAGGATTTTCTATGAAAAAAATCAATAAGTTATTGGTTGGTACATGTTGTTTAGCTGCTGTTACTTCTATGGCATTAGGCATTCTCGCCTTTGCAGAAGAACAACCGCAAGAACAAGAAAACGCTGTTGTTCAGGAAGTTCAGGAAAATGCTGCTCCTGCTGAACCATTGCCAACACGGGAAGAATATGCCGCAATTCTTTCAGACTTCAATCAGGAACATAATTGCAATTTAGCTGTTGACTGGGAAGGCGTTTATGCAGATGTCGAAAGCGGCGAACATGAAGATTACAGCAAAAATCCATTCTTAGACAAGCCCATTCCCGAAATGACCGCTGAAGAATTTCAGGCATGTTTAGAAAAAATTTACGCCTGGAACAATGCTGCTCCTGCTGAACCATTGCCAACACGGGAAGAATATGCCGAAATTCTTTCAGACTTCAATCAGGCGCATAATTGCAATTTAGCTGTTGACTGGGAAGGCGTTTATGCTGATGTCGAAAGCGGCGAACATGAAGATTACAGCAAGAATCCATTCTTAGACAAGCCCATTCCCGAAATGACCGCTGAAGAATTTCAGGCATGTTTAGAAAAAATTTACGCCTGGAATGTTGAACACTCTGCCACATAACAGTAAAACCGCTTGACGGAAGTCAGGCGGTTTATTTTTTTTCCTGCGCTGTCAGGGAATTTTTTTCAACGCCTTCTGTGCTATCCGGAAGTAAAAGCGTTTTAATTGTCGCAAAACAAATTTTTATATCTTGAATAATACTCGGATGCGCTATATACATTAAATCCATTTGCAATTTGTCGTATGGTGTGGAATTATATTTCCCGTATACCTGCGCATAGCCCGTCAAGCCTGCTTTTGCCTGCAGCCTTAGCCGGAAATCCGGAAATTCTTTTTCATATTGTTCCGCAATTTCAGGTCTTTCCGGTCGGGGTCCTACTAATGACATATCCCCTTTCAGAATGTTGAATAACTGCGGCAACTCATCTAACCGAAAACGCCGGAGAAATTTTCCTGTTTTCGTTACCCGTTCATCATGTTCCCCTGTGGAAAGTCTTGCGATTCCGTCTTTTTCCGCATCTTGCCGCATTGAACGAAATTTTAATATCTGAAACGGTTTCCCGTCTTTCGTTAATCTTACCTGTCGGTAAAGAATTTCTCCGCCGTCCGATTTTACCGCAATGGCTATTCCTAACATTAAAGGCGAACATAACAGCAAGGCAATTCCCGAAATCAAAATATCTAAAATTCTTTTCATAATAATATATTCCGGAACAGGGCGGTAACGTTCCACTCGCATTAACGGTAAATGAAACATATGCATAGTTCTTGCGCTGCTCATTAGTAAATCTCCCGTTCCTGGAATGACATAGACAATAATTTTATGCTCTATGCAGTATTTTAAAATTCTGTTCCGTTCATGGCTCTGAATATCATATAAAAATGCCGTCTGTATATCTTCCATAACAGCTGAAGAATTTTTTTCCCATTCCTGAACCGGACACGTCCGAATAACATTAAATTTAATGTCCATGCCGTATTCCGCAATTAAAGATTCCATTTTTTCTTTCCGGTCGTAAATAATTATTGTTTTTAATGGCGGAAACGTCCGGAAATACCACCTGTGCGCCACTAATGCCCACAACGCCGAAAAAGCACTCTGCCCTAAAAAACATAACACCATAGGAAAAACAGATAATTCTTTCTTCTGGAATAAATGCAGAATTAACAGCATAATTCCATCTGTAAAAAATACGGCTAACATCTGACTGCAAACTAATTCCGAAATTCTTTGCAATGACAAATGAAACGCATCATAAATTCTGCTGAACATTAAATATAAAATCATAAACAAAATGACTAAAATTATTTCTTCTTCCTGTAATTCTTTCTTCCCGAAAATGCATTGACGGTAACTGCCAATCCAGCCACATAAAAACGGCACTGTCATGCCGATTAAATTAAAAAATTTTACTGCCCTGACCAGTAAATCATGTTTCATGCCTATGGTAAATCACTTCTTTCTGAAAATCTGAAATTTCTTCTTGACAGAATGCCCTTTCTGTAGTAAAATAAACTTATAGCGAAACGCTATGCATTTAAAACAAAGGCGGTTAAGATGATGAATGTATATGATTTACAGCAGAAAATTCTGCAACTCAAAAAACAAAATGATGTCTGCATTCTGGCTCATAGCTATGTTGCCAGAGAAATCAGTGAAATTGCTGATTTTACCGGCGATTCCTACGGGTTAAGCGTTCAGGCGGCAAACGTTCCCAATCAGACAGTGTTAATGTGCGGTGTGCGGTTTATGGCGGAAACTTGCAAAATTCTTTCCCCACAGAAAAAAGTACTTCTCGCTAATCCTCTCGCCGGTTGTCCTATGGCTGAACAAATGGACAAGCAATTGATTACTCAGGTAAAAGAACAATTCCCTGATTATCTCGTCATGGCGTATATTAACACTACGGCTGAACTGAAAACAATTGCTGATGTCTGTGTGACTTCTTCTTCTGCGGTGAAAATCGCTAAGGCAGTCAAACAAGATAAAATTTTATTTATTCCTGACTGCAACCTCGGCACATTCGTTGCTGGGCAAGTTCCCGAAAAAGAATTTAAACTTCTGCAAGGCGGCTGCCCTGTTCATGCTTCCATTCGTCCACAAGCCGTTCAGGAAATGAAACGTCTTCACCCGAATGCACTTGTTTTAGTTCATCCTGAATGCGTTCCGGAAGTAACCGCACAAGCGGATTATGTCGGTTCAACTACTGGTATTATGGCTTATGCAGAACAGTCCGATGCAAAAGAATTTATCATTGGCACGGAAATCAGCATTTCCGAACATTTACAATATGATTGCCCGGATAAATATTTTTATCCGCTTTCTAAAGAACTCATTTGCCCGAATATGAAGTCAATGACCCTTGTTGATGTGTACAGAAATTTAACCGGTGAAGACGGAGAAGAAATTTTCTTAGATGAAGAAACGCTTCACCTCGCTAAAAAATGCATTGACAACATGATTCAGTTAGGCGGTTGACATGGCGGAAAAAGCAATGATTGCCATGAGTGGCGGCGTGGACAGTTCCGTGGCGGCGTTTTTAATGCTGCAAGCCGGCTATTCATGCGTTGGCGCAACAATGCAATTATTTCATAATGAAGATGCTGGCATTTCAAAAGAAAAATCCTGCTGTTCCTTAAATGATGTCATGGACGCAAAATTAATTTCCAGTAAACTTGGCATGTTGCATTATGTATTTAATTTTTCCGATTCGTTTCGGGAAATTGTCATGAAACGCTTTTCAGAAGCCTACGAACACGGCGCAACGCCGAACCCCTGCATTGACTGCAATCGTTTTCTGAAATTCGATGTCATGATTCGCCGTGCGCAGGAAATGCAATTCGATTATGTTGTTACAGGGCATTACGCAAGAATAGAATTTGATTGTTCTTCCGGCAGATATTTCCTGAAAAAAGGCGTTGATGCCGGAAAAGACCAGAGTTATGTATTATATTCCCTTACTCAGGAACAATTAGCCCATGTGCGTTTTCCGTTAGGTACATACCGGAAAGAAGAAATTCGGGAAATTGCCCAGAAAAACGGTTTTGTTAATGCCCATAAAAAAGATAGTCAGGATATTTGTTTCGTTCCTGACGGCGACTATGCCGGATTTTTAACACGCTTTACCGGAAAAACTTACCCTGAAGGGGATTTCCTCAGCACGAACGGAAATATTCTCGGAAAACACAGAGGAATTATTCATTACACAGTCGGTCAAAGAAAAGGTTTAGGCATTTCGGCGGCGTATCCGCTTTATGTGCAGAAAATTCTTCCGGAAACAAATCAAGTCATTTTAGGAAAAAATGAAGAATTATTTTCCGATTCTTTAACAGCGGAAGATGTAAATTTAATTTCAAGGGAAACTCTTTCCGAACCGGTGCAATGTTCCGCAAAAATCCGCTACCGACACCCCGAACAGCCCTGCACGGCGTGGCAGTCTGATGACGGAATTTTACATGTTAAATTTCATCAGCCGCAAAGGGCTATCACCAAAGGGCAAGCCGTTGTATTATATCAGGGGGATATTGTCATTGGCGGAGGAACTATTCAATAATTCAATCATTTTACACCAGAGTCCATTCGGCTCTGGTTTTTTATGCAAGCCAGTCCGTTCCGAATCTTCCTGCTAAAATATCACAGAATACTAACGCTGTCACACTGTCCACAACTACCCTCGCACGGTGAATAATTGCCGGGTCATGTCTGCCTTTAATTTCCAGAACGGCATTTTCTTTTTCAAAGAAATTGACTGTATTCTGTTCTTGATAAATAGACGGTGTCGGTTTTACTGCACACTGGAAAATGATTGGCATTCCGTTCGTAATTCCTCCATTGATTCCGGCATTATGATTCGTTTCCGTAATAATTTTCCCGTTTTCCATTCGAAAAGCATCATTATAATTGCTTCCCGTTCCGTTCACTAAAGAAAACGCATTACCGAATTGCACACCTTTCACGGCGGGTATGCTGAATAATGCATGACTTAATACGCCTTCTATAGTATCAAACCACGGTTCGCCTATTCCTTCCGGTAAATGGCATACTGCCGTTTCTAAAATTCCGCCGATACTGTCTTTCTGTTCCGCTGTCTGGCGGATTTTTTCCTGCATTTGTTCGGCTTTTTCTTCATCTAATACGGCAAAAGTTTTCTGATTCAGTTCTTGTAAATCATTTTCAAGATTCCGAAAATTTCTGTCTTCAATTCCTCCGCAAGATAAAATATGTGTACCAATCAGAATATTTTTCTTCCTTAAGGCGGAAAGAGCAATTGCCCCTCCGGCAACTAATCCGGCTGTAATTCTTCCGCTGAAATGCCCTCCGCCACGAAAATCTTCAAATCCGTGATATTTACAGTAAGCGGTATAATCTGCATGACCTGGACGGGCAAGCGGTCGAGTAGCGGAATAATCTTTACTTCTGGTCTGCGTGTTCGGAATCATAATGCAAATCGGCGTGCCGGTGGTTTTCCCTTCGAATACTCCGCTGACAATTTGAAATGGGTCGGGTTCCTGTCGGGCTGTGGAAA
This sequence comes from uncultured Clostridia bacterium, assembly GCA_947589035.1. GTDB lineage: Bacteria > Bacillota > Clostridia > Oscillospirales > Ruminococcaceae > UBA3855. The sequence continues at coordinate 4,693 of CANPYZ010000026.1, read as the reverse complement.
TTCTTCCGGAAGGTCTTCTTAACGTCAACTGCGCCTGAATGAACTCTTCTTCCACGGAAATTCCCGGCGCAAATCCGTCCAATACTACACCAATTGCTTCACCGTGGCTTTCTCCGTAAATCGTCACGGAAATATTTTGTCCGAATGTATTTTTCATGAGTATATCAGTCCTTTTTCATATTTTCATATTATTGCATGTTTATGTAAACTGCCTGCTGTCCGAGGTCAATATATCTCTGACGGAGTTTTCCCTCATCATAGGCTACATTTCCCGTCAACGGGTCAGAAACATAAATTAATTGCTGGTCATGGTCATATCCTGTTAAAACAACACAATGTTCATAAGCGACCCATTGCACCTGATTCCCTTCCGGTGTTGTCCATATGGAAGTTAATTTCGTTTCGTGCAAATTTTGGCTTGTAATCCATATTAACACCGGAATATCCTGCGCAATGTATTCTTTCAGTAAAGTGTCAAAATCTGTTCCTGTAATATCAAAAGCTTGTCCATTAATGGCATTATCCCGAAAATATTCATTCGCCGTTGTAGTAATACACGGCGCATAACACCCGTAAGAATAGGAATTTTCCGGATTTCCTGCAAAAGTTGTCCGGAAATCTGCCCCGTATAATATCCCGTTTCTCCAGTAAAATTCCATTTTCGGCAAATAATCCCTTGCTAAAGTCAATTTATTCACCGGACAGCCTAAATAATTTAACAAAATCGTTAAAGCTACTGTTTCACAGCCTGTTGGCAATTCCGGATTTTGTAAAATATTTTTCACTTCTATCTGATACGCATCAGGAACACGAATTTCCGGCGCATCTTGTAAAATTTTCCATTCTATGGAATTTTGCTGAATAATCTTTTTCGGCAAGCTTACCTGCACCAATAAAGCAGATTCTTCCCCGTTCAGTTCCGCAGAATCTGCATTTTCCCATTCTGCTATAATCTGAACATTTCCTAAAGAACGTGTCACGTCATTCACATGCAGCAATGGCATTGTTCCGGAATTTTGCCAGAATACATTCAATAACAAGCCCTGTTCTTCAAAATAATGTTCATCGTAAATTTCCAGAAATTTCCCGACAATTTTTTCTTCAAAAAATGCTGAAAGATAGTTTTTCAATTCTTCTGTAGAATAAATCATGACAGAATGGTTTTCATCAGTATCAATTTTTTCTTTGTTCCCTGCGTAAATCTGGTCAGTAACTGCCTGATACGCTAAAGAATACCCTTTTTCTAATAACTTTTTCTTCATTAAGCATAAATCAAATATATTAATTTGTGCATTTTCATCAAAATCTGCGTTTTCCCATTCCGGAAGTGTCGCCCCCTCCATTCCGGAAAGCCAGTTCTGCAATAACACAACATCTTCTGTATTGAATTTCCCGTCCCGATTGACATCGCCCTTTTCTTCTTCCGCAAATACGGACACCGGAACTAAAAAAGACCATATATTCACCATGCTTAACGCTAAAGCAAGCAGCTTTTTCTTCATTAACGCCCTTCTCTTTCTGTCTGATTTTAAAGTTTACATTCAGTATAGCATACTTTTTCTTGATTGTCAAGCAACTTTCTTTTACCAAAAATGTTTTTCTGTGTAAATTTCATGAAATTTGTATTGACTAATCCTGAATTTTATGCTAAAACTAAGCCACTTTACCACCATTTATCACCAAGTATCATAAAATGTTGCCAAATTGGCGTAGAATCGCTGTTTAAGTTGGTAGAAATGAGGAAATCAGCGAGTTTCCGTTGTTCTCAAAAATCACAAATTTTAAGAAATCTGGTAGAAATTTGGTAGACAATTGGTAGACACCAACGGAAGAAAAAGTTGGTAGAAAACTGGTAGATAACCAAAATAAGCCCAAATCGGCAGAAGTCTGTTGACAAATTGAATAACCCATAGCGGACTGTATTTCATATCAAGAAGCACTGTCCGCTATTTTTATGCCCTGAATGAAATACTGATTTATCTATGCAAAAGAAATAAAAAAATATTTTCCTGAGCCAACAAGGAGGTCTTTCTATGCCGAATCCAAGTGCGATTGGTGTACCGAATCTGAGATTTTCAGAGGAACAGATGACTATTCTGCACATGATGATGAACGAAAAAGAATGCGATTATTCTACAATTGACGAAATTGTTCAAGTAAATGTTCTGTCTGATTTTTCAGACGAGGAAATCAAAACTGCTGTAAATGAATTAACAAAAAGAGGTTTTTTTGAAATTGAAAAACCTTATGGTTGCGTTTATGGGATAAACAAATTACGAATAGCAAATATGGAATTTATATACTGATGAGGTGAACAAAATGGATAAAAAATTTATCAAAAAGACTGTTTCTGATACAATCTGTCGTGTACATAAGTCGGGCGGTTACGCTGTCCTGAGTAATTGTTTTGTGCGGTCAACTAAAATAAGTTGTCAGGCTATTGGTCTGCAACATTCACGGTGGACAATGCCACGCTGAACCGTGTGAAGGAAGACAGCAATTTCGCCTATATTTAAAATAAACTTGTCTCCGACCTGCAGATCTGACTTTCCCGCAGTTGCTCCTGCGATGTACATTTTTCCGCTTTCCACTTCTTTGACAATTTTGTTGTCACTGTCGAAAAAATTGAAATCAGAACTGCTTAGCGACTGCACCATTGAAACACTCGAATATTCCATGAGTTTTTTTCCGCTGCGTTTAAAATTGTCCTCTGATGTAAAAATTACATCATCTTTTCGGTATGACTTTGTATTCTCGCTGTTTTTGAGTAACTCCTCAACGGAATCATTGTCATTGTTTTTATGCGACAAAATATAGTAATCCGCCATTCCTGCCTTTTCAAAGTAATAGTCAAGTCCTTCCTCTAAAGCCATTATGTTATTCACACCGCTTGCCGTAAACATTGCCGACAACATCACAAACAAAAGTAATATGATGTTCATCGTCTTCTTTCTTTTCAGATCTTTCAGGATCATTCTTCTGTACATTTCTGACAGCTCCTTTCTGTGATCTATTATATCACAAAATTATTAAGAAGTCCTTAGATCAAAGAAAAAATTTTTCACATAATATTATAAATATGATTTAATATCAAATTCTGACTTAATTTGACAGTGGAAAATGATACACTGAAACAGCAAAACGCTCCCTGCACATTCAGAGAGCGTTTGGTTTGCTATGCCGTTCGGCGCATTCTGCTTTTTTCCCGCAGCATCAACACCAAAAACACGGTACAGCACAGGAAGAATGGTATCTCACAGATCAGCGACTGCGTTATCGTTTCATGAAATGTCTGAGTATCAATGCCGCTCATAAAGATATTTGATGTTATTTTGCCGCCGTTATTGTTCATAGCGTGCAGGATCGCTGCCGGATAGACCGAACCGGTCTTTTTTGTCAGCCACATGAGGACGATACCGTCAAATGTACACATAATGCTCATGGCAAGGATCCCCAGCCACGGATATCCCGCATAGTCCGTGCCGAAATTGTGTCCCTCTACGGTAAGCACTGCGTGCCACACGCCCCAAATGATACCTCCCACAATGACAGTGCCTGTCGTGCCGATAAGCGGTTCCATTTTCTGGTTCATATAACCACGCCAGCCAAATTCCTCACCGAATGTATTGAATGCGATAAGCGGAGATGTGGTAAGTATCAGCAGCAATGCACCGATCATTTCCTTTGCCGTAAAATACGTTCCAAGCTGCGAAAGATCTCCTCCGCCGCAGACAAGGGTCGTCATAATTCCTGTGGGAAGACTTGCGATACTTACAAACAGCACAGCGATAATATAATACTTGATATTGCCTTTCAGCCGTAAGTGCAGCATACTGTCATGCCATCCCTCGTGCGTGAGCTTTCGTGTGATGACATTCGCAAGCGCTGGACCATAGCCCACGAACCAGAACAGCACAGGATATTTGTTCGTTTCAAACCAATCATGATAGCCAAAGACCTTGTTGAATAGGATCGCAGGTATCCAGCTAAGAGCAAATGCAAAGAACAGAAAGATCAACAGCCGTTTGCGTTCGAGCTTTTTGTCTATGTTATTTGTCATAGCCGTCCACCCCTTTCCTGAAAAGTTTGCACGATGATCTGTAGGACAGATAATATGCCGCCACACACAGAGCCGGAACAAAACTGATGCCGAGCATCCTATTGTCACTGATCTCTCCACCCATTACTGCGGAAAATAACTTCATAAGTTCATCTTTGATAGGATCAGGCAGATAGTCAAATGCAACTACCAGTATCGTTGAGATGCCGAGCATCAGTGCTGTCTTGATATAGCTGCCCTTTTTCTGCCCGAAACGGATCATAAAGGGGATATCCCATGCGCATATTACCAGCAGCAGGAAAAAGATGACAAGGTAAAGCGTGTCGAGACGTGTGTTTTCCACTCCTGTTAACACATAGTACAGCGTATCATAAATGCTGCCGGCAAATATGGAACTTACCATGAACAGCCCGTTCATCGCAAAGGCTAAGACATACTTGTCATACAGACTCCCCCTTACCCCCTGCGGCGTGCTTACCGTGAAATACGCATAAAGTTTGCGGTCATCTCCGCTGAAAATGCCTGCGATCAGACCACTTGCGACATATGCTCCTATGGCGATCATCAGGAAACGAAATATCATGTTTTCGCTGTCGGCGAGAACATCAGAAAAGGCAGGCTTATTTTCACCGG
>CANPYZ010000025.1 GCA_947589035.1 uncultured Clostridia bacterium | reverse complement strand
GAAACAACAAAAGACGGATATTTCACTATTGATTTCATTCGTGAGGAAAATCTTAAAAATCCTAATTATCTTTGGGATGTAACTGCGTATCAACAAGGAGATACTCTAACTGAACTTAATACATGGTATCTTACTGGAAATCAATTAACATCAGGTACAGATGAAATTGATATTCCTGCTGGTGAATATTATATTAAGGTTAAACCTCGTTCTTCAAGGGACTGGACTTCATTCCCATATTCCATTACAGTAAAAACCGATATTTCTTATGAAATTGGTGATGTAAACTGTGACGAAAGTATCAGTGTAGCTGATGTTGTTCTGCTCCAGAAATGGCTTTTAGCCGTTCCGGATACAAGTTTGCCGAATTGGAAACTTGCGGATATATATCAGGACAATCAAATTGATGTGTTCGATTTGATTTCCCTGAAAAGAAAAATCATTTACGAATCATAAAATTTTTCTCCTCTGCCAACAGCAGAGGAGTTTTTTTCACCCGAACGCCACGTCAAGCAGCATCATCAGCAGAAACCCGCCCCCGAAGGCAATCTCCCCCACGCCTGAACGGGCATTCTCCCGAAATTCCGGTACCAGTTCCCGCACGACAACGTAAAGCATTGCCCCAGCCGCAAAACTCAGCAACACAGGCATTAACGGAATCATTTTCCCCGCTGAACCTAATGTTACTACTGCCGCTACCGGTTCTACTGCCCCACTCAGCACCCCTGCGAAAAATGCCCGTCTCCGGTGCATTCCTTCCGCTTTCAGCGGCAGCGAAATAATCGCCCCTTCCGGAATATTCTGCACCGCTATGCCCACCGCTAAAATGAACGCCTCCGCTCCGGTAATTTCCCCCCCGTAAAGCATTCCGGCATACGCCGCCCCGACTGCCATTCCTTCCGGTATGTTGTGCATGGTCACGGCGAATAATAACATCTTCTGCGAATGCTGCGCCTCCACGGGAAGCCTTCTGTCCAACAGCCATAGCCCCAGCACCCCCGCAAAAAATCCCCCTCCTGCCGGAATACACGTCCCGAACAGCGTTCCCGACTGTTCAACCGCCGGAAGCAGTAAACTCCAAAAACTCGCCGCTGTCATAATGCCTGCCGCAAGCCCTGCCAAAATTCGCTGCATATTCCGGTGAAAATCACTTTTCAAAAGGAACACACAAGCCGCACCAATCGCCGTTCCTAAAAACGGAAGAAAAATTCCCTCGCCAACTGCGAACATCAGTTCACCCCTCTTCTGAAATAAATTCACTATTTATTACATGCGCTTGAATTTGTCCTTGTGAACCTATTGCAAAATTTTCCGTTCTGTGCTATAATAAAACAGGAAATCTAAATTTCAAAATTTAAAATTTTAAAAATTTTTAAGAAAGGCTGCTTATGGAAAATAAAGAAAAACAACAATTCCTTGAATGCGAACGCTGGTGGACACTCGCTGTACTGATGTATATCGGCGGTTTTTTCGGCGGGTATACCTATTCCGCAAGAGGGGGCGTGTTCTGCAACGCACAGACGGCGAATTTCGTTCTGTTAGCCATTTCCATTAGTTCCGGCGACTGGCACAAAGCTGGATATTTATGCATTCCGATTACGGCATATTTTCTCGGAACGGTTATTTCTGAATCGGTTGCCACTTCCGTCCGGAAAATGTATTTCATTCGGTGGGATACGTTATTAATTTTCATTGAAATGCTGACTGTGTTCATTTTAGGCTTAATTCCCGACAGCGCACCTTATGCAATTTCTCAGGTTGCCGTGAATTTCATTGCTTCCATGCAGTATAACACATTCCGGCAAGCGGACGGAATCCCCGTAGCAACGACTTTCTGCACGAATCACGTCAGACAAGTGGGAATTGCTTTCGCCAAAGCATTCCGCCACAAAGACAAAACCGCTTTCCGAAGAATGTGGTTTCATGCCGGAATGTTAGCTTTATTCGTTTCCGGCGGAATTAGTTCAGCAATGGCTTGTGCGAAATTTTCCGGAAAAGGCGTTTGGTTCGCTTTACTTCCCTTAACGGGAATTTTCATTGATTTACTTCACGCTGACCTGAAAACGGAAAAAAATCAATTAGACAAAATCCCTAAAGGACATTAAAAAACCCCTGCCATTCAGGCAGGGGAATTTTTTAAGATTGAGAAGCTTTTACAGGGCAATCGTCGTTTGACAGAATTTTTACAATCAATTTCATGATGTTCAATGCATCAGCCGGTTCAAGCTTATCATTCACATCAATATCGGAATTGACTTTCCCCTGTGGAGTAACTTCAGATTTTCCTAAAATGTTTCTGTTCAGCAAGATAACATCCAGAATATCTACACTGTCGTTGCAGTCAGTGTCACCCCATTTTGTGACTTTCAAATCGGGTTCAGTAGGTGCATCTGTCGGTGCAGTTGTCGGGGGTTCTGTCGGAGGTTCAGTTGCTTCTTCTTTTTCGTTGTAGAATACTTCCACGGATTTCAGTGTAACAGAATCTAATTCTGTTTCGCCTTGTCCGCCGTACCAGTAACCGAATTGAAGGTTGCCATATTCTTCATTCAGGTCAAGACCGGAAGGAACAATCCAGGCAATTTCCACATCGCCGGAAGTGGTATTCGTCGCAACGAAATTCCATTCAGCCCCTTCAGGAGCCCACATTTGCCAATCGTCACCAACGGAAGCACCGATTCCGTAAACTAATTTGTCTAAATCAGAATCCGCAGAAACAGTGAATACTACAGCGTGAACATCGTCATTCGCTTCTAAGCCGAGGGAGTCAACGAAACTGATTTCTTCAGACATATCGCCAGCGGAAATTTTCTGATTAAGTTCAGCCTTTTTGCTTGCGGTATAATCGAAAGTCTGTTCTTCGGTGTAAGTGAGGACACCGCCCACGAGGTCAACAGCAGGGATTTCCGTATATTCTTCTGTATCTTCCACGCCATACCAGTACTGGAAGGAAATATCTCCGGCAGTTTCATAAGGCTTTACTTCTTCCGGAACGTCCCAGAATACGTTGAAATAACCGCCGAGCTGGTTATCTTCGGAAGAGAGGAAATAACCGTAACTGGGTTCAACACCAAATTCAACGCCAGCTTCTTTAAATTCCTCTACTTTTTCTTCGCCCATGTCGTTATACCAGTAACCAGCATCTTCTGTCGTGGCAACGCCTTTTTCAGCTTTAGCGGATTCCGTATCCGCAGGGGATTTATTTTCAACGTTCAGACCGCCGCCGTACATGAAATTCTTCACGCTTTGTTTGCTCTGAATGGTTGCCATAATGGATTCAATTACAGTTGAACCTGTTTCACTCTTGCCGATACCGGAAAGACCGAAATCAGAATAACCGAATTTATGGCTGTTAATCGGGTCAGTACCTTCTACAGGAGATTTCCCTTCTTTAGCGTAATATTCTTCATCATAGCCTTGTGTTAAAGTGAGGGGTTTTTCAAATTCAATCTGACGGGCTTGTGTAGCGGTCATTGTGCCAGTGCCGTTGCCATTATCTTTGAAAGACCAGCCTTTTCCGTTAGCGAGAGGATTTTTGGAATTGCCGTCTTTGTTGGAAAGTTCGTGACCATCGCCGCCGCCGGAAGGGTCTTTTCCAGGTTCACCAGGGTCAGCAGGACCAGGAGGTGTAGGTGTTGCATCACCATTAGCGACAATGGATTTAATGGTAACAGAGCCATCTTCTTCACCGGAATAATAATTTCTAAATTCGAATTTTCCGGGATATTTATCTGTAGACGGATTATAAGACAGGGAAAGTTTAGAAGTATCAATCACAATGACAACATCTTTGCCGGCAGTAGCGGGAACATCTGTTCCAGGAACGTCTATTTTACCGCCCTCTGTATCTTGCCAGCCTTTACCGTCCCATTCATACCAATAGGGGTCGTCTGCTGTACCGATACCGAAACCATAAGTAAAGTTTCCTGTAAAGTCAGGGGTAACGGTAATAGTAATATTTTTAATTCCGCTTGCAGCGAGGTCAGCCGTGAATCCCTGATAAGTATCATCTACAGCGAGTTTCTGACCAGAAGCTGTACCGCCGGAAGGCTTGTCGGGCTTATCAGCAGGTTGAGTAGGGTCAGTTTTATCAGTGGGTTGAGTGGGGTCGGTTTTATCAGTAGGTTGAGTGGGGTCAGGCTTTCCAGTGGGTTCTGTAGGAGCTGGTGTAGAAGTGGAAGAAGCGTTTGCCTCAGCGGAAACGAGTGTCACGCTATCTGTTTTTCCTTCACCGGAATAATAATTTCTAAATTCGAATTTTCCAGGATATTTATCAGAAGAAGGATTATAGGAAAGTCCGAGTTTAGAAGTATCCACAGTAATGGTGAAATTTTCGCCTTCTTTTACAGGAACACTTACGCCAGGAACTTCAACTTTTCCGCCTTCAGTGTCTACCCAAGTTTTACCGTCCCATTCGTACCAATAGGGCGCATCAGCAACACCAATTCCGAAACCATAGGAGAAATTACCAGTGTAATTGGCTTTCAGTGTAAAAGTAATTGTTTTCACGCCGCTTGTACCGACATCAGCGGTAAAGCCTTCATACTTATCACCAACGGCAAGTTCTTTTCCGATAGAAACAGCAGCAGCGGAAGCCGTGATAGAAGTCATATTCACGTAAGACGGCAGGCAGAACGCCGTAGCGGAAAGACACATTACAGCAGCAACAGCAGCAGCCTTCATGCGGTTGGTCATGACTTTTGAAATCATAAAAAATCATCCTTTCTTATTATATAACGTACAAAATTCATGCACAGAGACTCTGTGTAAGTATGTTACTATTATAGCATAAAAATATGAATAAAATATGAAATCTGTGAATTTTGTAAAATTTTCATGTAAAATTTTTTCGTGAAAATTTGTTAGTTTTGCATAAAAAATTAAAAAACCGGAAAGATTTTTCCCATTCTAAAAAATTCTAAGAAAAAACTTTCCGGAAAAATTACATTTGATTTCTGTTTTCCAGTGCTTTAAATAAAGTGACTTCATCAGCGTATTCCAGCGCACCGCCGACGGGAAGACCGAATGCTAAACGGGAAACCGTCACGCCGAGAGGCTTTAACAACTGGGAAATGTAAGCGGCAGTGGCATCGCCTTCAACAGTGGGATTCGTTGCCATAATGACTTCACGGATATTTCCCTCACGGACACGCTGAATTAACGAACGAATTTTCAAATCGTCCGGAAGAATATTTTTCAGCGGCGAAATTAACCCGTGCAGAACATGATACACGCCTTGATATTCTCCGGTACGTTCGAAAGCGGAAATGTCTTTCGGCGTTTCAACCACGCAAATTAAAGAATGGTCACGGGAATCATCTTCACAAATCGGACAGAATTTCTGGTCGGTTAAATTTTCACAGCACTGACAGAAATGCACCGTCTGACGGGCATTTAATAAAGCCTGTGCGAAGGCTTCTACTTCCTGTGCCGGCATGGACATGACATGATAAGCAAGCCGGGCAGCAGATTTCATTCCGATGCCCGGTAATTTTGCAAATTGTTCTGTCAGGACGACAAGCGGCAAAGCGTCATGGTTTGCCATTAGAACAAGCCGGGGAGAGAAACGCCGCCGGTAATTTTGCTCATTTCGTCTTCCGTAGTCTGTTCAATCTGGGCAACAGCTTCATTCACTACGCTAATGATTAAATCCTGGAGCATTTCCACGTCTTCAGGGTCAACCACTTCCTTGCTGATGGTTAAAGACTTAACGGTTTTTTTGCCGGTCATGACGATTTCAATTGCACCGCCGCCTGCCTGGGCAGTAAATTCACGGGATTCAATATCATCCTGAAGTTCAGTAATCTGGTCTTGCATTTTCTGCGCCTGACGAATCATAGTGTTCATGTTCTGGGCGTTATTGCCTGCGCCCTTAGGTACTCTTGCTCTCATAAAATAAAAACTCCTTTTGTATTTAAAAAATCTATTCTATTGCAGTGGTAGAAACGCCACTGTTTTTAGCACGTTGAATCATTTCTTCAATCGGGCGGGATTTTAACGCTTCCGGAGAACATTTCGCCCGAATAGTAAATTGTTTTCCGGTGATGTCGAATAATACTTTGTTGAATGGTTTAGCGTTTTCTTTTCGTTTCAGTAAAGCCATGAAGAGGGGATTTCCCGTAGTAATCATGAGATAATTTTCATAGAAAACAGCAGAAGACCCGAGGAGCGTTGCACCAACATCCGGACATTTTTCTTCACATCGTTCAAGAATTTCCGCCCATTGCGGGAGGGGCTGACAATCGGAAAGGGAAAATTTTTTCATTTCCGGATTCTGGCGTGGTGCGGGAAGTGGGGGAAGTTTCTGCGGAAGTGGTTCATTGGGCTGCTGTTCCAAACGGGAAAGCCGCTGTAAAATTTCCTGCAAATCAGCAGAAGAAGATAAAGAACTATTTTTTTCCTGAGAAAAATTCGTACAAAGACGAATTAAAGACATTTCTAAAGTAATTCGCTTGTCCGTTGCCCTGTAGAGTTTTTCACGGCAATCCTGTAAACTTTGTAATAAAGTTAAAATTTGGGAAAGTTCCTGACCGGAGAATTTTTCAATAGAAGAAATTTCTTCCGGTAAACTATTCAGAAGAGAAACATTTCCGGTTACTTTATATAAAAGCACATCACGCTGTAAGAGAATTAATTCTTCGCAAAGCCGTTGTAAATCTTTTGCCTGCTGATATAAATCAGAAATTAACTTTAAGATATTCGGAATATTTTTTTCAAGAATGGCTTCCATAAGCTGGAAAAGATAATTCCGGTCAGCAGCACCGGCAGCTTCAGCGGCGAGTTTTACGGTAATTGTTTCTCCGTAAGCGGAACATCTGTCTAATAAAGAAATTGCATCACGCATTCCGCCGTCGGAAAGCCTTGCCATGAATTTAGCGGCATTCGGTTCAAGGGAAATATTTTCTTTTTCGGCAATCATCATTAAGCGGGAAACTAAATCTTCCTGTTGAATGCGCCGGAAATCGTACCGTTGACAACGGGAAATAATTGTTGCCGGAACTTTATGAATTTCAGTTGTTGCCAAAATAAATTTCATGTAGGGCGGCGGTTCTTCCATAATTTTCAGCAAGGCATTGAATGCGCTTGCGGAAAGCATATGCACTTCATCAATAATGTAAATGCGGAATTTTCCTTTTTCGGGAAGATATACAGAAGCGTCACGCAAGTCCCGAATATCTTCAACGCTGTTATTAGACGCAGCGTCAATTTCGACTAAGTCGGCAAGCGTTCCCTGTTCCGCCATTTGACATAATGAACAAGTTAAACAGGGGTCGCCTTCCGGCGTAGGGTGTTCACAATTTACCGCTTTCGCTAAAATTCTTGCGCAAGTTGTTTTTCCGGTACCTCTCGACCCTGTGAATAAATACGCATGAACGGTAGTGCCGGCTTTCACCTGATTCCGGAGCGTTACTGTCACTTGTGGCTGGGAAAGTACGTCAGAAAATGTTCTTGGTCTCCATTTTGAATAAAGAGCCTGATACATGAAAAAAACCACCTCCAAACTCAAAAAAATTTCGGAACATAGGTGTGCAGGCTTGCTGCGGCACATGAAACAATCCGCTTAATGCTGCTCGCTTCCACGCCTGACATGGTTCACGGAGAAACATTGCACAGGGCCCACACACCTATATTCCGAACAAATTCAGCATGAACTGAACTCTGCAATTTATTATAACACATTCGGAGAAAAAAAGCAAGTAGAGAAAACAAATTTTTTAGGATAGAACACATTTTTGTTCATTCTGTATAAACAAGGCAGTATATTTTTGTGCAGGTATACGAAAAAAATTATTTTTCAGAAAACACTTGCCTATGACGGAATTTTTTGGTATAATGGAATTGGAAAATGATTTTCTAACCTCTTTCTCTTATTTTTGTTGAAAAGGGCATAGCATTTCTTTCACTGTGCCTTTTTCATTTTTTTATGATTTGAAAACAAAAAGGCATTTCCTCTGCATAAGAAGAAATGCCTTGAATCATTTTCATAGAATGAAACCGTTAGGAATCGGCATCTGTTTTTTTGCTTCTTCTTTTTCTGACAGGTTTTTCTGCTGGTTTTTCTTCAGGTTCAGCAGTGAGAGACATTTGACCTTCTTCAGGGGAATCCGTTACTTCAGCAGCAGCTTTTGTCTTTCTGGTTCTTTTTTTCGCTGGTGCAGGAGTTTCTTCAGCAGTATCTGCTTTTTTATCTTTTTTAGTTGTTTTCTTTGCCTTAGGAATGATACCGCCTAATTTAATGGCTTTCGTCAAATCGCCTTCTACCTTGACAGTGCCTTCTTTGTAAGCTTCTTCAATGCTTTTCTTTCCCTGAACAACGGCAAGAATTTCCGCACCGTCGCAAGTAATCAGAAAATCACGGTCATTGTAATCAAACGGTTCTACAGACAAAACGCCATCTTTGATTTCAATATAGAACGCTCCTTCAGATTCACCAGTCACATTCACCTGTACGGCGATATGCTCTTTCACTTTGGAAGCGTCTGCCTTGACCACTAAAGCAGTTCTTACTTTATCAACTAATTCATGGTAAGTCATTTCGTGTTCACCTTTCTTTTTTTGTTTCAGCAAGCTGAATGCTAATATTGCAGGATGAATTATATTATTGAGGATAAATTTATATGTTAAGAAAAACTTGAAAAATGCTTTTCTTTATTGCGCACCACAGCTTGCGCCATAGCAACGGCAAAGGGGTGTAACACGCACCCTGCCCATTGGAGTAGGACTGTTTGATGATAAAGCGAAGTTGTCACATTGCCTTGCATATTTTACACACCAAAGGCGGGTGCTATCAGCCAACTTCTTGACACAACCTGCAATATGCAGTTATCGTGGTTTCGCTTTGTTTATATTATACAAGATATTGAGGATTTCGTCAATGAAAAAATAGGATTTTCTCTATTTATCACAAGTTTTTTTTAAATTTTGGGCATAGATTTGGACAAATTTTCAAAAAAACGGCACGTGTCGTTCACAAAAACGAGATTTTTCAACTTTCTGCACAAAGAATTGAAAAATTGTGAAATTTCTCTTGACTAATCCGAAAAAAAAGAGTATAATAAGAGTAGTATTAAACTTTTCAAGGAGGGATTTTCTTTGACGAATATTCTTTTTGCCGCATCAGAATGTGTACCGTTTGTGAAAACGGGAGGACTTGCGGACGTTGTCGGTGCGCTTCCGAAGTATTTAAACAAAGAACAATTTGATGTGCGTGTGATTATTCCGTATTACACTTGTATCCCAGGAAGATTTCGGAACTTCTTCCATTATCGGCATCATTTCTTTATGGATTATGCCGGAAGGCAGGAACATGTTGGCATTATGGAATACGAATACTGCGGAATCAAGTATTATTACGTTGATAACGAGTATTATTTCAACGGGGAAACGCCTTACAGCAATGATTTAAAATGGGATATCGAAAGATTTACATTTTTCTGTAAAGCAGTTTTAGCGATGATGCCGGTAATTGGTTTCCGTCCGGACATTATTCATTGTCACGACTGGCAGACGGGGTTAATTCCTGTATTTCTGCATACAACATTTGCCACACACCCATTTTATCAGGGCGTGAAAAGCATTATGACCATTCATAACCTGAAATTCCAGGGTGTTTGGGACATTGCAGAATTTAAGAAGAATACACAGCTGCCGGATTACATGTTCAAGCCGGACAAGCTGGAATTTCACAAAGATGCTAACATGCTGAAAGGCGGTTTAGTGTATGCGGATTACATTACAACCGTAAGCGAAACTTACACTGAAGAAATTAAAACGCCTGAATATGGCGAAAAACTGGACGGTTTACTGTCTTCCAGAAAAATGGATTTAAGAGGCATTGTGAACGGCATTGACTACAGCATTTTCAATCCGGAAACGGACAAGAAAATTTACACGAATTACAATGCGGAAAATTTCCTGACAGGAAAGGCAGAAAACAAGCGCAAATTACAAGAAGAACTCGGACTGGAACAAGACAGCCGGAAAATGCTGATTGGGTTAATTTCCCGACTGACTGACCAGAAAGGTTTGAATTTGTTAAGTGATGTATTTGAAGGAAGATTCTTAGATGACAACACGCAATTCGTGTTAATCGGCACGGGCGAACCGGGGTATGAAAACGCATTCCGGTATTTTGCAGGGCGTTATCCGGGGAATGTTTCAGCGAATATTTGCTACAATGACGAATTAGCGCATAAAGTTTACGCCGGAGCGGATATGATGCTTGTTCCGTCGAAATTCGAGCCTTGCGGATTAACGCAGTTAATGGCATTGCGTTACGGTTCTGTGCCGTTAGTACGGGAAACGGGCGGTTTGAAAGATACCGTTGAACCGTATAACGAATTTGAATTGACGGGAACAGGATTCACCTTCAAAGAATTTTGGTCGGAAGCCTTTTTAGGTTCAGTGAATTATGCGAAATCAGTCTTTTTCAATTATCGTGACAACTGGAATGACATGGTGCGCCGTGGTATGCAGAAAGATTTCAGCTGGGGCGAATCGGCAAAACAGTATGAAGGCATGTATCAATGGCTTTTAGGCAGATAACCTGACAAAAAAGAACTGCTGTGCAAACACAGTAGTTCTTTTTATTGAAAAATTTCATCAGCTCTTGACTTTATGCTTTTTTCGGAGTATAATATATATTAAATATTAAAATTAAACTTAAAATTAAAGGAGTTGCACAAGTGGAAATAGGGAAAGAATTATATGCTTATCGGGAAATGATTTTCAGTTTAGTCCGGAAAGATTTGCGAGGGCGTTATAAAGGGAGTGTATTAGGGTTCTTATGGACGTTTATCAATCCATTATTTCAATTGATTGTGTATACAATAGCATTTAGTTTTATTCTGCCGAGTCCGATTGAAAAATATTATCTGCATTTATTTGTGGCGTTAATTCCGTGGATATTTTTTTCTTCGAGTTTACAAGGCGGAGCGAATTCAATTATGGCAGCGAAAAATTTAGTATCGAAAATTTATTTTCCGAGGGAAGTCATTCCGATAGCGTATGTCACGAGTTGTTTTGTGAATATGTTACTAACGTTTGTGATTATTTTTCTTGTGGTGATGATTTCAGGAGTAGGCTTGAATGCGTTAGCAATAGCGACATTGCCGTTAATTATGATTACTGAATATATTATGGCGTTAGGGCTTGCCTTATTATTTTCGGCGGTAACGGTGTTTTTTCGGGATATGGAGCATATTTTAAGTATTATCACAATGGCATGGATTTATTTAACGCCGGTGCTTTATCCGTTAGATATGATTACGAATGAAACGATTCGAAAATTATTTTATCTGAATCCAATGACGGCAGTCATTGAAGCTTACAGGGACGTATTATATTATGCACGAGTGCCGGAAATGAATACTTTGCTTGTGTCTTTCCTGTTCGGAATCATCATTTTAATTTTCGGGGAACTCGTTTTTTCAAAACTGAAGAAACGTTTTGCGGAGGTATTATAAATTTATGGAAGAACAATATGCAATTGAAGTCAGCAACGTGAAAAAAAAATTCCGAATTTTTTACGACAAGGGGAATGATTTAAAAGAAAGAATTTTATTCCGGAAAAGAAATTACTATGAAGACAGATGGGTGCTGAAAGGCATTAGTTTTCGGGTGAAAAAGGGTGAAGCCGTTGGTTTAATTGGTCATAATGGCTGCGGGAAAAGCACAACATTGAAATTATTAACGAAAATTCTTTATCCGGACGAAGGAGAAATTAAACTTTCCGGCAGAGTATCCAGTTTAATTGAACTCGGGGCAGGATTTCACCCAGACATGACCGGAAGGGAAAATATTTACACGAATGCGTCCATTTTCGGATTGACCCGAAAAGAAATTGATACTCGCTTGCAAGAAATTATTCGCTTTTCGGAATTAGAAGAATTTATTGATAATCCGGTAAGAACATATTCTTCCGGAATGTATATGCGGTTAGCGTTTTCTGTGGCAATCAATGTTGATGCGAATATTTTATTGATTGATGAAATTTTAGCCGTAGGCGATACGAATTTTCAGAAAAAATGTTTTGATAAATTAAGAGAAATTAAAGCCCACGGAACAACAATTGTCATTGTTTCGCACGCTTTAGAACAAATTGAACAAATTTGTGAAACAAGTTACTGGATTGAAAACGGCTTAATTAAAGATTCCGGCACGCCGAAACTCGTTCATGACCGTTACCTGAAAAGCATGGAAGAAAAACGCAATCAGCAATTAACAATTCAGCATGAAGAAGAACAAAAACCGGAAGAAAAACCGGAATTGCCTGCATTCTGCGAAAAAACAGCCATTCGCATGGGAACAGGGGCGGTCTGGTTTACTCATGCGGAAATGCAGAATTTACAGAAAGAAAAGCAATATATTTTCCGGACGGGGGAACAAATCCGGTTAATTTTAGAATACGAAACGGAAACGGACGGTTTACAAGGCAATTTCGGTTATGGCATTTTTCGGGAAGACGGCTTGCATTGTTACGGAACGAATATTTTCATTGAAACGGGGAAATGTATTGCTTTACAACGAAAAGGAAGAATTGAAATTCTTTTCCGGAATGAACTTTTACCGGCGAAATATTTTTTAGATATTGCGGTACATTCGCATGACGGAATTATTTTCGACGACATTCGGCAAGTTTTAACTTTTGCGGTGACTTCTGAAAAGCAAGATATAGGAGTAAGCCGACAGGAAACGACATTTTCATGGGGGTGACAAGTTGAATTTTTATACAAAAATGCTTAGATTTTTATTACGTGATTTATACGGCAGAAACGAAGCAGAACGGAATGAATTACAGCAATTACGGCAGGAAGTGCAGAATTTACAAAATAAACAAAAAGCCTTAGAAACACAACAAGAAAAAAATTTCCAACGAATTTCGCAGAATGCCGAACGTTCAGAACGTTCAGAAAAACGCCTTGACTGTTTAGAACATTACCGCCGAGAAACAGAAAAACGCATGAAATCCGATGATGAGACAACAATCAGCCTTGCGCACCGAACGGAACAAATTGAAACAATTCTGAAAGAACAGCATTTTCTGAAAGAAAATTTACAGTTATTCAATAAGAAAACCTATTCTCAAGCCGGAGAAGATGCCATTTTAATGTATTTATGCGCCATGATGGGCATAGCGTTCAGCGACTGTATTTATTTAGATTTAGGGGCGAACAAGCCCATAGAAATGAGTAATACCTATTTTTTTTATGAACAGGGTGCAAGGGGAGTATTATTAGAAGCGAACCCGTTACTCATTCCGGAACTGAAAGCGAAACGTCCGGAAGATATAATTTTAAATCAGGCTGTTTCGGGGAAATCCGGCGAACAAGTGGAATTTCACATATTAAATTTAGATGGTTTATCGAAAATCGGGGATATTTCTGAACTTTTAGCAAATAATCCGGAGGCGGAATTACAACAGACAATCTCTTTAGAAACAATTTCCTATGAAGAGATTATAGAAAATTATTTAAATCAGAAAGCCCCTGTGATTTTAAATTTAGATACAGAGGGCATGGAAATGGAAATTCTTCAAAGCATTCCATGGGAAAAATACCGACCGTTGTTCATTATTTTAGAAATGATTCCCTATTCGCAGAAACTTTCCGCCGGAGTGAAAGACCAGGAATTATTGCAGTATTTAGCATCGAAAGACTATTTAGAATATGCGTTTACAGGAATTAATTCTATTTTTATGGACAAACGGCAATATGAATTATATTTGCACTGAAAGAAAGGCGAAACGACATGCAGGAAATTAACACGGAAGAAATCATGAAACAAATCCGGAAAGAAATTCAGGAAAAAGGCTTAACGGAAGAAATGCTGTCTTTTGAAGAAATTCCCTACGCAGAAGAAAAATTTTCCGTTCAGGGGAATTTTCAATTGCAAAGTTTACAGCAAAGTGCAGAATATTTAAGTGTCCGGAATCAAATTCAGGCGGAAAAACCAATTGAGGGAAATTTTCTTGTTGTATGGGTGAAAAAGCTGATTCAGAAATTGTTGAAATTTTATATTTTGCCGGTCATGACGGAACAGAATGCCTTAAATTTACACACGGCGAACGCCGTTCAGCAAATCAGCCAATACATTCAGGAAACGGAACAGGAACGGCAGGAACTGAAACAGGAAATCGAACTATTAAAAAAAGAAAATCAGGAACTGAGGGAAAAACTTTCATGAGAATCATTCAATTTTTGCCAACGTTAGCGTTTGGCGATGCTGTCGGCAATGATACACTTGCATTACAGAAGGCAATGCGGGAATTAGGTTATTCAACGGAAATTTACGCAGAAGCGGTTGACCAGAGATTGCCTAAAGGCACAGCGAAAGATTTATGTTCCGGAATGCCTGAATTAACTCCGGAAGATGTAATCATTTACCACATGTCAACGGGTTCAGAATTAAATTACAATTTAGAAAAATATCCTTGCCGGAAAATGATGATTTATCATAATATTACACCGCCGGAATTTTTTTCAAAGTATAATTTACAAGCGAAAACGAATGCACAATATGGGCTTGACGGCTTGAAACACTTAGCCGGAAAAATTGATTATTGCCTTGCGGATTCGGCATTTAATGCGGAAGAATTGAAACAGGCAGGATTTACTTGTCCGATTGAAGTCAGACCGATTTTAATTCCCTTTGAAGATTACGCCAAAGAAGGCGACAAGAAAATTTTCCGTCAGTATACAGACGATATAGAGAATATTATTTTTGTAGGGAGAATTGCCCCGAATAAAAAACAGGAAGATGTCATTAAAGCCTTCACTTTTTATCAGAACTATATTCAACCGAAAAGCCGTTTAATTTTCGTGGGAAATTGGAACGGCATGGAAGTTTATTATCAAAGGCTTTTGCAATATGTGCAGGCATTACAAGTGGAAAATGTGATTTTCACGGGGCATATTTCTTTTGCGGAAATTTTATCTTATTACCGGACGGCGGATTTATTTCTGTGCATGAGTGAACATGAAGGGTTCTGTGTGCCGTTAGTGGAAGCGATGTATTTTGAAATTCCCATATTAGCCTACGCAAGCAGTGCGATTCCGTGGACATTAGGCGGAAGTGGATTCTTAACCCGAACGAAAAACCCAATAGAAACAGCATTTCTCATGAATAAAATTCTTCATGACGAAACATTAAAAGAAAAAATTATTGCTAATCAGAACGAAAGACTAAAAGATTTCCAATATGAGAAAATTAAATCTTTATTTGCTGAACAATTGAAAAGATTTTTAGGAGAAACTGCGAAATGAAAAAAATTGCTTTTGTCATTCCATGGTACGCTGAAAAAATTCCCGGCGGTGCGGAAATGGAAACACGGGAAGTCACAAAACATTTGCATGAAGCCGGAATGCAGGTAGAAATTTTAACAACACGAGTAAAAGAATTTGTCAGTGACTGGAATGAAAATTATTATCCGGAGGGGGAAGAACTCATTCAGGGAATACCTGTTCGGCGATTTAATGTCCGGAAACGGAATACAAAACAATTTGACGAAATTAATTTGAAGTTAATGCAAGGCATACAGCCAACGAAAACAGAAGAGAAAATTTTCATTCAGGAAATGATTAACAGTCCGGAATTATATGCGTATATTGCAGAACATCAGGAAGAATACACGGCATTTGTTTATATTCCGTACATGTTCGGAACAACATATTACGGAATAGCGCAATGTCTGGAAAAGTCTGTGATGATTCCCTGTTTTCATGATGAAGCCTATTTATATATGAATATTTACAGGGAATTATATTCCCGTGTTTACGGAATGATTTTCAACGCCCGACCGGAATTATTACTCGCTGAAAAAGTGTATTCCCTTTCGAACGTGGAAAAAATCGTAATGGGCATTGGCATGGATGTCAATTTACAGACGAATCCGGACGCATTCCGGAAAAAGTTTCACATTCCGGAAAAGTTTTTACTTTACGCCGGAAGAAAAGACATGGGCAAGAATGTGCATACGTTATTGAAGTATTTCGGAGAATATAAAAAAAGAAATCCAGGTGAATTAAAACTTGTGTTAATTGGCGGAGGGAAAATTCACATTCCGGAAAGTGCGAAACGGGATACTATTGATTTAGGATTTGTGGAAATACAAGATAAATATAATGCTTATGGGGCAGCGGAATTATTATGTCAACCCTCTAAAAATGAAAGTTTTTCGTTAGTGATTATGGAAAGTTGGCTATGTCACAGACCTGTATTAGTGCATGATGAATGCGCCGTCACGAAAAATTTCGTGCAGGAATCGAACGGAGGATTATATTTCAGGAATTATTTTGAATTTGAAGGCTGTGTGAATTATTTTTTAGCACATGAACAGGAATCTGAAATCATGGGCGAAAACGGCAGAAATTACGTGAAAAAGCATTTTGACTGGAATGTCATTACGGAAAAATACCGGAAATTTTTTTCCGAAATGGAAAAACATCAGGAGGAAAATAAATGAATATATTTATTATACTAATGTTAATTAGTATTTTGTTCAGCGTTGGCACAGGGGGAATTTTACTGCATAAGCGGCATGTCATTGAATGGGTAATTTTAGGAATATGCTGGTTTTTCTGTTCGTATGTCATGAGTACAATGTGTTTATTTTTGCTGGACGTGTTCACGCTGGAAAGAGGAATGCAGGCAACTTGTTTCGTTGATGTGGTAATGTTTTTCACATCGGCGTTGACCGGTGAAAAAATTTCCTTAACAGAATATAAACTTTCATTCAATCCGGAAAAGGAAATGCAAGCCGTGTTAATTCCGTTGTTAGTGGCTTTAGTGGGAATAAGCTTTACTGCACAGAAAAATGAATTATTCGGCATGGGGCAGGACGAAGGCGTTTACCAGTGCGAAGCGATTAACTTTCTGAACGGGTATGATAAACGGCAACAGGATTTTGAAGAATATCATTTATTAGAAGATGAAGAATCACAGGAAAATTTTCAGACAGCCGTGCATAATAAATTAGCTGGGTATGATATTCCGGTAGAAAATTATCCTGATACAGTATATAACCGGAATGTGAGTAGTGTTTCAGGAATTTATCATGGAATACCAACATATCCGGCAATGCTTGCCCTCTGGGGGAAAGTTGCCGGAATGGAACGCATGGCAGACATACAAACAATATTTTATGTATTGAGTATTTTTTTAATTGGGTTTATCTGCGATAATTTAAACTTAAAGCAATTCTCAAAATTAATTGCCTGCGGAATGACGGCAATTTCTCCGGCAGTAATCTGGGTAGCGAAATCTTCTTTAACGGAAATGTTTTTAGCGTTACTCATGGGAATGTATTTATATTTTCTAACAGAAAAGAACAATCCGGAATGTTATGGCTTTTCAATTATTCCGATTATGGCATTCAGCTGTTATCATGTGTCAGTTTATACGTTAATGCCCTATTTCGTGATGACTTATGCGGGAATGTATTTTTTCACGAAACGGAAAATTTTTTCAGGGTTATTGTTATTTTCAGTTTTAGGGTACGTCATGAGTTATTTAATGATGCGGCATGTACAGCCGTTCTACACAATGAATAATTATCGTTTTGTATTTAATCAGCACATCAACGTGAAGAATATTACGCAAGTCGTGATTTTCGTCAGTGGAATTTTATTATTATGTTGTATGGCGTATGTACTTCTTGTTTCTAAACTGAAAAAAACAACTACTTTAGAAGAATTTCTCTCCGAACGGGAAAATAAAATTCTTTTGCAGTGGCTGCTGATTGGATTAGAAAGCCTTCCCTTAATTGTTATTTTATATAAAGCGTTCAAAGAAATTAAAATTCTGCAAAGCGGCATGGCAATGACGTTATCAGGATTTGTGGTGAATGCAGGAATTTTGTTAATGATTTTCGGAATACTTACGGCATTTTTAAAGCCTGGAATTTTTTTAGAAAGTGAATCAGCGTTAGTGATTTTCGTGGCATTTTTCTATTGCGTGTTAGTATATTCAACTTGGTTAAGATTTGAAATTGAATATTATTATTATTACGCAAGGTATTTAGTACCATTTATTCCGATAGCGATTATTTTTTCAGTAATGGTGCTGAACAAACGGAACGGAAAATTATTATTACTTTCGTCAATAATTAGTGTAATTGTTGTTTTGCCGTATTCAGAATTTTTAGTTCGTCATCAAGATGACACCCGCATGGAATGGGAAATTTTAGAAGACATTACAGAAAAAATTCCTGAAAAAAGCTGTGTGATTATTGATTCAGAATTGCAGTCAACGTTGTGGCTGCCTGTCCGTGCAATAACTGGCGCAGCAGTTTATCCGGAAGAAAAAAATTTATCCGCACAAATGAAAAATTTATCTTCCCGCTATGATGAAATTGAATATCTCGGCACGGAAGAAAAAACATATTTACTTGACGAAAATTTAGAAATTCTCTATCAAAATACAATTCACTGTTCAGAAGATGAAAACGACGGCACAACCGGAAAAATTACTATGCCGCTGAACTTTTCAGAAACAGAGAAAAATATTTACTGTTATCGATATTTAGCTTATCAGACAACCTATCAGGCGGAAGACATTAACAAAATGCGGCTTTACGGAATCGAGGAAGCAGACAAACGCTATTGCTGGACGGTGAAAGAATCCGCTGCTTTACGGTGTATTCTTCCGGAGAAAAATTTCCGTTTAATTGTCAGATTAGGGAGTATTTTACCCTTACAGGAAATGAAGAAAAACCGTTTCAGCATTCGGCTTTCCGTGAATGGCGTAATGATTGGCGTGCAGACATTGACAACAGAACATAATCAGAGAAAATTAATTTTCGACATACCGAAAGAAAATTTAACAGACGGAAGTAATATTATCAGTTTTGAAACGGAATTATGGAACGCCTCCGCAGTGAATCCGAAAGACGACAGAACCATTGGCATTCCGTTGCAATCGCTTGTATTTCAGGAAAGGAAACAAAAGCAATGAAGTTAATTATTCAGATTCCATGTTACAATGAAGAAGAAACATTAGCCTTAGCGTATAATGATTTACCCCGAAAGATTAACGGTATTGATGAAATTGAATATTTAATCATCAATGACGGAAGTCAGGACAAAACCGCCGAAAAAGCAAGGGAATTAGGATTTCATCATATTGTTTCGTTCAAACAGAATCAAGGTTTAGCAAGGGGATTTATGGCAGGGCTTGACGCTTGTTTGCATTTAGGGGCGGACATTATCGTGAATACAGATGCAGATAATCAATATTGCGGGGCAGACATTGAAAAATTAGTCAAGCCAATTCTGGAACAGAAAGCCGATATTGTGATTGGGGAAAGACCAATTGACGAAACGGAACATTTTTCATGGAAAAAGAAAAAATTTCAGCATTTAGGGAGTTGGGTTGTGCGTGTAGCCTCGGGAACAGATATTCCCGATGCGCCGAGTGGGTTTCGGGCATATTCCAGAGAAGCGGCATTAAAATTAAATGTCGTGAACGAATATACATACACGTTAGAAACGATTATTCAGGCAGGGCATAATAAAATTGCCATGACATCCGTTCCCATTCGCACGAATGAGGAAACAAGACCGTCAAGGTTATTTTCCAGCATGTGGAAATATATGCAGCGTTCCGCAACAGTCATTACACGTTCGTTTGTGATGTACAGACCGTTGAAATTTTTCAGCATGGTGGGCGGAATTTTAATGTTAATCGGCGCAGTAATTGGCATACGGTTTTTAATTTTCATGGCAATGGGAGACGGGAAAGGACATATTCAGTCATTAATTTTAACAGCAATTTTAATGATGATGGGATTTCAAACTTTAACTATTGGTTTATTAGGGGATACAATTGCCGCAAACCGGAAAATTATGGAAGATATTCAATACAGAGTGAGAAAAATAGAATGCACGCCGGAAGAAAGGAAAATTCATGAAGAAAATCGCAAGCCGAGTGATTAAAGGCATATTTTTCCTGCTGGTGTTGTATTTCTTAGGGAAATATTTTATAGAAAACTGGGAAAAAATCAAAGAAATTCAATGGGAAATCAATACCGGAAGTATTATTTTATCTTATGTTTGTTATTTCGGGTATATGTTGACATTAGCGAGTTTATGGCATTTCATCACGAAATTAAACCATTGCGCCATTAGTTACAAGAAAGCAATCATTGCATATTTGTATTCTATTCCGGGGAAATACATTCCGGGGAAAGTATTTCTATTAGCGGCGAGATGTCCGGCTTACGAACGGGAAAAACAATCTTTACGGAAAGTAACAGTCTGTTTTCTTTTAGAAAACGCCTGTACATTATTAGGAGCAGCATTTTTATTTTTAATTTCGCTGTTTTTCTTTCCGAATGAGTGGCTGGAACAGTACCGTTACTGGACAATTTTGTTAATGATATTATTTTTCGTGTGCATACACCCGAAAATCATCAATTTTTTCCTGAATATTATCGGGAAAATCACGAAAAAAGACATGAAAATTCCGGTAACTTATCCGGAAATGCTGAAAACAGTAGGATTATTTATTCTGAACTGGTTAGTCGCAGGCGCAGGGTTTTATTTACTGGTCAGGGCAATATATCCTGTTCCGGCGAATCAATGGTTATATGTAGGGGGGATTTACGGCTTATCTACAATTATTGGCATATTGGCGATATTTGCGCCGAGTGGATTAGGCGTGAGGGAAGGCATATTAACAGCAGGATTATGTTTGATTATGCCGGAAGAATATGCGCTTTCGATTTCACTTATTTCAAGAATATGGCAGACAGTGGCAGAAATTTTTTTAGTAGCGGGAGCATTTTTCGTTCAGCTGTTTGCGAATTTAATTCACAGAAAGGAAAACAGAAGATGAAAGTTTCAACAAGAGGAAGATATGCTTTACGATTAGTGTTAGATTTAGCAATGCATCGTCATGACGGGTTTGTTTCGCTGAAACAGATTTCCGAACGGCAGAATATTTCTAAAAAATATTTAGAACAGATTGTGCCGTTATTGCGGAGAAATGACATTCTGCGCACGGTTCGGGGGAACAGGGGCGGTTATCAGTTAGCGAAATCGCCGGATAAATTAACCGTTGGGGAAATTTTACAAGCAACGGAAGGAACGCTTGCGCCGGTAGCATGTTTAGAAGATGAAGTGAACCGCTGTCCCCGTGCAAGGGAATGTCAGACTTTGTATGTCTGGAATGGCTTATATCAAGCGATTCATGATTATTTATATCATATCACAATAGAAGATATTTTACAGCATAGTCAGGACATGCACGGCAACGATTATTGCATTTAAGGGAATATTCCGGAAATTTCCTGCATAGATTGTACTAATTCACGACAGGGGGGAAAAATGATGCAGGAAACGGAAAATTCCGGACTTCATTTAGTGACGCTGGAAGACCGGAAAAGCCTTTCTATTTCGGGAATTACGGACATAGACCGTTTTGACGAAAGGGAAATTGTGTTATATACGAGTATGGGAGAATTAACGATTACAGGGAAGGAACTGCACATTCATGCTATCAGCATTGAAAACGGTTCACTTTCCGTAGATGGTGATATATGGGCATTACAATATGGTGACAAAGATAAGCAGTCACCAGTTTCCCTATTGGGAAAATTATTCCGATAATGCCGGCACCGGAAATTTACCGCACAGTAGAAGAAGAACTCATTTTATTGGGCGGTTCAGTATTATTAGGCATTCCGAGCGGAATATTCTGTGATTTTCTGCGTTTTTTCCGGAGAATTGTTCATCATCACCGAATAGCCGTATTTCTGGAAGATATTTTATTTTTTATTTTAGCGAGTTTTTTATTATTATGCTATATCAGTGGATTTGGCAGAGGGGAATTTCGGATGTACATGGTCGTGGGAATGGCTTGCGGATTTCTTCTGCATGAATGCACATTAAGCTATTGTATTTTTTCAGTGTATGATTTTTTTGCACGAAAAATTTACAATTTGTGGAAAAAAATTATCCAACTCACCAAAAAATAGCCTTTGCGAAAAATTTTTACCAAAATATCTTGCAAGAATGCGCTTTAAGGTGTATGATATAAAAAAATATGAAAATGTTGAAAATATAACTTGACATTTTACCAAAAATATGGTAAAATAAATCTGTAAAGCGAAACCATGATAACTGCGTATTGCGGGTTGCATTAGGAAGATGGCTGAAACACCGCCCCTTTGGTGCGTAAAATATGCAAGGCAACATGGAGACCTCGCCCAAGGCAATGTTTAAATGCCTATCTTAAAATTATCATAAAGCAGTCCCAATTCAATGGGATAGAGGGTGCGTGTTACACCCATTTGTAGTAACTATAGCGTTAAGCTTTAGTGAACAATAAAGAAAAGCGTTTTTAATAAAATATTAAATGTTTTTCTTAACATAATAAATAATAACTAACTATTTCCCATAGGGGGCGTAGAGAATGACAAGCAAAAAATCCAGCACGGAAAAACAACCCGTTGTGTTCCGTTTGCTGATTAGTGCAGCGTTGGCAATGTTTGCCATATTCTGCACAGTGTCGATTATCACCGTACAAAATTCCATTGTGGCGAAAAAAGAAGAACTTGCACAGCTTGAGGAAAATATTGAAGTACTTTCCGCCGAGAATGAAGAACTTGCGGAATTAATTGCTTCTGACGACATCGGGCGTTACATGGAAAAGCTTGCGGTAGAATCGGGCAACTATGCCTATCCGGACGAACGGCGTTATTACGACACATCAAGAGATTAATTCAAAACAGGAGGTTCCTTCAAAACAATGCTGGAAATTGGGAAAATTTACACAGGTAAAGTGAGAAGCATCACAAGCTATGGTGCATTTGTGGAAGTGGAACAGGAAAACGAAAAACCAATCACAGGAATGGTACATATTTCAGAAGTAGCGAATACGTATGTCAAGGACATTCGGGAATATTTAACAGAAGACCAGGAAGTGAAAGTCATTGTGCTGCAAATTACGGAACAAGGGAAAATCAGTATGTCTATTAAAAAGGCACTTCCTGACGATGAAAAGCGTTCCTACCGGAAACCGAACAGGGAAACGCATTCGCAAAAGCAGGAAACAGACATGAATTTTGAAGACATGATGAACCGATTCAAACAGCACAGCGAAGAACGCATCAGCGACATCAAGCGCAACACGGACAGAAAGAACAAATCCAGACGGCGTTCACGGTAAAAAAGCAAATCCCCATTCCGAAAAGGAATGGGGAAATTTTTGTTAAATTGCTAAATTCGCTGAGAACCGCCTCTGTCAAAAAAGAGATATGGTTCTTCACCGGACATTCTTTGTCTTTGCAAATCCATTTCCAGTTCCTGAAAAAATTGTTCTAAAGACAATTGCCGCATGTAATCTCTGTATTTCTTTTTCTTTTTGAAAGTTGTTTTCAGATTATCATATTTAATGGCGAAAAAAGGAAGTGCATAAATCCCGACAGCTAACAAGCATAACCACAGGCATGTATTTAAATTCGCTTTACTTTTGGCTAATTCTCTTGCTTCTTGGGATTCTTCATAGTCCCAACGGGATAGAATTTCATGGCGGCGGGATTGCAGCAATTCCACTCTTGCTAATTCCTGTTCTAAATTTGTTCTGTCAGGTTGCGGGTCGTCAATAATGCGCTGTACAATGCGGTAATCGTTCAACATTAATCTTGCTCCGCAAAATTCGCAAAAAGCGAAATCCCTGTAATTACCATTGATTAATAATTCTGCACCGCATTGTGGGCAAATACATTCTAACATTTGTATCACTTTCTTTACGAAAATTTAAATTCAAAATTCCCTTCCCCAATGAATGAAATTCATCGGGGAAATTGTTTCAGCCTAAAGTAATGATAATGTCGTTTGTTTCGGTTAAAGCGTCGGCAGGTAAGTAAGGGGAAGTTTGCAGTTTTCCATTAAGGGAAACGGATTTCACGCCGCTTTGCACGTGTTCCGGATTCTGAACGGAAATATTTAATGTTTTTCCACGGAAAATTTTCTTCATGGTGAACCCGTCCCACGATGACGGAATAGAAGGCGAAATCGTAATTCCGTTCGCATCCGGACGAATACCGCAAATTCCTTCCGTACAGCCAACCATCACTGTTGAAGCCGTACCTGTCAGCCAATGCACATGGGAACGCCCTGCGAAAGGAGAATGTTTCGCTTCCGTGAATTGTCCGTGAACGTAAGGTTCAATGACACGGATTTCGGCTTTATCATTCATGGCAGCGGGGGAAGATTCCATAAAGTAAGTAAATGCCCTGTCACCGTGACCGAGTAAGCCTTCCGCAAGAATTAACCAGCCCTGCGACTGCGAGAAAATACCGCCGTTTTCTTTTGTGTCGGCGTTGAAAATATGCATCAATGCGCCGTCAAAGTAATGTTCTTTGTAGGGTGGTTCGAGAAGTTTTGCGCCGTAGGGAGTGTTTAAAATTTCATAAACGCTGTTCATGGCTTTTTCCGCTTGTGTTTCGTCAGCGAATCCGGAAATCACGCTCCAACTTTGGGGATTAAGCCACATATTCGCTTCAGGGTCATGTTTTGCGCCGACAATGACACCATCTTCCCGAATGCCACGAATGAAACGGTCTTCATCCCAGCAAGTTTCAAGGGCAGATTTCAGAGAAGATTGAATTTTTTCTAAATATTGCAAATAATCGGAATCTTGCTTTTCAGCAGCCATAGTTTTCATGACGTTCATGGCGTAATATAATTGGAATGCAACGAAAGTAGATTCCCCTTGTGCGCCGAGCCGTAAACAGTCGTTCCAGTCGGCATGTAATCCGGCGGGCATGTGATGTTTGCCGAGGTGATTCATGGAAAAATCAATTGCTTTTTTCAAATGTTCGTAAACAGTTGCTTCACCGCCGTTAGCGTAAACAATGACTTCATCTAAGAAAGCAGAATTTCCGCTTTCGCCGATATATTTCACGATTGTTGGGAAAAGCCACAATGCATCATCAGCACGGTAAGAGGGGTGACCGGTTTCTTTAACATATTCAGGGTCATCAGGCGTATTTTCAAAACCGGCATTGTGATTAAATTTCACTAAAGGCAAACCGCCGCCGTTATTGACTTGTGCGGAAAGCATGAAACGAATTTTTTCGGCAGCCATTTCCGGGTCAAGGTGAATAATGCCTTGAATATCCTGCACAGTATCCCGATAGCCGTAGCCATTTCTTAAGCCGCAATAAATGAATGAAGCCGCTCTCGACCAAATGAACGTAATAAAGCATTGGTAAGCATTCCAGACGTTCAGCATTTGATTAAATTCTTCTGAGGGGGTATGCACTTCAAAATTAGAAAGTTTACCGTGCCAATAAGAAATTAACTCTTCTAATTCCTGATTCACTTTTCCGGAAGTCTGATAAGCGTTGAGAATTTCTTCTGCCTCTTCATCATTTTTCTTTCCTAAGAGGAAAATTAATTCTTTCGTTTCGTTAGGCTGAAGGGTAATTTCTGAACGGAGCGCACCGCAGGCATTCGCATTGAATGTCATTTCGTCGGAACATTTACCGGATTCCACCATAATCGGGTTAGCGTAAGTACGATATGCGCCAATGAATTTTTCAAGACTTCCGCAGCTGTCGAGTACTTCTGCGCCGACCATACCGAAAAAGCGTTCTGAACGGTCATCGGAATTTTCGCTGATGTACTGCATAATTTTGTTTCCCTTGCGTTCAGTGCGGGAAATAAACAAAGAGTACTGCAAATTGACTTGGTCTTGTTCGTAATTGGGTTCATTAGTAAATTCAATGAATCCGAAAACGGATAATTTACGGGGAACGGAGTCTTGATTTTTCAAGTTAATTCTCCAGACTTCATAAGTCTGATTATACGGAACGTAATAGGTTGTTTCCGTGTGAATGGAAGAATAATCGGAAGTAATGACTGAATAGGCAGTACCATGCCGGCAAACGGACTGATACTGTTCGAGGGGTTTTCCGACGGGCTGCCACGTTGCCGACCAGTAATCAGCGTTGTTTTCGTCTCTGAGGTAAATATATCTCCCTGGGAGAGCCATCATGCTGTTGAACCGGAAACGGGAAATTCTGCCGTTTGCGCCGGACTTCACGAAACTGTAGCCAGCGGCATTATTAGAAAGAATTGCACCGTATTCAGGCGAACCTAAATAATTTACCCACGGCGCAGGGGTATCAGGGCGAGTAATGACATACTCTTTAGCATTCGAATCGAAATAACCATACTGCATAGAAAATTTCTCCTTTAATGTTAATGTAAAATGTAAAATGAAAAAGTACTGTTATTTCTATTATAGCATAATGTCACAATTATGGCAAGTAGTTCCGGAAAATTTTTTACAAATTCGGCAAATAATTTTTTCCGACGTAAGTTAAAATATTTTCCGTGACCACAAAACCAATCATTTCGCCCCAGTCACCGCACCCCTGAATGATATAGGAAGCCTTTGCATCATCTCCAGGAATGCTGACAATCATGGCTTGAAAAAAGCAATAATTCAAAATATCCGTATTTTGTTTCAGTTCAGGAAGAGTGAAATTTCCGGATTGATGTTGTTTAGCGGAAAGAATAATGTGATGACAAATCACGTTAATGATTTCTTCAGAAAGCTGATTGAAATGTTTCACACAGCGTTCAGCATATTTTTCATAAGAAGAATTAAAAATATAAATTAAAAACTCTTCTTTGCCGTGGTCGTTTCTGAAAAATTTACTCTTGAAAATGCCTTCTCCGGTGCCGTCTGGCGCATAATGAAATTGAATCATGAAATTTTCTCCTTTTGTTTTTATTTTTTGGTTTTTAATTTTCGGAATCTTCTAAAATCATCAGCATATGTTGAAATAAGTTCTCATCTGTGACTAAGAAAATGAGTTTATTTCTTGCACGGGTTAAAGCCTGATATAAATTATGCATAAGTGCGGAATTTTCCGAATGAAGTTTCTGATTAACATAATTAAAATTCCCGTCTAAAATCAGCATGACATGGTCAAATTCCTGACCGATGACAGCATGACAAGCATCTAAGGGAATGAATTGATAACCGCCGTTACAGGGAAGTTGGAAATATTCTTTTAAATTATCGAGTTCAAGCCCGTTTTCCGCAAAGCAAAGCTGTATATGTTCGGGAAGTTCCTGCTGAATGCGTGGCGGAATGCGATAACGCAAATCATAAAATTTCCGGATGAAATGCATAATTTCCCGATTCGTGCGAATTGTATTTTTCAGCGTGTAAAGCTTATCACAATGGGAAGTAATCCATGAAGTAATTTTCTGTTGCTGTTCGTCCTGATGTAGAATTTGCTTTTCTTCGAACGTCATAAAAGCGGAAATTTCCGTTGTTTTCAGGCGTTCGCCGATTCGGGAAAGTAAATCAAAATCAATTCTTTGCGTTTCGTCAATGAAAATATAAGCATAATGCTGAATTTCCGGTAAAGGGAAATTTTCCGGACAGAAAACGGACAAATTCGGCACAGCGTGCTGAATAGCGGACAAACTCACCGGAAGAACAGGCGCACAATGCAGAACGGCAACGGGAGCAAATTCAGCTAATGTTTTTGCGATGTCGTAAAGCATTAACGTTTTTCCCGTACCGGCTTCACCCGTTAAGGCAAGGAATGCTGAACCGGAAAACCGTTCGAGAATATCTTTTTTCTTTTCTTCCTGGTCATGCGTTAGAAAATAGGCATGGGCTAAAAATTTCGCAGGGTGATTCAAGGGGGAAACGAGATATTCCGACGGAAGGAATAATTGTTCAATATTCCGGAGATATTCTCCGAAAAATTGCTTGACAGCGAGAACAATTTCCGAAAAGGGAACTTCTTCTAAAGCAGAACATTCTGTGAAATGATAGCATTTCATTGTATCTGTGACGACAGTGTAAAGCTGTAACGCCCTACCGAGAACAGAAAGATAATGAAAATTTTTAGAAAGCTGATGGAAAATTTTTTCGTCTGCCTGTGCAGGGGGATAAGATTGCAGGGAAGATTTTAATTCAATGTTCAGGCAGGCGGAAGGAGTAATTTTCAGTAAATCAAATTCTTTCCCGAAACGGAAACTTGCGGACAGCACGAAACCGTCCATTTCCGGAACGGAAACGCCGTTAGCGTAAAGCATATCGGCTAAAATGCGCATGGAAAGAAATTCTCTTTCACGAATTTTTAAAGCATCATTTCCGGATTGATATTTCAGAAGAGCTGTAAAAGCGGAAGCGTTTTTACAGCGTGTCACTTGATAGAAATTAACAGGTTTGTTCATAGGGGGACACTTCCTACAAATTCAGCCCCTGAGCGGGGCTGATAAAGTATATTATTATATTTGTGCGGAATAATTCGGGGCTTCTTTAGTAATGTAAATGTCATGCGGGTGAGATTCTTTCAAGCCTGCGCCAGTAATGCGAATGAATTGGGCTTTTTCCCATAAATCCGGAATAGTCGGACAACCGCAGTAGCCCATACCTGCACGAATACCGCCGATTAACTGGAAAATCGTTTCAGCTAATGCGCCCTTATAAGGAACACGCCCTTCCACGCCTTCAGGAACGAGTTTTTTTGCGCCTTCCTGGAAATAACGGTCAGTAGAGCCGGCAGCCATTGCGCCGAGGCTTCCCATACCACGGTAAACTTTAAATTGTCTGCCCTGATAAATTTCCGTTTCGCCGGGGGCTTCTTCACAACCGGCGAGAAGACTTCCGAGCATGACACAATCAGCACCAGCAGCGAGAGCTTTCACAATGTCACCGGAATATTTAATACCGCCGTCAGCAATCACCGGAATATGATATTGTTTAGCGACACAAGCGACATCGAAAACAGCAGTAATTTGAGGAACACCAATTCCGGCAACAACTCTTGTTGTACAAATTGAACCAGGACCAATGCCGACTTTTAAACAGTCTGCGCCTGCCTGAATGAGTTCTTCAGCGGCTTCCGCCGTGGCAATATTTCCGGCAATTACAGGCGTATCGGGGAAAGCTTGTTTTAATTTTTTCAGAGCAGTAATAATATTTGCGCTGTGACCGTGTGCGGAATCTAAAACGAGTACGTCAACCTGTGCCTGAATTAAGGCTTCAGCCCGTTCCAGCATATTTGACGTGACACCGATACCAGCACCGCAAAGCAATCTTCCCCGTGCATCTCTTGCGGAATTAGGGAATTTCACGGATTTTTCAATATCTTTAATGGTAATTAAGCCTTTCAGTACACGGTTTTCGTCCACGATAGGTAATTTTTCAATTTTATTTCTGCAAAGAATTTCCTGCGCCTGCTGTAACGTTGTTCCGACTGGTGCAGTAATCAGGTGATCTTTGGTCATGACTTCACTGATTGGCGTGTTGAAATCCGTCAGAAAGCGCATATCTCTGTTTGTAATAATGCCAACAAGGCGGTTATTTTCGTCCACGATTGGCACGCCGGAAATGCGGAATTTTCCCATGAGGGCATCAGCATCAGCGACGAGTTTGTCGGCGGTCAGGGAAAACGGGTTGACAATGACACCATTTTCGGAACGTTTCACTTTATCCACTTCATTCGCCTGTTGTTCAATGGACATATTTTTGTGAATAATTCCGATACCCCCTTCACGGGCGACAGCAATAGCCATGCGGGAATCCGTGACAGTATCCATAGCAGCGGTCAGAATGGGGGTGTTGAGGTGAATATTGGCAGTAAGTCTGGCTTCTAAGGAAACCATATTCGGGGTGACATCAGATTTTGCGGGAATCAGCAGAACGTCATCAAATGTCAGACCTTCTTTTGGGAATTTCGTCATAAAGTTCATTTCCATCATTCTTCCTTTCCTGATTTAAGATATTACTTAATATAATACTCTTTTTTTCGCAAAAAGTCAAGAGTTTCCGCAAGTGGGAAAGTCATAAATTTGAATAGAAAAAATTGTTGATATTTAGGAGAAATACACAAGAAAAAAATTTTTTGAAAAATTTTAAAATTTTTTTGAAAAAAGGCTTGACAAATGAAAAGAAATGTGATATAATAAATACTGTCGTCAGGGAAGTGCTGGTGTAGCTCAGTTGGTAGAGCAGCTGATTTGTAATCAGCAGGTCGGGGGTTCGAGTCCGTCCACCAGCTCCATTGATGATAAGGGAGAGTTCCCGAGTGGCCAAAGGGGGCAGACTGTAAATCTGTTGCTTCGTGCTTCGATGGTTCGAATCCATCCTCTCCCATGTTGGACAATGCCCCACAGAAATGTGGGGAATTTTTTATTTTTAAAAAAAGAAAAAGAAAAGGCAGGATTTGTCATGAAAAAACAATTGAAAAAATGGCTAATTCCTTTAGTGATTGCAGATATTTTTTTGTTGCCGTCTATTCTTTTTTCACTATCTCCAGTGGAATTAGAAAATATTTTCCAACTTTCTTTTGTAAAACCATTTGTCATAATAGGCGAGTTCACGCAAATTGCTGTGTTTTATCTTTTGAAGCCGGTTGTTTGGGCAATACTATTTACAATATATTATCTTTTCGCACTGGTAATCCATAAAAAAGAGTTTAAATTAAAATCATTGTCTGCACTAACAGTATTATATTTAATCAATTTATACGGCAATATTTCGGCGTACACCTTAATAGATGCACTTTATGGTATTTGAAAATACAAGATCAGCAATACAATAATTTAAAAAAAGAATTAAAATTAGAAAATCCTTAGCGAAAAGGCTAAGGATTTTTTGATTAGCGTAAGTTGCAGCTGATTTGCGCAAGCATATTCCAGGTTGAGCAGTCCACTGCTCCGGTAACGGGGAGCATACACATATTCTGAAAAAGCTGAACGGCTTGCATTGTTTCAGGGGAATAGATTCCCGTCAGCTGAACGGGGGGAAGATTAGCATATTTTCGGGAAAGTTCGAAAAGAATTGCCTGAATGACACCAACAGTAAAACCATTCTGTCCTGTGCAGATAATGGAATTTTTCCTGACGGGGAAAGCATATAATGGCTGTGGTGTTGTTTGCGTGTCCGCAAGGTAAACGGAAACAATTTTTTCCCATGTTGCCTGATTCGTTTCCCCTGTTTCGGTTAAATGTGTGAATTTCTGGAAAGCTTTCACCGCCTGCTGTGTGCGGAAATCGTAAATTCCCGTAGGCAGAACAGAAGGAATTTCGGCATGTTCACAGGAAATTGCCTGTAAATAATTCTGCAATTCCTGAATATGGGCTTTTTTCTGTTCGGGCGTGTAGGGCATTGAACATTACACCTCACTTTTAATTGTGTAACCTGGGGCTTGATAAGGGCGTTTATCGTAACCGAAACGCAAATCGGAATATAAACCGCTGACAGCGTCCCATGTGACGACACCGACGGCACCGTTTTCCGGTAAACGGGAATAACGCTGAAAAGCAATTACAGCAGCTTTCGTTAATGGACCAAAATAGCCAGTATTCCGGACGGGGGGAATTTCAGGAATTGTTTCATGAATGAATGTCAAATATTCCTGTAAAATTCTGACATAATCGCTTGTTGTGCCTTCCTGTAGAACTGTTCCCGGGTAGGGAACGGGAATATATTCAGCGTATTCTGTAGGAACGGACTCTACAATTCCGGCGTAAGCCCTGTAAAGGTCTTGCCAGGTTTGTTCATTAACTACGCCTGTTTGTGGTAAACCGAAAAGCCGTTGGAAAGATTTCACAGACTGTTCAGTTTGTTCATCGTAAATTCCAGTAATTTGCAAAGGCTGAACGGCTTCATAATATGCGCCGATTACCGCAAGGAAATATTGTAAACCTCTGACTTGTTCATTTTTCGCATTTAAGGCAAGGTCATTTTCGAATTGTGACGGAAATTCATTTGGGGCAACGCCTTCCGAATCGAGTTCAGCGAGATGTTTCACGCTGGTATAAATATATTCAATTTTATACCAAGTGGCTTTATCAATTGTTCCTGTTTCGGGAAGATTAAAAATATGTTGGAATGCTTTGACGGCGTTTTCCGTGGTAGAATCGTAAAAACCGTTAGCGTCAGGAATTTTCGGAATAGCCGGATAATTATGTGCGATACGGTTCAATTGAATCTGAATGGTTTGTACAGCGGAATCGGACATATTCGGAACGAGTGTCATTCCTGGGAAAGAAGGCGTAGTTGTGCGGACGGGGGCATTTTTCACAATAGTAATATCATCTCCGTAGTAATGGCGTAAAATTTCGTAAGGCAAAAGCCCCTGTTTGGCAAGGTCAACCGTTCCCCACTGAGAAAGCCCGCTGCAAGTAACGGTTGTTCCGTTGCAGAATGCGGCGAAAAGCGGTTCAATCTGATTTTCACGGCGGATATAATCATCGAATAATTCATCCACTAAGAGGGAAATATTATCATAAATTTCTCTTCCCTCAATGAATTTCTGGTCGTATTGCGTAACGGAAGTAATATCAAACGGATAGCCCCTTGACCGATACCATTCTGTATAAATTCGATTTAACGCAAAGGAAACAATAGCGTAAATATTTGCCCTAATAGACGTTTCAGGCCATGTGGGATAAATTTCACTGGAAGTGACATTCTTAATATATTCAGGAAAAGGCAAAGTCACATTAGGAGCATTTTCATCTGGTGCGCCGAGATGAACGGTAATATTTAACGGAATGAACGGTTCTCCGGCAAGCAAATTAAACACCTCCTGTTGTATCCGCAGGGAAAAGAATAGTTTCGGCATCTTCCCGAACGGAAAGCGGCAGCGGAATCATCTGAAATTCCTGACGGGAAGTCACACCGGCGAAAACCGGAACATTTAAAGCCTCTTCCCGAAAATAACCGGAAGCGTAAATATTTACATTGCAAGTTGCGTAAGGGGCAGAATCTTCCGGCGACTGGGAAAGAGAAGCCGGCGGTGCAAGTAAAGTCACTGTTGGTGTTCTTCCGCTTTCGTCGGTAGTTAATAAATAATCTAAATGCAACGTATTTCCAATTCGGGTGTAAATAGTTACTTTTGCGCCGGAAACGGGGTAAGCATTATTGGCAGCAGCGGCAACAATGTAAATTTTCCCTTCAGCGGTGTTGCGCTGGTCGTAAATTTCCTGTGCTGACCATTCTTCCGGAAGAGGTGGCGGAATGGGCTGAATATATTCCGGCAGAACAGGTTCTTCGAAAGTTTCCTCTTCCTGAATTTCTTCTGGTTCTGAAATTTCTGGAATTTCTGAATTTTCGGGAGTTTCTGAAGTTTCGGAAATTTCCGGAACGGGTTCAGGGGGAATTTCTGCCGGAGGTGCATTGACTGGCAAAGTCAATTCCTGTGATTTTTCTTCCGGCGGTTTTCTTCTGCTGTACATGCGAAGCAATTCTTCACGGTATTTTCGGGAAAGTTCGGAAAAATTTTCCATGCGAACAACCTCACTTTCAAGAAATCATCTATGAAACGTTATGCAGGGAAACAGGAAAATATACCCGAAAGAGGGAGTTTGTGAAAAAATTGTCAATGTTTATCGTGTATTTGCCTAAAATCTTACTTCTATTTTATTGCATAAGTGACAAAATCCAGCGCAAATTGGAAAGAATTAGAATAAATCTCTTGACTTATGGAGTAGAAAATAGTATAATATTTGTGTTAAGTCTGTTCAC
This sequence comes from uncultured Clostridia bacterium, assembly GCA_947589035.1. GTDB lineage: Bacteria > Bacillota > Clostridia > Oscillospirales > Ruminococcaceae > UBA3855. The sequence continues at coordinate 7,503 of CANPYZ010000025.1, read as the reverse complement.
AGACATTGTTAATTTTTAAACTATGTCCAGAAAGGAAGTTTTTTTATCATGGCAAGAGTATATAATTTCAGTGCAGGTCCGGCAGTTCTTCCGGAAGAAGTACTGAAAGAAGCAGCAGAAGAAATGTTAGACTACAGAGGTTGCGGCATGTCCGTTATGGAAATGTCCCACCGTTCGAAAATGTTCGACCAGATTATCAAGGAAGCGGAACAGGATTTGCGTGACCTGATGAACATTCCGGACAATTACAAGGTAATGTTTTTACAGGGCGGAGCGTCTTTAGTATTTGCGCAAGTGCCGATGAATTTAATGAAGAACGGCAAAGCTGCCTATATTATTACAGGGCAGTGGGCAAAGAAAGCAGCCGCTGAAGCAGAAAAATATGGTGAAGTAATTCGTGTGGCATCTTCTGCCGACAAGACATTCTCCTACATTCCGGATTGTTCTGACTTAGATATTCCGGAAGATGCAGATTATGTGTATATTTGCGAAAATAACACAATTTACGGTACAAAATTCTGGGAATTGCCGAATACGAAAGGGCATACATTAGTAGCGGACGTTTCTTCCTGTTTGTTGTCTGAACCGGTAGACGTGACGAAATACGGCGTAATTTACGGCGGCGTGCAGAAAAACGTTGGTCCTTCCGGCGTGCAGATTGTGATTGTCCGTGAAGATTTAATCGCAGACGGACCCGCATTCAAGCAGACCCCGACCATGATGGACTGGAAAACACAGTCTGAAAATCAGTCCTTGTATAATACTCCGCCGTGCTATGGCATTTACATTTGCGGAAAAGTGTTCAAATGGATTAAAAACATGGGCGGTCTTGAAGGCATGAAAGCGCACAACGAAAAGAAAGCGAAAATTTTATATGATTTTCTTGACCAGAGCAAAATGTTCAAAGGCACAGTAGAAAAGAAAGACCGTTCGATTATGAACGTTCCGTTCGTGACAGGTGATGCAGATTTAGATGCAAAATTCGTTGCTGAGGCGAAAAAGGCAGGTTTTGAAAACTTGAAAGGGCATAGAACCGTAGGCGGAATGAGAGCGTCCATTTACAACGCAATGCCGCTGGAAGGCGTGGAAAAATTAGTTGCCTTCATGGCAGAATTTGAGAAGAATAATCAGTAATAGGAGAAAATTATCATGCAGAATATTTTGACATTGAATAAAATTGCCGCTTGCGGAACAGAATTATTTGACAAAGGGAAATATACTGTTGGTGATTCAGTAGAAAATCCGACAGGAATTTTAGTGCGTTCGGCAAAAATGCATGATTATGCATTTAATCCGGAATTGTTAGCCATTGGGAGAGCCGGAGCAGGAACGAATAATATTCCCGTGGACAAATGCGCTGAAATGGGCATTGTTGTGTTCAATTCTCCCGGTGCGAATGCTAATGCCGTAAAAGAATTAGTGTTAGCAGGGTTATTCCTTTCAAGCCGTAAAGTGACGAAAGCGGTTACATGGGCATCGAATTTAACCGACACAGCAGAAGCGAATGTTGCTGCACAAGTGGAAAAAGGCAAAAGCGCATTCGGCGGAAATGAAATTCTCGGAAAAACACTCGGCGTAATTGGTTTAGGGGCAATCGGAAAGAAAGTTGCACAGGCAGCGAATGCTTTAGGCATGACTGTTGTCGGAACTGACCCATTTTTAAGCGAAACAGCAGCGAAAGAAATGGAAAGCTATTGCAAAGTGGTTTCCACAAAAGAAGAAGTTTACGCTGAAGCAGATTATTTAACATTGCATGTTCCGTGCAACAATGACACGAAAGGTTTCGTGAATGCGGAAGTCATTGCGAAAATGAAAGACGGCGTGAAAATTTTAAATTTTGCCCGTGGGGAATTAGTGAATGACACTGATTTGAAAGCAGCTTTAGCAAGTGGGAAAGTTTCTGTTTATGTGACAGATTTCCCGAATGCGGAAACAGTCAATGTAGACGGAATTGTAGCGATTCCGCATTTAGGGGCATCGACAGCGGAATCAGAAGATAACTGTGCAATTATGGCAGCAAATGAACTGATTGATTATATTGAAAACGGAAATATTCAAAATTCGGTAAATTTCCCGAATGTGAAATTAGACGTTTCCGGAAAGAAAGTCGCTGTATTGCATAAAGCGAATGCAGATTTATCCGGCATTACGGCAGAAGCGAAAGCAACCGGAACACGGAAAGATTATGGCTATACGCTTTTTGCAGGTGACGTAGACGTAGAAGCAATTCAAGCAATTGCTGGAGTAATTCGAGTAAGAGTGATTGACTAATGAACAAAAGCCCCTGTCTTTCAGATAGGGGCATTTTGGCAAATGGCAGGTGATTTTCAGTGCAGGCAGGAGTTTCAACGGCGTGCATGTATCCGGAATTAACGGAAGAAGTATTATATAATTATGCAGTGAATGGAATTGCTCATGTAGAAATATTTTTCAATTCAGATTGTGAATTACATCCGGCATTCGTGGCGAATTTAAAAGAAATTATGGACAGGTACGACATGACATGCAGAAGTGTGCATCCGTTCAGTTGTCCGGCGGAACCGATTATGTTATTTTCGCAATATGAACGGCGGGTGGCGGACATGCTTGACTATTATCAGAAAGTGTTCGAGGCGGCGCAAAGATTAGGAGCGGAATATTTTATTCTGCACGGGAATTATCTGTCAACGGAAGTCAGTCCGGAATTTTATTGTGAACGGTTTCAGCGGTTAGCGGAAACGGCAGAACGGTATCATGTCACCGTTTTACAGGAGAATGTCAGCCGATGTCAGGCGGGGTCATTGCGGTTTATGCGGGAAATGAGTAAATTATTAGGGAAACAAGCGAAATTCGTGTTAGATATTAAGCAAGCAGTGCGTTCCGGTGAATCGCCGATGAATATTCTGCACATGTTAGGCAGTCATATTGTTCACGTGCATATGAGTGACCACAGCGAAAAAGGCGACTGTTTATTATTAGGGACGGGAAATTTTCGGATTAGAAATTTTTTAGAAGTGTTATATGGCTATCATCCGGAAAGTTCGGTCATGTTAGAATTATACCGGAATAATTTTCGGGGGATTTCGGATTTAGTGAGTAATTACCGCATGTTAAGAAGTATGATTTCCGGCATAGAGAAGAACGCCGAAAAAACAGAACAGGAGTAGAGAATTTATGCGTTGCCCATATTGTCAATATGAAGAATCAAAAGTCATTGATTCCCGACCAGCGGAAGACCGGAAACGCCGGAGAAGAGAATGCCGGAAATGCGGCAGGCGTTTCACGACGTATGAAATCGTAGAAAAGCCCTTAAGAATTGTGATTAAAAGAGACGGTTCATTAGAACAGTATGACCGGAATAAATTGCTTGCCGGAATTTATCATGCGATTAAAAAAAGACCCGTTTCTTATGCACAAGTGAATGAAATCGCCGACAAAGTAGAAGAAAAATATGATAACAGCTGGCATAGTCAGATGAGTTCGGTGCAAATTGGAACGATTGTATTAGAACAATTGCGAAACATTGACGAAATAGCGTATATTCGGTTTGCGTCAGTGTATCAGAATTTCAAAGATGCCTCGAGTTTTATTGCAGTGATTGCGGCATTGAATCAGGAAGAAACAGAAACCGGAACGGAAACAGGCACAGAACCGGAAGAAACTTAAACCGGCGGTTTGCCTTGAAAGTCAAGTGTTGTTTGTTGTTCAGGGTCATAGCATTGTGCGCCGATTAACATTCCGTCAGCGGTAAGCAATTCAGCGTAAAGGGAAGAATTTTCCAGTTGATAAGTGTATAAAACACCATGTTTTCCGGCGTACTGGTGCAAAGGCAAATGTAATAATTCCTGTAAATGGGAATACGATTCGGGGAAATTTTCCGGAATGGCAACCGGACGGGAAGAAAGAAAATTCGAATGCCACCCCTGAAGCATTAACCAGGCGGAGCGGTCAGTTTCCGTAACAGCCCGAATCATGCGGGGAGCATTTTTCTGATGATGAAACAGAATAGCAACACAGCACAGCAAAGCAGGCGGCAGAAGCAGTAAATATTTCACATAGCGTTTCATTTGTGAAACCTCCTTTAAATTTAATTTAAATTGGAATTAGTTTACTGTATGCCGGACAAACAGAATTTAGAATGAGGAACTATGGCAGAAATCAGAATTGACAAATTTCTTTCAGACAGGACGAATTATTCCCGAAAAGAAATACGGCTTTTCTTAAAGCGGAACGCCGTTCAGGCTGACGGGAAACGAATCACAGACGGCAGTGTAAAAATTAACCCGAATCAAGCGGAAGTTTTCCTGAACGGGAAGAAAATTCACGGCGGAACGGAATTATTTATTTTAGTGAACAAGCCGGAAGGCTATATTTGCGCCACGGAAGATGCGCACCAGAAAACCGTGTTAGCACTTTTACCGGAAGAATTACGGCATAAAGATTTATTCCCAGCAGGAAGATTAGATATAGACACAACGGGGTTAGTGTTGCTGACGACGGACGGGAAATTTGCGCATAGCATACTTTCTCCGAAACATCACATACCGAAATATTATCTCGTGCAGCTGGAAAATTTTCTCACGGAAGAAGAGATAAAATTATTTTCTTCCGGAATTAAATTAAATGACGGAACGGAATGTTTACCAGCGGAAGTGAAAACCCTTTCCGGAAAAATTTGCCTGTTATGTTTACATGAAGGAAAATATCATCAAGTGAAACGAATGTTTGCCGCAACAGGAAATCATGTGAAACATTTACATCGCATTGGGATAGGAAATTTACTTTTGCCGGAAGATTTACCGGAAGGAGGCTGTCGGGAAATTTTTCACAAAGAAATTCAAGAAATGTTGAAAAATAAAACGTTTCAGGAGATATATGAACAAATTGTGAATGGATTTTCGTCATATTGGATAAATGAAGGGCAATAAGTTTAGTCATTCAGCGACTTGAAAAATGTTTCAAAATTTGGTATGATAATAATAAGGGGACTTTGCCTTGGCATAACTGTATAGTTTTGCAGCATCGTCCGAAAAAAATTTTTAGTAAATGGAGGACTGGAATAAATGGCTGGTTTATCACTTAAAGGGATTTACAAGAAGTACCCAGGCGGATTCGTGGCTGTTACTGACGTAAATCTTGAAATCAGAGACAAGGAATTTATTATTCTGGTAGGACCTTCCGGTTGTGGGAAGTCAACCACATTGAGAATGATTGCAGGTTTGGAAGAAATCTCGGAAGGCGAATTGTACATCGGCGACAGACTCGTGAATGACGTTGCCCCCAAAGACAGAGACATCGCAATGGTGTTCCAGAGCTACGCATTGTATCCGCACATGACTGTGTTTGATAACATGGCATTCGGGCTGAAACTGCGTAAAGTACCGAAAGACGAAATCGCAAGAAAGGTAGAAGAAGCAGCGAAAATTCTTGACCTTTCCCACTTACTGGACAGAAAGCCGAAAGCTATGTCCGGTGGTCAGCGTCAGCGTGTGGCATTAGGTCGTGCCATTGTGCGTTCACCGAAAGTGTTCTTACTGGACGAACCGCTTTCCAACTTGGATGCAAAACTGCGTGCGCAAATGAGAACGGAAATTTCCAAATTACATAAAAAACTCGGTACAACGTTTATTTATGTAACGCATGACCAGACGGAAGCTATGACAATGGGCGACAGAATCGTTGTCATGAAGGACGGATTTATTCAGCAGGTAGACTCACCGCAGAGACTGTATGAAGCACCATGTAATAAATTCGTGGCAGGGTTCTTAGGTTCACCGCAGATGAACTTTATTGATTCATTCTTACGGAAAGACGAATACGGCAGATATTATGTTGAATTTGGTTCAGAAGACAGCAAATCTGCAAGAGGAACAAAATTCGTGATTTTGGTTCCGGAATCGAAACTTTCTCCTGATTTGGAAAAATATGTCAACCGTGAAGTGACTTTAGGCATTCGTCCGGAAAACGTTCATGATGAACCGGCATATTTAGCGACTGCACAGACAGGAATTATTGACTGTGATGTAGAAATTACAGAAATGATGGGTGCAGAAACTTACTTATATCTGAATTGCTTAGGGAATTCTCTTACAGCGAGAGTTTCTCCGAGTTCCACAGCAAAGCCTGGTGACAGCATTAAAGTCGGCATTGACCCGAACAGAATCCACTTGTTTGACAAGGAAACAGAAAGAACCATTGTCAACTGATTGCACTAACAAAATGATGCACTCTGAGTTTCAGAGTGCATTTTTGTATAGAATTTAACACAAAAAGCGTTGAATTTTATCCAAAACGCTGAAAATTACAAAGGCACTTGACATTTTGTGAAAATCGTGGTACACTAAATTTAGCACTCAAGGAGTGAGAGTGCTAAAAGTGCGAAAAACGGATTCTGATTTAAGGTGTGTGACAAAATGTGAACAAACGGAAGCTGAAAATTCTGGCTGCCGTGATAGAAGAATATGTCAGAACTGGTGAACCCGTCGGGTCGAAAATTCTTGCTGCACTTCCGGAAATTAACGTTTCAGCGGCGACAGTGCGGAATGATATGGCAGCATTGGAACAGATGGGTTTTTTAGAACAGCCCCACACTTCAGCAGGCAGGATTCCCACTATCAGCGGTTACCGGTTATATATTGAACAACTGATGAATCCGACAGGAATGACCGAAGAAGAAAAGCAATGGCTTGACAGCATGTTCGCCGTACATGGTTCAGCGACAGAAGAATTAATTATTCAGAATGCGACAACAGCCCTTGCGGAACTGACGAAATGTGCAGCAATTGTGACAGATTTTTCCCCGCAGTTTTCGATTATTTCGAAAGTGGAAGTAATTCCGACGGGGAAAAGAGTGTATTTAATTTTGCTGATTACGTCAGCGGGGAGCATTAAAAATAAAGCTTGCCGGCTGGAATTTGACTTGACGAATGAACAGCTGAAATGGTTTTCCGGCTTTTTAGCGGAAAATTTAGAAGGAATCAGTGTTTCGGATTTATCAGATGAACTCATGGAAAATCTGACAGCGGCGGTTGGTGCGTATATGATGACGATTTCGCCATTATTGCAGGGGGTATGTGAATTGTCAAGAGACCTCCGGCAAAGGGCGTTGCTGTTCAGAGGGGAAAGAAATTTATTTTCCTATCAGGATTTAGACAGAATGGAAATTGTCCGGCTGATTGAACACAAAGATGAACTTTCACGGTTATTAGATGATTCATTCAGCGGAATCAGGGTATTATTTCAGGAAGACAATCAAAGTTTTGTGATAGGCAATTCGAGTATGATTGTTTCCAAATACCGTAAAGGGCAAAAAAATGCCGGTTCTCTTGGGGTAATTGGACCAATGCGGTTAGATTACGCCAAAGTGATTCCCTATATTGAGTATTTCTCACAAAAAATTACAGACTTGCTTTCCGAACAATCGGAACAGGATACAACACAGAAGGAAGGCGTTTAACAGTTAAAACATTTCTATAAAATGTTATCATAGAGTATTGACTTTTATAATTTTAAAAGAAAGCGTAC
>CANPYZ010000024.1 GCA_947589035.1 uncultured Clostridia bacterium | reverse complement strand
CCTTCAGAAACCACGACTAAGAAACCGGATTCGCCTTCTTCTGAAACAGAACCTTCAGAAACCACGACTAAGAAACCAGTTTCACCTTCTTCTGAAACAGAAACTTCAGAAACGACCACTAAGAAACCAGTTTCGCCTTCTTCTGAAACAGAACCTTCAGAAACCACGACTAAGAAACCGGATTCGCCTTCTTCTGAAACAGAACCTTCAGAAACCACGACTAAGAAACCGGATTCACCTTCTTCTGAAACAGAACCTTCAGAAACCACGACTAAGAAACCAGTTTCGCCTTCTTCTGAAACAGAACCTTCAGAAACGACCACTAAGAAACCAGTTTCACCTTCTGAAACCAATGCCACAACCACACAGAAACCTTCAAATTCTGTGACCCAGAACGGAAACGGCAACGTCAACGTTCAGGACGTGGAAGGCGACGTGAACATTACTGTGAATATTTACGGTTCGGAAACGACAAAACCAGAGTCACCTTCTTCTGAAACAAAATCTTCAGAAACCACGACGAAACCGGAATTGCCTTCTTCCGAAACAAATTCTACGACAACGAAGAAACCGGATTTTCCTGATTCTTCCTACACCGAAACCACAGAAAAATTAGACACTCCGGAAACTACCACGAAATCTAATTCGGATTCTTCTTTCAGCGAAACGGAAACTTCCACAGCTCCGAATACTAACGTTCTCGACGGAAAAGAAACTACCACAACTAAAGATGATGATGATTCTTCTTTCAGTGAAACAGAATCCACTACCACAAAACCTAATTCCGATTCTTCCTACACGGAAACAGAATCAGAAACTACTAAGGCAAATCCTCCGGAAACAACAACAGAATCTGACTGGGATTCCCCATTCACCGAAACTTCCACCACAACAGAATTTGACTGGGATTTCCCTTTCACAGAAACTACTGAAGACCCGAATATTTTTTCTATAGAAACTACCACAACAACAGATAATTCTTCTTCCACAACTGAACCTGGATTAAATTACGGTGATGTCAATGAAGATGGCTTTATCAATGCAGTGGACGCAGCGGAAGTTTTACACTACTCTGCAAGAATCGGTTCGGGATTGTCGGCTTCTTTAACCAAACATCAGCAAATTATTGCTAACGTCAATTTAGATGATGCTGTCAATGCTCAGGATGCAGCAATTATCCTGAGAGCAGCGGCTTCCATTGGCGCAGGTGTTGAAGTCGATTTACTGAAGAATATGAAATAATTTCCAGAAATTCTGATTTCTAAATCAATTCCCTGTATACTAAGTAAAGTATACAGGGAATTTTGTTTTTGTATTTCTTGTTGTGGTTGGTTTATGACCCACGGTTGCGAATTTTCAAACTAATTATTGAAATCATCATGCACGCAAAGGAAATCAGCACAATACAACCCCAGGCACTCAATAAGTTAGAGGCAGTCGCTTCATAGGCGGCTTCTGTTTCCAGCCGGACAACGTTCGGAAACGCTTCACTCGCTTGCAACGGCAAATCTTCATTGTTCAAATCGCCGATACTCCCTAATGCAGCCATTCCCCATTTACTGAATGTAACATATGCGACAATTTCTGACCAGCCGGAAAGTTCGAACAACACGCCACTCATGACCAGCTGAAGAATTAGCACGAAAGGCATTGCTGACATGGCGACATTCGGCGAAGAGGCAACTGATGAAATCATAATCCCCATAATATCTGACCCAAAAATAATTAAAAACAACGTGATAAAATACTCACAAAGAGAATTTTCAAAAATAATTCCCTTTTCCGGAAAATCAATAAATATTACACAAATCAGCGTTAAAATAGCAGTTTGAATCAAACAAATCAAAAAATCAAATATTACATGCGATAATATATACGCACTAATATGCAGCCCTGAACGATATTCACTCGTAATTGTGTCATGCTCTTTACAAATTTTTTGAATTGAATTGAATACTCCAATCCAGATAGCCGACGAAATAATAGCAAAAAATCCTGATTTCGTTTCTTCATATGTCTCAAACATATCTTTTGCAACAATATCACACACCAAAAATGAAATCATTGCCGCACTGATAATGAATTTCCAATCACCTTGATTCATAAAAAGCCGGTAATTTTTCGACACATAAACAGGAATTTGCCGCATTGCAGATGGTCTTGACATATTATCATCTCCTTGTTTTTTCAAATTTTCTAATAAACTCGTCTCCTCAGCTTACTGTAATTCTATAGCATTATCTTTAAATGATTGCGGCTGGTTTCGTTGAAACCGGAGTATAATATACTGTTTTATGATTTAAAATCATTTTTCTGTTTTACATCAAGAAGTAAAACTTTGTCTCCTGACTGTTCAAGTGACAAGTAAGTACTTTTGAGATAATGCTTTTCACATGTTTCATTTTAACATATTTTTTAACGATTGTCAAGAGAAAAACAATTTTATTTTAATTTAAAAAAAAGCAGCATTTCTTTCCAAGCTAAAAATTCAAGGTATTTTGTGAATGCTTGACAGAAATTGATTTTAAAATTTTTCTGTGGAGTGATTGACTTTTTACACAGATTGTAGTATAATGAAAAAGGTTCTATTTTGTTAGTTTTGTATTAAAATTAAAGGAGATTGATTTAAATGATTACGATTCAAATTTCAAGTGACCCATATCAACGCAGCATTACTTATGAAAAAGTAGAAGATGATGAACTAATTGCAATCAACAGCCATAATTCGAATATCCCTGAAAAATTACGGCTTCTTTCTGAAGAATATGCAAATTGTTTTTTTCCGTTCAAAGCATACGAAATTGTTAAACTGATTTGGAAGACATATTCAACGAATACAATATCTGTTTGCATTCGGTTCAAGGGAACAATGGAAGAATACAGGGAATTATGTGCTGTTTGCAATGTGCTGAATGAGGAAAACAGCAGACTTCCGGAAGAGGAACAACTTTTGCCCTTGACTTATGAACAAGCAGATGAATATCTTGCCAATGCAGGCGATATTTTACCGGAAGTTTCAGAACATTTCCAGTCAATCAAGGAAATTATTGCGCATAATATTACTGCAAGCGAAAGTAAAAAACTAATCAGTCAGCAACAGGAAAAATTCGATGATGTTTCAAAAACAGAAATTCCTGTTTGTGTGATTGGGAATTACAGTTCCGGAAAATCTACTTTTATCAATGCAATTTTAGGCTGTGAGGTACTTCCCAGCGGAGATAAACCGCTTACTGCAAAAATTTACGAAATCCGGTGCAGTGACAATTCAGAAACGGCAAGTGTTGAGTTCACAGTGAATGATACAGCAGTAAATGTGATATTTTATCGTGGCGGGTATATCATTCGACCGGAAAATTATCGTGACGGGCTGAATATTCGGGAATGTTTAGAAAAAGAAAAGGATAATCTTCTTGCCCACAGAGTACAGGCTTTACTACAAGTAATCAATGACGTGGAAATCAATGACCGTGTAAAAATACATATTCCGTTCAATGATGATTCGCCCCTCAGAAATCATGAACACCCCTATGTATTATTCGATACACCTGGAGATAACGTTGCCAATCATGAACATCATATTCAGGTTTTACAAGAGGCTTTACGGGGAATGTCTAACGGGTTAATGCTTTACGTGACAGTCAGCAACCAATTGCACACAATGTCTAATCAGCAGCTTTGTGATAAAGTCAAGGCGATTCATGAAATTGACACACGTTTTACTATGGTAATTGTCAATCAGGCAGATAATGCCGATTTCAGCGAATACAACCGTAAAGAAATCATTGAATCTCCAATTCCGGTAACGTTACAGCCGGAAGGCATTTATTATGTTTCTTCAGTCATGGCTCTTGGTGCAAAAATTGATGGTGATTTCGTAAAAGATAATAATGCGATGATTTACATGCAGAAACAGGCTTTTTTCCTGAAGAAAAAAGGTGAACGTTTTGCGCAGCTTTTATTTTTGTATAATATTACGCCGAAACAAATTGAAATTGCTTTTGAACAAGGTGCTTTACATTACAGCGAATACGGAGAAAAAGAACGAATCCTTGCGAACAGTGGATTATGGGCAATTGAACAGGAAATACGGCGGTTTGCGGAAAAATACGCCCCCTATAATAAATGTTACCAGTCATTGTTGTTTTTGCTGAATGTCCGGAAAATTGCTGAAAAAGATATTGCCGATGCGGTGAAAATGCATAACCATTCCAAAGAAAAATATCAGGGCGAACTTGACACCGGCACTAAAGAACTTTTATCAAAATTGACGGAAAGCAGAGAAAAACTGCTAAGGCAGTTTAATGATGAATATCCGATAAGAATGGCAATATTTAAAGATAAGGCATATAATCCTATTTCCAGAGAAAAACTTTCGGAATTGGAAGAAAAACTAACCACTACATTAGAAGAAGAACATGGATTTTCAGAACAAGCGGAAATTGCCGACAGGGCAAAAGAAAAATTTTTCCGGCTGCAAAATATTTTCGATGCTGAAGTGCGGGAAACGATGACTAAAGAATTTACCGACTGGAGAAAGAAAACCGCAGAACGGGATAATACCCGAAAGGAAATTGACAAATCCGCTGCGGATTTGCTTTTAGAACAAGTCAAAGAAAATTTCAATCAGATTATTCACCAGGCGCAAGATGTATTATTCGAGGGGTCAAGTGATTATTGGGTGACTGCTGCGGAAGAATTACGGGGAAAATTACTGGCTGTTGTGTTGAAATCTACGGACATTGCACAGGAAAAACGAGAAGAATTGCAAGGATTGATTGAACAATTTGAACAGATTACTTTTTCCGGTGAAGTGGAAAAAATATTTGAAAAAGAAATTTTCGAACGGCGTGTACTGTTCAAAATTTTTGAAGATCATCACCTGAACAAGAGAAAACTTGCGGCGCATTTCAATAATTCTCTTGAAAACGGAATTAACAGCATTTATGCACAAATGGAAACAAGCCATAAACATATTTTTATAGACTGGCAGAAAAGATTATTTTCTGCTATTGAGGATAATATCACAGAATTAAATCCTGAATTGAGAGAAGCCAAAAATCAGGTAGAATTTTATGAAGATTTGATTGACTCACTCAAAGAAGCACAGGAAAAATTAAATGAATACATTGATAAAATTAACCGGCTTATGAGCTGGCGGTCTGATTCTTTGCCGGAATTAAGGAAAAAAAGTTAAAGGAGAATTAAGAAATTATGGGTGTTAAACAATGGATATCTAAACAAGGCGCAAAAGTCAATAATCGAATTGCTCGACTTGCCACACTCAGCCCGTCACAAATGGAATATATTTTCGATTTACGGGATCAATATTTCGGCGATATGGCAGAACGAAATCCGGAATATAATTCGGAAAGGCTTACCAGAGGACTATTAGCCTCAAGCAGTATTGAATTATTCAGTGCCTATCTTCCACAACTTCAAGAATTATATACTCCAGTAGATAAAACGGCAGCACTTCGCATTGTGAAAAGCAATGAAAACGGACTTTTTGAACATTTCCCAGAATTTGACAAAGAACATAATATTCGGTTCATTAATATTTCCCGTTGGGTAACAGACAAGCACGAAAACAGCCTTGAAAAATTAGCGAACGTTTATGCAGTATTATCCAATGAACAATGCAACATTGCACTAATTTTCCACAGAACGAAAACGGAAACGCAAGTTTTTCTTGCTGTGGTGAATACGAAAAACGCCGGTGATAATTCAGATGCAGATGATTATATCCGGCGGCTTACTGATGCAATTAGAGGGAATTTTCCAGGTTCTATTTTTTCAGCTAAGGCTTCTATGGGTTCACCGGCATTTCTTTCCGAAATGAATAAAAAATCTGTTGCGATTGCTTCAAATATTCCTACAGAAAAATCGGAAAAATTTATTAGCCAGACAATTGAAAAATTGCTTGACGGCATTATTCCCGAAAGTGTAAAAGAAGAATATACGCTAATTTTATTAGCAACGCCAATTCTTGACGTGGAAACAAGGAAAATGCGCCTTTCGGAACTTTACACAGGATTAGCACCTTATTCTGAATGGCAGACAAATTTCACTTATACGGAAGGCATGGCGCAAGGGTCATCAGCGACGTTAGGTGTGAACATTGGCGCAAGTGCAGGCATTCAGAACGGACAAAATCAAGCCATTCAAAGCGGCGTTGCCAATCAGGACAGCGAAAGCGAACAGCTTAGCCGACAGCAGGGAACACAACAAAGTCAATCCTATGCACAAACGCAAAGCCAAACAACCGGACAGAATATTTCAAACAGTACAACAAATTCTTTCACGAATACTCGAACAAGAGAACAAACATATTCAAAAATGCATACAAAATCTTCATCTACTGAAACAACTTATGGTGTTTCTGGAGATGTTACTGTAGGTATACCAGAAAAAATTGGTGTTCGTGTATCTGGTAATTATCAGCGCACAAAAGACATTGATATTTCAGATACTATTTCTAAAGTAATAACTTCCTCTGCTTCTGATTCTGTTTCCAAAAGTGCTTCTCACACATTAACACAAATTGCCTCTCAGACAATTGGCAACACGGCAACAAATACGATGAGCAATTCTACATCAACAGCAATTGCCAAAACTCTCGGGCGGGCAGTAACAAATTCACTTGCCAAAACAGCAGGCGTTTTTTCCAGTTTCAATCTTGGAGGGAATGTTGGCGCAAATTTCGCACGTTCTTCTAATATTACGGCAACAATTGGAAAAGGAGAAGGAATTACACAAAATTTTACTAATCATACTATTAAACACGCATTAGAATTACTCGAACAGCAAATGAAACGTTTTGAACAAAGTACAGCATTAGGTATGTGGGATTTTGCCGCTTATGTCATTAGCGAAGATGTGAATATTGCGAATAATGTTGCGCATTCCTATCTTGCGCTTACGGAAGGAGAATCTTCATTTTTATCCCATTCCGCCGTGAATGTCTGGCGTGGAGATACGAAAGAAAACGGTGCAGCAAAAATGATTTGCGGCTATTTGCAGGAACTCCGCCACCCTGAATTTGTTCTTGACCCGTATATTTTGGAAGCGGATTCAGGATTTTTCGCTTATCCGCCATATGTGACAGCGACAACCGCACTTTCCGGAAAAGAACTTGCCTATTCTTTGAATTTCCCCAGTAAATCTATTGCCGGACTTCCAATATATGCATGTGCTGAATTTGGGAGAAATATTGCTGTATATGATTCTGCTGAAGAAGATACTGTGAAATTCAAATTCGGGAATATTTTCCATATGAACCATGAAGAAAAAACGCCTGTTTATTTACAGCGGAAATCTTTTGCTTCACATACATTTATTACAGGAAGTACCGGTTCGGGGAAAAGTAATGCTGTTTGTCAGATACTTTCAGAAGCCTATCAGCAAAGGATTCCCTTTCTTGTGATAGAACCAGCAAAAGGAGAATATAAACATATTTTCAGTGATATAGGCGATATTTCCGTATTCGGCACTAACCCGAAAAAAACGCCTTTATTAAGAATAAACCCGTTTTCTTTTCCGGAAGATATTCATGTTTTAGAACACATTGACCGCCTTGTGGAAATTTTCAACGTTTGTTGGCCTATGTACGCCGCTATGCCGGCAGTGTTGAAAAATGCCGTTGAAAAATCTTATCTTGACTGCGGCTGGGATTTATTATCTTCCACAAATCAATATCATGAAGAAATATATCCTTCTTTTGCTGATGTTGCGGAAAATATCCGGAAAATTATTGATTCCAGTGAATACGACAATGAAAATAAAGGTGCATACAAAGGTTCTCTTTTAACAAGGCTGCAATCTTTAACCACTGGCATGAATAAACTAATTTTTTCAGCAGATGAAATTCCGGAAAAAGAACTATTCGGGAAATATGTAATTATTGATTTAAGCAGAATAGGTTCTTCTGAAACAAAATCGTTAATTATGGGGATGCTTGTCTTAAAATTACAAGAATACCGAATGAGTGAAAATTTATCCGCTAATCAATCACTCCGGCATATCACTGTTCTTGAAGAAGCACATCATCTTCTCCGGAAAACGTCTTCCGTGCATTCAGTGGAAAGTGCAGATATTTCAGGGAAAAGTGTGGAAATGCTTGCGAATGCCATTGCGGAAATGCGTACATATGGCGAAGGCTTTATTATTGCGGACCAGTCACCGAATTTAATGGATATGTCAGTCATTCGGAACACGAACACAAAAATTATCATGCGTTTGCCCGACCGGAGCGACGGCGAACTCGTCGGAAAAGCGGCAAATTTAAACGAAGACCAAATTGAAGAGCTTGCTAAACTTCCTTGTGGTGTTGCTGTCGTTTATCAGAATGAATGGTTGCAGCCCGTTCTGTGTAAAATTTGCTATTATAAACCTGCTAAAAGTTCATTTTCTTTTACGCCGGAAACTAATCTTTATTTTTCAGAAAAGAATCATGCAATATTAACTTCTCTGTTAAAATGCATTATGGAAAATGAATTATTACAAAAAGACAATAAACAACATCTCAAAGAATTGAAAAATTCGTTATTATATTCTATACTTGATTCACAAGTGAAAATTGCATTTCTGGAGTATTTACAAGCTGAACCCGAAAATAACTTGAAAAAGCTCAGTTCTTTGGTGTATGATTTTCTTGAGGCAGAAAAGGCAATACAAAACAGCGTTCAGTATGATAATATTCAAGAATGGACAAAATCAGTTATTACAAAACTTACCCCGTCAGTTTCTGATTTTTCAAGAAAACAAATTGCTTTCATTATGGCGTTAATTCTTCATGAAAAAACTTTCCGTGATTCTTCTTATCAAGATATTTACCACGCATTCACGGAAATGTATCAGTCCGGAGGTGGTGCGTGGTGATTGGTGAAATTTCCCGCAATGAAACGAATGAAATTAAATCGCCTGTTGAACATTTCCGGAACATTAAGCCAGAAAAAGAAATGACTACGCAAGAGGCAGATGCTTTCTGGAAATCTGAATTTCATCAGGAAGAACAGGCAAAACCTGAAACTACTGCAAAAGAATATGTTGACGATAACGGGAAAAAATACCGTGAAGGGAATGAATTACTTCCGGATACGCAATTTGAAGTCAGAGGTTATCAATATGAAACAGATCACCAGGGAAGAATTATTTCCGCAGAGGGAACACTCAGACTAAAAGAACCAGATTACCAGCGTTCAATGGAAAATGTCAGTAAAATAGATGGTCAGGAATACAGACCAACAGACCACCAAGGGCATTTAATTGGTCATCGGTTTGACGGCAGCGACAAATTAGAAAATCTCGTGCCAATGGATGCTAATTTGAACAAAGGAGATTTTGCCAAATTGGAAAATATGCTTGCTAACGCTGTGCAAGATGGTGCAGACGTGAAATTAAAAGTTCAGCCAGTATATGAAACAAATTCTACAAGACCTTCTGAATTTCGGGTGAATTATAGTATCGACGGGGATAAAGATGCTGTTGTATTCAAAAATGAAAGGGAGACAAAACCATGATTGACGAAAAAATATATCAGGTAATTTTCGATGAATTAAGTAAATATTTAACTCCGGAATGGGATAAACTGATTGTTTATCTTGAATATGGGCAGGCTTCCTATTCTTTTGCATTTTATATTCAGATAGGCAGAAAACATATTAAATGTTATGATATTCCTGGTATTTCAGAAAAAGAACTTGCAGAATCTTTTTCTATGATAGATGAACTGATTTCGAAAGAACGAAATCAGGAAAATGCAGAACTTTGGACGAATCTAACCATAATCATCACGAAAGCAGGACAAATGCACGCAGATTTTGATTATACGGATTTATCAGAAAAATCATATCTGTTCAAAAAAGATTGGAAAAAGAAATATCTTTGTTAAAAGCAATTTTCCAAATATTGAAAAATAACAGCCCCCTCAAAATATTTTGAAGGGGAGTTGTTATTGATGAAAATCAATTTTTCATTTCTTTTAATTTATTACGAATCGCAGTAAGAGCAATTTCAGGGTCAGTAATTCCCTGCACTGCCGTTTCAATCGGGCAAAATCCGGTATTATTTCGATTTCGGATAGCATTGGTTAATGTTTCAAATTTGACATTGATTTGAAATTGTTCAAGCGTTTCAAGTGCTGATTTGCTGATGACTTCTGCATAAAGTGCTTTTACTTTTAGTAACACATAGAGAAATGCCGCACCATTTCCGACGACTTTATCCGCCGCAGAATAGCCCTCAAGGGATTTGTTTTCATCAAGCAATTCAAGCAACGGTGCAACACCTCGTTTCTGACTTGTCATCACTGAATCTCCATTGCAGAAAACGCAAGTATTATTTGACTGTTCAAGCATTTTCTTTGCTTTTTCAAAATCGTTCATGAATCTGTCTCCTTTCAAAGATATGCTCTTTATAGTATAGTAATATTATATACTACTTTATTGAAAAAGTCAATTATTTTTTTAAAATAAAAATTTATAATAATTTTTTATAGCTTTGGTCAATTCCAATTGCCCCCAATGGCGCAGTAATTAATATTGCCAATACTGCCACGGACAGCACAATTTTCCCACAAGGAAGCCCGAGCGATAATGGCACTGAACCAATTGCCGCTTGTACGGTTGCTTTCGGCAAATAAGAAATCACACAGAAAAGTTTTTCTTTCCGGTTGAGTTCCGTTCCGGTCAGACAAAGTAAAACGCCAGCTGCCCTGAAAAAAAGTGCGACGAAAATCATTAACACTGCCATGCCGCCAGCGGAAAGGGTATAGCGCACATCTACTGCTGCACCCACAAGCACGAAAAGCATAATTTCAGCCGCTATCCAGAGTTTTCCGAATTTTTCTGAAAGTCTTGCGGAAACTGTTTTTTCTGCTTTTAATTTAATTACACAAGCCATAGCGACAACGGCAAGTAAGCCCGATATGGAAATATACGGTTTCGCAAGCGTTTCCACGCTCATCAGGAAAAAAGAAATTCCAAGTAAAATAATGACTTTTGTGCTATTTCTGATTTTCCGGTTATGCTGAAAAGCCTGTTCAAAAAGCAAATAAATCATTAATCCTGTTACTGAACCGAGTAAAACTCCGGAAACAATCGAAACGGGAATGTTCAGAAAGTCTGTCATTTTTGCCGTTCCTCCCTGTGCCATTGTCACAAAAGTGGAAAATAACACAATGACGAAAATATCATCACAAGATGCGCCGGCAAGAATCATTTGCGGTATGCTTTTCTGTGTTCCATATTTTTCTTCAATTAGTTTCACCATTCGAGGAACGACAACAGCAGGAGAAACTGCACTCAGCACAGCACCCATGACAGCGGCTTCTATGCGGTTCACATTCAGTAAAATTGGCGCAAACAGCACATATCCGATAATTTCAAAACATGCCGGTAAACATGACATCATGATAGCCGGTCTGCCGACTTTTTTCAAATCAGAAAGATTTAATGAAAGCCCCGCTTTAATCAAAATAATGATTAAAGCAATCTGCCGTAAATCCGGCGATAAATCAAGAATTTTCTGGTCAAGCAGGTTAAGCACATACGGACTAATTAAAATGCCTGTACCTAACATTCCAATAATACGGGGCAAACCAATTTTTTCAAAAATTGCTGCTGCAAACAGTCCCGTAAGAAAAATAATTGCAAGTGATAATAAAAACATTTTTCATACCTCCAAACAAAATAAAAGCCGACAACAATTGCGTAAAAATGCAGAAGTCATCAGCTTTTGAAAGCGGTTTCGGTTTACCGTGGGAGAACATCATTCCCTGTATTCAATTTAATTTATTATAACACATTTATGGAAAAAAGTCAATAGATTTTTTCAAAATTTTAAAAAATCTCTTGACTTTGTGAAGAAACCATGCTATATTATGATTAAGTGACCAATTAAAAATTAAGGAGAAAAATTTCATGTTTCATGTATTTCATTCTCAGGAAGAAAGAAGAGCTTATGGCGGTTCTTGTTTCATTGAATTTCAATTTTGTAAACTTCCTTTGCAGACAGACAAGAAAGTGATTTTAAATTGCAGAACACATTGGTTAAATGATTCGTTATATGTCCATGGGGACGACCAGGGAGAATTTTTTCAAGAATATAGTCAAATTTTCAATTGTGGAATTTATGCCAATTTTCAGACAGGTGTAGTAGATTGTTGGGGAATAAATTATTATTCGCCGGAAACAATAGAACCGATTATTCAGAAAATTCAGCAAAATCAACCGAAAAATAACCAATTGCTGTTAGATTGGCTGAATACAGCAAAACAATATAACGGATTTTATATTTTCGGCGTGTAATAAAATATTCGCTTGAATATTCAAAAAAATCCTCCCTGAAAAGGGAGGAATTTTTATTTGACAGAGTATTTCTTTTAACCGAAATATCTTTTCAGCAGTCCAGCGAAAGCTTTTCCATGACGTGCTTCGTCCCGTGCCATTTCGTGAACCGTGTCATGAATCGCATCTAAATTCAATTCTTTTGCTCTTTTGGCAAGTTTCAGTTTTCCCTCTGTTGCGCCGTGTTCTGCAGCAACACGCTTTTCTAAATTTTCTTTCGTGGAAGAAGAAACTACTTCTCCGAGAAGTTCCGCAAATTTTGCCGCATGTTCAGCTTCTTCATAGGCTGCTTTTTCCCAGTATGCGCCAATTTCAGCGTACCCTTCACGATAAGCGACACGAGCCATTGCTAAATACATTCCCACTTCTGTGCATTCCCCTGAAAAATTCGCACGCAAACCGTCAAGAATTTCCTGGTCTTCTACTGCTTTTGCTACACCAACTTCATGCTCACATGCAAAAACAAGTTCCTGACTTTCTTCCTTACGAATAAATTTTTCTCCGGAAACACCACACTGCGGACATTTTTCCGGCGGTTCATTTCCTTCATGTACATAACCACATACCGGACATACATATTTTGCCATATTTTTTCCTCCAATAAATCAAAATTTTCCGTCAGAATCATTCTGACTTCCCTTTTATTATAGCGTATTTTTTCCAAAATGTCAAGCCCTTGACAGAATTTTTTCTTTGTGGTATAATTTAGTTAATTAGTTAAGAGGAGGTCGTTAATTATGTCCGAAATCAATGGAACAATTCAGCGTGTGTTGATTACTCAGGAACAAATTCAAGAAAAAATCCCCACCGCTGCAAAGTTAATCAATTCGCTTTATGACGGCACGCCAATTTTACTTGTCAGCATTTTAAAGGGAGCGTTTGTTTTCCTTGCGGACGTTCTCCGTCAAGTGACTGTTCCCTGTGAAGTGGATTTCATGGAAGCGAAAAGTTATTTCAATCATACCCGTTCTTCCGGAACGGTTGCCTTAACGAAAGACCTTTCCCACGATGTGAAGCATTATCATGTTGTGATTATTGAAGATATTATTGACTCCGGACGAACGCTGAAGGAAGTCGCTCATTTAATTCAAGCCCGCCAGCCGAAATCTTTTACGATAATTACTTTATTAGATAAGCCTTCACGGCGGGTTGTTGAACTTAATGCGGATTTGTCGCTTTTCACTATTCCGGATTATTTCGTTGTCGGGTATGGTTTAGATTACGCCGAACGCTATCGGAATTTGCCCTATATTGCTGAATTTCAATTAAATTCTTAACACAAGAAAGGAAATTTTTATGTCTGAATTAACTATTTTACAAGAAGCAAAAACATTGCAGGAAGAATTGACTGCTATCAGAAGAACTTTACACCAGAATCCGGAAACAGGATTTGACATTCCCTTTACGAAAAATTTTGTTAAACAAAAACTGGAAGAATTTGGCTATACTCCGCAAGAAATGGGAAAAGCTGGTATTATTGCCCTTGCCGGAGGAAAACACGCCGGAAAAACAATTTTACTCCGTGCAGATATGGACGCTTTACCCCTTCAGGAAGAAGCGGAAGTAGAGTATTGCAGCCGTATTCCTGGAAAAATGCACGGTTGCGGACATGATATGCACACAGCAATGTTATTAGGTGCGGCGAAACTGCTTAAACTTCATGAAAATGAACTTCAGGGAACAGTAAAATTAGAATTTCAGCCTGCGGAAGAAATTTTCCAGGGTTCGCCGGACATGCTGAACGCCGGATTACTGGAAAATCCACATGTAGATGCTGCTGTAATGATTCATGTCACTGCCGGAATGCCTTTACCTTCTGGAATGGTCATGGTTGCCGGAGGGGGAATTTCTTCTACTTCCTGTGAACAGTATCATATTACTGTTAAAGGGAAAGGCGGTCATGGTTCTACTCCGCATGAAGCTATTGACCCAATTACAGCTGCTGCGCATATGCATATCGCCCTTCAGGAAATTAACAGCCGTGAACTGGAAGGAAATCAATTTGGCATTTTCACTACAGGCAGATTTGAAGCCGGTAAGGCTTCTAACGTCATTCCGGACACTGCGGAAATGTGGGGAACAATTCGCACCACTGACCCTGAAAACGCTGTCGGGCAACTAATTAAAACCAGAATGAAACAAATTTGTGAAGGAATTGGTGCAGCTATGCGCTGTGAAGTTGAAGTAGAATTTTTCGATTTCTGCCCATGTATGCAAATTAATTCCGCATTATCAGAAAATATTTTAACCTATATGAAAAATTTGTTCGGCGAAAAAGCCTTGGATTTATCTGTAATTTCCGGAGGGAAAGCCGGCGGAGGAAGTGAAGATTTTGCCTTTGTCAGTCATCATGTTCCGACGGTCAGCATGTTCTTAACGGCAGGAAATGCGAAAGAAGGCTATATTTTCAGTCAACATCACCCGAAAGTTAAATTTGACGATTCTGTGTTATATTGCGGAAGTGCGGCATATGCTTATTCTGCACTTAGCTGGTTGAAAGAACATTCGAATGCTTAATTATGATATTTTTATTGGTGCAATCCGCCAAATATCAACGTTTTAAATTGTTAAATTTTTGAATGATTTTGCAGTTCATGGCATAAAACCTACATTTCGTGACAAGTTCGCATTTTTGGCGAAAAAACGCTTGACAGCGGTTCATTTCTGTGTTATGATGATTGCAGAAAGAAGATTGCATTCTTCATCAAATGAAAAAAGAAAGAGATAAGTTTTTATGTTATTCCGAAAAATTTTCTGAATAATTCAAAAAATTTTTCAAAAAACTATTGCAATTTTCGGATGGTTGTGCTATAATAGATGTAAAATCAACCGTTCGATTGCGAATAGCAAAAGGAGAAAACATTATGAAACAAGCCCTAATTTGCATAACTTCTGCATTGGCGGCGATTTCTTTGTCTGCTTGCGGAATATGGACAATTTCGGAAAATCATACACAAACAGAAGAATTTCCGGTTGAACTGACATGTAATTTATCTTATTCCGGAATTACTCAAGTCAATAGCGTGGAATTACAGGGAGATTATGACAGAAACACCACTTCTTTGAATCCTTATCAGACTACTGTTCCGGGATATTTTGGAAATTCTGTTGAATTATATTCTGAAAATTTAAATCATTCGAAAATCATTTTCCACTATCAGCCGGAAGACATGAACAACGTTCCTGAAAAAAATTTAATTCTTCTGCATTATAACGAAAATGAAAGCGATTTCGAAACGATTTCTTCTGAACTTGACACAGAACAACATACCGTCAGTGCGGAAATTACAGAACAAGGTGTTTATTTACTGGCAGATGCTTATGAATGGTATAAGGCTTCAGGCATTGACGCTTCAGAATATGCACATGATACGCTTTACAAAAATTCAGAATATGGGTTTGAAATTCTGTTGCCGGAAGAAATTCCTTTTCAATATGATGTGACAAACTATCCTCTTGAAAATGATTCGGAAGGCAAAAGCAAAGCATTATTAAAATGCGAACAGAACGCCGAAATTCAATGTATGATTGAATATGTTGAACGTCCGTATTATGATTCAGCGGAATCTTTCATGAAAAATCTTTCCGAACAACTCGGAAAAGAATCTGAAATTCTGGAAAAAGGTGCTGTGGATTCTGAAACAAAAGGCTTTTACCTGCATACTGTGTATGAAAATACACATTTATGGTATAGTGTTTTTCCGTTGACAGACAAAAATTATATTTTCATGTGGTTTTCCAGTACAGAAGAAAATCATCAGGAAAAAATCATGCAGTCAATACAATCTTTCCGGTTTACTAATTCAACGGAAACTTACACCGCACAGAAAAATTATTCAAATTCTGGAATAAAAGATGAAGAAGATGAAGAAGAATTTGACGATTACAAATACATTAACGGACGGGAAATTTCTATTAAACTTCCCGATAACCTCAAAACACAAGTCGTCGATGAAGGTTGGGCTTATACATATCAGGATTCTAAAAAAATCAGCGTTTTCACTCCCCTGCTTAAAGTCAGTCAGAAAGAATATCCGGAATATGTTCAGGATATTTCCATTATTTTAGAGGACAGCCGGAAAAATTCCCGTCAGGCAGCGCAGAATGCCGCTTCTGCATTTGTTTCTTCCGGTGAAGGTAAAATTCTTACCACGGAAGAAGTTGACCTGAATGGGCAGAACGGTTATTTATTCAGCGTACACATTCCGGAAAAATCTTGCTATCAGTTATATGGTTTTTACGAAATTCCGGAAGTTCACCAATATGTGAAAGTTACGTTCACTTTACAGGATTCTGTACCGGAAAAAAATTATCAGGCTTATTGGGATTGCCTGAAAACCGTAAATACAGATGATTCTGACCAATTAATTACCGCTGAAAATTTAAGCATCACTTTCCCTGAAAATTTTTATGCTTATCCTGCCAAAATCGGTAATTCTTGGTGGTTAGAATCTAACTCTTCCGGAAATGATTACTATCGGTTATGGCTTTTAGAAACCGACCACCAGAAATGCAGAGAAGCAGGAAATGATGATTATTCCGCAGCGTTTTTCTATTTGCTTGACACAGGTCGCCCAGCTGCTGAAGATGCCCAGAAAGAAGAAGAAAAATTTTTTAACTATGCGGAAAACGGACGTGTTGACCGCAGAGAAGAAATTACCCTTTCCAACGGGCAGAAAGGCTATTTACTTTGTTTTCGTGACGAACCGGAACTGGAAGCGTTCAATTCCACGAAATTATATGGTTTTTATGAACTGACGGAAAAAAACGGCGAACTTAGCAACCAGTATGTTCGAATTGAATTTCAATTGAATGAACCGCTTTCACAGGAAGTTTATGACGCATACTGGAATTGTCTGAAATCGGTTGACATTCACCAATAAATTTTTGTTAAAAATATATTGAATAGGGCGGTATAACAATGTATACTGAAACAATAAAATTGAACAGCGTGATTACAGATATAGCAGCAGGACCATTTGGATCAAATTTGAAAGTATCCTGTTTTGTTGACTATGGTTTTCCGATTATTGATGGTGCTAATCTTAAAGGCTTTAAGGTAACAGATAATGTTACAAAATTTGTAACAGAGAAAAAAGCGAGGTCACTTCATAGAGCAATTGCTTGTCGAAATGATGTTATTGTTACGATAAGTGGAACATTAGGACAAATAGCATATATTCCAGAAAATTCTAAATTCAAAGAATATCTATGCTCTCAAAGACAATTCAGGGTAACATTTGATACAAATAGAGTATATGTGCCTTATTTGGTATATTATTTTCATTCCCGTGAAGGACAATACAAAATACTTTCATTTGCGAATCAGACCGGTGTCCCTGCTTTATCACAACCTCTGAAAAATTTCAGAAATATTGAAGTTAATTTCCCCGATATAGATACGCAAAAGCAGATTGCAAGCATTTTGTTGGCAATTGATGACAAGATAGAACTAAATACAGCGATAAATGATAATTTAGAACAGCAGGCATCGCTGTTGTATGATTACTTTTTTGAAAAAATACCGCCTGATAAATTTAAAATTGGTATTTTAGCCGATATTGCCAATATTTCGAGTGGCAAACGTCCTCCCATGAAATCAGATGTAATGACAGAAGAAATAAATATTCCGCTTGTGGGGGCTGCTGATGTTATGGGTTTTACAAATGAATTTAATCATAATGATAAAATCCTTGTAATTGGCAGAGTAGGTACACACGGTATAGTACAAAAAATCAATTTTCCATGTTGGACATCTGATAATACACTTGTAATTACAAGCAATTTTTATGAATTTTTATATCAAATCTTGAAAAGAATAGATTATCATTCTTTGAATCGTGGTTCAACCCAGCCACTGATTACACAAGGAGATATTAAAAAAGTTCCTGTAATTATACCTGATGAAAAAATGCTTGTTGAATATGAAACTATCGTTGGCACGTTAATGTCAAAATATGAAACAAATAAAATAGAAAATGTCCGTCTTTCCGCTCTCCGTGACACTCTACTGCCAAAACTAATGAACGGTGAAATTGACGTTTCAGCGGTCAGGATTTAAGCCGCTAAATTATCATTTAATCATATAATCATAAATTCAAACAAAGTGAGGTAATTTTTATGAATCTTAAGGCTATACAAAAAGCACCAGAATTTTCTGGTGCTTTAATGATTACAATTTGCATAAATTAAGTGTATACTTTTCAGTATAATTTTTTATATTTCTTATCAAGGGATTTTCACCGCAAATTTTACAGTTCTTATTTTTTACAGGAAATTCTGCAATTCGTGTTTTCATTGAAAGACCGTCTATAATAAGAATTTTCCCCGTGAGTAATTCTCCAATTCCTAAAATATATTTTATTGCTTCGAGTGCCTGAATGCTGCCAATCATTCCAGCCACTGCACCAATAATTCCCGCCTGGCTGCAATTCGGGACATTTTCCGGAATATCTTCAAAAATGCACCTGTAGCAAGGAAATTCCTTCCCTGGAACATACGTCATCACTTGCCCCTCGAATTGTAAAATTCCCGCATGACAAAAAGGTTTTTCCAATAATACGCAAGTATCGTTAATTAAAAATTTTGTTTCGAAATTATCTACCGCATCTATCACAAAATCATAATTCTGAATAATGTTTTCTGCATTTTCAGGCGTGAAATTTTCAGTATAGGCAGTTACTTCAATTTCAGGATTCAGCGAAAGAAGGCGTTTTTTTGCGGAAATGGCTTTATTTTCGGAAAGTGAATCCGTTGTGTGAATAATCTGCCGCTGAAGATTCGAAATGCTTACACTGTCGGAATCGATAATGCCAATTTTCCCAACGCCTGCGCCGGCAAGATACAAGGCAGCAGGCGAACCAAGCCCGCCTGCACCAATAATTAAAATTTTCGCCTTTTTTAATTTTCTTTGACCGTCAACGCCCACTTGCGGCAGAATGATTTGCCTGTCATATCTTTTTAATTCTTCATTGCTGAACTTTTCAAAATTAGCTTCCAGCCATGCCCGATAACCGCCCGAAAGACTGTATGCAGAATAACCTTTTTCCCTTAAGTTTTCAGCAAGGGTAAGGCTTTCTCTGCCAATTGTGCAGTATAAAATAATTGTTTTATTTTTGGGCAATTGGTGAGTTATTTCGCCGAATAAAACAGCTTCCGGAATGTGTCCGTTCTGGTAAGCAATTTTACTCCGCATATCCACAAATAAATAAGAATCATCAGGCATTGCTGAAATTTGCTGCAAAGTTAATTCCATATTCATTTAATATTCTCCTATATTTTCATATCTAAAAATTTAAATCTGATACTCAATTGCTGCAATATCGCCGCCGAGATTCAGAATATCAAGAATTTTAGAACGGTATACTTGAAATGTATCCTGCGCTCTGGCACGGGGTCTCGGTAAATCAATGTCAATTACTGCTTCTACTTTTGACGGTCTTGCCGACATGACAACGACTTTATTAGACATATATATTGCTTCGTCCACATCGTGCGTCACCATAATCATGGTCATGCTGTGCTGTTGCCATATTTTCAAAATTTCGTTTTGTAGATTCATTCTTGTAAATGCATCTAAAGCTCCCAAAGGTTCATCAAGAAGTAATACTTTCGGGTGACCGACTAACGCTCTTGCCAGTGATGCACGCTGATTCATTCCGCCTGAAAGCTGATGCGGATAAGATTTTTCAAATCCATTCAGTCCTATCAGATTGATAAAATCCTGTACATCTTGCTTGTGGTCTTGATAAATATGCCTTGCTTTTAATCCAAAAGAAATATTTTGTTCGACAGTAAGCCAAGGGAAAAGATTAGAACCCTGAAACGCAAACCCACGGTCACTTCCTGGTTTCCTGATTTCCTTACCGTCAAGAACGATAGAACCGCTGCTCGGGCGTTCTAATCCGCCAATTAAACGTAACAATGTTGATTTTCCACAACCTGACGGTCCAATCAGACTGACAAATTCCCCGGGCTGAATATCAAGAGTGAACTCATTCAAGGCAACAATATTTTCCTGCGTGGAATCCTGATTCACAAATTCTTTTCTGACATGCTGAATAGAAATATTCCCTACCATTTTATTACTCCTTTCTGCCATACAAGAATGCGGTCTCTTATTTTGAACAACAACGTTAAAATTAAGGAGCATAAAACGGCAATAATAATTAGTCCTGCATATACGCCGTCGTACATCATTACTTGTTTCTGCCAGTTGATATACCAGCCAATTCCGCTTGAATTTCCGTTCATTTCTACAGCCATCAGTGTTGCAAATGATGATACTGTCCCGTAGAATATGCCTAAAAATATACTCGGCATTGCGCTCGGAATGGCTACATGAAGAATTTTATATACTGTTGATGCACCTAACGTACTGGACACTTCAAAATGTACTTGATTTGTGCTTTGTATACCGCTGCTTGTCATTAATGTAACAGGGAACCATACCGCAAAAGCAATTAAAAATACATTTGCACTGTTTGATGTCGGGAAAACGCTTAATGCAAGCGGAATCCATGCCGTTGTTGGAATTGGACCAATGAATTTTGTGACAGGATTTAACCAATAGCCAACACTTTTATTATATCCTAATGCAAGCCCTGTCAGAAATCCTGTTGCTGCTCCCCAGATAAATCCAGTAATCAGAAGTTTAAATGAACTGAATATATTTTCCAGAAGAAATTGCCTTTGTTCATAAATTATTGCAATAATTCTGTCAATAGACGGAAAATATAATGTCGGGAGTATTGTTGTTTTTGCAGTAACAGTGTTAATTAAAGCAATGAAAATAATTATGCCTGTAAGTAGCGGTGCATTGTCTGCAACTGTTGCTCTGAAATTTTTCAGAAATATTGATATAATAGCAATTACAAGATAAATTCCTGAAATAATCAGTAGGAAATATACATAATACGGATAATCTGTTGCTTTCTGTTTTCCGCTGTCACTTAATCCGTAATATGCAGCAATGGAAAGCAAAACCGCAATTATCGGTAAAACTAACTTTATGATGTATCTTTTCATTTCTTTCTCCAATCTGTGGTTTGAGAGAAAACCTGATTGTGAATCAGGCTTTCTCAGCCGCAACAGTCACTTATTTTTTTTATCGTCAATGCTTGTAAAAGTTCCATCATCATATGTATAACTGTCAGGAACATCATCAAATTTAACAACGTGTTCTGACGTAAATTGAGCAATGTCCCTGCCTTCTTTCAAATCACCGATTTCCAGCAAATCTGTGCAGGAATTACGGAATGTCTCTTCTATTGCACTGACAGAAGGCTGATAATTATATGATGCTAACAATTTTGCATTATTTTCCAACTCTCCGGAGCATTGATTGTTGTCAATCTGGAGCTTAGCGGAATTTTCCGGTTCAGCCTGAACATATGCGGAAGCTTTCATTAACGCTCTTGTATAAGCGGCAGTGGCTTCAGGATGTTCAGCGGCGGCAGATGTCGTGACAAAACCTGCGCAGCAATATTCATTTGCAAATTTACCGTCTTCTGTCAAATCAAAAATTTTTTTGAGGCCGTATTCGCTTTCAGCCGATGAGGCTACCGGATCATGCAAAGCAACCGCATCTACTGCACCATTTTCTAAAGCAAGCGGCAAATCTGTTAAATTATACACAATAAGTTCAATTTCCATGTTGTCTCCGCTGACACCAATTCCTAAGTCATGAAGAATACGTTTCAGTGCGACAACGGAAGAATCACTCATACCTGGAACACCAATCTTTTTTCCTTTCAGGTCTGCCATATCTTCTATTCCAGAATCGGCTTTCGTGTAATATTTCGTGCAGCCTGTGTGAATACCTGTGGTGAAAGCGATTTCCAGCCCACTGTCAATTTGTGGTATAAAACTTCCGGCAAGTCCAACGCAGGCATCTATTTTTCCTGACGTAATCAAATCAGAAGTTTGCTGAATGTCAATTTCCACAAGTTCATACGGGATACCGGCATTTTTAAATTCTTCCTCAAAATATCCGTTATCTGCTGCAATATGAAGCGGAGCTAAGCAAAGAGAACCATTTGCTGTTCCTATTTTAAAAACGTATTCCTCCTCAGCACTTTTTTCACTGTCTTGATTACTGCTGCAACCTGTGAACAATAATGCAAACGTTACTATTAAACCTAAAACGAGCGAAAAAAGTTTCTTTAAGATTTTCATTATGTTACCTCTTTCTAATGCAAAACCGGACAATTGAAAATCAGCAAAATGAAAAATTTTTAATTGTCCGGTTAATTGTTGTCAATATCTCTATTTTCTTAGTGATTCATGATTGTCAATTCTCTGGTAATATGCTGTAATCTTCTGCAATGCCTCATCAACAGAACAATTCACATCAAAAACCGAAATAGCAAGCTTTTCAAGTTGTTTTCTAATGGGAAAACCAATTTTCAGACAGACAACACAGCGACAGTCTGCAATGACTTCCACTTTTCCGGAATGTCCGCCATTTCCGCAGCCATTCCCACAACCTGAATTACAGCCGTTTTCACAGTTTTCAAGAGAAATTTCTTGTAATTCCTGAAAAGTTCTTTTTTCAGCAAAAGTAAAATTTTTCTCATTTACTTCATAGATGGTGAAATATTCCGCAGAACCGAAAGTTCGGTCAATGTTCACGCCGTCAGAAGTCGCAACGGCAATTTTATAGGGCATGTTCCCACCTCAATTCCAACGCTGGACGGCAACGGAATAAATATCTTCAATCAGTCTGATTCCGCCTGTATAGCCAACATAGAAATCATCTAAAACCACTTTGTCCTGTACAGGCCATGAAATATTCAGATAGTGACCGAAAAGTTTCTCAGTGATTTCTTTCTCGTAGTAACTGCCTAAAATTAACGGATAACCGTGATAATCATGCGATTCAATTTCATGATGAATCTTGTAACTGTCCGTTTCAAATTCCACTTCTGCCTTAATGCCATAATTTAGATTCGCAAATTCTGCCCGGATTTGCTCTTGAAAATTTTTCGGCGTATCGTCTGTAATAAATTGTTTCGCCGGAACAAGCCCTAAATCATTCACGAGAAATTTCGTCATTCCCAGCGAATATTGCGCATCTGCCACAACGGAAAATTGTTTCGCCATAACACGAGTTTCCAAGAACATATCTGCATAACGTTCAATGAGATAGTAATAATATTTTTCGTGTTCGGTGATGACGTTTTCCACGTTTTCGGACGGAATACCGGCAAATTCTCCGACAGCACGCAAAAATTTACTTGTTTCGAATGCGCCTATAGGTAAAGTAGGATAATGCAGGTAAGGAATGCCTAATTTTTTCTCCATTTTCTTCATATTGCCAACGGAAACCCACGGCGAAACAAGAAGATTGAATTGTGCTTTCGGAATTTTGTTAATGTTTTCAATTCCGTGTCCATACCCGAAAATCGTATTCGGTGTGAGTCCGATTTCTGCAATTAACTTCTCCAGTTCACGAATATTACCCAGCCAGAACAAATCCTGATACGGCACATCTGCCCAAATGTTCACAAGTCCTTGTTCTTTTTCTTCTGAATATTCAAGATATTGTTCAATAATGGCATCAATTACTTGTTCATGACCTTTGTAATTATTGCCTTTAAAGCCAGCTGTAGAAGCGTAAATTACAGGCTTTTCGGCATTTTCAAAACGGCTTACCACTTCGCCGGTATCATCTCCGACAATTTCCGGAATACAACCGCTTAACACCACATACAAATCCGCATCAATGACTTTTAAAGCGTTTTCAATTGTTGTTTCTAATTTTTTCACACCGCCGAAAACAACATCTTTTTCGTTGATACTCGTGCAGGGAAAAATATTCGGCGAAAAATAGCCGCTGCTGCCAATGGAATCAGACAACTTCTGCGCACAGCCTGGTCCTGAATGTAAAATCGGAATTGCCCTTGTGATTGCCTGAACGGTCTGCATTGCGCCTAATGCGCATTTATATCTCTGTTTATCAAGTAATTTTGCCATTACTTTTTGCCCTCCTCAAGAAATTTGTCAACATTCTGCTGATACCACCAATCAGTATAGGGTAATTTCACACGTTTTGCGAGATTCTGTTCAAAACTCCTGTTGTGAATGCTGTCAAGAATGGATTTCGCAAATTCAAGTGTGTGCTGATAGCCGAAAATCATGTATTCATCAGCAACGTAAACAGCAGGCGTTCCGTTTTTAATTGCCCAAACCGTTGAACCAGGGTGGCGTGAAAGATACAAATCCGGCTGATACTTATGCAAAACATTCATGACTTCATAATTCTGCTGGTCGGCAACGCTTGCTTCAAAATCAACATCATTTTCAAGTAAATATTTCATTGACGGCGGAACGTCGCCATTTTCATATTTCTTGTCATAATGCCAAGCCAACGCCCAGACAACTTCAATTCCGAGTTCGTTCAATACTCTGGACACTTCAAAAGTATATCCCGGACCCATACCGAGAACAGCACGCAAGCCTTTCAATTCTTTTTTGATTTCCTCAATTTGCGGAATGTAAATTGCACGTTGTTCAGCGATATATTTTTCGACTTTTTCGCTTCTGTCAGTAACTTTTCCAATTTCCCGCAGCCACGTTTCAAAACCTGCAACGCCCAGCGGGTTAATTGTTCTGATATACGGAACGCCGTATTTTTCTTCTAAACCGTTTCCGAGATAATTTCCGAGCGTTCCGCAAATGCAAGTTGTCGCAAGCGATTCTGAAATGTGACTTAATTCCTCAACAGTGGAATTGCAATACAGGAAAATCGGCTCTAAATCGAAATGTTTAAAAATTTCAATAATTTCCGGTCTTGCGCTTTCGTAGAAATTTTTGAAATTGATTGTGTTGCGTTTCTGTTTCGGAGGTTTAACAATTGCACTCAACACAGCATGGTCAGAAATATCAAAACCTGTTGCCCATATTCTGGATTTGAACCCTTCACAATGCACCGCAACAACTGGAACATCAATTTCTTCCTTGACTTCGTCCAC
Organism: uncultured Clostridia bacterium; assembly: GCA_947589035.1. GTDB lineage: Bacteria > Bacillota > Clostridia > Oscillospirales > Ruminococcaceae > UBA3855. The sequence continues at coordinate 16,309 of CANPYZ010000024.1, read as the reverse complement.
AACGCTGTCAATGTCTTCACCAATAATTCCCGTAGCGCAGGAACTTGAAACGAAAATGGCTTTCGGGGAATATCTTTGATTCACTTCAAGAATAATTTTTCTTAATGCTTCAGTTGAACCAAAAATAGTATCTTTTTCGTTCATATCTGTGCCAACGTAAACCGTGTTATTCGTCACGCCACGTTTTTTCGCCATGACTTTATCAATGTAATACGCACCGGCACCGGCTACAGAACAGCCTGCCGGACCGTGATGAATGACTGCAACGTCACGAATGTTAGAAAGTTGAGCTAATGCACAACTTGAAAGACAAGTGCTTGACTGTGAAAAGCACCGTGAACAGCCTTTTAACGTTCCGCATTCACTCTGTTTAGCAAGGTCGCCGAGAGTACCAATGTAGCCTGTAATTGAACCAATGCGGTTTTCTCTTGTGGCAACATTGGAATTGTTAAGATTTATCGACATAAAAATTCCTCCTTATATAATATATATATATAATTATTCAACTTGAAAATCTTCGTTGAACATATTCGTGGAAAGATAACGCAAACCTGTATCCGGTAAAACGGCAACGATTGTTTTCCCAGCGTTTTCGGGCTTTTCCGCAAGCTGTAATGCAACATGAATTGCTGCTCCAGATGATGCACCGATTAAAATTCCATCTGTTTTTGCGACTTCCCTTGCGGCTGCATATGCCTGATTTGTATGCACTTCATACCAGTCATCATAAACGTTTCTGTCTAAATTCGCCGGAATGAAACGTTCTTCAACGTTTTCAAACGGGTGAACGCCTGTAATTTCTTCCTGTTCAGGGTTTTCAGGTGTCTGGAAAGAATCCGGCGTAGGCTGAATGCCAATCACTTGAATATCAGGATTTTTCGATTTCAGGAAATTTCCCGTTCCGGAAAGTGTTCCGCCTGTGCCGACATTCGCAACGAAAATATCCACATTTCCGTCCGTATCTTCCCAAATTTCCGGACCAGTCGTGCGGAAATGAATTTCAGGATTTGCGGAATTTCTGGTTTGGTCAGCAAACCAAACTTTTTGACCTTGAACGGCTTTTTCTAATGCTTTAACACATTCCACGAAATCAGCACCATATTTTTCCATACTTTCCACAATTTCGGGAACTTCTGTAACTTTCACCGTTTCCCCGCCGAAAGCATGAATGACTTGAAAGCGTTCACGGCTTACCTGGTCTTGAATGTATACACGGAATGGATAGCCTTTTGCTGCTGCAATTGCTGCAAGTCCTATTCCCGTGTTACCGCTTGTCAATTCAATGATAGTATCATCTTTTTTTAATTTTCCGGATTTTTCGCCGTCCTCAATCATCGCAAGGGCAATTCTGTCCTTAACACTTTGATTCGGGTTGTAATATTCCAGTTTCACAAGAATTTTCGCCTTGAGATTATGCTTTTTCTCGAAACCGTGTATTTCGAGTAAAGGCGTATGCCCGACAAGTTCCATAATGGAATGATAAATTTTTGACATGAAATTTCCTCCTTAAATATGATTTAAATATGATAATCATCAGCCGAATCCATAAGACCAAATTCAAGCAAAATTTCTTCCAGCCGTTCCTGTGTCATTGGTGTAGGAATGGCAAAATTCTTGTTGTTAATGACGGCTTCCGCAAGATTTCTGTATTCCTGCGCCTGATTGGAATCCGGTTTGTATTCAATAACAGTCTTTTTGTTAATTTCCGCACGCTGAACAATATTGTCACGGGGTACGAAATATAAAAGCTGTGTGCCGAGTTCCTTTGAAAACGCCCGAAGCAAGTCAAGTTCACGGTCAACATTTCTGCTGTTGCAGATAATTCCACCAAGGCGAACACCGCCCGTTCTGGCATAACGTTTTATGCCTTTGGCAATGTTGTTTGCAGCATAAAGTGCCATCATTTCACCACTTGCGACAATGTAAATTTCTTTCGCCTTGCCTTCACGGATTGGCATTGCAAACCCTCCGCAGACAACGTCACCCAGCACATCATAAAATACATAATCTAAATCATCTGTATATGCGCCTAAATGTTCAAGCATGTTAATAGAAGTAATAATTCCCCGTCCGGCGCAGCCTACACCAGGTTCAGGACCTCCCGATTCTACGCAGCGTGTTCCGCCGTAGCCTTCACGCATAATTCTATTAAGTTCTATATCTTCACCTTCATCACGAATTGTGTCAAGTACGGTTTTCTGTGCAAGTCCGCCGAGTAAAAGCCTTGTGGAATCTGCTTTCGGGTCACAACCAACAACCATAACTTTCTTTCCGTGTTCGCAAAGTCCTGCTGTTAAATTCTGTGTTGTTGTGGACTTTCCGATACCACCTTTTCCGTAAATGGCAATTTGCCTTAATTCTGACATCTTCATCAAATCCTTTCAAATAAGTTTTGTATTTCAATAAATGAAATGGCTTTTTCTAAAGCCTCTTCTATCATGAGTGGAAGTTCAAATGGCGTAATTCCTAACTGTTCAGCTTGTTGCTGTGCATATGCACCAATACGGCACACAAGAAGAAAACGGCAATCGTTAATCAGAGTTAAATTTTTCAGCACAGCATTTTCATCATGTTCTCTGGAAAGGCAAGCAGGGTTTGTATAACGAATTTCCGTTTTAGTGAAAGTTTTGTCCTGTACTTCATAAATGTGAAATTGATTCGCATGACCGAAATGTTGATTGACAACAATTCCATCTGAAGTCGCAACGGCAATTTTATATTTATCCATGGGAAAACGTCTCCTTTGCGGAAATTCGCCGCTGGTAAATCTGTTCACCAAATTCTGATTTTCCAGGAACGCCCACCGCATCAGCACGGCAATGCTGACAATGTCGGAACACGTCAATATATTTTCCGGCAAGTGTTCGGGCGTGGTCAATTTCCGCACAAGTCGGAGCGGAATAATTAGCTAATTCAAATTGCGGAATCAACGGAATAATATTATAAATTTTCGCACCGGCTTCACTTACGGTTTTAGCGATTTCTTCAATATGTGTTCCATTGATTTCCGGAACAAGAACAGTATTAATTTTAAGAGTTATGCCCGATTGGGCAACTTTTCTAATGCCGTTCAATTGATTACGAATCAAAATTTCCGCACCCTCAACGCCGAAATACATTTTCCCGTGATAAATAATATATTTATTTAGTTTTGCCTCAATTTCAGGGTCAACGGCGTTCACTGTCACTGTAAGAGAATCAATTCCGGCTGCAATGATTTCTTCCGCACGTTCATCTAAAAGTAAACCATTTGTACTCATGCACTTAATTAAATGCGGAAATTTTTCTCCAATTTTCCGAAACGTTTCCAGTGCGTAATCTGTTGCGAGTGTATCGCCCGGACCAGCTATTCCGGCAACGGTAATTTCCGGACAAAGAGCAAGAGCTTTTTCAAGAATGTCAATACTTTCATCAGGCGTGATAATTTTTGAAGTCACACCGGGGCGGTTTTCCGTGTCGTTGATTGCCCTTTCGCAAAAACGGCAGGCAATGTTACAACCTGGGCTTACGGGTAAATGGATTCTTCCGGCGTTATTTTTCTGTCCGCCGAAACAAGGGTGCGATTTTTGCAAATTTTCATATGTATTCACAAAATATCACTTCTTTCTGTTTTTGGTTATTAAATTTGCTGAACATTTCAGAATATTACGCCTATGGCGATGCTGGGCGGATTCGAACCGCCGATTTCAGTTTTGCAGACCTATGCCATTCCAACGGCTACAGCATCAAACGCTTACTAAATCTGTTTTCTAATTTCATATTAAAACAATATGTTTAATATGCTTATAGTATAACATGATTTTTTCTGTTTGTCAAATACCTATTCTTTATTATACGTTATAGATTCAATCTATAAAGCATTTTTGATTTTTTACAAAAATGAAAAGCACACTTCTGAACAAGTGAACAAGAAATGTGCTTTAAAAAATTATTTTTTGTTTCGGATAATTAGTAATTTATTTTCTCCTTTTTGAAATTCATATTGTGTATGTTTAACTTCCACATCGCAAAATGATTCAAAATAATTGATTACTTTTGAGATGAGTTCTGTTTTCTGTGCATCTAAATCAACAATCGGAAATATTCTGATTTCTTTGCAAATTCTAAGCATTTCCGTAATTGCCTGAATATGAAAATCATATCCAAGTATTGTGTACATCAACAAGACCGGCAATTTTCTTTTTCAAATCTTCATCGCTTAAGTTAAACATTAACTTGTATTCTGAAAAATTTCTACCCCATGGAACTATGTTATTTAACTGAAATGCCATTTCTGTTTCCTCCGCTATAAATTTATTTTTTCGCCGTCTCTGGAAATTTTCGCTTGTGGGAAAATTTTTTTCAATTCGTCCTGATAATTTTCAGGGTGTTTTTCTGCGGGGCTGTAATGTGTCAGCCAAAGTCGCTTTACAGAAGCATTTTTCGCTAAATGGCAAGCATCTTGCATTAACATATGCCCTTTTTGTTTCATGCTGGAATTTTTTTCTAAATCGCCGTACATGCCTTCACAAATCAATAAATCTGCATGTTCAGCGAAAGAACTAATTTCCGGAATGGGTCTGCTATCTGTAACATAAGTAATTTTTATAGACTTTCGGGATTCTCCGGTGACTTGCTCCGGAAAAATCGTTCTCCCGTCCGGAAGTAAAACGCTTTCTCCGGAATGCAATATTTTCCAATACTGCACGGGAATATTTAAATTTTTCGCTTGTTCCGGCAGAAATACAGGCTTTTTCCGAAATAGAAAAGAATAGCCCATACAAGGCACTTTGTGTTCAACGGGAATTGCCGAAATAGTCAGCAAGGGGTCAATTTGCTCAGCCGTCCAGGAATTTGGCTGCAACGGCAAAACATGCAATTTAATTTCAAACGGCAAACAATCGCACACGCTGAGTAAATTTTTCATTACTCGTTCCCAACCTGCCGGAAAATAAATCTCTAAAGGGGAAGTTCTGGAGCAATTCCCCAAAGATAATAATAATCCTGGTAATCCTGTGACATGGTCGGCGTGTCCGTGCGTAATGAGAATTGTTTCAATTCGGCTGAGTTTGCAGTCATGTTCCGCAAAGGCAACCTGCGTTCCCTCTCCGCAGTCAATTAAAATTCCCTTCCCATTATGTTCTATGAATAAACTGGTTAAATAACGATTTTTCAGCGGTAACATTCCGCCTGTTCCTAATAAACATATTTCCGGCATAAATTCACTTCTTTCTGTTTTGCCAAGGTTTTTCTTCACTGCTTGCCTTAAAATTATAAACCGGCTTCAGAATGGATAAAATTTCCGCTGTCGGTTCGAGATTTTCCATAATTTCCTGCATAGGTTTATACGCCATCGGGCATTCGTCTAATGTATCCATGCTGACGCTTGTGGTGTAAATGCCTTGCATTTGCTGCTTATATTCTGTAATAGAACAATTTTCTTTCGCTTCACTTCGAGACATTAACCGCCCTGCTCCGTGCGGTGCGGAAAAATTCCAATCGGCGTTGCCTTTCCCTTGACAAAGTAAACTGCCATCACGCATATTCATGGGAATTAAAAGAATTTCCCCTTTTTGTGCGGAAACTGCGCCTTTGCGAAGAATTTTCCGTTCTATGTCAATATAATTATGAATTGTCGTGAACTGTTCCCGTACATGCCAATGCATTCCCTTAATGATGACATCTGTCATTGCCTGACGGTTCAACATGGCAAATTCCTGTGCAATTTGCATATCATGTAAATATTGTTCGAATAATTCGCCTTCACAATAGGCTAAATGTTTCGGAATGCTGGTGAATTTCGTATTTTTCAGGCGTTTGATTTCGGATTCAATTTCTTTCTGTCTGCCTTGCGCTTTATATTCCTGAATCATGCGCTGAATGCTTTCTGTGTCGGAACCGTTCAGTCGCTTGAATGCTTCATTCTGATAATAGCGGGCAATTTCCACGCCGAGATGCCGTGAACCGGAATGAATGACTAAATAGAAATTTCCGTTTTCGTTCCGGTCAACTTCAATGAAATGATTTCCCCCGCCGAGTGAACCAATACTATATAACGCCTGTTCTAAATGAATAAATTTCCGACAATATAATTGCGTTAAATCAATTCTTTCAGCGTAACGGTGCAGCGTTTTCCGGCAAGCAAAACCGGAAGGCACTTCTGTTTGAATAAGTTTGTCTAATTTTTGCGGTTCAATGTGTGTTTCTTTCAGTTCAGTGGTTTCCATTCCGCAGCCAATGTCCACGCCAACTAAATTCGGAACAATTTTGTCTGAAATCGTCATTGTTGTGCCAATGGTACACCCTGCTCCGGCATGAACGTCCGGCATAATGCGAATGCTTACATTTTCACTCATGGGCTGATTGCATAATTCTAAAATTTGCGCAACGGAAACAGAATCCGTATTATCGGTAAATACTTTCGCTGTGCAGTATTTCCCTTGAATGGTAAACATGTTATTACTCCTTTCTAAAAAAATACTTCCGCCACATGACGGAAGCATATAAAAATTTTTTCATTAAAAAATTATCTAATGATGATTCTTACACGGTTCACGAAATGTTGTAAATTGTAGATAACTATTTACTTGATGAATTAAAAATAAATTTTTCTGTATTAACATATCGTTCACCGCCTTTCTGAAACTTTTCTTTTATGATAACATATTTTTCCGCATTTGTCAAGGGATTTTCAGAAAAATTTCGCTGTAAATGCTTTTTTCCATGCGCAGTAATGGAGTATATCTTGTTTTTCGGGAATTTTCCCGTTTGTTAATGCCGTAATTACTCGTATTCCGGCTAAATTTCCTGAATCAGGAATTTCTATTTCCGAAAGAGCATGTTTTTTCCAGCCGGACAATGTTAATTGACAACTTAATTTCGGAGGTTGATTGTCCGAATCGGAAATGTTCCGTTCCTGTTCAGATAAAGCAAGCATTTCCGTTTGAAATGCCGTCCACGGCGGGAGAAGAATTTCTTCTTCTTCGGGTTTGGCATACTGTTCAAAAATTTCCTGCATAACAATGCAGTAAGTATTTTCCGGAATGCGTATTCTTAATAATGCAATGCCTTTCCGGTCACGGTACGCATTCAGAAAACCCCCGCATGACGTGGAAGTAAACGAAATCGTTTCTTTTTTCCGGTTCATCATTAAAAAATCAGAATACCGTTCTACACGGTAAGTCAAATATTCCCGTTCCGATTTCCGGAACGCATGGAAAAGATTTTGCAATACATAGGCTAAGCGGGAAACATCTGCTAAAATTTCCGGATTAAGAAATTTCCCTTCACGGATTCGTGCCGTTTCTGTTTCAATTCCTTCAAAAAATAACGCATTCAGTAAATTATAGGCTTTCGGGTCATTCCAGAAACCGTCTTGAGGCATGTCCCGAACATCACCAATATAATATTTTACGGCTTGCAATTCTTCTTTAGCATAATCATTCATCTAACTACCTCCGCTGAATGCATTACAGAAAGAAATTCTTCTCTATGTTGTTCATACGTTTCCGTATTAGATTTACAAGTAATAATAAACATTGATTTCCCGTCAGTCATGTAGCCTGCCATGCAAGTTAATTTTGCGGCTTCTTCTCCTTCCCCTAATGTATAATGAAATTCTAACGTCTGAATTTGGTAAGCACAGCCGCTGATTAATGTTTCGCTATTTACATATTCTAAATTCATCACCGCTGAACGGTATTCCGTTAAAGCATTTATTGAATATTCTTTTGCAGAAGTATAAACTTTTTCTCGTGTATCTTCTGTAATAATTATACTTGCATCGTCACAAACATAATATTCTTCATAGGCTTTAGAAGACGTTTTTTCATAATTTTCCGGAATGCTGACAATTAAATCCGGTAACGGCAATGTCCGATAACTGGCAATTGTTTCCTGCGGGGGCGTTTCTTCTTCTGTATGACACCCACTGAAAAGCATTGCCGGAACAATTGCCCACACCAGAAAATTCCATTTTTTCATGGTATCACATTCTTTCCTGAAAAAAATCAGAACGGACAAAATTTCTGTCCGTTCTGCTGACCAGACCTATAAGCCGGATTCTGTCGAGTGCGGCAATTTATCTATATCATACGTCGCCATATGATTCAAGCCGCCATTGCAGAACTGTCCACCGAGCCAGTGTTTAACAGTCTGCACCAATAGGCGTTGCATCGGATAGGGTTTACACAGCAGGGCAGTCTCCTACCCTCCGGTGAGCTTTTACCTCGCCATTCCACCTGTTTCTGCCTTGCTTTCACAAAACAGAAAGTCTATTTTCTGTTGCACTTTCCCTAAGGTCACCCTCGGCTGCCGTTAGCAGTTATCCTGCTCTGTGATGTCCGGACTTTCCTCATGAAATCATTTCACGCTGCCGCACAGTCTGCTCAATTTAATTATACATCAGATGAAAATATTTGTCAAGAGATTTTTTCAGGAAAACGATGAAAAATGGAAATAGCAATTGATTTCTGTGTTTTCCTGAGAAACAGACTTGACAAAATCCGGTTTTTGTGTTATACTAATTTGTACTAATCTTGAAAAGGAGCGTTATTATGCAGAATTTAACCGACACACTCCGCTATATCGGAGTAAATGACCATGAAATTGACCTATTCGAGGGAATGTATACTGTTCCTAATGGAATGGCATATAATTCTTATGTCATTCTTGATGAAAAAATTGCCGTTATGGATACAGTAGACCAGCATTTCGGGAAACAATGGCTTGCAGAACTTGCGGAAGCCTTAGCCGGAAGAAAACCGGATTATCTGGTTGTTCATCATATGGAGCCTGACCATTCCGCCAATATTGCGGAATTTTTACAGCATTATCCGGAAACTGTTGTTGTAGGCAATAAACAGACATTCAACATGATGAAACAGTTTTTCGGGGAAGATGTCGCCAAAGAAAAACTCATTGTGACAAACGGACAAGTTCTTTCTTTAGGAAAACACGAACTGCAATTCTTATTTGCGCCAATGGTGCATTGGCCTGAAGTCATGTTTTCTTATGATAAAACAGATAAAATTCTGTTTTCGGCAGACGCTTTCGGAAAATTCGGTGCATTGGACACGGAAGAAGAATGGGCTTGCGAGGCGAGACGGTATTATTTCGGCATTGTCGGCGCATATGGTCAGCAAGTGCAGAACATTCTGAAACAAGTTTCGAATTTGCCTGTAGAAATGATTTGTCCTTTGCACGGTCCTGTATTAAAAGAAAATTTAGAAGAATATCTCCGGTTATATCAGATTTGGTCTTCTTACGGCGTTGAATCTGAGGGAGTAATGATTGCATATACTTCCGTTTACGGAAATACGAAAAAAGCCGCTGCATTTTTAGCCGAAGCTTTAACGGAAAAAGGCTGTTCGAAAGTCGTTTTCTGCGATTTAGCAAGGGAAGATATGGCGGAAGCGGTAGAAGATGCATTCCGTTACGGGAAATTAGTGTTAGCCACAACAACGTATAATGGAAATATTTTCCCGTTCATGCGGCAGTTTGTGGAAAGCCTTGTTGAACGGAATTATCAGAACCGTTCTATTGCCATTATTGAGAATGGCACATGGGCAGCTACTCCGGCACGAATCATTAAAGGCATGTTCGAAAAGTCGAAAAATATTTCTTTCCTTAGCACAGTGACAATTAAATCCGCCTGCACGCAGCAGAATCAGGAACAGTTACTGACATTAGCAGAAGAATTGTTACAACAGGAACATCAATAATGAAAATTGCTGTAATGACAGATACTAATAGCGGTATCTCTATTAGTGAGGGAAGAAAGCAAAATATTTTCGTTTTGCCTATGCCCGTAATTATTGACGGGAAAACCTATTTAGAAGAAATTGACTTAACGCATGAAATGCTGTATCAGGCTTTACATGAGGGGAAAGAAATTTCTTCTTCACAGCCTGCTCCGGGGCAATTGACGAAGTATTGGAATAAACTTTTGCAAAATGGATTTGATGAAATTGTCTACATTCCCATGACAAGCGGGTTAAGCGGTTCATGTGCTACAGCGAAAGCACTCGCTTCTGATTATGAAGGGAAAATTCAAGTTGTGGACAATCACCGAATTTCCATTACTTTGTTAGATTCCGTCTATGATGCGAAATATTTAGCCGATAAAGGAATGAATGCCGTACAGATTAAAGAACGCCTTGAAGCGAATACCAACCAGAATGATATTTACATTACGCTTCACCGGCTTGACCGCATTGTGAAAAGCGGAAGAATTACCGCCGCTGGTGCGGCAATTGCTACTGTTCTTAATATTAAACCCATTCTGAAAATACAAGGCGGGAAACTCGATGCATTCGCTAAGGGCAGAGGCATGAAAAAATGTGAAGAACTAATGATTTCCGCCGTTCGGCGTGACCTTTCCGAAAAATACGCCAATATTCCGCAGGAACATATCAGTATCGGCACGGCAGGCACTTTTGAAGAAAAATCCGCTGAAAAAGCCTGGATTCAGAAAGTCAAATCCGCCTTTCCCGGGTATCAGGTGACATACAAACCGCTTTCTTGTAGTATTGCTTGCCATATCGGCGTAAATACGCAAGGAATCGCCGTAGGTTATATTGAACGATGAACTTTTCATGGCAGACGAATCCGTCTGCCATGATTTTTTATGAATTAACTATGAACAAAACAGGCGGTAACTGTTCAAAAAAAGCAATTTTTTCATGAATCATACAAATTGTAATACCATTTTTCCAAATTAGTTAGCCTACATCAAAAATAGGTTTTAGGAAAAGCAAAAATTCTTCATCGACAAATTAACGATTTTGTTTATAATTTGTAGAAAATGCAATAAAATTGAACGCTTTAAAGCTATATTCATTGTGCATGTCTCCAAAGATGAAAATTTTTGAAAAAATTTGCAAAAACCCCTTGACATTTTCGAAGAAATGGTGTATTATATACTCATAGGATAAAGCAAGACACCACAGCAACGAACAAAACGATTAAATTATACAGACAGTAATCTAAACGCTTTAATATCCGACTTTATACAAAATGTAAATCTAAACCCTGTTTTATACTTTTAAGGAGTGATCATGATGAAAAAATTCAACCTCAGAAAAACTTTAGCTTCCCTGCTCGCAGTAGCAGCAACCGTTCAGGCAATGGCACCGGCAATGCTCAGCAGAAATGAACTTCAGGCAAGAGCAGTCGATAACAACGACCGGTACTTCTACGATCAGCTTGAAGGCAAAACCACAGAAGAAACCAGAGCTTACCAGAACTTCTACAACGCCATGAACTACATGGATCAGAAGAACTATTTCTTACAAGGTCTGGATCTCGACCTCGTGGAAGCTGGTTACTTTACTTCTGAAGAAGTCAGTGCTTATGCAGGCGGCGGCGGAAACGTACTGAGTATTTTCTCCGCAGCAAGAGATGCATTCTATGCAGATCGCCCCGACATCTTCTACGTAGACTTTTCCGCACTTTCCATTCGTGTCGCAAAAACAAGCGACGGAAACTATCACCTTTACATGGGTACAGGCAGACGGAAAACTTACTGGACAGAATCGTTCACCGATGTAAAACAAGTCGCTGATGCAGTCAGTGCTTATGATAAAGCATTCGCTGAAGCACTTACTGAAGTAGAAACTACTGCTGCATCTTTAGACGGTGGCGCAACACCAGCTAATTTAGTAGAAGCTGCTCATGACTATGTAACAACACACACTTCCTACAGACTGGAAAATAAATTCCGTGATGATGATACAAATCAGTATTTAATCAGAACTTCTTACGGTGCTTTAATGAATGGCAAGGCTGTTTGCGAAGGTTACGCAAGATTGTTCAAAGATTTCATGGATGCAGAAGGCATTCCTTGTGTATTGGTTCAAGGTGCTTACAAACCGGACGCAGATTCTTATGAACTGCACATGTGGGCATATGTACAGATTGACGGTGCATGGTACGCTGTAGACCCGACAATTGATGACCCTTCAAATTCCAAAAAGGGTTATGATGAAGTAGGCGTTGACGGTTACGAAAACCACGAATACCTGCTTAAGGGCGAAAGCAAAATGGCAGTAAAATATGCTCCCAGCGGAATCCGTTCTGAATCCAACTATACGTTCACTTACCCTGCCTTGAATTATGACAACTATGGTTCTGAAGTAGTTTACAACTCAAACGGTCTTGTAGTTTCTTATGAAGAAACTATCCAGAGTGACGGCGAAAAGGCTGGACAGTACACAGTAAGCTATAAAGGCATGGGTCTCCGCAAGGCAAGAGAAGCTGGCTATTATATGCTGTTTGACAGCGTTGTGGAAAAAAGAGCGAATGTTTCAAGTACAAGTGCAAGTTCGAAAGTAAAGCCTGGAGAACCTGGATATGATGAACAGGTTGCCTCCGCTCCTCTTGGTGATTATGGCTGGACAGGAATGTGCTATCTTGCAGCAAATGCAGAAATTATGATGGGACCTGGTGCTTTAGATGATCCGACAAGTGATATGTATGATACAGATACAGCATTTGTATTCAAACTTCCACAATGCCCTTATGTAAGATTTGCAGTGACAACAGAAAAACCAGATCCGTACAACTTCGGCGGCATGGTACTTGAAGATTCATATTATAATGGTGATAATATGGCTCTTATCGCAACAACAGACATGATTTACAATCCGAACGGTTTGTACAAAGCTCCTCCGTATCCGACAGAAGTTTCTCCTGGACTGACAAGTGCGCTGCTTATTGATGAAGGAGAAAAAGAATTAAGATCTACTTACGATCAGGATCTCTTCTTTGATGAAGAAGCCGGAAAAGTAACCCTCAGACTGAGCATAAAAGACCAGTACAATATTCAGAATACTTCTGCATTTGACCATAGCCAAGTCAGTGACTTCCGTGTTCTCTATCGTGAAGGCGATGAAATTGTAGAAAGTGATACAATCAATATCACACTCCAGTCACTTCAGAAAATTGACTCCAAAGATGAAAACGGATTTGAAACGTATGACGAAATTCCTGGTAAAGAAGTAGAAATTGCTGGAAATCAGGATGCTGCTGAATACCTCAAAGGCAAAACTATAGTTGGATTTGTTTTCAACTTCACACCCAGCACAATGTACGCTGATGATAACATCTTCTACGAATTTGATGTAAAAGGTCTTAAAGCGGGAACACTTCATGTTCCGTATCATGTCATGAACAAAGACGGTACTATGCAGGAAGAAACCAAATATGCAGATGTTGAAGGCAAAGAACCAATCGCTATTAGCTACCTCGCAGCACACAGATGCGCAGCACACGCTTTCCAATCTCAGGGTTATGACTGGAACGTATTCGGCAAGCCCACTCTGATGGACGGACTTGACGGTGTAGACTTCAACAATTGGGAACTCAAAGGCGATACCAGCGGCATTACCAATGACGGCGAAATGGATTTGAACGATGCTCTGAAAGACCTCACTCACAGAATGGTACTCGTGGCTACAGATGCTAATTCTGAACAGAAAGCCGAAATGACTGAGTTAATGAACGATCAGACAGCTGTTGGTCAAATGGGTAATGCAGCAGACCTTGAAAAAGCTGAATATTACAACATCAACCTCACACTCTGCAAATCTCAGGTAGTCAGCACCGGTCAGGCAGTCCGTGTTACACTCGGATTCCCAGCTGGTTATGGTCCGCAGGATAAAGGCAAAACCTTCAAAGTTTACCACTTCAAGAAAGACGAAAAGGGCAACATCATTGGCGTAAACGAAATTCCTTGCGAAATCACAGAATACGGTCTCGTTGTATGGTGCGATTCCTTCAGCCCGTTTGCAGTTGTTCCAGTAGACATTGCTAAAGCAGAAGCAACCCTCGAAGGCGACGAATTAGCAGCATTCAAAGCAGACTTAGAAAAGAAGAGCGTACTTTATAACACGAACACAGTCGGCGGTACAGTTACCGGTACAGAAGCTGTAAATACTCCTGTAGTTATTGACGGGAAAGAACATGCTTCCACAGCGGCTAACGGTACAATCGAAGTGGAAGATAACGACACCGCAACTCTCAACATTCAGGCTGAAGAAGGCTATGTCATTGATTCCATTACCGTTGCCGGCGAAAAAATCGAAGTAACCGACAAGGCAAACATGAACGTAGAACTGCCGTTCGTTGAACTTGCAACAGGCGCAAATTTAGTAGATGTACAGTTTACTGCTGAATCTGTTCTTGAAAAAGATGCAGAAGCTAACGAAGAAATCGTTGACACGAAAGAAACTGCACACAGATATAGCCCCGTTACTGGTAAATGTGAAACTTGCGAAGAAAAAGAATATGCAGACGGTTTCAGCGGCATGGCAGGACATAGCCTGACGTTAGGAAATAACATCGGCGTGAACTTCTACATGGAATTTGACCATGACCAGCTCGTAGACGATGCTTCTGTAATCATTACTCTTCCTGACGGAACAACCGTAGAAAAAACCGTTGCAGATATCCATGAAGAAATGGCTGGCACGGAAGGCATTGACCACGCATACCACAAAATCACTTGCTTAGTTCCGGCAAAAGACATCGCTAAAGAAATCACCATTCAGGTGAAGAATGGCGACAAAATGGGAACACTCTTCAAATATTGCGCATTAGATTATATCAATGCTTACAAAAAAGGCTACAATGAAGCTCTCGATGATACAAGCGTAACATTAGGACCGGTTGAAGAAAAAGCTTATGAATGCGTTGGCGCAATGAGCGACTATGGCAATTTAGCTGCCGACTACTTCAACAAAGACGCTGAAAAAGAAGCTGTAACTGTTCCGGAAGAAGTCGCTAATGTTCAGATTGAAGACGTTGAAAGTCTCGAAACGACAAACAAAAACGCTGTCGTTAAGCCTGTAGAAAATGGTGAACTTCCTAAAGGCATTGAATACATTGGTTCTTCTCTGATTCTTGAATCCGCAATTACTGTTCGTCATTACTTCAAAGTAGAAAAAGGCACTGTTCTGAACGGTACTGGACTTTCCAACGACAGACAGAACATTCACGGCTATTACATTGATGTACCTGGTATTACTGCGGCAGAGTTTGCTAACGGGCAGAAAACACAAGTTGGTGACTTCACCATTAACTACAGCCCGATGAGCTATGTTCACGCTGTATTACATCAGAGCCAGGACGACAGCTTAAGAAATCTCGTGAAAGCCCTCTACAAATATCATGTAACTGCTAAGGCTTACGCTGATGTAGTTCAGGACTGAAAACACTGTTGACTATGTTCTGATAATTATCAAGAAAATTTCATCCTCCGCTATCATTGGCGGAGGATGATTTTCAGAAAAAATCTGAATTTTATTTATGAATACTCTTGACAAATTCACTTTAACATGATATAATAATCTTAGTGACTTAATTTTCTAAATTGTACCAGATGGGGATGATTTTTATCAAAACATTTCAATTACAACCTTTGCGGATTTCCACGGGCTGGAAAGTAAAGTATAATGTTTTTTCCGAGTATGATGTGGAAAAAGACGGGGAAGAATATGCAGAAGAACTTTGTGAAGATTTGCTGCAACTGGAAAAGAAAAATTTACTGATTGATTTAGGCTGGTATCCTGAAGGAGATATGCAAGGCAGTTATCAACTTTACCTTGTGGATAAAATCCAGAAAAATCCTTTCGCATCACCGCTGAAATTATTTACTTCCCGTTCCAAAACAGAAATTATTGAAAAAATCGAGAAATGGACTGCTGAATGATTTTCATTTAGCAGTCCTACAATTTTAAGAAGATGATTGATTAGTAGTAGATGAGTATCCGGAACGGCTAAAAGCCATTTCTGAAATAAAATTAGTTTCTGTAGTTTCTGTTTCTGTTGGTGTCGGGTCAGTGGGCTTTACTCCGGCTATTGTATAGGTAAATTCACAAGAAGTTTCTATTTGGGGCATACTGTAAGTTTTCAGCATAATGACACAAATTCCCTCTCCGTCATTTTCACTGGGTGTATAAGTTCACGTCTGCATTCACAGTTTTTCCGGTGATTTCTCCGCCAGATTCGGTGTATTTCTCAACAAATATCATACAATAATGAACGCCGTTACGCTGTTCATTAGCAAATTGAATGTGAATTTTCATTGCATAAGGGGTATCATTTTCTGAGACAATTTCGCATGAATAAAATTAAACTGTTCAAATAATGTTCTGTCAAATTTCATTTGTTTTTCTCCTTTGAATTAAATTTAAAAATGATTATCTTTATTATAACATGTTCCCCGAAAAAATGCAAGCGAAATCGCAATAAAACCACGGCAACAGCATTTACTTTTTCACAAAAATATGATAAAATATAGGTATGAAGATACAAAAACTAACAGAGAAGC
>CANPYZ010000023.1 GCA_947589035.1 uncultured Clostridia bacterium | reverse complement strand
AGCATTTCCCATTCCACTGTCTACAAATACCTGCATGATTGTAGTGAATACAGTCACAAGTGCTACTGTTCCATAAACTTCCGGATTAAGCAATCTCGCAAGTACAATGGATACAATGAAAGTCACACCTTGTGCGCCACATCGTTCTAAAAAACGCCATAAAAGATTTGTCACCACTTTATTATTCATATCGCTATTTCACCTACATTATTTTTTCAGAAATTTCCAAATAAATTTAAGATGATGTTTTAGTAAAAATAATTTGAATTTTGTTTTTAAATCTGCGAATTTCATACAATCTGGACATATTTGTATACATTCATTAAAAATAAAGTCCGCATATTCAAGATGATTTCCAATGTTTTTAATGATGATATTTGCTTCCCCTTCTTTAAAAAAAGTGTTATATTGATAATGACTGTATTTATTCAAGCCCTCTAACATGATAAGAGAACTTTTCCACGATTGAATTAATTTATTAATATTCACCGTATTTCTTGAACCAGTCCATGAATTAGAAAATGAAAATCTATAGGCAACCATTTTTTCAGAAAAATATCGTACTTTTCCTTTTAATCCACACATAATTTGAAGTGGATGGTCTCCGACTTTGCATTGTTTACAGCATTCTGGATAATTTTCCTTAACTTCTTTCCTATAAACGATGCTCGCAGTAGGAATATAAAGACCACCTTTTTTTATCAGATTTTCAAGCGATAAATCAATATCTGTTTGCGAAATAGACCAATCTTCCTCACCATTTGGAGTTATCACAACACAATTAGAACAGCACATAGAATATTCTGAATGAGCTTCCAAAAATTCCACTTGTTTCTGAAGTTTATCTTTCGAAATCCAATAATCATCTCCTTCACAAATGGCAACATACTTTATTGATGGAAAGGCATCAACTTTATCTTGCATGATTTTTCCCAATGTTTTTTTTGAATATTGATTTTCTGTCTGATAAATTGGCATTATTATATTGGGATATTTCTTTTCAAATTCTTTAATAATATCTGCCGTATGATCTAAAGAAGCATCATCGTTTACGATAACAACAAACGGAAAGTCGGTTTCTTGCTTTACAAATCCCTCCAACGTCTGACGTATGGTTTTTTCATGATTATACGCAGCACATTTCACAGCAACAAGATATTCCTGAAACAAAATCTATCCTCTCCTCAGTACCTTTTTTAAGTATTTAATATTGCGCTCCCCAAACATGTTTTTTATCTTAGCTTTTATTATTTCATTTTTGAATATTCTTTTTATTAGTTTATCATAATCTTCTTTTTGCAACATTTCAAAAAAAGAATCTCTGATTTTAGGACGTTTTTGTGGTCTTGTCAATGCAAGATTATTTGCAACTGCAATGTCGGGTTTAATTTTTTCAATATGCATATATTTTTGTAAGGCATTGAAAAGCGAATTTGCTTTCAGAGTATTGAAAAGTATAATAGAAACACCCATATACATCTGTTCTTTTGGAACGCTATTTTTTGGACATCCCCAATAGTCTGCAAGGGTAAAATCAGAAATTCTCTCTGTTCCACAGTATCTGCATTGATAACATGATTCACGCAAAAAAATATTATGATTAAATCCAAGAAAAAATGTATCTGTTCCTAATTTTGAGATATATTTTTTCTCATCACAAAACTTTAAAAGCATTTGTCCACATATCCATGGTTTATTTGGGAATTTCCATCGATAATAATACTGATTAATTTTTTTATGTTTACTATTTTCTTTACTTTCAAGAAAGGCTTTGACTACTTTATTGCTTGTTACTCCATGACATAGTACATCGATAGTGTACAGCAGTTTCAATTTAGATTTCGCTGATGTATGATTAAGATAATTGTATAATCCGGCAACTTGACAGGCTGTTCCACAAAATAAAACAATTCTATCATTTAAAAGAAGCAGTTTTATTTGCTGATATACATCATCAATATCACTTTGGCTATACTTACTCATGCGAATTTTATGCAAATCGTTGTAAGTATCTATTCTGATATGATATACTTCACGTTTTATAAAGTCCTGATAAGCACCAAAAACAATTCCATTTTGATCAAATACACATTTTGCTATGGCAGAAAATGCACCACCTGATGAACTATTTTTCAAAACGGTTTTGTCATTATTCCAACACATATAAAATTCAGCTGAATTTTTTTGGAGATTGCTATTAACATGACAAGTCTTTTTACACAAATTGCAATTGATGCATTGAGTAGTATCGATTTGAGGGTATAAAAAGCCCTCGTTATTTTCCACCATGGCAATACAATGTCGAGGACATATTTGCATACATGCTCCGCAGCCTGTGCAACTATTTATTTCACAAATTGTTTTATGCATTTTCATCACTCCAATAATGCATTTTGTAAATAAGTTAAACTGTTTTTTCTTAATAATGCCAATCTTTCATATACTGCATGATAATCAATCAAATTTTTACATGAAATATCATTAATGTTAAACACAATTCTATTCTCTATGCCAAGCAACCTAAGAATATCTATTTTTCTGTATTCCGATGCATTTTTATTTTTGCATACAGAAAAAACATTTTTTCCAAAATTCACTGATAATATTGTTCCATGATAAGAATCTGTCACAACCAATTTTGCATTATAAATCAGATTCAGAAATTCTATTGGTCCACATTCCGGATGAGGTTCAAAATATTCTGTTGTTGGTACATAACAAAATGGCATAACTAATATCATTTTACATTGATTTTCTTTAGCAATGCGAATCAGGTCATTTTTTATTGAATTGAAATATTTCATACTACGCAACGAATAATAAAGAATATAGCGAGTATTTTTTTGAGATAAATTGAATCGTTCAATCCAATCATTTCTTGTTAATAAAAATGTCGGATCAAGCACATGAGGAATTTCGCTTTGAAGAAGATTTGACATTATATCGGCACTGGATTTTTCACGCATTGAAATATGAGAAAATTTTTCAAGAAAAGGTTGTAATTTTTTTAGCTCATTATCGTTTTTGCTTGCAATAGAAGAAGCATAAGATATTTTCTTTCCACAATATCCATGTAATAAATAAGGATACATTTTTTTCATATCTGTGCCTTCAAGTTCCAAAGAATGTTGATTCCATATTTGATCACTTCCACTTACCATAATAGGGAATGATGACCAAAGTTCATTTACACGTTCTGCATTTTCTCTTACTTCTGTCAAATGAAGTCTTTTTTCTAAAAACTCTTCAAATTTTTCATATTTCATTTTTCTGTCAGAATAAATGGGAAGTAATGTTATATCCCTCAACATTGTTTTTATTCCCTGATGAAAGTGAAAATTAGAATAAGCTTCTTTTTGTTTTGCAGGTCTATAATTTATGATTTCAGCGTTATATCCAAGTTGAATAATCGCTTCTTGTGTAGCATATGCCTGCAACACTGAGCCATAATTATAGGCTGAATGAAAAGTAATAATTCCCACTCGCTTTTCCATTATCGTTTCACTCCCAATATAGGTTTAATCAAATTTTTTACATTTGTAGCAAGTAATCCAATTTTACTTTCTTCAATATTATACACTTCTAATTTTTTAATTTTCAGATGATTATGTATGAGCCATACATTAAATAAACGCTCTGACAAAAATCCAAATATTCTTTTATTATAATCATCATAGTTGCTAATATCAACACGACGTTCTAACTCAAAAAGAATATCGAATAGCCAATGACAATATGAATCAAGGATTGAATATGTGGATATAAACATATTGTATTGGAAAAGTTCTTTTGATTTGGAAAAGGTGTCAAATGCTGCAATATATTCAGGGTACTTTTCTTTTATAATGTTTCTGCACTCACTATAATCACTAAAATGATGAAATTTAGTATAATCCTCTTGCATTGTCAAACCTTTACGATAGTTTTTATAGGGGAGAATGATGTCATATTCGTTCAAAAGGATTTTTGCCTCCTGATAAGAAAGAATATTTTTTTTACAATCTAAAGTTTTTTTCCTATAAAAGAAACGCCTGTAGTGAACCAACCCGACAATGCTATCATTTTTTCTGTTTTTCCAGATATAATACAATGCCGTTAATTCACAAAAATTTGGATTTTTTTCTGATATATGATCACCTTTATCATCCGTCATATATCCTAAATGCGGATGAAGACTGGCTCCAACTTGAATGGGAATATATTCTTCCATATCAGCCATTGGGTACTTTTTATGTGTTACAATATATATCGACATTTTACCACTCCTTAAAATGATGCAAATTTATATGGATATGTTTGTCCATTAAGAGAACGAACATATTCAAGATACCATCGTATTAATAAAAGTAAAATCAAGACAAAATAAATACAATATCTGGATCTTTTCCCATAAAATTCTGCTTTATATATTTCAGGTAATTTGGAAATCAGAATAATTGAACCAGCATCATAGTAGTATGCAATTCTGATTGTGTAAACGTTTCCCATAAACAATAAGAAAGACATCGCAAAGGACATTATTGTACAAGTTATTAACAAACGATTATCTTTTGAAATTCTTAAAAATTGATAAAAAGCAATCAATGCTAATACAAGAATTATCATCCAAAAAAATATGCGAATCATTCTACCACCGACAACGGTATTTTCCATATATGTATCATATCGTTCAGACAGCCAGCCATTATTTGTTCCTAAGATTAGAATTTTCTGATAAAACAAAGATAAGATTACTGTAGAAAAAAGTACAAATAAATCAAAAATCAATACAGAAAATTTTAACTTAATTTTATCACTAATAAGAAATAGAATTAATAAACCAAAAGCTACAAAAGAAGATGAATGTGCAGTTATTGCCACTAATGTTAAGATAATAAATATAAAATATTTTTTTTTCACTAAAAATTGATATGAAAACAAAACAATAGAAAATGCCAAAAATTGCCTTAACAAATTTAAGGTATTATTATAGAACAATGTATAGTAGGCAAACATTCCAAATGGAACTGAAATTTGTTTATCAAATCCCTTTAACCCCATATAAACCAAAAGTGTTTCTATAAAAGAAAGAAAAAAATAAAAAATCTTTACATCATCTGTAACAAGTGCTGTAAGATAATTCAATAGTGCATATAAAACACCTATTGAAGATGTTGATGCCGATTCAATATAAGAAATAAAATCCATTTTACATGCATCTGCAAACCATATATTTCCATATAATTCTACATCTGTACCTATAGAAAAATCTCTTAATCCGGCAAGGACTGATGGGATTAACAATGCAAGCAAAATTAAAATGTAGCCAAATAATTTATTTTTGCACCATTTTTTTTCAGAACATGATAGAAACAAACAGGAGACTGTAAACGAAAAAATATATATCATCATTAACCAACCTTATTTATTCAGAATAAATCTGCTGTATTTTAACTACAGTATTCATAATATCATATCCAGATTTTACAATCAAATCTGTTGAATTATTTCTTTCTGATTTTTTCAATAATTCCAAGGTATGTTCAGCCCATATTTCTGGTGACTTTTCAATAGATTCATATTCTGTAAATGGTGTAAGTTTTACATCTTTGTCTACATTATCTGAAATCAGTAACGGTAATCCTGCTGCCTGTGCTTCAATTGCTGCAATTGGTAGTCCTTCATATAATGACGGCATAAGTAACAAATCAAAAGCCTGTAATAAATCGGGTATATCATTTCTCGTACCAAGAAAATAAATATCTTTGTAAAATTCAGACTTTTTTGCATATAGTTTTACTTCATGTGCCATGACTCCATTACCAACAAAATATAATCGGCAATTTTCTTTTCTCTTCCGGATTTGTGTAAAAATATCAACAAGGAAAATGGGATTTTTCTGTTTTGTCAATCTGCCAATCGCACAAAAAGCAGTCATATCATTTTCAATACCCAATTCATGCCGTTTTTTCTGACGTTTTTGGGAGTCTAATTGATATTGAGCAGTCTGTATTCCATTATGAAGTATTTCATAAGCTACATTTTCCGGATACATCCATTCTGCTGCTTGTTTTGAGCAAGCAAGACGAATCATGGGAATTTTAGCTGTCATTTTTTTAAACACTTCATGTACTTTTACGTTGCTATTTGCATTTGTAGGTTGTGTATTGTGTGAATGCAAAATAATTTTCTTTATTCCTTTCAAATAACAGATATAAATTGCCACAGGATTTGCAAGTGAGTTTTTATGGATATGTACAACATCATATCGATTTTTATCGATTATAGTCCATAATCCTTTTATATATCCAATTTTATCTTCTACTGCTGAAGGAATATGCAACACTTTACCACCTATCTGTTTTAATTCCTGTTCAACCGGAGAATTTTTACAATCTGCAATTATGCTTAAAAGATAACGGCTTTGATCAAGGTGTGAACAGACATTTACTATAAATGATTCTATTCCGCCTTTTTCACAAGCAATGCCTATATGAAGAACACTAATTTTTTTCATATTTTTTAAACCAATTCTTTCTTAAATAGTGAATAATCATAAATACTTCATTCTATACCAATTACACAATCATTTTTTTGTACAATAGATTACCTGAATCTTGTTTTACAATAGTATGTGAAGGAACTTCACCAGAAATGCAACATCCTGCGCCAATTACACAATGATCTCCTATTTTGGAATTTTTTAAAATAACAACATTGCTTCCAATCCAACAATTTTTCCCAATGATAACCATACCATTACTATAGCCTTGTTTTTTTATGGGTATTGTACTACTTCGAAAGCAATGATTGTGGTCATATATTTTTACATTTTCCCCAAAAATTGAATTTTCTCCTATTTCGATATATTTTGTACAATCAAGGGAGCAGTTATTGTTAAAAAAGCAGCCATCTCCAATTTGCACTTTACCTGATTTTCCTATCATTACTACAAACCCTTTTCTCCATGTAATTTTTTTATGAAATATGATTTTTTTACCATAAATTATTTTTAGGATAAATTTAAATATATTTGCTTGTATATGGTAAAATAATTTAAAAACTATCATACTGTCCCTCCGTTTATGATAAATTTCTTTTGCTGCCCTTCTTCATTGAATAATCTTGTTATACCCCATTATAGTAACATCATCATCATTTACGCCAATTATCACTTAAGGAAAACGATTATTTCTGTTAATCGTCAGCTTAATCAATAAACGAAATAATAATGATAGTGGCAAAAGCCAACCTCTTGTGTGATAAAAATAACTTTCCCAGCGGAATAGAAATATAAATTTTCTGTTATGAGGATTATATTACGTTTCTTATCGTCACGTATTACATCCCATATCCTATTTTCATTTATAAGCATGTTAATCACCTTTTCATGCCATATAAAAAAGGTCTTCCGTATACCTGCAATACACTTGATACAGCTATACACAATTTTCTTGGCAATGCTTTTGAGATTTTTGTATAAACTTCTTTTAATCCCTTTTGCTTAGGCATTTCCCATAAAGGCTGTTCTGCCCAAGGACTTTTTTCTTTATATTTTAGCCAAAGTGATACACATGGATGCTCACATCCTTTTATCCATGGACGAACACTTAGAAAACTTGTTGTGAAATGAATGATTACTGGATTTTTTTTTGCTTCATTCACTTCTTGCTCGGTATAAAAATCTACTGGTTTTCTGTAAGTAAGAATTTCCTGATATGTAAAATCATAGAAAATCGTCACGGAATTAAATTTCGGATGAAAGCAATAAGTATCTTTTGATAAAATTGCATTTAATGCGCCTTGATCGCCTTGTTGAATCACACCATTATGAATTTTAATAAATTTTAGCAACTTCTTCTCAATTTTTCTTTCTTCCCATTGCTTCAAATCAATCAGCATCACACCTGAATTAAACATCACATCATGTTCAGCAAGACCGATATTTTTTCTGTATTGTTTGCTGAACGCATCTTTCAGTGCAGCAATTGTTTTCCCATGCATATCTAAATTCCAAAGCTCTATGATAGAACCATTGACAATAATATCACAATCCAAATATAATACACGTTCAACTTCCGATGGCAAATTTTTTGAAATAAATAATCTGGAATACTGGCTTAAAGACCCCCTGTCTGTCTTCACATTCATTGAAAGTTCCTGGTTGATGTTTGTTGCAGAAATAAAATGAAGATGCCTGTGATAATTATTTGTAATTTGCAAGAGCTTGCACTTGTTTATTTTTTTGATATCATTGTCAAGAATATAAATGTGCATATCCTGCACATCTTGATTATTGTCCAAAAGTGACACCAAAGACACGCCTAATATCTCGGCAAAACGATCATCAGCTGCATAAACAATATGAACAGCACGATTTGCAATCATACATCAATCCTCACCTTCGCTTAAGTGAATATTTCACGAAAAGTTAATTAAATTGTTTGTCAAATATGGTATAATCAGTAATGTTGCACTATGATAAATACACACTTTAACTACGCTTTTATTATATCACAGTTTTAATTGACTTGTCAATTGATATTTTTTTAAAATAAGACAAAATTTAATTTCTTAATTTTGTGGATACTGCACAAAAAGGAGGACAACACAATGAAAATGAATATTTATCATCGTAAAGATGGTCGCTGGGAAGGACGAATCCCCAAAGAGCAGAAAAAGGGAGAAAAGAAAAGTTTCCACTATTTTTTAGGGCGTACCCGTGAACTGGTTCTGACAAGAATGGAACAATTCAAATATAAGAATTTCAGCCAGAAATGCGATATTTTGCTGAAAGATATTTACGCTGACTGGATACAGGGAATGCAGTGCAGAATCAAAGCATCTACCTATGCGAATTATCAGCTGAAGTGGAACAAGCATATTTGTCCAAAATTCGGAAATTTTGCAGTTTCTGCAATCCGGACAAAAGAAATTTATGCGTTTATTACGGAAAAGCAGCAGGAAGGACTGTCCAATCGGTATATTTCAGATATGATTGTATTGATGAAATCAGTGTTTAAATATGCTGTAAAGCAATATCATATTGAAAATCCTTTAGACGGTATCATAATGCCGAAGAAAAAAGCCCCTGAAATCGCTTTATTCGATGAGACAGAACAGAAAAAACTCCGGAATTATTTGTCGGAGCATTCTGATTTATCCAGTTTCGGCATCAGTCTTGCTATGACAACAGGCATTCGTATCGGTGAACTTTGTGCCTTGCAGTGGAAAGATATTGATCTGGAAAAACGGATTCTGACCGTCAGGAAAACTTTACAGCGAATCCAGATTTTTGACCAAATACATAGAACAAAACTTGTCATTACTGAACCGAAAAGTGAAACTTCTAAAAGATGTATTCCCATTCCGGAATGCATAATGCCTTTATTACGCCGTTTTCAGGGAAAAGAAGAAGAATTTCTCTGTTCCGGAAAAACTAAACCGGTTGAACCACGGACAATGCAGTACCGGTTTGCAAAAATTTTGAAAAACGTAAATTTGCCGTCAGTGCATTTTCATGCTCTGCGCCATATGTTTGCCTCAAATTGCGTGAAACTCGGCTTTGACATCAAGGCATTAAGTGAAATTCTTGGGCATTCCAACGTAAAAATTACGTTGGAAAGATATGTGCATCCCGATTTTTCAATAAAACAAGCCTATATGCAAAAAATTCAGTTTGACTGAAAAATTTAAAAAATAAGCACCTTGACAATTGAATATGATATGCTGTCATATTTCGTGAAATATTCACTTAAACGAAGAAGAGGTTGATAAAATTATCGTTTCTATATGATGAGATTTTTTTAAGTGTTGAGGAGATAGTTGAGATTTAGTATATAAATTCGTATTGATTATCTTGTTTATGTAAATTGTTAGGCGAGACATGGAACATGTGAAGTCTAAATGTAGGATTATACTTGATTCAATATGAAAAATGCTGACTCAGAAAATAAGCTCTATCGTGCTGACACATGACTTAACAATTTAAAAAATTTAAATAATTTTTCATTCTTGATTTTTGAGTTATTATTTATTATATAATGATTTTTGAACCGAATTAAATTATAAGGAGTTGTTGGAATGAAAGTGGTTTTGCTTGCTGGGGGCTTTGGAACACGTATATCTGAAGAATCTCAATATAAACCGAAACCTATGGTTGAGATTGGTGGAAAACCGATAATTTGGCATATTATGAAAGGTTTTTCTAATTATGGATTCAATGAATTTGTAATATGTGCAGGCTATAAGCAGCATATTATCAAAGAATGGTTCGCAGATTATTTTCTCCATAACAGCGACATAACTTTCGATTTTACTAAAGGCAGGAATGATATGCTTATCCATAACCAGCACTGTGAGCCTTGGAAGATCACGGTCGTGGATACAGGACTAAACACTATGACTGGTGGCAGAATAAAAAGAATACAGCCATATATCGGAAATAACACATTCCTGATGACATACGGTGATGCCGTGTGTGACGTGAATATCGAAAATTTAGTTGAATTTCATAGAACTCGTAAAAAAATAGCTACATTAACTGCTGTTATACAAGCTCAGGAAAAAGGAGTTCTCGATGTTGGTGGTAACAACGCAGTTCGCTCATTCAGAGAAAAAAGCCATAATGATGGTGCTTTGATTAATGCTGGGTTTATGGTACTCGAACCACGGGTGTTTGAATATCTTGACGGTGATGACTGTGTTTTTGAAAAATCGCCTCTCCAAAGACTCGCAAAAGAAGGAGAGCTTATGTCCTATAAGCACAAAGGTTTCTGGCAGTGTATGGACACAAAGAGAGAAAAAGATATTCTTGAAAAAATGTGGAGTACGGGCAATGCTCCGTGGAAGGTGTGGAAAGACTAATGTTTGACTATTCATTTTATAAGGGCAAAAAAGTGCTTGTTACAGGTCATACCGGATTCAAGGGTACATGGCTGTGTAAGATTCTTGTAAATGCCGGAGCTGAAGTGACAGGATATAGTCTCGAACCTCCTACAGATCCAAATCTCTTCTCAATTTCAGGTATTGCTGATAAAATGGACAATATAATCGACGATATAAGACATTTCGAAAAATTAAAAGGCGTATTTGACAAGGTTCAGCCTGAAATAGTTTTTCATCTTGCTGCTCAGCCTATAGTTCGTGATAGCTATAAAAGTCCAAGATATACCTATGAAACAAATGTAATGGGAACCGTGAATCTGCTTGAATGTGTAAGATTTTCTTCAAGCGTAAAGAGCATTCTCAATATTACTACAGATAAAGTGTATCATAATAATGAGTGGTGTTGGGGTTACAGAGAGGACGAGTCTCTTGATGGTTTTGATCCATATTCAAACAGTAAAAGTTGCTCTGAGCTTGTCACTCACAGCTATAAAAACAGCTTTTTTAGTGATAATAAGGTAGCTGTTTCAACTGCAAGAGCCGGAAACGTTATTGGTGGAGGAGATTTCGCCAACGACAGGATCATTCCTGACTGTATAAGAGCTGTACAGAGCAGGAATGATATTATTGTAAGGAATCCTTTTTCTACAAGACCTTATCAGCATGTTCTTGAGCCGCTTTCTGTATATCTTACAATCGCCCAAAAGCAGTATGAGGATTCCTCATATGCAGGATATTATAATGTTGGTCCCGACGACTGTGACTGTGTAACTACAGGCAATCTTGTTGATTTATTCTGCAAATACTGGGGACCTGATGCAAAGTGGAAAAACGTTGCTGAGGCTAACGCACCCCATGAAGCAAATTTTCTCAAGCTTGACTGTAGTAAAATTAAATCCATGTTCGGCTGGAAACCGAGATGGCATATTGATAAATGTATGGAAATGACCTGTCGTTTTTGCAAAATACTTCTCGAAGGCGGAGACATATCTGCTGAAATGGACGAAGAGATAAATCTCTTCCTTATGGGGGATAACTATGAAGCTATTGATAACAGGTTTGCTTGAGCTTAAAGAACAATACCGAACAAAGCTGGAAGAGATGGGATATGAAATCATTGTATCTCCCAGAGAGGATTCTAAGCTTGGCGAATATATTCGGGATATAGATGCTGTTATCTGTAACTGGTTATTTGTGAAGCATGATATAAATGAGTTCACTAATCTGAAATGTATACAGCTTTTGAGTGCCGGTCTCGACCGTGTTCCTCTCGAATATATCAAATTAAAAGGCATAAGGTTGTACAATGCAAGCGGTATATACAGTATTCCCATGGCAGAATTTGCATTAAGTGGAGTACTTGCACTTTTTAAGAAAAATTTCACGTTCTTTGAAAATCAGAAGTCGTGCAAATGGGAGAAAGAACGTTCGCTCCGTGAGCTGGATGGCTCTCAAGTGTGCATTGTAGGAGCCGGAAATGTTGGACAGGAAACTGCTAAAAGATTCAGTGCTTTTACAGACAATATTATTGGCATCGACCTTTTTCCACGCAATCAGCCGTATTTTAATGATGTATTGCCACTGGAAAATCTTGATGCTGTACTCGCTGAAAGTGATGTTGTTATTTTGACTTTACCTTTGACTGAAAAAACAAAAGGAATGTTCGGGAAGGATAAAATCAACTGTATAAAAAAAGATGCAGTGATAGTCAATATAGCAAGAGGTGGTATTATTGATGAAAAAGCTTTGAAAGAAGCACTTTCATCTCGATTATACGGTGCAGTCCTTGATGTGTTTGCTGAAGAACCTTTACCTGAAAGTGATAGTTTTTGGAAGATGAAGAATGTCATTATTACTCCGCATAATTCGTTTGTATCGGATAAAAATAACGAAAGAATATGGAATGTAATATTGCACAATCTAAAGGAATTTATCGATGAAAGGAAACAGTGATAATGAATAAAGTAAGCATTCTGGATTGTACATTGAGAGACGGTGGATATGTTAATAACTGGGAATTTGGTGAAAACAACATTCGCTTTATCAGAAGTGAGCTTGATAAACTTAATGTCAATATTATTGAACTGGGATTTATGCGAAATGAACCATATCATCCGCACAGATCTATCTTCAATTCAGTCGAGCAAGTTACAGATATAATAGGGAAAAAAAAGAATGGCACTCTCTATGCAGTTCTCATCGAAATGGCTAATTATTTTCCTCCTGAAATGCTTACCCCAAGAACTACCGGAGGACTTGATTTTATTCGTTATTCCTTTTGGATGAAATGTCTGGATGAGGCATATGAGTATGCTTCACAGATAGTTGACATGGGCTATAACCTCGGAGTTCAGCCCACAAGAGTTGAACAGTATTCAGAGAGCCAGTATGCTTCTATGTGTGAACGCTTCAGTAAGCTAAGACCCTACGCAATTTATATAGTTGATACCTTTGGTCTTCTCTCCAAGGAGCAGTTGATAAAATATGCAAGAATTGCTGATGAACACGTTGGCGAAGGAATACGTATAGGCTATCATGCTCATAATAATATGCAGCAGGCTTTCTCAAATGCCACAACATTTGCCGAGCTTGACCTCAAGCATGATATCGTGATTGATGCAAGTGTATATGGAATGGGCAGAGGTGCTGGCAATCTTAATCTTGAAATGATATGTAATTACCTCAACTCCTTTCACAACACTTCTTTTAACATTCATCATGCTTTCGAGATATGGGACGAATGTCTGAAGGAGATATATTCGAGGTTTCCTTGGGGCTATAATCTTGAATACTTTATTGCAGCTGTAAATCAGTGCAACCCCAATTATGCTACATATTTAATGAATAAGAATATGAGTATTGCCGATTACAGCAGAGTTATCAAAAGCATCTCAGGAGATGATAAATTTCTTTACAGTGACAAAAAGGCTGAAGACTTATACAGGGCGTTAATCAAGGGAGCGGGGAGATGAATAGTTCAGTTACTAAAAAGGCATATACCCTTATTGATATCGTGAAACTGATGCTTGCTTTTCTTATACTATTCAGTCATTTTCTGAATGAACACGCTAATGGCAAGCTGCCGAAAGTGCTTGATCTTGCAGTATCCATATATATCATCGCAGTACCCATGTATTTTGCTTTCAGCGGTTATTTCCTTTTTAAAAAAATATATAGCAGTGATTCTTCAAATCATAAGGAATTCACTAAAAATTATTGCCTTAAAACTATGAGACTTTATGGGATCTGGTCATTGATATATATATTCTTTCAGGTCATCACGTGGATAAGGTTCACACCCTCCTCAACGGAAGTGCTCAGCTACATTCACCGTGCATTGGTTTATTCAACATATAATACGATTTGGTTTCTTCCTGCAACAGCAGTCGGAGCTGTACTCGCAGTTGTTCTCAGGAAGTATTTCGGTGACAAGAAAATGTTCTGTATCGCAACTGCCTTCTGCATTATTGGAGCTATGGGTGATTGCTATTACAATTTAACAGAAAAGATACCTGTCATTGGACAGTTATTCGCCGCCTACAGGGTAATATTTATAACCACTCGAAATGGTGTGTTCAACGGATTTCCTTATATCGCAGTCGGAGCAATGGTCGCATATAAACAGCGCAATGACAAGAAGGAGTATTCTCCCGTTTTCAACAGATATTTCTGGGCTTCTGTTGTTCTCTGTTGTTTATTTATTGTAGAAGCGGTTATCTCAAAGCTTAGGTTGGAAGCTCATAACTCAAATACAATAATAGCACTTTTCCCTTTCACATTTTGTGCAGTTTATTGGTGCATCATCAGCACACAGCCAGTTATCAGCAGCGAAACATCATTATATATGAGAAGAATGAGTACAGCAATATTCCTCTCACAAAGAATATTTCTTACCGCTCTTCCGAAATTGCTGACGGAAACAGTTTTTGCAGTTATGCTTGACGAAAAGAATTGGATAATTGGTCTTTGTTGGATAACTGCCTGTACATTTATTTTTTCCGCAATGCTTATAGCACTTTCCGGAAAAATCAGTTTCTTAAAAAATTTCTATGAATAATGAAAGGCATCATATATGTGGGTAATTTATCACAGCAGCGATAAATTCGCTGAGGTCTCTGCCGTTTCAATAGTTTCTCTCTTTGAGAACAACAAAAATTTCAAAGATATTCATGTTCTTTATATAGAGAAGGATATGACTGAAAAATCAAAAGAGAAACTTAGAAAAATCACAAAAAAATACAGAAGAACCATAGAATTTGTTTCTATGCCAAACTGGTCAGAGAAACTTAACATTAAGCTTTCAACAACAAAAAAGGGCTGGCTCGGATTTGGCTATAATAGATTATTTATCACTGAACTCGTTCCCGAAAATGTAAACAGGGTTCTCTATCTTGATTCTGATACCATTATCGAGGGCGACCTTACAAAGCTTTGGAATATCGATTTCAAGGATAACTATATTGCTGGAGTTGATGACTGTTTGAGCAGAAGATATGCAAAACTGGTAGACCTTCCTTCAAATGGTACATACTGTAATTCCGGTGTTCTTCTTATGAACCTGAAAAAATGGCGTGAGGATAATATCAAGCAAATTTTTATTAACTATATCTATGAGAAAAAAGGATACTTCGTATTCAATGAACAAAGTATTCTCAACCATATCTTTGCTGGAAAGATACTGATACTTCCTCCGGAATACAATACAGTTACTATTGTTTTCGCACTTGAATATGATGAAATGCACATACTAAGAATGCCAAGAAGGTATTCATACACTGAAGCACAGTATCTGAATGCCAGAAAATCGCCCAAAATCGTTCACTATACCGGTTTCTTTATGATTCCATACAGACCATGGGAAAAAGGAAGTACTCACCCCTATCTGAATGCATATATGAAATATAGGCAGATGACTCCATGGGCAGATGCTCTTCTTATGAATGCAAGCAAAGGAAAATTGACCAGGTTGGGTCAGGATATATGCCTCAAACTTCCGAAAAGATTGGTGCTAAGGCTATTATCCATCGTATACAATTATTTCAGACCGATTATGTTTGAACACAAAAAAAAGAAATTTTTAAAGTCAGGGAGCTAAGAAAATGATTACACCTAAACAGATAGCAGATATAACTATGTCAAAGGAAAAGAAAGCAACAGCTAAAAATGATTTGATTGCCTTTTATATCGGTCGACCATTATCATATGTTCTTACTATCCCTTTCCTTTATATGAATATCAAGCCAAATACTATTACTCTTATTTCTATAATACCACAGGTAATAGGATTCATTGTTTTCTATTTCGCAAACAGTAAGACTACACTCGTCATTGCATGGTTCATGTTTTTTCTGTGGAATCTTCTTGATGGAGTTGATGGAAATGTTGCACGATATAAGAAACAATTCTCTAAGTTGGGAAGTGTTTATGATGCAATGAGCGGATATCTCGCATCTGCGTTTTCATTCTTTTCAATCGGAATTGTAGCAGCACATTTTGACTGCTTCTTTGACACATACATCCCGTTCAATAAAGATTTGTACATCGTCCTCGGAGGTCTTTCCGCACTGTTCACACTCTTTCCGAGACTGATAATGCATAAGACTATATCAACTCTTATGGAGAAAGAGGTAGTAAATGATGTCGCAGACAGGGCTAATTTTGGACTTGTAAAAACTATTGCTTTAAATCTTAAATCAACTACCGGCGGAGCGCAGGCACTGATGCTTGTTGCAGTTATATGCGGTATTTCTGATGCATTTACGATGTTTTACTTTCTGTTCAACACCCTTGTAATGCTGGCATCCCTGAGATCAATATTAAAGGAGAAATGAGAATATGAATATTGCAATTATCATTGCTGGTGGTTCCGGTCAAAGAATGGGGCAGGATATCCCTAAACAGTTTATAAACGTCTATGATAAGCCTGTGCTTATATACACTCTTGAAAGCTTTCAAAGACATGCCCGAATTGATGCGATAGAGGTAGTATGCATAGACGGATGGCATGATATCCTGTGGGCATATGCAAAGCAATTCAATATCACAAAGCTCAAATGGGTCATTTCCGGCGGAGAAACCGGTCAGGAGTCTATTCGAAATGGCGTATACAACCTTGAAAAAATTGCTTCTGAGGATGATATTGTTATTATTCACGACGGAATAAGACCTTTAGTTGAAGATGCCGTTCTTTCAGATGTTATTGTAAAATGTCAAAAATATGGCAATGCAGTAACATCTCTACCTTATAATGAGCAGATATTTGTTGTAGATAACGAAATATCCACAGTTCAGTATATACCAAGAGAAACCCTCAGAAGAGTTTCAACTCCTCAGGCTTATAAATTTGGCAGACTTGATTCTGCCTATCATGAAGCTTTTGAAAAAGGCATAGGTATTTATGGTTCATCTTATGCCAATACAATGATGGTTGAGCTTGGTGAACGCCTGTATTTTGCTGCCGGTTCTGATAAAAACATAAAGCTTACTACAAAAGATGACCTTGAACTATTCAAGGCTTATATAAAAGCTGACAAAAGTACATGGCTGAAGTGAGGTATGTTATGAGATTACTTGAAAATGAACTTTACAGAAAAGATATTGCAGTTACTGCGGAATGTGGTATAAATTGGGATAAGTTGAAAGATTCATCGATTGCTGTTTCAGGAGCTACCGGACTTATCGGAACTTTTCTTATTGATGTGATTATGTATAAAAATGATAATTTCAATCTTAATTGCAAAATAATCGCTTTGGGTAGAAGTATATCTAAGGCTGAAAAAAGATTCAAAGAGTATATGAATAAGGCATATTTTCAATTTGTTGAATGTGATATATGCGATAAAAATACAATCAATATCAGTGGTAATGTGGACTATTTTTTTCATGCTGCAAGCAATACACATCCTGTAGCTTATGTAACAGATCCGATAGGAACTATTGTTGTTAATGTTATAGGACTTTATAATTTTCTTGAAATTGCACGCCAACATAATTCCAAACGTTTTCTCTTCGCTTCATCAAATGAGATATATGGTGAAAACAGAGGGGATACTGAGAAATTTGCTGAAGATTACTGCGGGTATATCAATTGTAATACTTTAAGAGCAGGTTATCCCGAAAGTAAAAGAGTCTCAGAGGCTCTTTGTCAGGCTTATATCAAACAGT
The DNA here is from genome assembly GCA_947589035.1 of uncultured Clostridia bacterium. Lineage (GTDB taxonomy): Bacteria > Bacillota > Clostridia > Oscillospirales > Ruminococcaceae > UBA3855. The sequence continues at coordinate 24,077 of CANPYZ010000023.1, read as the reverse complement.
ATGATATGGATATAGTTATACCACGTCTTACACGTTCTTTCGGAGCAACGCTTCTTAGCTCAGATACAAAAGCTATCTCACAGTTCCTTAAAAAAGGAATTAACAGTGAGGACATTGTTCTGAAAAGTGCAGGAAACCAGTTCTATTCATTTACTTATGTAGCCGATGCAGTTACTGGTGTCCTGTGTTGTCTCACTGAGGGAGAAAAGGGTGAAGCCTATAATATTGCTACAGCTTCATGCAATATTACACTTAAAGACCTTGCTCAGGCTATTGCAGATTATGCTGGAACTAAGGTGGTATTTGATATTCCTGAGGCTATAGAAGCAGCGGGCTTCTCCGTCGTAACAAAGGCTGTGCTTGATAGTTCAAAGCTTGAAAAACTTGGATGGAAAGCAAATTTTGATATTCACAAAGGAATAGCTCATACAATCGATATAATGAGATCTTTGGAGGAATGATTATGGAAAAAGTATTAACTGTTTCTATTGCCGCTTATAATGTTGAAAAATATATAAGTCAGTCTCTTGATTCGCTTCTTATTCCCGAAGTTATAGATAAGATAGAGATTTTTGTAATTGATGATGGTGGAAACGACGATACATTAAGTATTGCTGAAAAATACGCTGAAAAGTATCCTGATACAATAATCCCTGTACATAAGGAAAACGGCGGATATGGTTCAACTGTAACATGGAGCGTTGAACACGCAAACGGAAAGTATTTCAAGCTGCTTGATGGAGATGACTGGTTTACAACCAAGAATTTGCCTATGCTTATTCGCAGAATGGAAAACTCTGATGCGGATGCATTTGTTACAAATACAGCTCAGGTTGTCGAAAAAGAGGGTAGCCATGATATGTATGATTTCATACGTCCTCTTGACGGAAAAAAAATGTTCATAAATGAGGCTGAAAATAATCCTGTTGTCGCAATGTGGGCTTATGCTTTCAAGACAGCCATTGTTAAAGAGAATTTCAGACCTCTTCCGCTCCATATGCTTTATACTGATCAGCTTTTTGTTATGTATTCTCTGAGCGGAGTAAAAACAATAGAGTATTTCGGTGAAGTTATCTACAATTGGCGTATAGGACGTAATGAACAGAGCAACAATGTAAACAGTATACATAAGCATTATCAGGAAATTATTGATGTTTCTGATATGATAAACACTTTTTTTGCGAAGTTTAAAACTATCGGTAATGCAAGAAATCAAAAATATATGCTGAAAAGAGCTGCGGCTTATTATTCTAATTCTATTGTGATGCTTCTCAAGCTTGAAAAAAATAATGATAATAAAAAACTTATCATAGATTGGGAAAAGAAAACTAAGGAAACATTTCCAGATATTTATGAAGCTTCTTTTGCTGCAAAAAAATTGTCACTTCTCAGAAAATCAAATTATCTTGCTTATAAAGTAATATAAAAGACAGGCAGAAAGGATATAATCAATGAAATACTTCGCTTCAAATCTGAAGATAAATGTAAAAGAATTGCCATTCTTTCTGGCATATGGATTATTTCTGCTGTTTTCAGTATTAAGTACCTCTTTGTATTATCAATATACAAGTGGTGCAATCTATTCATGCATTATGTTCATGTGTATGGGCATAGTTGTGGCAGGAGAGATTTTTATTGAGAGCCAATATAATAAAAAACAGCTGATAGCTTTGATCATATCGTTTACTATATATGCTATTATTTCGTATACAAGCGAAAGTTTCTTCACAACAGTAGGAATGATACCTATACTGCTGTTTTCAGCAAGAAAGATTGATTTTAACAAGATTGCTTATTTCAGTGCTTTTATATTTCTGTTTATTATGCTGTTTGTAATGCTATCTGCCAAAATAAATATAATTGATAATATAACGATTATATCTTTTAATGGAAGACATCGTGAATTTCTCGGTTTCAGATTTCCATTGAACCCAGCAACACTTTCATTTAACATAAGTGCACTGTGGGTCTATTATAAAAAAAGAAAAATTAAATGGTGGGAGAATATTGTTTTGCTTGGAATGAATGTATTTATTTACATCAAAACAGATTCAAAACTCGCTTTTGTGTCATCTGTTGTGGTGATTTTTGTAGGAATTGTGCTTAAATATCACTATGATTTTATTTGTAACAGAAAAATTATAACATATGTTATAACTTTTTCATTTTTTATAGCATTGATAATATCATTGGTTGCTGCTTTGACATATGATTATAAAATTGCTTGGATGAGAGCAATCAATCGCTTTTTCGAAGACAGGATATTTTTTGCAAATAAATCACTAAAAGAATATGGTGTTACCCTTTTGGGAGAAAAAATTCCATGGGTAGGTTTTGGAACGGATGATTCTGGCGGTGTTGCAAACAATGTATATGCGAATTATTTTTATGTTGATAATATGTATATACAAGTAATGCAACGCTATGGGTTGATATTTTTTTCTGTGTATATTATCATTAACACCTTTATGTTATATAAGTGCAGAAAAAATAAAGATATGTATGCTCTGATAATTATAGCACTCATAGCCTTTAAATGTATTATTGATAATTTGTCTTTCTATATTTATTATAATACGTTCTGGTTTATGATAAGTTATGTTCTTTTATATAAACAAAAAAGCATTAAAGAAAATCCAACAATTATAAAAGCGTTCAAAAAACTAAAAATTGCCTACTAAATAATGGGGGTCATATTATGAAAAAAATTTGTGTAGTAACATGGTATAAAAGTCCAAATTATGGTACTCAGCTTCAGTCCGCATCTCTTTGTAGTTATTTGAAAGAAAAAGGATTTGATGTGTATATCCTTCACAGTTTCAAAGTAAAAGAATACTTGATTCAACATCCAAGTTTGCTGATTTCCAGAATAAAAATGAAACTTAATGCAAAAGAAAAGCAAAAATTTTTCCATCCAGTTTCATATGAAGTAACTCCTGAACAACAACAGAATATAGACAAATATATCAGCGATAATTTTAAACCGCTGGATATAATTACAATGTCTCAATGGAAAAAAATAATTGCAGAAAAATGGATATTTATTACAGGAAGTGATATTATATGGCAACCTGCTCTTGGTTCGCCAAATAAAATGTTTCTTGATTTCGCAATGTTTGAAAACCTTACAAGAATAGCATACGCTTCCAGTACAGGTGCAAAAAAACTTCCTGAAAAATATTATAAAAATTATAAAAAATTACTTAAAGGATTTCGTGCTATAAGTACGAGAGAAAAAAATTCGGCAGACTTTTTTTCAGAGTTACTTGGTCGCAAGGTGTATAAAGTCATCGATCCGACTCTTCTGCATGATAAGGATTTTTGGGATAATTTCGCTGCAAAAGCGCAACTTGGAGATATTACAGGCAAAAAATATATTCTTTGCTATTTTGTTATGGAAGACCAAAGATATTGGAGTTATGTCAAAAAAGCAGCTCATATGCATAAAGATGCTGAAATAATTGTCCTTCCTATGCATTATTCTGATGAAAAAAACGAATATACTGTTCTTAAAAATGGTACTGCATATGAATTTATCAGTCTCATCAAAAATTCAGAATTTATTATTACTGATTCATTCCATGCTGCTGTATTTTCATTTATTTATGATAAAGAATTTTACGTGCTAAAAAGAATCAGATCAGATGAAGACGAAAAATTCAATGACTTGATGAATAAGTATAGTCTTAATCATAGATTTGTGTCTGATGAAACAGCATTTATAAGAAATACAAATATTGATTACACTGAAGGGAAAAAAGTTCTAAACAAAGATAGGGGATTTGCTTATCGTTTCCTTGATAGAGCCCTCAATTTGGGTGATGAAAAGAGGTTGAAGCAATGAGCAAAAAAACGGAACTCGCCAAAAATACACTGATTCTCTCTATAGGAACGTTTCTCCCCAAGCTTGCTGGTTTTATTACACTACCGATTCTGACAGGATATCTCTCCAAAGCGGAATATGGTACATATGACCTCATTACAGTATTGATTTCATTATATCTTCCACAGCTGACACTTCAAATTAAAAGTGCAGCCTTTAGATTTATGTTAGATGTCAGAGCGAATCTGGATAAGCAAAAGGAAATCGTAACTAATATCTTTATTGTTACTTTACCTATTTCATTAATTGCTTTGCTTGTTTTGTTTTTTTTGCTTCCGGGTAGTACGACCATAAGATTGTGTATCTGCTTCTATTATTTAGCAGACATCATAGTAAACACCGTTCGGCAGATTTCCCGTGGAATTGGAAAAAACCTGCCTTATTCTGTTAGTGCAATAATTAGTGCTATTGGAAAGATGATATTCGCTGTTTTATTAGTAAGTATATTAAAAATGGGGCTGACGGGAGCAGTAATTGCACTTGGTATGGGGTCTTTTCTGTCAATGGTATACATCTCTATTCATATTAAAATTTTTAAGTTTATTGATTTTAAACTGATTAATAAGAAAATAATAAAAGAAATGCTGACTTACTCGTGGCCAATGGTTCCGAATGACATGTCAATGTGGGTTATGCAGGTGTCAGATCGATTAGTTGTTTCAAAGGTTTTAGGTGTTGCTGTAAATGCTGTATATGCAGCATCTACAAAGATTCCATCCATTATCAATCTGGCACAGTCGGCTTTGAATCTGGCATGGACTGAAAATGCATCACTTTCAGTTAATGATAAGGATTCTGATGAATATTACACAGTTATGATGAGAATGATGCTGAATCTGCAAATGGGTGTGTTCAGTGTTGTTATAGCTGCTATGCCGATTCTTTTCAAGTTGTTGATTAATGGAGATTATATGGAAGCATATAATCAAATGCCTATACTTTGCTATGCTATTTTTTTTCAAGGATTGGCACTTTATCTGGGTGGAATCTATGTGGCTAAAAAGAAAATTAAGTCTGTTGGCATAACTTCTATTGGTTCAGCTGCAGTAAATCTGATTGTAAATCTCTTATTAATCCATAAAATTGGTATTTTTGCTGCATCTATATCTACTCTTGTGAGTTATATTGTACTTTTTACCTATCGCTTGATTGATGTACAAAAATTTTCTAAGATAAAAATGGATATGAAACAATTTCTAATTTTGCAATGTATTATGATAACAGAGACAATTTTGTCTTATCAGCAGACAATACTTTTCTATTTTATAACTGCTGTGTTTGGTTTTTCTGTTTGTATCTTATTTAACAAGGAAATGGTATTAGGCATTCTACGGAAAATGAAATCTATATTTAAAATATGATGTTTTTCATATTCTCATTATCATATGAATTTAACAAGTAATGGGGTGAAACTATGCATACAAAATTATCAGAGAAGTTTGGCTTTGATGTTTCAACAATCAGCAGTGCATATGCAGGATATTATAAAGATAAGTCAAGTTTATTTGCGTGTGCATCAGGAGGAGCGGCATCTGCCTTGTCTGAAAAAATCATTGAAGATGGCGGTGTTGTGATAGGCGTATGCTATACAGATGATTTTAAAAGTGCAGTATTTGCATGTGCTGAAACTAAAGAGGGACTTATCAAGTTCAGATCATCCAAATACATTTATGCTGAAAAAAAGATATATAACGGTAAAAAATGGGTTTCTGTTTTTGAAGAAGTTGAAAGATTATTAAACTCTGGAAAAAAGGTTTTGTTTATTGGTCTGGGCTGTGAGGTTGGAGCTTTGATAAAAATCTTAGAAAAACACAATGTGAATCGTACACTACTTTACACCATTGATTTGATTTGTCATGGTCCTACTTTTCCTGAAATACAAAAGCAATATGTAGAGAGACTGGAAAGGAAATTTGATGCTAAAGTAAACTCATTTTCCGTTCGTTACAAAAAAAGAGGATGGGAACCACCCTATATTCACGCTGAATTTGACAATGGAAAGGTTTTTGAGGAATTGTTTTATCATTCTGATTTTGGATTTGCATTTAAAAAATATTCTCGCTTATCATGTTATCAGTGTCAATTCAAGGGCGATATGCATTACTCTGATTTAACAGTAGGTGATTTTTGGGGTTGTAAAAAAGGGATGGATAGTTATAATCCAATGGGGGTTTCTATTATTTTTTGTAAAACTGATAAAGGTCAGCAAATGATGAATATGTTGAAATCGCATGATAATTTTTCTGTTTTTCCTGCTGATGTTATGTTTGCACTTCAAAACAACACAAATTACTATCGTAGACGAATGCAAAACAAGGAACAGTATCAACAATTTGAAAAAGACTTGAAATTGCATGGTCTACATTATGCAGTTGTCAATAACAAAGGATATAAACAGTATAAAAAAGGACTTTTCAAAGATAAAGTGAAAAAACTTTTGCCGGAAAATATCATAAAAATAGTAAAACAGATAAAATCAAGCTTTTGATAATACAAAAATAAATGAATATATCTATATGGAGGTAAATTATGTACGATTATCTGATTGTAGGCTCTGGCTTGTATGGAGCAGTTTTCGCACACGAAGCGAAAAAAGCAGGCAAGCGTGTGCTTGTCATCGACAAGCGTCCAAATATCGCTGGAAATGTGTATACTGAAACCGTTGAAGGCATTCACGTCCACAAATACGGCGCACACATTTTCCATACCAACAATATTGAAGTGTGGAATTACATCACACAACTTGCAACTTTCAACAGATTCACCAACTCCCCTGTTGCGAATTATAAAGGTGAATTATTTTCCTTGCCGTTCAATATGTACACGTTCAATAAAATGTGGGGTGTTGTGACACCAGAAGAAGCTGCTGCAAAAATTGCTGAACAGCGTAAAGAGATTACTGGTGAGCCAAAAAATTTGGAAGAACAGGCAATTTCGCTTGTCGGTCGGGATATTTACGAAAAATTGATTAAAGGCTACACAGAAAAACAATGGGGACGGGATTGTAAGGATTTGCCTGCATTTATTATTAAACGTCTGCCCGTCCGGCTGACATTTGATAATAATTATTTCAATGCGCTTTATCAGGGCATTCCAATCGGCGGCTATACGCAGATGATTGCCAATATGCTGGATGGAATTGAAGTCCGCCTTGGTGTTGATTATTTGGAGCATAAATCGGAATTAGATGCACTTGCTGAAAAGGTTGTTTACACTGGTGCAATTGATGCATATTTCGGGTATCAGTTGGGAACTCTGGAATATCGTTCTGTTCGCTTTGAGACAGAAATTTTGGATATGCCAAATTTTCAGGGAAATGCCGCAGTTAATTATACTGACAGAGAAACACCGTGGACAAGAATTATTGAACATAAATGGTTTGAATTTGGCAAAGACAAAAACGGCAATGATTTGCCGAAAACCGTCATCAGCCGTGAATTTAGTTCTGAGTGGAAGCCTGGCGATGAACCATATTATCCAGTCAATGATGAGAAAAATTCTGCTTTATATGCAGAATATAAAAAGCTTGCCGAAGAAGAAAGCAAGGTCATCTTCGGTGGTAGACTTGGCGAATATAAATATTATGATATGGATGCTGTTATAGATAATGCTCTTATTAAGGTAAAAAACGAGCTTTCGAAGGTGAATGTATGAAAAGAGAATACTGGATCGATGAATTAAAGGGTATTGCAATTCTGTTTGTAGTATTTGAGCATACAATAGCAAGAACGGTTGCGGGACTTAATCTAAATTCATTTTTGCTGAATAATCTTGATTTTTTTATAAAAACATTTCATATGCCCCTATTCTTTCTTGCTTCTGGATATATTTATGCTATGCACGAAAGGAATACGCTCAGGAACTCCAAGTATAGCAGTTTCGTAAAAAAGAAATTCTTTGATCTCTTTGTTCCGTATCTTATTTTTGCAGTACCTATCTGGCTGGGCAAATTTGTATTTTCAAAATGGGTAACACGACAGGTCGAAGTAAAGGATCTTTTTATGATTTTACTTAATCCTATAGCATTTCTGTGGTTCATATATATCCTATTCTTTATAGAGATTATAATTGCGGGATTAGATAAAACAACAAAGTATAAAACTGAAATAATTTTCAGTATAACAGTTCTGATGGCATTTTCGAGATGCTTTATAACAACAAATATAAAGCTTGTTGATAGAGTACTCTATTATCCGATTTGCTATACTGCTGGATTGATGTTCTATAAATACAGGGACGTTTTGAAGAAGAATATCTCAGTGATATTGTCCATGACAATCAGCATTGTATGTTGGTGTCTCGTATTCAACCACCGCAGCAATATGTTCTTAGTCATTCTGATAAATGTATCAAGCATAACCATGATAGCATCCTTATTTTATAAAATAAGATGCAGCAGCAACAAAAAGAACTTTATCTCGTTCCTTGGACAAATATCAATATACATATATATTCTTCACCCGATAATTCTTAATGTGATACGTGTATGTCTGCTCAAACTTCATATCTCAGTAATATTTGTTTGGCTTGTAGTACTCTTCTGTGGTGGAGTGATAGGTGCATTGGACTATTACTGGCTCACAACAAAAATATGGCTGTTAGATTTTCCATTCAAACCAAGAAAAATATATCTTTCCAAAATCAAAAAACAGAATAAAAGCTGATGATAATAACTATTTCAATGCTCTTTATTAGGATATCCTTACCAGCGGTTATGTGCAGATAGTTGTGAATATACTGGAAGGCATTGAGGTTCATCTGAATATGGATTATCTGGAGCATAAAGCGGAATTGGATGCTTTGACAGAAAAAGTAATTTATACAGGTTCAATCGATGCATATTTTGATTTCAAGCTTGGCACACTTGAATATTGTTCTGTTCATTTTGAAACAGAGTTACTTGATATACCAAATTTTCAAGGTAATGCTTTTGAATTTGGGAAAGATGAAAATGGCAATAATTTGCCGAAAATGGTAATCAGCCATGAGTATTTTTCTGGGTTGGCTAAAAAATCAACAACAGAAAAAGGAAGTTCACCAGGTTTTTTACGTTGACGATATTTATATTTAGCCAAGCCAAAGCAATTAAAAGCATCAATAAATACAACTACAACAGCATAAAGTGTTTCAATTTTTCGGAAAAAACAGCTGCTTTTTCTTGCGAGAACAGGGATATCATGACGTAAATCAGCATTTATGCTTTCAACATGATGTGTATCTTTTTTATCTCATACATTGCGAATGTGTTTGTCCAGATAAAGGACATCAATGTACTATAAATATCCATTAGTATAATAAAAATCAGCTTCTGGTGAACTGTCAACAATATTTTGTATTCGTTCACTTGATTGATCAGACACAACATCAAAACTGACAATCAAATGTGGATTTCGGCTGATCATCGTGATTAAATAAACATTTTCACGAGTTTTGAAATTACTCTTTTTACCTATAAACCAATAAAGTTCATCTAATTCACGCTCTGATGGCAAATTTCCAATTTCAATCTCAACGTCAAGATTTAGTTTTTATCCAGTTATAGACATTAGTCTTATTCATACCTAAAATTTTACCTACTCCACGTCCGCTTACTCCTGAATCATACATTTTCATTGCCAGTTTTTTCATTTCTTCAGGATATTCATGTTTTTTGGGATCAATTGTATAACCTTATGCTACAATCTTTATATCTGCATCGCTGAGTTCCTGACCTATTATATCCTATCTTGATTTGATTTTCTTATTTCTTACAATTCGGACATATCTTTCCTTTTTCTATTGTTGCTTTTCTCATCTACAGCATCTCCTTGTACTTTTTCTTTTATTATATCAATATTCGTATTTTGTCCACTTCTAAAAATTTCATCAAACTGCCGCCAGACTATGCAATAACTGTGCCGAACCGGATTAAAATAAAATCCATGTAGAAGCGTGAAAACGGCTGTAAAAACGACTAAAAATAGAAATGGGCAGATATGTCCGTTCAAATTTAACAAGCACAGTATTTTGCGCCACTTTTCGGAAAAGGGGGAAAAATTCTCTCTAAAATCCTCGAAAGAAAAAGACCGCCAAGGCGGTCAGATTGAAAAGAAAATTTATGAAAATGTTCTGTTATTTGTTCTCAGATATGGGAAAAGAAATCGTAATGATTGTACCTTTTCCAATATCACTTTCAATGTGAATCTGTGCATGATGATATATCGCTCCATGTTTTACAATTGATAGCCCAAGACCTGTTCCACCGATTGCCTTTGAACGTGCCTTGTCCACACGATAGAAACGTTCAAAAATGCGTTCCTGTTCTTCTTTTGCAATGCCGATACCAGTGTCACGAACAGACAACAGAATCGAATCTTCAATTTCATGAATACCGATTTCCGCAAGCCCATTCGGATGATTGTATTTTATTGCATTGTCACAAAGATTGTGTACTATTTCATCAAGAATTTTTCGCACACCATATACATGGCAATGTTCACCAATAACACGCAACTGCACCTGCATTTTTTCAGCCTCAGATTGTAAACGTTCTGCTACGTTTTCAGCGAGGGCATAAAGGTCAATTTCTTCCTGTTCAAATTCTGTTTTTTCGTCCAATTCTGAAATGCGGAGAATATCTTGTACAAGCGTTATCATTCTTTGTGATTCGTCGTAAATTGATTTTGAAAAGTCAACAACAGTTTCATTTGTGGCATCACCTTGCATCAGCATTTCTGCAAACCCTGAAATTGAAGTCAATGGTGTTTTCAGTTCATGGGAAACATTTGAAGTAAATTCACGTCGCATAATTTCACGCTTTTTCTGTTCTTCACTGTCAATAATATTTTTTGAAATTTTCGCTGTGAGAATTGCCGAAGAAAGAATGGTCAGCAAGATAATCATAACTATAGGTTGAGCAAGCCCTAACAAAATTGTGATGACTGTATATTGTTTTTCAGAAACTCTCAGTATATTGCCGTTTTCGAGTGTTACGGCATAATAAATTGTTCGTTCCATGAATGTTTTGGAATACCGTACACTTGTGCCTGTTCCGTTTTTCAATGCAAGCTGAATTTCTTTTCGGTCAAGATGATTTTCGAGTTTTTCGGAATCTGTGTCTGTATCTGCAAGAACAGTTCCGTCAGGGGCAATCAGTGTAATTCTTTCATCGGAGTTTATTTTATCAAAATAAGAAATGCCCTCTGTCAGAATTGCCGTGCTGATATAATCAGCCTCTTTCTCTAATTCTAATTTTAATTGATTCTGAAAATATTCGTAAAGAATACCCATAATCAGTATAACACTTATCAGAAGTAATGAAAATGAAATGATTAGTGAATAGCGGAAAATTTTCTTATTCATTTTCTTCACCGATTCTGTAGCCGATATTTTTTACTGTTTTGATATAATTTCCTGCACTGCCGAGTTTTTTACGAAGATTTTTGATGTGTACGTCAAGTGTTCTTGATTCGCCGTAAAAATCGCCCCATATTTTTGTGAACAATTCTTCACGGGTGACAACTTTTCCGTCCGCTTTGAGAAGAATTTCCAACAAGGAAAATTCTTTGAAAGAGAGTGTAACAGGCTTTTCCGAAACAGTCACAATATGTTTTTCCGTGTCAATTGCCAATATGCCGAATTGATAAATTTTTCGGGAATTTCCTCTGTTACTTCTCCGCAGAACCGCACGCACACGGGAAATCAATTCCGTAATTCCGAAAGGTTTTGCAATGTAATCATCTGCTCCCATGTCAAGCCCTGTTACTTTGTCAAATTCACTGCCTTTTGCCGTCAGCATAATCACAGGCATATCAGGAGAATGATTTCTGATTTTCTGTAAAATTTCAAGTCCGTCTTCTTCCGGCAGCATAATGTCAAGCAGGATTAAATCCGGTTTTGTATTTTTAAATTCTCTGTAAAATTCAGAAGGCAATGCAAACCCCTGTGCAGTATAATTTTCTCGATTCAGTGCATAGCAAACAAGTTTACGAATATTGTCATCATCTTCTACAATGTAAATCCTTTCCATAATCATCACCGTTTCTATGATACCACATTTCACCGAAAAAATCAAGTTTTATGCTGTCCAGTAACGGCATAAATTACCCATTCCGCAATATTTTCCGCATGGTCGCCTATACGTTCAAAATATTTCGCAATCATCAACAAATCCAAAACAGATTCCGCATTTTCTTTTTCATTGCAAATTACAGAAATTAGCTTTTGTTTCAGCTGAATAAATAATTCATCAATTGTATCATCCATAAGAATGACAGACTGCGCAAGTTTTTCATTCCGCTGAATATAGGAGTCAACACTTGCTGTCAGCATTTTCACGGCAGACTGTGCCATTTCGGCAATATGCGCCCTTAAGTGCATATCTGTTTCTGTAATATAACCGCCGATTTCTACAATATCTTCCGCATGGTCTCCGATACGCTCCATATCGGAAATCATTTTCAACGCTGCGGTAATCAGTCGGAAATCCGTTGCAAGTGGTTGTTGATGCATTAACAGTCTCATGCAAAGTGTTTCAATGTCACGTTCCATGCGGTCAATTTGTTTTTCACATTCTTCTGCATTCTGTTTCATTTCGGGCTTGTTTTCTGTGAGATACTTCACAGCACAAGCAATTGATTCCTCACACAATGCACCCATTTCCGTCAATTCTCTATTCAGAAGACGGAGCTGTTCTTCATAACGATTACGCATATCAACCAAACCTTCCTGTAATATAATCTTCTGTGCGTTTATCTTTCGGCGTGGAAAACATTTTATCCGTATCGCCGGATTCAATCAGTTCACCAAGCAGAAAAAATGCTGTTTTATCGGCAATTCTCACCGCCTGTTGCATATTGTGCGTGACCATGACGATTGTATATTTTTCACTTAATTCCACAGCTAAATCTTCAATTTTAGAAGTGGAAATCGGGTCAAGTGCGGAAGTCGGCTCGTCCATTAAAAGCACTTCCGGTTCAACCGCCAACGCACGAGCAATGCACAATCTCTGCTGTTGTCCGCCGCTCATACCCAAAGCACTTTTTTTCAAGCGGTCTTTGCACTCGTCCCAGATTGCCGCTTTTTTCAGCGATGTTTCCACAATTTCGTCTAATTTTTTTCGTGAACGGATACCGTGAATACGAGGTCCATAGGCGATATTGTCGTAAATGCTCATGGGAAACGGATTCGGTTTCTGAAATACCATTCCTACACATTTGCGAAGCTGGTTCACGTCATAATTTTGATAAATATTCACACCGTCAAGGGTAATTTCTCCCTCAATGCGGCAACCTTCAACTAAATCATTCATACGGTTCAGCGACTTCAGAAATGTGGATTTTCCGCACCCTGACGGACCAATCAGAGCAGTAATTTGACGTGCAGGGAGAGTTAAATTGATATTCATCAACGCCTGATGTGTACCGTACCAGAGATTCATATTTTTTGCTTCAATTGCGTTCATTGTTTATCTCCTCTTTTCAGTAATTTTGCGGTGAATTTTGCCGAAATATTCAGCAAAAGTGTAAGTATCAGCAATATTGCCGCAATGGCAAAAGCAGTATCAAAATCGCCACGTTCCTTTGCGTACATATACATTGACACTGTAAGCGTTGAACCTGCTCCGCCTTTGGAAACAGCCTGTACTGGATTTAGAATTTCATTTGCCATGCCTGCCGTGAAAAGTAATGCTGCACTTTCACCAACGATTCTGCCGACTGATAAAATACAACCTGTTACAATTCCGTCAATTGCTGAAGGAAGAACGGCAGTCCTTATCATATACCACTTTCCCGCACCAAGTCCTAAAGAACCTTCCCTATAACTGTCAGGAACAGTTTTCAGGCTTTCCTGCGTTGTTCTAATAATTGTTGGCAAAGTCATGATGACAAGTGTGAATGCTCCTGCGAGAAGGCTTGTTCCGAGTGAGCAGAACTGTACAAATATCAGCATTCCCACAAGTCCATAGATAATTGACGGTATTCCGGCAAGCGTTTCCGTGGCAAGTTCAATAAGCTGGACGGCTTTTTTATTTTTTGCGTATTCATTCAGATAGACCGCTGAACCAACTCCCAAAGGCAAAACAATTAACAACGTTATCATAATGATATACAGCGTGTTCAGTAAATTTGGAAGTATTCCGGCAGTATCATTCAACAGGCTTGGTTTTGTTGTCAATAATTTTAATGAAATGTGCGGAAGTCCCTTTATCAAAATAAAACAGAGCATTCCCAAAAGTAACAGGCAAATAATCACTGCTGAAAGCCATACAAGGCTTTTCAGAATGAAATCCCTGATTTTCCGAGTGTTTGAAATTTTTTCATTCATTTCTTTTCCCTCTTTATCACAAGATTCAGTACAAGATTTATCGCCATGATGAATATGAACAGCACAAGTGCAATGGAAAACAGTGCTTGTCTTTGCAATCCTGATGAATAGGACATTTCGCTTGCCACTGCCGTTGTTAAAAATCTGACACTGCCGAAAATCTTCGGCATATTGGCAACATTTCCCGAAACCATCATAACTGCCATTGCTTCACCAATTGCCCTGCCGACACCAAGAACTACAGCAGCTAAAATTCCGCTTTTTGCCGCTGGAACTGTAACTTTGAAGATAGTTTCTGTCTTTGTTGCACCGAGTGCAAGAGATGCTTCTTCAAATTCTTTCGGAACGGCGTTCAATGCCGTTTCAGAAACGGAAATTACTGACGGAAGAATCATTACAGCTAAAACAAGAATTGCTGAAAACAGGTTTGCACCGTCCGGAAGTCCGAAAATTTCACGTACTGCCGGCACAATGACAATCATTCCCACAAGTCCATAAACAACAGACGGAATGCCTGCCATGAGATTTACCGCACCACTCACTACTTCACTGATACGTTTTCCAGAAATTTTTGTGAGAAATACTGCACATAAAATTCCCAACGGCACACCGATTAAAATTGCTCCGAAAGTGCCATAAAACGAAGCTAAAATAAACGGCATTATGCCAAATTCCGGAGAATCAGCAGTCGGAATCCATTTTGTTCCGAAAAGAAATTTAGTAATACCAATTTCTTTTATTGCGGGAACGCCGGATATAATTAAGAATATTGTTATCACAATGACAAATCCAACTGCAATAAATCCGCAAACACTGAACAGAACACGCATTATCTTTTCAAAAATTTCCGCTGAAAAATTTCTGCGAGGTGCTTTCTGCTGAATGCGTACTGTCTGAATTGTTTCACTTTTCAACGGGAACCGCACCTGCCTTTCTGATCAATTCGTCCGCTTCACTACTCATGCAGAAATCATAGAAATTCTGTGCTGTTTCGGACAAATTTCTGTCTTTTGGCGTGACAAGCAGGAAACCTCTCTGAACAGGATAAGCACCGCTTAAAATTGTTTCTTCTGAGGGAATAATGCCATCTACACTTAAAATTTTTACAGAATCCCCGACTGACGCAAGAGAGGCGTAACCGATTGCATTCGGATTTGATGCAACAGTCTGAATGACATCGCCTGTAGAAGTCAATTCCTGTGCGTATTTGCACTTGCTCTCCGTACCTGTTACGGATTCAAAACCATCTCTTGTACCTGATGCCGCTTCACGTCCGATACAGACTATTGGTGAATCATTACCGCCAACGTCTTGCCAATTGTCAATTTCACCTGTATAAATTTGTGCAATTTGTTCTACGGACATATCCGCAACGGAATTTTCAGGATTGACAATTATTGCAATGCCGTCATAGGCGATAACAGTGCCATTCAACGTTTCCGATTCTTCATCTTTGAGAACACGGCTTGAAAGCCCGATGTCACAACGGTTTTCCTGTACCGCCTGAATCCCTGCCCCCGAGCCTGTCGGATTATAGGTGACTTTTACGCCGGTTTTCTCCTGATAGGCTTCACTCAGAAATCCAATTACAGATTCCATTGATGTTGAGCCGTCCGTTGAAACAGTCTGTTCGGATTTATCACTACAACCCGCTATACTGAAAAGCACCGCCACAGCTGCTGCTCCAATCATTGCTTTTTTGATAATTTTCATCAAAGCACTCCCTTTTTCTGAATTTTCAGACTTTTCTTCATCTGACAAATTCAGTATAGCATACCCAATGTAAAGTCTGAAACCACAGTGATGTAAATTGTATGTAAAATATTAAGAAAAGTTCCATCTCGTCATGCTGAAATTTTGTAATTATGTGGAACTTCTCAAAGCAAAGAAGAAAAATAAAAAGCACACTCCAAAATAAGGAATGTGCTTTAGTGGTTGATTTTATGCGGAAACAGATTTCATATTTTTTTCAATTTCATTGATTGTTTCAATAGGAAGATTAGTTGCTTTAGCAATGTCTTCCTTTGAAACAGTACCCAACAATAAAAAGTTGTAGGCAATTCTGACCTTTTCATCGTTGATTCTTTCTTCCATAGCCTTGCACATATACTCCACTCCTTCCGGTGTTTCCTTAAAATACCGTGTTCTTTCAGCTAAAGGTGGTAAAAGCATTTCATCTGCACTGCTGCATCTGAAATCATGAATCAGTTTAGCGAGTTCGGATTTGTCCTCTTGATTATTGTATGCACCATTGATGTAAATGATATGTTCGCCGTCACTGAACGGTTCACCTGTTGCAAGATTCATGCGTTCTATCGGATAAATTGCCTTTCCTTTTCCAAAGTAATCATTTTCTGTAATGAAAATGACATATGTATCCGGAAGTGACTTGAAACTCTTTCCGATTTTCAAGTTATCCACGTCCATTGCCCCAGAATGGTATCTTGCCCTGTGTGGGTCAGCACCTTCATCACTTCGCTGAATTTCAAGGTCATATTGTTTGCCATCGCTGTCCACACCAAACACATCAAGGCAAATAGAGCGTTCTCCGAAAAGATGCTGTAAATCATACTGCGTTTCTTCTTTAATTAGTTTTAAGTCGGGTTTGTCGATGATGATGCGGAGAACATATTGTGCCAATTCAAGATTATTGCGGAAAAGTTCACGCATGAAATCATCATCAAGCGGACGATAATTCGCAAGCATTCTTAGATTCTGCTGATGTTCTTCTTCAGGCGTAAGCTGAGTTTTCAACTGTGCCAATGGAATCACCCCTTGTTTCCTGTGGTTTACTTCTATTATACCACATTTGGAGCAAAAAATCAATAGAAAATTGAAATTTTTTTGAAAAGAATCATCATCATGATTTTCAAAATTCATTTTCAAGGAAATCTCATAATAAACAAAGAAGATTTTGAAAAATTAAGACAGACTGCAAGAGAAGCAGACTTGGTTTTATATTTTCAATTGAGTGGTTACACTTAAAAAACAGTGAAGATGCCAATATGAACCTGATGAAGAATCAGCCACAAAGAAAATTATCAGATTTTTTCAGAAGAGGTAATTCATGAATAACAAAGACAGAAAAAATTATCTGTTTACAGGAATTACGTTTTGCGGAATATGAAACTGAAATTTCCTATACGGAAAATTCAAAAAAGATATTATTCAAAAAGAAAATGCATACCTTATATTATTTATATGTTTATTTTATTATGAATTTATTTGATAATAGCTTTGCTTTTTTAAATAGTGCATAATTAAATGGTAAATAAAAATTAAAAGCAGCACCAGGCATTATTGCTCGGTGCTGATATTACAAAATAATCATAAAACAGATTTATTTCCTGAATTTTTGGATTATTACAAAAGCCATAAAAAATAGCACTGCTGAACTTGCTAAAAGCCAATATTTTTCTTCAAAACTGCCTAATGACATTGAAAAAAGATACCAGTGTTTCAGTTTATCTTTTACCATAAAATTGCAAATGTAATACATCATTGAAATCATATAGCCAATAATGCTGTTACCAGTTACTCCTGCAAAGAAAAATCCTAATGCACCGAGAAACATTCCGCTTGCTAATCCGCCTGCAAAATGCTGTACTGTGACATCGCTTTCGGAATTTTGCATGATGATTGTAAATATTCCGAAAATACAAGCGAGAAAACTAACAGAATATACCAGTCTGATCAGGCATATTGCCAGATAATCAATACGCTTTGAACGCACCAAATCACGAATGTTTTCATTTTGTTCCGGAAGAAAAATTGGCGTAAGTAATACAATTCCTGTCAATGACAAAAACATTTCCAAAGGCTGTGCGGCTTCCTGTGCATTCAGGGAAGATATGCCGAAAATGACAGGTGTAAGCAATGCAATAATCATGGCAAGCAGTAAATGTGGTGCGGAATTATGTTTCAGATTTATGGCTGTGATGTTCAAATAATTTGCCATTGAAAACACCTCTCCTTTTCATTTCGAAAATAACAGCAGTCAATAAAATAACAAGTATAGAAATTATTGTGAAAAATAGCCGATTGAATACAATTGTATGCCATTCATTTTGAAAAGTGTCATATTTTAAAAGTGAATTATGGCGCATAACAAAAGTAAAATTTTTAATACTTCCCGTAAGTTCAGATGATGCAAAAATACTTGCAAACCACCATGCACCTTGAACAAAAATGGCAATTAAGCCTGATGTCATTTCAGTGACAAACATTCCCACGGCAGAAGATGCCATAATATTAGGAATGAGCCAATAAACCGCCGTTTTCAGTATTACGAATTTGTCAAGTTCATTATCTGGATAAATATTTTTTACATTTGCATAAGCAAGCAATGAAGTAATTAATACAGGTATCATCATTGTAAATATAAGGGAAATATATCTTGTGAAAATTAATTTTGCAGAAGAGATTTTTCTTGAATAAATCAGCTGTTCCATTCTTGATTTTTTATCACGTTCCGCAAGGAATACCGCTACAAATACAGGTAATATTGACAGGTCAATGCCCATATAATCACAGAATAACCTTGCATAAGCTCCTGTAATTTTATCTTCTTTGCAGAATTGTTCATATTCTGCGAGTGCGTCTTCATACGTTTTCGGAATCCTTGAAAAATTGCCGACAATATTTTCATCACTGTATTTTGAACCGCCACCAATAATTTTATCTGCTTTTCTCATTAGTTCCCTGAACTTTTCGTAAGTAAGCGTTTCCGGAATATGTATTTCAGGAATATTTCCGTCTGTGTAAACAAGACTTCCATTCTCCCCCATAATGTAACCGCTTGGCGCATAATCGTCAAAATTTTCCAGTATTTCGGCAGAAATACCTGATAATTCTGTAATAATTTCCGCAAGTTTTTTCTTGTCTTTGTCTTTTAATTTCACGCACTTGTAAAACCCATAGGGATACGCTGAAAATTCTCCAGAAAGATATTCACTGACAAGACCTTCAATTGCAGAAGGCATCATGATTTCAGGAATTTCTTTTGCAATTGTGCCGTAATCTGCTTGCCCTTCATGAGGTTTTTCAAGTGGGTATTCACAATCATTCGCAAATTGCGTGAAATAAAATCCGAACAGAACGATGCAATAAATCACGAAAATCAGCGAAAAGATGATTTTTTTACACTCTTTGAAAAATAACATTTTACACACCTCCCGAAATATCACAGCCATTACTGTAAAGGCAATACATGTACGCATCTTCAAGATTCGGTTCAGTTGGTTTTGCGCCGATTTCCGGCAAATGTTCTGAAATCATTCTTACTGTTGCATATTCATTCTGCACAAGCATTCCCGTCACAATGAATTGCTTTTTTATTTCTGTAAGATATTTTTTATCTACATTCACGGTGAAAACTTTTCCATAGGCATGTTCAAGAAGTTCTGAAACTGTACCTTGCCAGAGAATTTCTCCACTGTTCATAATGGCAATGTCTTCACAGGTTGCCTCAATATCACCGACAATATGCGTTGAAAGAATAACAATTCGTTCATCAGCAACTTCACAAAGTAAATTCCGGAAACGTATTCTTTCTTCAGGGTCAAGTCCGGCAGTAGGTTCATCAACAATTAACACTTTCGGGTCATGTAAAAGTGCCTGTGCAATACCAAGACGGCGTTTCATTCCGCCGGATAAGGCTTTTACTTTTTTGTGCTGGTGTTCTGTGAGATTCACACGTTTTAATAACGTTTCTGCACGCTTTTTGCGGAAGGAATTTTCCATTCCCGAAAGTAAACCGAGGTAATCAAGACTTTCCTGCACTGTCATTGTAGGATACATGGAAAAATCCTGCGGAAGATAACCTGTAATACTCCGGATTTCCTTTGCGTTTTCAATCGGAATACCACAAATTTCAATGCTGCCTTCCTGAATTGTGTGGAGTGTTGCAAGGCATTTCATTAACGTTGTTTTCCCTGCGCCGTTACGCCCTAACAAACCGAACATTCCCTGATTGATGGTGAGTGTTACATTTTTCAGAGCTTTTTTTCTGCCATAAAATTTGTCAACATGACTGATTTCAATTTTGTTCATCATAATGCAAAATCCTTTCAAAAAAAATTAGCACAGCCTTTCAGGCTATGCTATAATGATAAATCCTATTTTTCAACTTTTTATCTACTTTCTGAAATTTTTTTGCATATAAATTCAGCTGTCACTTTTCCGCCATTTTCGGTATTTTCCAATGTAAGTTTACCTCCGCATTTTTCACAAATTATTTTGCAGATATATAAACCCAGCCCGAAATGAAGTTTATCAGGTTCTTTTTCATCTCTGTAAAATGGTTGTACAGCGTTTTTTAATGCCTCTTCTGAAAAGCCTTTCCCGTCATCATAAACGGCAATTTTCAGAAGATTTTCAATAAGATTAACTTCCACTGAAACGGAATATTCCGCATATCTCATTGCATTTGAAATTAAATTTTCATAAACCTGCATAACAAGTTCTATATCAATGAAAATTGTTTCATTATCAGAAAAATAATTACTCTTGAATTTTTCACTGCAAATAAAATTACCTGTTTCTTCAAACATGGAAAATAATTTTTCGGGTTGAAATTTTTTCCTGTCGGGGGTAATATCTTCCAGTTTCTGCACGGCATTCATTTTTTGCGTGTAATGTTCAAGTCGGGTAATTTGTCCGTTCATCATTGCCAGAACGGATAATAATTTTTCTTCAGAAACTTTCCCGGAAGGGACATATTTTTCGAGAAATTCCGCATAGCCTTTCAGCACGGTCAAAGGCGTTCGCAAATCATGTGAAAATGCAGAATTAAGGCGTTTTCGCTCCTCAAGAGAACGCCACATTTCACGGTTATTTTTATCTAACTGCCAGCGCATTTCTTCAAATGCATTACACAGCGTACTGAGTTCATCTTCTTTGTCGTACTCAATCCTGAAATCAAGCTGATTTTCCGCAATTTTCCGTGATGCGTCCATGAGAATTGAAATCGGCTTTTTCAGCTCTCTTTTGTAAAAAATTATACCTGGTACATATACGCACACCAACATCCACAACGGCATTAGAATATACTGTGCATAGCTGATTACCCAGTAGCCGAAGTGCAAAGTGGCGGTACTCCTATTGAATGGCACGAGTTTGTCGTCTTTTTGCCAAACTTCAAATGTATTATTTTCCCGACTCTCTTGAATTACATATGTGATACTGTCTGAAAAATTTCCGTATTTTTCTTCGTAGTTCTCCTGAAGTTCGTTAGTGCCGAAACCTATGCACGCTATACCTATCACGGCTAAAATGACACTTATCGGTACATATTTCATCAGTGACCATTTCAGGGAATGAAATAATTTCACTTTCTCCATTTGTAACCCATTCCCCAGACTGTTTCAATATGGTATTCTTCGCCGAATTTCGCTAATTTTGCACGAATGCGGCGGATATGTTCAGCAATGACCGCACTGCTGCCTTCTGAATCATAGCCCCATATTTTTTCATAAATGCGTTCTTTATCGAAAACCTGCCCGCAATTAACAGAAAGTAATTCAATAATCTGAAATTCCTTTTTGGCAATGTCAAGTATTTTTTCGTCAATGATAATTGTTTTACCTGTGTAATCAATGGTTAAATTCCCGAAATACCGCACATTCGCCTGTGCTTTTATTCTGTGGTCACGCCGAATATGTGCAGCCACTCTCGCACCGAGTTCATCAATGGAAAATGGCTTTATGATATAATCATCACCGCCGGAAGCAAAACCGGAAATTTTATCACTATCTTCAATTCTTGCGGTTAAAAATAAAATCGGACATGCTACATAATGACGAATTTTACGGCATACGGATAAACCGTCACCGTCCGGCATATTCACATCAAGTAGAATAATATCCGGATTCTGTGCAGTTTTTTCAATTGCTTCCGCACCGGAATATGCTGTGATGACAAGATAGTCATTCATTTCAAAATAATCTTTTAGCAAGCTGACAACATCTTTTTCATCATCTGCCACCAGAATTTTATACATATTATCACCCTTTTTAAGTTTACAGCATAATTATCAACTTTTTATCAACTTTTCTCCATATTTATTATTCCATTACTGAAAACTGATAAAAAGCCGTAAAATAAACTTTTATGTTCCATTTCTTGTTCAATATGTCCTGCTTTTGAAATCGCATCAGGATTATTCTGCAATTCAACAATTTAAGCCCTGTTGAGAAAACAGTTAAAATGTTATTATCATTCATATAATCAAACCTTTTAAAGCAATATTTCTTCTGAATAACATATAAATTATAACACATTTTGCGCAAATAGTCAATATTTCGACATAAAAATAACTTGTAAATGTTACCAAAAATCATTTGATAAATTTAGTGAAAATGATACCCCTAATCTGAAAAAATAAAAATTTTAATAAAATTTTATTTTTTAATTCATTTGTGTTGGTTGACTAAAATATTTTATTTTATATTGAAAAAATAATCTCTCAAAAAATGAAAAATCTCTTGACAAAATAAAATTTTTGTGGTATACTATACAAGTAACCTGAAGAAAAAATTATGAGTATAACATTCCCTCAGCGGGATGGAGCAGCTCGGTAGCTCGTCGGGCTCATAACCCGAAGGTCGTTGGTTCAAATCCAGCTCCCGCAACCAGAAAACGCCTATGTTTCATTGAAAACATAGGCGTTCGTTTTGCTTGTGCAACGGACAGACAGTGAAAATACCCTTACCGTACACCTTATTGAGCCAAAAATCTTGAAGAATAGGGAATATTATGTGATATTTCGTTCAATTTTATGTTGTACAGGCTAACAAATTAAAAAATCAGCGTATTTTAATGATGAATTGTAAAAGTCAGATACAGCACTATGCACAAATATGTCCTTTATACAAATACATAAGACACTTGCATTCTTCTATTTACAGACAAATCAGCAGCAATATTTGTGCATAGTGACTATACTGATTTTATAAAAGACGAAACCCTTAAAATAGGGGATATGATTATTGGAAAAGATAAAAGCAGCATCAGGTCAAAACTGAAAAATCAGCTTCATCTTGATATTAAGGCTTATGCCGATAAAAGTAATTTAGAGAAGTTCAATTGTATTTTATTGCGAATATGAAGCAAACTGTTTCTGTCATCAATCTGATGGCAAAGCATTCTCTGGAACATACAGATGCGGATAATTCTGTATATCAGAAACATTTCAGCAGTATCATTGAAGGAATTCGACCAGCAGTAAATCATGCTGATGACAAGGAAGAAACTGTAGACTGGATTTACGGGCTATGGGAACAAATGCATGTCAATATCGGGCTTACTGTGCTGGAAGAAATACAAATGCCTCAAAACACTTTGCAGAAAATCAATGGACGTCTGAAATCTATTCTTGACTTTCTTGATAAAGATAAGATAAATCAGTTGCAGCGACTGAACGAGAGCATTATTGACACGTTCTACAATATGCTGATTTCAAGCCATATCATAGCCGAAATAGAAGATATGAAAAAGGTCACATATGACTATCAGAGGGAAGAAACTGTTCCTCAGAAGATTACTGACTTGTTCCTGAAGGAGATGTTCTCAGAGATTATGACCTGGAAAGAGTTTCAGGCTGTGACCGACATCAAAAAAGCGGATTTATCCGAAGAGAAGGTTCAGAAGATATGGTCTCTGCTTCATTGTAAGACGAATGTTTCTGATGAAGATTTGCAGAAAATCAATCTTTCTGATAATAGATTCGCTATGAAATACGCAGAAACTATCGCTGAATACTGGGCAAAAACAGTACTGAAACAC
The DNA here is from genome assembly GCA_947589035.1 of uncultured Clostridia bacterium. GTDB lineage: Bacteria > Bacillota > Clostridia > Oscillospirales > Ruminococcaceae > UBA3855. Next base: position 106 of record CANPYZ010000023.1, on the reverse strand, counting down.
AATGATGTAACTTTAGGCGAATGGATTATTAGACCTGTTTAATAACCTTGACAAACCTGGTCAAAAGTGATATAATAAATTAGGGTGATAAAATGGATAATATAAA
>CANPYZ010000022.1 GCA_947589035.1 uncultured Clostridia bacterium | reverse complement strand
GCAGATGTGTACCGATACGTTAGTCGGGAATTTACGCCTTCGGAGTGTTATACCAAACGTGAGTAGAAATTGCTTGCGATTTCAAAAGCGGACACATTGAACAAGGAATGGAACATAAAAGTTTGTTTTACAACTTTTTATAAGTTTTCAGTAACGGCATAACTGAAATTGGATATTCCGCTTTTGCTGACTGTGCGAGTTTGATTTCTGTGACAATTTCAGAAGGTGTAACCAATATTGGCGCATATGCTTTTGACGGATGCAGCAATCTGACTTCTGTGACAATTCCGGAAAGCGTAATCAACATTGGAAGTCATGCTTTTGGGTCAACACCTTAGCTTGATGCGCAATTAGAAGAAAATCCATTTGTCATTGTCAATTCTATCATTATTGCTTCGAATTGGCAAACCTGCAAGGGAGATCTTTTGATTCCAGATAGTGTAACAAATATTGGAGAATATGCTTTTGATTGTTGTTCACATTTAACTTCTGTCACCATTTCAGATGGTTTGACAAGTATTGGAGAGTTTGCTTTTTTTGCTTGTCGTCAGTTGACTTCTGTTATTATTCCGGAAAGTGTGACAACTATTGAAGAGTATGCTTTTGGTGACTGTGATAATTTAACTTCTATCACAATCAAAAATCCAGATTGTGAAATTTGTGACAGTTCAGAAACAATTGCTAATGGAGAAAATAATGATGTTGAATATTACAACGGCACAATATACGGTTATGCAGGTTCTACCGCACAAGCCTATGCAGAAAAGTATGGTTACCAATTTGACCTGATTGATAATTTTTCTGAACCAACAAAGCCTGACCCCGTTCAAGGCGATGCTGACGGCGACGGAACATTAGCCGTTACAGATGTAATATCAATTCAAAGAGCTATTCTCAGCGGAGAAAAGTTTCCTAATTGGGAAAGCTGTGATTTCTACCCCGACGGAGTAATCAACGTGTTTGACTTGATTCTGATGAAAAAAGCCCTCCTCGCCAAATAACCCGAAATTTATTGCTTTTTTTCAAAATTCCCTTGACAAATACAAAAAAACATGCTATAATTAACTTAACGGCATAAACAGAAGTTTTGCCGTCCTTATCAAGAGTGGCTGAGAAAACAGGTTCGATGAAGCCCGGCAACCTGACAAATATTGTTGATGGTGCTAAATCCTGCGGTATCACCGGAAGATGAGGAATCAAGCAAACGGAATTTGCAGCATTCGGCAGTCACCGAATGCTGTTTTTGTCGTTCAGAAACGTTTCAGGAATAAATGGAGGGAAATTGCATGAAAAGAGTATTTACATCAGAATCCGTAACAGAAGGACATCCGGACAAAATTTGTGACCAGATTTCAGACGCTATATTAGATGCGATTCTGGAACAAGACCCGTTCGGAAGGGTAGCTTGCGAAACTGTTACTACAACCGGAATGATTATGTGCATGGGGGAAATTTCCACAAAGGCAGATTTAGACATTTCCGCCATAGCAAGGCAAGTCGTTGTAGACATTGGTTATGACAGGGCGAAATTCGGGTTTGACGGACACACGTGCAATGTGTTGATTGCTATGGACGAACAGTCACCGGACATTGCCCGGGGTGTGAATGAATCCTATGACACACAGGAAACTGGTGCAGGCGATCAGGGAATGATGTTCGGCTATGCGTGCAAGGAAACGCCGGAACTGATGCCGATGCCAATTTCTTTAGCTAATCAATTGGCAATTCGTTTGACGGAAGTCCGGAAAAACGGCACATTACGTTATTTAAGACCGGACGGAAAAACACAAGTCACTGTGGAATATGATGACGAGAATAAGCCCGTCCGGATTGATGCAGTAGTTGTTTCAGCGCAACATGCGCCAGATGTCACAATCCAGCAAATTCGGGAAGACATTAAAGAATTAGTCATTGATGCTGTCATTCCGGAAGAACTCATGGATGAGGAAACGAAAATTTTCATCAATCCAACAGGGCGTTTCGTGGTAGGCGGTCCTCAAGGTGACAGCGGATTAACTGGAAGAAAAATTATTGTGGACACTTACGGCGGCTATGCCCGTCACGGCGGCGGCGCATTTTCCGGAAAAGACCCGACGAAAGTAGACAGAAGTGCAGCCTATGCGGCGAGATACATTGCGAAAAATATTGTAGCGGCAGGACTTGCGGAAAAATGCGAAATTCAGCTTGCGTATGCAATTGGTGTAGCGAATCCTGTTTCCGTAAGAGTGGACACATTCGGCACGGGAACAGTTGAAGAAGAAAAATTAGTCAATGCCGTGAAAAAAGTCTTTTCCTTAACGCCGGACGGAATTATTAACATGTTAGATTTACGGAAACCGCAATACCGGAAATTAGCAGCATACGGTCATTTCGGACGGGAAAATTTAAATGTTGCATGGGAACGGACGGATAAAATTCAGGCATTGCAGGAAGCCTTAAATTAAAATGAATCCGGAAGAACTGTTAAAAATTCAGCTATTTGTTTCTGTCGGCACGGGAATTTCCCTGAACACGGCAACGGAAATTATTCAGGGGCTTGTCACGAAAGAAAGCCACATTCCGTTGCCGACAAGATTAGCTGATTTAGAAACGCACATTGCAAGAAGAGCGTTACATTCAACTTAATTTAAGATTCTGCTCCGGAACATTCCGGAGTGGAATTTTTTTGCAGTAATTCAGCAATTTGCTTTCTTTCTTCCGTGACGAGTTCAGCGACTTGTTTTTCCGGGGTGAACAGGGAAGAATAGCTGTAGAGGGCAACACCGGAAACATTTTCCGTTGTTAAAGCGAATTGCAATTCTCTTGGAATAACGGAACTATCCTGAAGAAATTCATTTTTTCCTGAACCAGCCCATTGGTCAGGGAAACCGGTTTTATATGTGCCTAAACCGATGACTAATTCCGGAACGGTGACCATTTCCGCCCATAATTCAACTGTTTGCTTAAATGGCAAGGAATCATTTTCGAATCCGTAATAAATTTGCGGAATGAGAAAGTCACAATATCCTTCTGAAGAAGCCCACAACTGAACATCAGCATAAAGTTCATTTTCATCAATGTCAATATTTCCCTGCGGGCTGATACTGAATGAAATATCTTGCTTGTAATTTTTCGTTGTCTGATAAAGTAACTGCATTAAAGAAGAAATATTATTTCTTCTCCATTGGGCGAGATTGTCGGCAGAACTTTCAGAAAATGCCTGTTCATCAAAATTCGGGTCAGTTGTCGGGTAAAAATAATCATCAAGATGAATGCCTTCAACAGAGTAATTAGTTAAAATTTCGGTGATTCCGTCAGCAATGAACTGCTGCACTTCTGCATAAGCCGGATTAAGGTAATATCTTCCGTCAACGTTGACAAGATATGTTCCGTTTTTGTCGGGGTCGTCGAACCATTTTCGGAGAAGATAACGGGAATCCATAGCGGAAAATTCTTCTTCCGTCTGCGCACGCAAAGGGTTAATCCATGCATGAACATTTAAATTCAGGGCGTGTGCTTCTTCAATCATAATGGCGAACGGGTCATAATCTTCCGTGAAAAAATTCCCACGGGGAAACAATTCAGAAAAATAATATGCATCTGCATATGACCGGACATGAAGAAAAAGCGTATTGATTCCGAGGTCAGCGCATTGCTGAAATGCATTGCGAACAGTATTCCGGAAAGTATTTTCCGGTTGATTATTCAGCCATTCCGAATAAATTAACATGGGAATCCAAATTGCCTTCATGGGCTGATTTTCGGACTGATTTTCAGAATCGGAAAGGGAATCTTCAGGGTGAAGCTGTACAATTTCCTGAGGCGGAGGAAGTGTTTTCTGTGCCGGAGGTTGAATTTGACCGCAACCACAAAGAAAAATACAAATTATACTTAAAATACATAATTTTTTCACTGCGCATCTCTCCATTCAGAAACAGTTTATGCAGGAAAGAAATTACGCATACATGGAATAGTTGAAAAAAATTTGCAGAAAATGTAAAAAAGGACTTTTTTTTTTCTTTAGATTGTGTTATAATAGTGATGTGTAAACAAAAAACGCTGATTCAAGCAGAAAGTGAGAGATGACAATGGAAGAAAAGAAAGAGAAAAAAGGCAATGGCATGTCTGTTGTAATGGACGTGCTGTTATCATTGGCATTACTGGGCGGTATCGGCTACGGTGGGTATTATTTAGTAAGCCACGGAAAAACCGTTGAACAGAGGGCGGAAAACATTCAGCCCCTAACAGAGGCAACAACGGAAGAAGAAACAACAGAACCGGCAGAAATTTACGACTATGTGGAAGTAGCGAACCAGGAAATTTATGACGGCAATTTAGTGTTAGTCAATTATGAATTTCCGTTTCAGGGCAGTGAAGAAAATTTGGTGAGTATTTACCAAGTTATGCTGGAAAATTCCTGTCATAGTTTCGGAACGAAAGACGGCGACGTAAAAGTACAGAAAGAATATGCGGAAAAACTTCTGGAAATGTTTGATGCATTCTATCAGGAAACGTATGATAATAACGTAATTGTACAAAGTGGTTACCGTTCATCGGAACGACAGCAGGAATTATATGATGAAGATTTAGCGAAAACGGGGTTAGACTATTCCGACACGGTAGCGAAAGCCGGCTACAGCGAACATCAGACGGGCTTGTGTGTAGATTTAAGCCTGTATCAGGCGGATTATGACGGCACGGGCATTTACAGCTGGATTAACGAACACTGCACGGAATACGGCATTATGTTACGTTATCCTGAAAATAAAGTAGATGTTACCCGAATTTCCTATGAACCGTGGCATTATCGTTATGTCGGCGTGCCTCATGCGGAATATATTACACAGAATGGAATTTGTTTAGAAGAATATATGACTTTGCTTTATGGTTACCCCTATGACGGAGAACATTTGCAATTTACGGACAAACAGAACCAGACTTATGAAATATATTACTATCCGGAAGACACCACGAGTGAAGCCACAAAAATTCCCGTTCCGAAAGATAAAGAATACACAATTTCAGGAAATAATCAGGACGGCTTTATTGTGACAGTGAAAACAGCGGAAACAGAGTTGCCGACAGAAACAGAAGAAACTGAAGAAACGAAAGAAATTGAATCAACTGACACGGAAACAGAAACAAATTCGTAAGATTAACTAAAAAAGCGGTTTTTGATTTGATGAAAGTCACTAAATTTAATAAATGACTTGCTATTTTTTCGGGAGTGTGCTATAATTAAAGTAGTATGCAATGACAGTGAGAAAGTTGGTGAATTTCTATGATTTGTCCGAATTGCCAGACAGTTCAGCCACAGGAAAATTTAGCCTATTGTGTGCGGTGCCGTTATCCTTTGCAGGCAAGACAACAGCAGCAGAATGGATATTTTTCACGGGCTGGAGGATATTCGCAGGCGGATATGTACGCCGCACGGCAAAGATATATGCAACAACAACAAAATGCAAACCCAAACCCCGTTCAAATGACGTATGACGCAAACGGAAATCCGATTTACGTTCAGTTAATGTATGACCAGACAGGAAAACCGTTTTATATGCAAATGATGCCGAAAGTAGTGGGAAAAGATGCGGCAGGTAATCCCATGTGTACAATGGTACCAGTAGCACCACTTCCACCCATGCCGCCGCAGCCTCAACCGCAAGCCCAACCGCAACAGCAAATGACAGCGCATTCACAACAGCAGACTGCCCATTCACAGCAAGCCTATTCGCAGCAGGCATATTCCCGACAAGCACCTGTTTCACCGCAAAGGCAAATGACTTTGAATGAAAATCCGCAATTCATGCCCCAGACGAACGCCCAGCCGCCGCCCGTTCCGGTTCTGCCTCGTCAAGGGGAACAAGTACAGCAAACTTCTGTACCGGACAGACCAGCAGTGCGGGCGAGTGCAATAGCTTCTTCAATGTACGCCGCTAACCAACCGGACGTAAATTCATCAGGAACGGGTTCATTTTTCGCAAAAGCACAGCAGCAACGGCAAATGAACGGCTACGAACGCCCATTAAGCGCACAGGAATTATTACATCAGGAAGCGCAAACAGCATTCGTTCCGCAGCAACAGGAAGATGCCGGAAAAGTATTAAACCATATTTTTGAAAGCCAGCCTAAAGAATACCAGATGCACAAGGGAAACGGAAATTTAACTTTTGCGGTGAATGTTTCCCCCGATGAAGTCGCAAGCGTTTCAGAAAGAAGTTTATACCAGCCGGAACAGAAACAAGTTCCGCCAGTTTCCCGAAAACCTGAACCCAAAAAACAGGAACAGCTTAAACCGGAAAAACCTAAACCAGAAAAGCTTTCTGAACCGAAAGAGAAAGAACAGAAATCTGAAGGATTAAAATTTTTCTTCGGGAAGAAACAGAAAGAAAAGCCGAAAAATAAAACAGTCATTGTTGATGCTGATGAATTTTTCGGGGACAGCAGAAGGCACAGGTCAGTGCGTTCCATGAAAGATGCGGAAGTAACAGTGGAATCTATGCTGAATGATTCTGAATCAGGAGATATTGCGAGAAGAGCTTTAACAGATGAAGTGGTTCAGCAGGCATATGATTCCGTAGAATCCGCAGAAATTGCGAAAGCATTAGAGCAGTTGAATCAGGGAATTTTCCCGAAAAATCCTAAATAAATTTAATAGAAAAGAGAGATACATATTATGGCAGAAAAAGACAAAGAAAAAAATTTAGCTGCTATCGGAGCAGAAAAAGCAGGCGGATTCTTAAAAGAATTTAAAGAATTTGCTTTGAAAGGGAATGTCATGGACATGGCAATCGGTGTAATTATTGGTGGAGCGTTTCAGGGGATTGTCACAGCCCTGACGGAAAATTTCATCAATCCGATTATTGGTTGCATTGGCGGAACAGAAGTACAGGGGAAAATTCATTTATTAGGGGATCAATATATTAATTACGGGGCATTTTTGACAGCGGTAATTAATTTTCTCATTATGGCGTTTGTGTTGTTCTTAATGATGAAGGGCGTAAGAACAATTATGGAATTTGGGAAAAAGAAAGAAGAAGAAGAAAAAGCCGCACCGCCTGAACCGAGTAAGGAAGAATTACTGTTGACGGAAATCAGAGATTTACTGATTGAACAGAACCGCCAGAAAGCTGGAGAAGAACAGAAAATAGAAATCCGGCAGTAAGGGAATATGCATTGACTGCCTGTGAATCAACGGGCAGTTAATTTTTAAGGGAAATTTAAGTTTTGTATGCGATAATCAGGACAAATGAGAAAGGAAGTGTTGACCGTGCTGAACAAACTGAAAAAATTCACAGCAGGGATTTTAGCATTAAGTATGTTAAGTGTATATGGAGGAATGTTTCAGGCAAAAGCGGAAAGCGGAATAGATTTCTCCTATTTAGGCGCAGTCGGAGAATTTACAGCAGAAGAAACACAACAAATTGCTGAACAGATTTATGACGGGATTGCTAAACATGAAAGTTATATTTCCGTTGGGAACGGGAAAGATGTTTACATTTCAGCGACACTGGACGAAATGGAATCTGTCATGGCAATTTACAGGGGCGTAATTAGTGCATGGGACGTAGGCATTTTAACATCAAGATTTATGATTACTTATCAAGTGCCGAAAAGAGGAAAAATGAAACTTACTCCGGTTTATTTAGAAACGGAAAATTATGAAGAAGTGTATCAGGGATTAATGCAGGAAATAGATGAAATTATTTCCGGAATGGAAAAAGACTGGTCACCCGTGGAAAAGGCGTTATATTTGCATGATTATATAATTAAACATTATGATTATGATTATGCAGAATACAGCTACGGGTCAACAGAAGAAGAATTACAGCATACTGCCTACGGAATGTTAAAAAATGGGAAAGCTGTTTGTGAAGGGTATGCATGGCTTTATGGCATATTACTGCATAAAGTGGGCATAGATTCTATGCTTGTGGAAAGTACGAATATTCGCCACGGCTGGAATTTAGTTTATCTTGAGGGAAAATGGTATCATGTTGACGTAACATGGGATGATTATCTGAACGGTCACCCAGGATTAGGGGAACATGCATTTTTCTTTAAAGACAGTGACTATTTCTATGAAAATTCGCATGATTCGGAAGACTGGGTATTAAGTACGGAAACACCGGTGGAAGAATTGCCGGTATCGGATTTTTACCAGAACGGTTTCTGGAATGATTGCAATTCAAGCATTCAGCCGTATCAGGGGAAATGGCTTGTCATTCACTGTGACCCAGATGAAGACGATACAACAGCATGGTTTGATGTATGCACATTTGATGCGGAAACAGGGGAATCGGAAACGGAGCATTTACTTTCTTTAGATGCGAAATGGGCAAGGTGGCATGTGTTTGGAGATGAAGACTGGTGTTATGGCGGAACGTTCATTTCTCCGGTAGTGTATGGCGATAAAATTTACTACACAACACCGACTTCTGTTTTCTGTTTAGAAAATCAGCAAGTGCAATGGCTTTTTGATTTAGATGAAGAACAGAAACAGGAAGGCTATATTTACGGCATGACGGAAAAGAATCACCAGCTTTGTTATTACATTTCAACTGAACCGGAAGGCGAACCGAAAGAATATTACTATTCACTTGAAGAAGAAAACACCCCAACTGAAACCGAAACTGAAGAAAATGCTACGACAGAAGAAACTGTTTCACCAACTGAACCAGAAGAAGAACCCACAACGGAAGAAATGATTCCGCCAATTGAACCAGAAGAACCCACAACGGAAGAATTTATTCCACCAACTGAACCAGAAGAACCCACAACAGAAGAATTTATTCCACCAACTGAACCAGATATATTGAAAGGCGATTTCAACGGAGATTATCTCTGGAGTGTGGAAGATGCCATTTTCCTGCAAAATTACTTATTAGGGAAAGAAAACGCTCCGGAATTAGCATTAGCCGACATGAACAATGACGGAATAATCAATATTTTTGATTTAACATTACTGAAAAAACTCATTCTTGCATAAAAAAGCCCGTCCGGCAGGAAATTCTGTCGGACGGCTTGCATTTTTGAAAAGAGTGTGGTATAATAATCATGCATTGCGTTTTTTGTGCATACTGTCTTCACTGATTTTAATTAAATTCAGCAAAGAAGCAGAATATTCTGGATACGTTTCGGAAAGAATAGAAGTAGTTAAATATAACACTTCGGAATCTTCCACATAATCATTTTCGCCGATTTTAATTCCGCAGGAAGCGGCTTTTACGTTAGCTTCATTCATGCTGACGATTGCGCTTGCGTCATCATTGGCGACAACTTTCGGAACGGAAAATAATTTCTGGTCATTATGGGGGTTGGCGTTGTAAATAATCCGGAAAAGCTTGTACACGTTCAGCATTAAATAAGAAGCCATTTCTTTAATTAACGTAATGCTGTTCGCTTTCTGGGCGAGTGCGAATAATAAGCTGATGGAATTATTGATAATTTTCCGGTTGAAGGCAACGACTTCCGGACTGGGCATACTATTGTTTCCGTCGTCGTCGGGAATGTCTTCAATAGAAATAATTTTCCCTTCTGGTTCCGGAGTTCTGCCGAGAAGATAGTCACAGGAAACGTTATAATAATTAGCAATTCTGACGAGAAAATCCAAACTGCATTCACGGATTCCCTTTTCATAATGGGAAAGCAACGCCTGCGAAATGCCTAAATCGGCGGCGGCTTTTTTCTGACTGATGTGTCTTTCTTTACGCTGTAAAGCAATAATTCTGGGAAAATCAGAATTCATATGCTTTTGACTCCTTTCTGAATAAAATCGTATACTAATATTATATTACAAATTATACTATTTGTAAAGTCTTTACCGTGTGGAAAATCCTGCGAATTTTCAGAAAAATCTTGTGCAGAAATCACAACAGAAACAAAAAATTTCAAGAATATGGAGGAATTTTTGCCGGAATTGCCAGAAAAGGAGAATGAACAGTAAAATGAAAGGGTATCATTTAAGTTTATATCGGCACGGACAAACGAAAGCGAATGAAGAAGGCATTTATATTGGAACGACAGATTTTCCGCTTTCGGACAAAGGTGCGGTAGAATTGGCAGGGAAAACGGATTTATACGAATATCCGAGAATACAAAGAGTTTACAGCAGTCCGCTGTCAAGATGTACGGAAACGGCAGAAATTTTGTTTCCGGAAGTGCCGATGTATATTATTGAAGAATTACGGGAATTGAATTTCGGAGATTTTGAAGGGAAACATGCAGTAGATTTAGTCGGCAGGGAAGATTACCGGAAATGGCTGAAAGGCGGTTCACCGGACATTAAACCGCCAAACGGGGAAAGCGTGGAAGAATTATGCATTCGCAGTTATCAGGTATTATATCGAATGTTAATGGACATGATGGAAAATGATTTCAGCCATTGTGCGGCAATTACTCATGCAGGAGTTATCAGCAATATGCTGACATGTTTCGGAATGCCGAAACTTTCCCCGAAAGAATTACATTGCGAACCCGGGGAAGGGTTTGAACTTTTATTCACGGCGGACATGTGGCAAAGGTCACAAGTATTTGAAATATTAGGCGTAACCCCTTATTCCAAAAGTTAATAAATAATACATAATTTATATAGGGGGAATGATTTTGGAATTGCGGGAATTGAAACATTTTTCTAAGCAGTCACTCCGGAATGACCGGAAAACAGCGGCAGGCATGGCGTTAAGCTATCCGGCAGCTTGGCTCATGATGAAAGCCGTACCGGATTATTTCGCAGGGGCGTTAATCTGGCAGAAGAAACTCACTCCGGCGGAAATTTTCTTCAGCCGGAATGAAAATTTCTGGTTATTTCGGGGAATATGGGAAGTATTCACTTTTTGCATGTTAATTCCTATGGCGTGCGGAATTGTGGGTTGGTTTTCGGAAAAGAACGGTTTCCGGCGGAAGAGGAAAGAAAAATTATACAAAATTCTTTGGTTTTTCGGAAAAGTAGAAATCATTCGTTTTTTAGCGTTGCTTCCGGTAATGGCAGGAATTTTTCTCACGGGGAAAATTTTTTCACGGGCGGCATTAGCTGAAGAAGCGGGAATATGGATATTCTGGTTGATTCAAAGTGCAGTGCTGACATTCTGGGCGGGAATTGGATATATCCGGTTCTGCATTGGGCTGAATGCGTTACCGGTAATTTTCCTGAACGATGCGAAAATTGGCGCATGGAAAGCTGTGCGGTTATCGGAAAAAATGTTGGCAGGGCATTACCGGAAATTATTTTTAATATTCCTCATGGGCGGAACGCCAACGGGAATTATTGGTATGACAACAGTATTTTTTCAAATTCGAATCAGAGAATATCTTCAGGAAAGAAAACAAAATGAAAAATTTTTCCGGAAAAGGCTTGACTTTTCCGAAAGAATATGCTAAAATAATTATATTTAGTGCAGAAAATCTAAACTTTTTAAAAGCATTCTATCCGATGCAGCGTGTGCAGTTACTTCCCAACATGCAGGTGCAAGTTTTACTCTTGCCTGTTGCAAAACAGTAGTGTTAATCAGACACGGCATGAAACTGATACGGCGATTCTCGGATTTGCATTCTGCCTGATGCAGTGTATACAGTTACTTCGTTGAAAGCGTTAATGAAGGCTTTATGTTGTCCTGAACTATGCCTATTATTTTATTTTGTTAAACGTATCCTCTTATTTTTTCGCATAGTTATTCCTCTCTGAGGCATAAAGTCAATTAAACTGGTGCGGTAATTCTCAGGCAGAATTTTTTGTTCACAAAAAGTTTACAAAATATTTTCAAAAAATGAAGAAAACCTCTTGACATTTGGAAGAAATTGTGCTAAAATGTAAAAAGTCCAATTCATTGGATTTACGAATATGCGCAGAAGCGGAAGGTTGCCGGCGGTATGTCGGGGAATTTCCGTGGAGTATGTCCGGTCAGGAACCGGTCGGCAAGAAATGATGACACAGTAGGTGCGGTAGGAAGTTTTTTCAGAAAACTTTCCTGATGCGTTTTTGTGTGCCTGTTGCCGGAATCTGAATCAGATTTCGGTTTTTGTGTTGAATATTTATGATACACACGGCGACGGGTATTCATTTCTGAAACTGCGCCCCCAGATATTTTTAACGTTAAGGAGGCGAAACTCAAATGGCAGTAAGCGAAAAAATCAGAATCAAAATCAAGGGTTATGAACATGCTACCGTTGATGCAGCAGCTGCAAAAATTGTGGAAGCAGCAAAAAGAAGCGGTGCAAGCGTTTCCGGTCCTATCCCGCTGCCCACAGAAAAGGAAATTGTGACTATTCTGCGTGCAGTACACAAAGACAAGGATAGCCGTGAACAGTTCGAACAGCGTACCCACAAGAGATTGATTGATGTCATCCGTCCTACAGCAAAGACAACGGATGCGCTCAAAAAACTTGAACTTCCCGCAGGCGTGGATATTATGATGGAAGTAAAATAAAGCACGCTCCCGACTGAATTAGTTCAGTCAGGTCATGTCGGAATATTCCGACCAATAACCCTAAGGAGGAATTTTCATGCAGAAAGGCATTATCGGCAGAAAAGTCGGTATGACACAGGTTTTTGATGAGAACGGCACAATGATTCCGGTAACAGTTGTAGAAGCTGGTCCGTGTCAGGTTGTTCAGGTCAAAACTCCTGAAAATGATGGTTATGCAGCCGTTCAGCTCGGTTTCGGTGATAAGAAGGCGAACAGAGTCAACAAGCCTGAAAAAGGGCATTTTGACAAGGCGAATGCAGGCTATAAGAAAACACTGAAAGAATTTAAACTGGAAGATTGCAATTTAGAAGCTGGAGCATTAGTGAAAGCAGACATTTTCGCCGCTGGTGATATTGTTGATGTTTGCGGAACAAGCAAAGGTAAAGGATTTCAGGGGGCAATCAAGCGTCACAATCAGCACAGACTGAAAGAAACGCACGGTACAGGACCTGTTCACCGTCAGGCTGGTTCAATGGGTGCATGTTCTTCACCGTCCAGAATTTACAAAGGAAAAGGCATGGCAGGACATATGGGTGCAGAAAGAGTCACTGTCCAGAATTTGGAAATTGTCAAAGTCGATGCAGAAAATAATCTGATTGCCATCAAGGGCGCAATTCCCGGACCTAAGGGCGGAATTGTTACAATTGTTGACAGCGTGAAGGCATAAGGAAGGAGGAAACGAGAATGGCAACTGTTAAAGTATATGATATGGCAGGTACTGAAATTTCACAGACAGAACTTGCTGATGAAGTATTTGGAATTGAGCCGAATGTTTCCGTGATGCACGCAGTCGTTGTCAATTATCTGGCAAATCAGCGTCAAGGCACACAGTCCACATTAACCCGTACAGAAGTTAGAGGCGGCGGAAAGAAGCCGTGGAGACAGAAAGGAACTGGCAACGCAAGACAAGGTTCCATTCGTGCGCCGCAGTGGAGACATGGTGGTGTAGCTATCGGACCGAAACCGAGAAGTTACAGATACACATTAAATAGAAAAGTTCGTAAATTAGCAATGAAATCCGCACTTTCCCAGAAAGTATTGGAAGGAAATTTAATTGTTCTGGATACGTTGACAATGGACGAATATAAAACGAAAACAATTATTGCAATGCTGAAGGCTCTCGGCGTAGAAAAGAAAGCATTAATTGTTACAGCAGATGCAGACCAGAAAGTGTATAAGAGTGCAGCAAACATTCCTGGAGTAAAGGCAACGCATGTTGGCACACTTAACGTATATGACATTCTCAACGGCGGAAAATTCATTGTAGCGAAGAATGCCATTGCGAAAATTGAAGATTACTGGAAAGATTGAACGTTAGCGAATAATAGCGAATAAATCTGGCAAATCAGTAAGAAAGGAAATGTTACTGGCATGATATTTAGTTTAAATATCATGTGTACCCGTAGGAAATCGGGGAATTTACGCCTTCGGAGTGTCAAGCCAGCATGAATAGAGAAATTTTCTTGAAAATGGACACGTTGAACAAGGAAAAAATTAATATTCAGTAACGGTATTGCGTAATGAAAGCACCGCAGGATATTATCATTAAGCCGATAATTACCGAGCAGAGCATGGACGGTCTGCCGGAACATAAATACACGTTCAAAGTCGCAAAAGATGCGAACAAAATTGAAATTAAAAATGCTGTGGAAGAATTATTCAATGTGGAAGTGACGAAAGTCAACACGCTGAATTGCCGTGGCAGAGAAAAAAGAGTGGGCAGATACGTTGGCACGACGGCTTCTTATAAAAAAGCCATTGTGACCATCAATCCGAATCCTGTAAACGAAAAAGGCACAAAGAAAGCCGAAAAGAAAAAGGGAACTATCGAATTTTTCGACGGCATGTATTAATTTCGTCTGGAATTAGGATGAGTTTGTAATACTCCCGAAAAAATATTGATTAAGGAGAGGAAACTAATGGCAATCAAGAGCTATAAGCCGACATCTCCCTCACGCCGTCAGATGACAGTTACAGATTACACTGTACTGAGCAAGACAGCACCGGAGAAAAGCTTGCTTGAACCGCTGAAGAAAAATAGCGGCAGAAACAGCTATGGTCGGATTACCGTTCGTCACAGAGGCGGCGGAAACAGAAGAAAATATCGTATCATTGATTTCAAAAGAGATAAAGAAGCTATGGATGCCAAGGTCATGACATTGGAATATGACCCGAACAGAAGTGCATTTATTGCTTTAGTGCAGTATGAAGACGGCGAAAAGCGTTACATTCTCGCACCGTATGGGCTGAAAGTCGGCGACACAGTACGTTCCGGAGAAGATGCAGACATTAAGCCTGGTAATTCTTTAAAAATGGCAGATATTCCGGTAGGTACATTTATTCATGCCATTGAATTATACCCAGGGAAAGGCGCACAGCTTGTCAGAAGTGCCGGAAATATGGCGCAGCTTATGGGCAAAGAAGGCGGTTATGCTTTAATTCGTCTGCCCAGCGGAGAAATGCGGAAAGTTCCGATTAACTGCAAGGCTTCTATTGGTCAGGTATCTAATATTGACCATGAAAATGTAAATTACGGGAAAGCCGGAAGAAAACGCCATATGGGCTGGAGACCTACAGTCAGAGGTTCTGTCATGAACCCATGCGACCACCCGCACGGCGGCGGTGAAGGCAAATCCCCTGTTGGTCGTCCCGGACCTGTTACCCCTTGGGGCAAGCCGGCATTAGGGTATAAAACCAGAAAGAAACACAACCGCACAGATAAATATATTGTGAAACGCCGCAATGGCAAGTAATCGGAAAGGAGGAACTAAGTCATGAGCAGAAGTATCAAAAAAGGTCCTTATGTGCAGGAAGTTCTCCTCAAGAGAGTGATTGCCATGAACGAATCAGGCGAAAAGAAAGTGTTGAAGACATGGAGCCGAGCTTCTACGATTTTTCCGGATTTTGTCGGACATACTTTCGCCGTACATGACGGAAGAAAACATGTTCCGGTGTATGTCACAGAAGATATGGTTGGACACAAACTCGGTGAATTTGCACCTACCAGAACATTCAAAGGTCATGCAGGTTCAAAGACATCTAACAACGGCAAGAAGTAATTCTGGAAGGAGGAATCAAGAATGGAAGCAAAAGCAACACTGAACAATGTCCGTATCTCTCCGAGAAAAGTACAGGTTGTACTGGATTTAATCAGAAATCAGTCGACAGAAAAAGCTTTCGCAACACTCCGGCTTACTCCGAAAGCAGCAAGTCCGATTCTGGAAAAGCTTTTGAAGTCCGCTGTTGCCAATGCAGACAATAACCACAGTATGGATAAAGACCGTCTCTATGTTTCAGAATGCTATGTTACGCCAGGACCAACCATGAAACGGATTATGCCAAGAGCGCAGGGCAGAGCATACCGGATTCTGAAAAGAACATCGCATATCACTATTGTGGTTGCAGAAAAAGAAGACTAATTCCCAAGGAGGTTAAGTTAATGGGGCAGAAGGTTAATCCGCACGGTCTCCGTGTCGGTGTAATTAAAGACTGGGATTCCCGTTGGTATGCCAAAAAGGCAGACTTCGGCGATATGCTGGTTGAGGACTACAACATCAGAAACTTCATTCTGAAAACGCTGAAGCCAATGGGCGTACCTCGTGTGGAAATTGAGCGTTTTGCAGAAGATAAAGTCAGGATTCATATTCACTGTGCAAAGCCTGGTTTAGTCATTGGTAAGGGCGGCACAGAAATTGAAAAACTCAGATTGCAGCTGGAAAAAATGATGAAAAAACAGGTCGCAATCAATATTTTAGAAATCAAACAGCCGGATATGGATGCACAACTCGTTGCAGAAAAAATTGCTGTTGATTTAGAAAACCGTGTTTCTTTCCGTAGAGCAATGAAACAGTCAATCAGTCGGGCAATGCGTTTGAATGCAAAAGGCATTAAAGTCATGGTTTCCGGAAGATTGGCAGGTGCAGAAATTGCCCGTTCAGAAAGCTATCATGAAGGCACAATTCCGTTACAGACAATTCGTGCAGACATTGATTACGGTTTCGCAGAAGCGGATACAACTTATGGTAAACTCGGCGTAAAAGTATGGATTTACAAAGGCGAAGTGCTGAAAGGCGATGCAGCGAAAGCAATGGCAGCCAGAGAAAAGAACGAAAGAAAGCCTCGCCGTGATTTCCGCAACGGAGAAAGAAAACAGCGTGATGACCGCCGGAATAATTCCCGTGGGGACAGACGTGGAGGAAATCGCAACGCCAGAAGAGAAGGGGGTAACAAATAATGCTGCTTCCAAAGAGAGTAAAATATAGAAGAGTACACAGAGGACGTATGACCGGAAAGGCATATCGTGGGAATACTGTGACATATGGCGATTATGGTTTACAGGCATTGGAACCGGCATGGATTACTTCCAATCAGATTGAATCCGCCCGTATTGCCATGACACGTTATATTAAGAGAGGCGGTCAGGTATGGATTAAAATTTTCCCTGACAAGCCGATTACGGAAAAACCTGCTGAAACTCGAATGGGTTCCGGTAAAGGTTCACCAGAATATTGGGTAGCCGTTGTTAAGCCCGGCAGAGTATTATTTGAAATTAAGGGCGTGCCGGAAGAAACGGCAAGAGAGGCTATGCGTCTCGCTATGCACAAACTGCCGATTAAATGCAAATTTGTAGCAAAAGAAACCCAGGCAGCAGCAGAATAAGGAGGGGAGTTACGCATGAAAGCAACAGAAATTAAAGAAATGACTGTCGAAGAAATGAACCAGAAGCTTGACAGCCTGAAAGAAGAGCTTTTTGCGCTCCGCTTCCAGCTTGCCGTAAATCAACTGGAAAATACAGCAAAACTCAAAGCAGTCAGAAAAGATATTGCACGTGTGAAAACCTGTCTGCGTGAAGCAGAACTTGCACAGAGCGCAAAGTAAGATAGGAGGATAGCGCAGTGGCAGAAAGAAATCTGAGAAAAACCAGAACAGGTCTGGTAGTCAGTGACAAAATGGATAAAACCGTTGTTGTTGCGATTATTGATAACGTCAAGCACCCGTTGTACAAGAAAATCATCAAGAGAACGGTCAGACTGAAAGCACATGATGAACACAACGAATGCAGAGTCGGCGATCGTGTATCCGTGATGGAAACCCGCCCGCTTTCCAAAGAAAAAAGATGGCGTGTGGTCAACATTATTGAAAAGGCGAAGTAAGCGTTTTATACTGAGAGGAGGAGCATCTTATGATTCAGATGCAGACTTATCTGAAGGTTGCAGACAACACCGGCGCAAAAGAACTGATGTGCATTCGTGTATTAGGCGGCACACGCAGAAGATATGCCAATATTGGTGATGTTGTCGTAGCATCCGTAAAGAAAGCAACACCCGGCGGCGTGGTAAAGAAAGGCGACGTAGTAAAAGCCGTGATTGTCCGTTCCGCAAAGGGTTTAAGAAGAGATGACGGCACTTATATTCGTTTTGATGAAAATGCTGCGGTCATTATTCGTGAAGATAAAAATCCGAGAGGAACTCGTATTTTTGGACCAGTAGCAAGAGAACTTCGTGAAAAAGATTACATGAAGATTTTATCTCTTGCGCCGGAAGTACTGTGAGGAGGGCAGAAAGATGAGTACAAAACTGCATGTCAAAAAAGGCGATACTGTCATTCTGCGCACAGGTAGAGATGAATATAAATACAAGAATCCGGACAAAAAAGAAGAGGGCAGATTAACTTCTAAAGTTGTAGCAGTCAGCCCGAAAGAAGGCAAAGTCATTGTGGAAAATATCAACGTAGTGACGAAGCATTTAAAACCCACAGCAATGGGTCAGTCCGGAAATATTGTCAGAGCAGAAGCACCAATCTATGCATGTAAAGTGCAGCTTGTTTGTCCGAAATGTGGAGAACCTACAAGAGTAGGTCACGTTGTGGAAGACGGCAAGAAACTCCGTAAATGCAAGAAGTGCGGCAAGACATTCCAGTAAGGGAGGGGAAGAACATGGCAAGATTAAAAGAACAGTATAATAGTACTGTTGCACCTGCATTGATGCAGAAATTCGGCTACAAAAGCACCATGCAAATTCCGAAGCTGGACAAGGTAATTATCAATGTCGGCGCAGGTGAAGCGAAAGAAAATTCCAAAGTAATTGACTCGATTATGAGCGATTTAGCAGCCATTACGGGACAGAGACCGGTAGTTTGTCGGGCGAAAAAATCCGTAGCGAATTTCAAATTGCGTGAAGGAATGCCAATCGGCGTGAAAGTCACTTTACGTGGGGAACGGATGTATGATTTTGTAGATAAATTATTCAACGTTGCTTTCCCTCGTGTGCGTGACTTCCGGGGCATTAACGGAAATTCCTTTGACGGCAGAGGCAATTATTCCACCGGAATTAAAGAACAGTTGATTTTCCCCGAAATTGAATATGACAAAATTGACAAAGTCCGTGGAATGGACATCAATTTTATCACTACTGCACAGACTGATGAAGAAGCCAAAGAGCTGCTCAAGCTGTTAGGCGCACCGTTCGCTGACTGAGGAGGGAAATCAAATGGCTAAAAAAGCGATGATTAACAAGCAGCAGAGAACACCGAAGTACTCTACCAGAGCATACACCAGATGCAAAATTTGCGGAAGACCGCACGCATATCTGAGAAAATACGGAATTTGCCGTATTTGTTTCAGAGAACTGGCAAATGATGGTCAGATTCCCGGTGTAAAGAAAGCAAGCTGGTAATATTTAAAAAGGAGGTCTCATAGGAATGCAAATTTCAGATACAATTGCAGATTTGCTGACACGAATCCGTAATGCAAGCACTGCAAAACATGCCACGGTTGACATTCCTGCATCTAACGTGAAGAGAGCAATTGTCCAGATTTTAGCAGATGAAGGATATATTAAGGGCTTTCAACTGGTAGATGACGGCAAGCAGGGCATAATCCGTGTGACACTGAAGTATACAGAAGACAGGACATCCGTCATTTCGGGTTTGCGCAGGGTATCCAAACCGGGCTTGCGTATTTATTCAAGCTGTGAAGATATGCCGAAAGTCCGCAAAGGTCTTGGCATAGCAATCGTATCCACATCAAAGGGCATTATGACGGACAAGAAGGCAAGAGCCTTGAATGTTGGCGGCGAAGTGCTCGCATACATTTGGTAAGGAGGAGTAAATATGTCAAGAATTGGCAGAATGCCGATTACTGTTCCTGCCGGTGTAGAAGTGAACATTGTGGATAATCTGGTAACAGTAAAAGGTCCTAAAGGCGAATTAAGCCAACAATTCAGCAAAGAATTAGGTATTGAATGCAATGAAAATGTAATTAGTGTGACAAGACCGTCAGATGACAAGAAACACAGAAGTCTGCACGGTTTAACAAGAACACTGATTCATAATATGGTAGAAGGCGTTGTCAACGGCTACAGCAAGACTTTAGAAATTGACGGTGTAGGTTACCGTGCGGCTAAGCAGGGGAAGAATTTAGTGATGAATTTAGGGTTTTCCCATCAGGTCATTGTACCGGAAACGGAAGATATTTCCATTGAAGTACCGCAGCCGAACCAGATTATTATTAAAGGGATTGACAAGCAGAAAGTAGGACAGTTTGCCGCAGAAGTACGGGAAAAGAGACTGCCTGAACCATACAAGGGAAAAGGGATTCACTATTTAGGTGAACATATTATCCGCAAGGAAGGTAAAGCCGGTAAGGGCAAGAAGTAATGAGAAAGGAGTTAAACGGTTATGATTAAAAAATTTGACAGCAACAAAGCTCGTCAGAAAAGACATGCACGTGTGCGTAATAAGATTTCCGGAACTCCTGAAGTTCCACGTCTTTGTGTATTCCGCAGTGCAAAGCATATTTATGCACAGGTCATTGATGATGTCAACGGCGTAACGTTAGCGAGTGCATCAAGCTTAATGAAAGATTTCGGTGAAAACGGCGGCAATATCGAAGGTGCAAAGAAAGTCGGCGAATTAGTAGCGAAAGCAGCCGCAGACAAAGGCATTAAAGACGTTGTATTCGACAGAGGCGGCTATCTGTATCATGGCAGAGTGCAGGCACTGGCAGAAGCAGCCCGTGAAAACGGCTTGAATTTCTAATCAGAGGAGGGAACACGATTGGCTAATATTGAGGCAAAGGATACAGAATTTCTGGAAAGAGTTGTGTATATCAACAGAGTATCCAAAACCGTCAAGGGCGGACGTATTATGAAGTTCTCTGCTCTTGTTGTCGTGGGAGACGGAAATGGCACAGTAGGTTTCGGCATGGGGAAATCCAGTGAAGTACCGGATGCCATTCGTAAAGGCATAGAAGATGCCAAGAAGAACATGGTAAAAGTACCGCTGAAAGGGACAACAATTCCTCATGAAATTGTAGGAAAATTCGGAGCAGGCGAAGTGTTAATGCGTCCGGCTGCCCCTGGTACCGGAGTAATTGCCGGCGGTCCTGTTCGTGCGGTAATTGAAGTAGCAGGAATTAAAGATATTCGTACGAAATCTTTACGTTCAAATAATCCTTGTAACGTTGTTCGTGCGACGATTGCAGGATTGACAAGCTGCACAACAGCAGAAGAAGTTGCTGCAAAACGTGGCAAGACAGTGAAAGAAATCTTACGCTAAGGAGGGCATTTTTATGAAGAAAATAACACTCGTAAAGAGCCTGATTGGCTGCAAGAAAGACCAGATTGCAACGGCGAAAGCATTAGGGCTGAAGAAAATCGGTGATGTGACCACACAACCGGACAATCCATGCACAGCCGGAAAAATTCATAAAATCATTCATTTGATTAAAGTAGAAGAAGCGTAAGTAGGAAGGGGCAGTATTATGCAGATTCATGAACTTGTACCAGCTCCGGATTCTAACAAGCCAGTGAAACGTGTCGGAAGAGGACACGGTTCAGGAAACGGCAAAACAGCCGGAAAAGGACACAAAGGGCAGAAAGCCCGTTCCGGTGGCGGAGTAAGAATCGGATTTGAAGGCGGACAGATGCCGCTTGCAAGAAGAATCCCGAAAAGAGGGTTTAATAATCTTTTCCGGAAAGTCTATGCAATTGTGAATGTCGGCGACTTAAACGAAAAATTCACAGATGGCGCAGTTGTGGATAATCAGCAACTGGTGGAAAAAGGTCTGCTCAAAAAAGAAAGCGACAATGTGAAAATTCTGGGCGATGGAGAACTGAATGTGAAGCTGACAGTAAAAGCAGCAAAATTCACAAAATCTGCGTCTGAGAAAATTGAAAAGGCAGGCGGGAAAGCCGAGGTGATCTGAATTGTTTCAGACACTGAAAAAAGCATGGGCTGATGCGGCAATTCGGAAAAAGTTTTTATATACTTTGATGATGATTATTATTTTCCGCATAGGCGGTGCAATTACTGTTCCGTTTTTGTCACTGGCAGCAGTGCAGGAATGGATGGATGCGAGTGCAACGGACGGGAATTTTCTGGAATATTTAAATATTCTGACTGGTGGACAATTATCGAAAGCAACGGTATTTTCGTTATCGATTACGCCGTATATTAACTCATCAATTATTATTCAGCTATTGACTTATGCATTACCGCCTTTGGAGCGATTGCAGGAAGAAGGCGAGGAAGGCAGGAAAGTGCTGAATAAAATTACTGCGTATGTGGCGTTATTCTTAGCAATATTCATGTCAATAGGCTATTATTTAATGTTGCGCAACAGTGCGAACGCAGTAAAATATACTTCTGGTGCGTATGGGTGGTTTGCAGCAATAGTGATTATTGCTTGTCTTACTGCAGGAGCAAGTTTCGTTGTCTGGATGGGCAACAGAATCAATGATAAAGGCATTGGCAACGGGGTTTCTATTCTGTTGTTTGCTGGTATCGTGGCAAGATTCCCGACGGATGTTGGCGTGTTAGTAGATTTGTTCACAATGGACAAGGCAAAATATTTCTTTGTAGATATTGC
Organism: uncultured Clostridia bacterium; assembly: GCA_947589035.1. Classification (GTDB taxonomy): domain Bacteria; phylum Bacillota; class Clostridia; order Oscillospirales; family Ruminococcaceae; genus UBA3855. The sequence goes on along the minus strand of CANPYZ010000022.1, from coordinate 20,744 downwards.
CATTATTGTCATTTTTGTCCTGATGATTGTATTTATTGTATTTATGAATGAAGCTGAACGGAAAATTCCGATTCAGTACGCAAAAAGAGTTGTCGGAAGAAAACAATACGGCGGACAGAATACCCATATTCCAATTAAAGTCTGCATGAGTGGGGTAATGCCGATTATTTTTGCGATGTCGTTCATGTCATTGCCGAGTACAATTAGTTTATTCGTGAAGCCAGTGGAAGTCATTGACGAAACAACGACAATGGGACAGAAATTTTACTATCATTTTATTGAATTTTTCAAAACAACAAGCTGGGGTTATGCAGTATTATATTTAGTGTTAATCATTGCATTTAATTATTTTTATGTGGCAATGCAGTATGACCCGGTAACGATTGCTAATAATTTACGGCAGAGCAACGGAGGTATTCCAGGAATCAGACCCGGCAAGCCGACATCAGATTACATTCAGAGAGTATTGTCAAAAATTACTTTAGTCGGCGCAGTATTCCTTGGATTTATCGCTATCTTCCCGATTGCGCTCGGTTGGTTTGACAGCAGTTTAAGTTCCCTGTCTATGGGCGGTACGTCAATTTTGATTGTCGTCAGTGTTGCTTTGGAAACAGCAAGAACGCTTGAATCTCAGCTGATGATGAAACATCATAAGGGATTCTTAGGATAAAGGAGGTTTATACATGAATTTAATTTTACTCGGTGCGCCAGGTGCAGGAAAAGGCACTCAGGCAGAAGCCATTGCAGAGGCATTAACCATTCCGCAGATTTCCACAGGAAATATGTTGCGTGAAGCCGTGAAAAATGGCACAGAATACGGATTAAAGGCGAAAGCTGTCATGGAAGCCGGCGGTTTAGTTTCAGATGATATTGTGATTGGCATTCTGAAAGACCGTATTGCACAAGATGATGCAAAAAACGGATTTATTCTTGACGGATTTCCGAGAACCGTTCCACAGGCGGAAGCCTTAGACAAAATGGGCGTACAAATTGACAAAGTCGTGGAAATTTTCGTTCCGGACGAAACAATTAAAACAAGAGTTTCCGGCAGAAGAGTTTGTGAAGGTTGCGGAGCATCTTATCATGTTCAGTATAAGCCTTCAAAAGTGGAAGGCATTTGCGACAAATGCGGCGGAAAAACCGTTGTCCGCAAAGACGACCAGCCCGAAACGGTAATTTCTCGGTTAAAGACTTATCATGAACAGACAGAACCAATTAAAGAATATTACCAGAAACAAGGGAAATTAGAAACTGTTATCGGGCAGGAAGAAGTTGAAGAAACCAAAAAGCTGACACTCAAGGCAGTGGGGGCTGAAATGGAATGAGTATTACAATTAAATCTAAGACAGATTTGGAAAAAATGCGGATTGCCGGCAGGATTGCCGGTAATGCCTGCCATTTAGCAGGAAGAGCATTAAAGCCTGGAATGACAACGGAAGAAATTGATGAAATCATTTATGAATATATTACTGAACAGGGAGCAGTACCTTCTTTTTTAGGGTACGGCGGATTTCCGAACAGTGCATGTATTTCAGTAAATGAAGAAGTCATTCACGGCATACCAGGTTCACGCAAATTGAAAACGGGCGACATTGTGAGCATTGATGTTGGGGCAAAAATTCACGGTTTTCATGGAGACACCTGTTATACTTTCCCAGTGGGAAGAATTTCACAGGAAGCACAGGAATTATTAGACGTGACGAACGCCTCTTTATATGAAGCAATTAAAAAAGCAGTTGTCGGCGCACGGCTTAGCGAAGTGTCCGGAGCAGTAGAACAATACTGTGCATCAAGAGGATATGGCATAGTCAGAGAATATTGCGGGCATGGCATAGGCAGAGATTTGCATGAACCACCAGAAGTTCCCAATTTTATAGAAAGCAGAAACAGAGACATCCGTTTAGAAGAGGGAATGTGCATTTGCATTGAACCGATGATTAACATGAAAGGCGATGCCATTCGGCTTTGCGGAAATGGCTGGACAGTCCGCACGAAAAGCGGCAGTTTATCGGCGCATTTCGAACACGCTATCGCCATTACGAAAGACGGACCAATCATTTTGACACAACCGGATTTGCCATGCAATTGAAAACAGGAATGGTTGTTTATGCAATTGCCGGAAAAGAACAAGGGAAATTGTATTGCATTATTCGAAAAGATGAACAATATATTTACCTTGCGGACGGCAAGCAAAGACCAATCGAAAAGCCGAAACGAAAAAATCCGAAACATATTCGTTTAACCAAAACCATTTGGAATTTGGAAGGCATGACAAATAAGGCATTACGTCAGAAACTGCATCAAATAAAGGAGGGGAAAGAATTTGTCTAAAGAAGATTTGATTGAAGTTGAAGGAGTGGTATTAGAAGCACTCCCGAATGCGAATTTCCGTGTAGAACTGCCGAATAAGCATGTTATTCTGGCGCATGTGTCAGGAAAATTACGAATGAATTATATTCGTATTGTTCCAGGGGACAAAGTGAAAATTGAAATGTCACCCTATGATTTAACCAAAGGACGAATTACCTGGAGAGCCAAGTAATTCATCAAGCATACCTGTTTCGAACATTCAAGGAGGTATTTTCATGAAAGTAAGACCTTCGGTAAAACCGATTTGCGAAAAATGCAAGGTCATCAAGCGGAAAGGGAAAGTCATGGTTATCTGTGAGAATCCCAAGCATAAACAGCGTCAGGGCTGAATGATACGCACACAGGAGGTGTATTGAGAAAATGGCAAGAATATCAGGTGTAGACCTGCCTAAAGAAAAAAGAGTGCAGATTGGGCTGACGTATATTTACGGTATCGGCAGACCGACCGCTGATAAAATTCTGGCAGCAACGGGAATCAATCCGGACACCCGTGTAAAAGATTTGACAGAAAAAGACGTAGCAAAACTGCGTGATTATATTGATGCTAATGTCACCGTAGAAGGCGACCTTCGTCGGGAAGTAGCCTTAAATATCAAGAGATTGATTGAAATCGGCTGCTACAGAGGCGTTCGTCACAGAAAAGGGCTGCCGGTAAGAGGACAGCGGACAAAAACTAACGCCAGAACCCGTAAAGGTCCAGCAAAGACCATTGCAAACAAGAAGAAGTAAGGAGGGCGAATTCTTTTGGCACAACAGAAGGGGAAAAAAGTTACAACAATCCGCCGCCGCAGAGAACGGAAGAATATCGAAAGCGGTGCAGTGCATATTCAGTCAACATTTAATAATACCATTGTGACCATTACTGACGCACAAGGGAATGCAATTTCATGGGCGAGTGCAGGCGGACTGGGTTTCCGTGGGTCAAGAAAATCCACACCATTCGCTGCACAGACAGCAGCAGAAACCGCTGCGAAAGCAGCAATGGAACACGGACTGAAAACAGTTGAAGTGTTCGTCAAAGGACCTGGAAGCGGACGTGAAGCGGCAATCCGTGCATTACAAACAGTAGGTTTAGAAGTACGCATGATTAAAGATGTAACGCCGATACCACACAACGGCTGCCGTCCGCCCAAGAGAAGACGTGTCTGATAGGAGGTTACACACATGGCAGTAAATAAAGACCCGATTCTGAAAAGATGCAGATACTTAGGGATTAGCCCTACAGTAATGGGTATTGATAAAAAATCTAACCGCAATCCGAATGCTAACAACCGCCGGAAAGTTTCAGAATACGGCACACAGCTGAAGGAAAAACAGAAGCTGAAATTCATTTATGGCATGATGGAAAAGCCCTTCCGGCATTATTTTGAATTAGCGGAAAAAATGGAAGGCAAAGCCGGCGATAATTTAATTACTTTGTTAGAATCCAGATTGGATAACGTGGCTTATCGTATGGGCTTAGCTTCAACCAGAAGAGAAGCAAGAGAACTTGTCACACACGGACATTTCACCGTAAACGGTCAGAAAGTGGACATTCCTTCTTATCGTGTAGCGATTGGTGATGTTGTGGCATTAGGAGAAAAGAGCAGAACAAGCACGTTATTCAAAGGCAATGACCAGACAGCGGGCATTCTGGAAAAGACCAAAAGCAGAACAACTCCGTTATGGCTGGAAGTCAGCGAGGATAAATTTTCCGCAAAAGTCACCAGACTGCCGAATCCGTCCGACATTGATTACGAAGCAGAAACACACCTGATTGTCGAGTTGTACTCCAAGTAATATTGTAATTACTTGCGGAACTTCACGATTCACAGAAACAAGTAATTACAAAATAGGAGGGTTTATATGCTTGAAAAGATAGAAAAGCCGGAAATTGTTCCCGAAGACCTTAGACCGGACGGTAAATACGGCAAGTTTGTTCTTTCTCCGTTAGAGAGGGGATACGGGACAACACTTGGCAACAGTCTCAGACGTGTCCTCCTTTCTTCAATACCGGGGGTTGCGGTAAATTTCGTCAAAATTGACGGAGTGCATCACGAGCTTTCCACAATTCCGGGTGTGAAAGAAGATGTGACAGAAATTATTTTAAGTCTGAAAGGGCTGACCGCAAAGCTGTATGGCGATGGACCGAAAACGCTTTTGATTGATGCAGAAGGCGAATGCGAAGTCACAGCAGGTGACATTGAAGCAGATTCCGAAGTACAGATTCTGCATCCGGAAATGCACATTGCCACTTTAGGGAAAGACGCAAAACTTCACATGGAAATCACGATTGATAAAGGCAGAGGGTATGTGTCTGCGGAGCGGAACAAGCAGCAGATTCAGGATATGCCTCTGGATGTCATTGCGGTAGACAGCATTTATACTCCTGTTTTAAAGGTGAACTATACCGTGGAGAATACACGACTCGGACAAGTTACCGATTATGACAAGCTCACAATGGAGGTATGGACGGACGGGACAATCTCAGCGAAAGAAGCATTGTCACAAGCAGCCAATCTCCTCAACGAGCATCTGAAACTGTTCGTCGATTTGTCAGACGAAGCGTGCATTCCCGAAGTTCTTGTAGAGAAAGACGACAAGGGCAAGGAGAAAATCCTTGAGATGACCATTGAGGAACTTGACTTGTCGGTACGGTCATTCAATTGTTTGAAACGTGCCGGCATTAATACGGTAGATGATTTAATTAACAAGTCCGAGGAAGAAATGATGAAAGTGCGGAATCTTGGCAAGAAGTCATTTGATGAAGTCAAGGAAAAACTTCAATCTTTAGGGTTTGATTTGTCTTCTGAAGAAGACTAAGCCAAGAAGCAAGACGAATAAATTTCGCAAAGGAGTGAATACTAATGCCAGGTACGAGAAAACTGGGCAGACCCACTGCACATAGAAATGCCATGCTTAGAGCAATGGTAACGTTTCTGCTGGAAAACGGTCAGATAGAAACGACAGTAACAAGAGCAAAGGAAGTCAGCAGTGTAGCGGAAAAAATGATTACACTGGGAAAGAATACAGACCTGCACAGCAAAAGACAGGTGTATGCTTACGTGACGAAAGAAGCCGTAGCGAAGAAAGTATTTGATGATCTTTCACCGAAATATGCAGATCGCAAAGGCGGATACACACAAATTATTAAGATTGGACCACGCCGTGGCGACGCAGCGGAAATGGCAATTATTAAATTAGTTGACTAATTCAAAAAGCCGGTATGCAGAAATGCATATCGGCTAATTATTTATTAAAAATAGAAATAGAAAGGTGATCAAAATGCCGGAATTTCAGGATATTTATGATATACATAGAAATTTGACCGGAAAGAAATTAGAAAGGGGTTTCCCGAGGGGAACGGGAGAATTTATTCTTGCGGTGCATTTAATTTTGTTCGACGAACGGGGAAGGCTTTTAGTGCAGAAACGGGTGAAACATAAAGCAAGTTGGGGTGATATGTGGGATATTTCGCTTGGCGGGCTTGCGCAGGCGGGAGACGACAGCAGAACGGCAGTAACTCGTGAAGTGGAAGAAGAATTAGGACTTCATCTTGATTTTACTAATACAGAGCCAATTTTTTCTTTCCGGAGTGAAAACACTTTTGATGATTACTGGATTATGCAAGTTAATTCTGAACAGATTACCCTGAAACTTCAGAAAGAAGAAGTTGCCGAAATTCGTTGGGTAACTAAACAGGAATGGGAAGAATTATTATTTTCGCATCAGGTCATTCCGTATATGTTTCAATGGGTGTTGTTTGAACTTGCGGAAAAGCATATTTACGGGGCGAGAGTATTTCCGTTCGGGAATCCGGAAAAAATTCAAGGTGCAATATTCGATATGGACGGTTTATTATTGGACACGGAGCGCATTTGTTCGGAAGCATGGGATAAAGCCGCAGAAGAAATGCATTTTTCAGATGTTGAACGGGCAAAAAATGCTTGCATGGGGCTGAATCGGAAAAATACAGCAGAATTTTTTGAACGGACTTACGGAGAAACTTTCGATTACCGGAAATTTCTTGAAATTTCCCGTGAATTAACAAAACAGGCAGTAGAAGAAAATCTTCCCGTGAAAAACGGCGCAGAAGAAATTTTACAATTTCTGAAAGAGAGAAAAATTCGTTTAGCATTGGCAAGTTCAACCCGTGAAGAAACCGTGAGAAAACAACTTGACCGGACGAATTTATTATCTTATTTCGATGAAATCATTACTGGCGACATGGTAGAAAACAGTAAACCACATCCGGAAATTTTCACGAAAGCCTGTGCAGCGTTAGGAATTAAACCGGAAAATTGCATTGTTTTTGAAGATTCGCTGAACGGAATCCGCAGTGCTTACCGTGCGGGAACTTATCCAATTCATATTCCGGACATTCAACCCGAAAATCAGGAAACAATTGCGATGAGTTGGAAAAAATTTTCTTCATTGACAGAAGCGATGATTTTTTTTAAAAATTTCTTGACATCTGATAAAATTTAGTGTATAATAAGAGTAGTAGTTTATCGAAAATCCAAAACTAATCATAAAGGAGAATGCACATGAAAAATTATCAGGTAATCCGGAAAATTACCGCAGTTTCTGCCGTTTTGGCGTTATCCGCCGCAACAACGGGAATGTTCGCACCAGTGCAGGCACAAGCCGTGGAAACATTAACCGGTCAGACGGCTGAACAAATTACAAGCCAAATGGTAATTGGCTGGAATTTAGGGAATACGTTAGACTGTAACAACACCGGTCTGAAAAGCACTTCCGCACCGTCAAAATTCGTTACGAAATGGGGAAATCCTGAACCCACGAAAGAATTATTTGACACGGTGAAAAATGCCGGATTCAACACAGTCAGAATCCCGACAACATGGTATGAACATATTGAATATGATGAAGCCAGTCAAATGTATGTCGTCAATGAAGATTGGATGGACTACGTGGAAGATGTTGTAGATTACGCCTATGACCAGGGAATGTTTGTAATTTTGAACATTCACCATGAAGATTTCATCAATGAGAAAGTGTTCACAGATGAAACTTATGCGGTAGCAGCGAAAAAATTAGGCGACATCTGGACACAAGTTGCAGATACATTTGAAGATTATGACCAGCATTTAATTTTTGAAGGAATGAACGAACCACGGCAAACAGGAAATCCGGAAGTCAACGAATGGGGCAACGGCACGGAAGACGGCGGTTATACTTCTAAATACATCAATGATTTGAATGCGGTATTTGTGAACACAATTCGGAATCAGGGTTCTGCTGAGAATAAGGAAAGAATGTTAATGCTTCCGGGGTATTGTGCTTCTTCTGATTTTACTTCAATCAGAAATATTCAAATTCCGGAAAATGCCGGAAATGTAGCTTTATCTGTTCATGCTTACGCACCGTATTTCTTCACGATGGATACAAGCGAATATGCAAGCCATGAATTTCCTGGAAAAAGCGGTTACGGGGAAGATTATGAAACGGCATTAACAAACATGTTTGACGGATTCAAGCAAATTATGCAGGAAAAGAATACTCCAATAGTTATTGGGGAATTTAGTGCTTCTGATTTTAATAATACGGAAGCCCGCTGCAATTGGGCGAAATCCTATTTAAGCAAAGCGAAAGATGCCGGCATTCCTTGCGTATTATGGGATAACAATGCGGAATATGACGGCGGCGGAGAAGCGCATGGTTATCTTTACCGTTTAACGAATACATGGTATCCTTCCGCTGCACCGGTGATTCAGTCAATGATGGACGTTTACGGCGTGCAGGCGAATCTTCCGGAATATGTAGAATATGTTTCGCCGGAATTTTCATGGGACAAAGTGCCGAAAACGGATTCATGGATTGAAATTTTCAAATCTGCTGACGGTCTGGAACTGGATGCGTGGGACCCTGCCAAATTAGGACAGTGGAAAACATACGCTAATGAAAATTATGATTTCGTTATGGTTTACGACACTATCGGCGAACCTGCGCTTGTTCTTCAGGATTCTGAAAAAGAATCATGGGATTATATTAACCCATCCGACACGGAAACGCCATTTGTAGCGTATTTCACTTATGAAGATTTCTTGACGACGTTGGAAAATTCACAATCCGGAGTTACTTTAGAAGAAGTCGACAGTCTTTATATGAGTGCGACACAGGAAGACTTAACAGTTTACGGGGTGTATGCCGTTCCGAAATCAGGAATTGACGAACCCACAAGTGAACCAACAAGTGAAGACACCACACAAGCACCTTCTGGCAAACCGGAAGACGATTTAGACGGCGATGTCAATAGGGACAAAGTCATTGATTTATTAGACGTGATTGCCCTGCAACGCTATCTGTTAGGAATTAATGTAGAAACTTTTGATAATGATGAAGCAGATGTTGTTGATGATGATATTATTAATATTTATGATTTAGTGGCACTGAAACGGATTGTTCTGTCTTCTAAATAAATTACATGCTGAATAGAAATCTCTTGTATCTGATTCAGGATACAAGAGATTTTTTTAATAAAAATAAATTAAAATGATTCCAATTGTGTTAATGGCAAGATTAGCACAGCCATGCACGAGCCAGCTTGCTTTAATGCTTTGATAGTAATCGCAAATCATTTGCAGGAAAACGCCCACTAACACTAAACCAATTATACAGAAAAATAATAATATCGGGTTAAGCCATGTATTCATTATTCCGAGATGATACAGCGAAAAACTGAACGCACTGAATAAAATGCCCATTTTCCGGTGATTTTCGTCGAAAAGATGACACAGAAAACCACGGAAGAAAATTTCTTCTAAAAAAGAATTAATAATAGCAATATAAGTGAAAACAAATAAACAATTTTTTCGTGTGAGTTGTTCTTTCGTCATTAAATTTTTCCGGATAGCGGAAAAATCCAATTGATTCCGGACACAGAAGAAAATAATTAAACAACCAATGAAAACAACTATCATGCACAGAAATAAATGCTTAGCAGGTTTCATTTTCCGGAAATAAAGGAAATCGGTTAATTTTTCGGAATGTTGAGAAGTTTTTTTCAGGAACAGGAACGAAAAAATTAAAATAACAGCAATCGTGAAGAATTTAATCAAGCTTTTCAAAAAGTAATCCGGTTTCAGAATTTGTTCCGTGAAATACATGACCGAAAGAAAACACAATGCGGAAAAGATAGCCGTCAGGAAAGGAACATATTTTTTCAAAATTACCACGTCCAAGTTTGGAAAGGATTAAATTTTTTCTTAGGTTCGTCAGGGTGTTCAGCGGCATAACGGTTTTTATATTCGGTGAACGAAGCCACGCCAATTAAAATTATTCCGGCTAAGAGTAAGTAAATGCCCCAATGCAGGGAAGTCCAGAATTTTCTTGTTAAGCGCACGGTGGTCAGGAATAATACAGAAAACCCTAAGGCAAACCAGCGTAATTTTTTCACGTTGAAACTGCCGAGAAGGATTCCGAAACTGAACAGCATCAGCAAAAGCGCATCAGAAACAATTTTGAAATTAAAGCTGACGCACAGCAGGCAAAGCATTGTAAAACAATACATTATGAATCTTGCTTTATGAATGGCAGAACGGAACCGTTCCGGAAGAATCCACAGCAACGACAGAATAAATAAATGTATCGGCAAAAGGGAAAGTAACACAACAGGCGTTTTCATTTCGGAATTGTACAAAAATTCGAAAATGTGAAACGGGTCATGAATGTTGTGAAACAGAAGCGTTAAACAGCTGAATGCAGAACACATGATTAACGGAATGAAAGAATTTTTCATTCTTCCGGTGTAAAACCATGAATAAACGGCGAGAAACAGACATAATAAAATAGAGTGATACCAATGAATGGTTGACACAGCCCCGAAAACAGGAAGAACACCGGCAAGCAATGCCCAGTCAATTTGAAAAATGTTTTCTTCACGGTGAAAAAATTCCGGAAGGCAAATTCTTCCCATGATGACATACACGAATAACAGAAACAGATAAATGAAAACATTCATCACAACAGATTCAGAATAATCAATCAAAGAATTTACCACATTGAAAGACATGACTAATTCAGGAATAGCGGCAAAATTATGATTTTTCCGGAGGAATACGCCGGAGAAAATGATTAGCATTAAATAAAACAGAAATGCTGAAATTTCAGAATAATCAGAAGAAACATTAAACCAGAAACAAGCGATTAACGACAGGAAAAGAATTTCCATTTCAATGTAAGGTTTTGTAAAATTCGGGCGCAAGTCTTTCCAGAAAACGAATAATTCAAGAAGATAGCAGATAATGATTACACAAAGGGAAATGAAAAATGCAGTGAAATGTTCTGTTTTGCAATGGGCAGTTTCGTAAACAGTAATTGACAGGCAAGCGAGGAAAGCCCATGCGGCACAGCGTTCTAAATGAAACCGCCATTTCCGGTTAGCGTAAATTGTTATCATAAGTAAGGCGGAAGTGGTTATCCAGAGTATTCGCAAATATGAAAAATTCGCAATCAGCACCGCACCGCAAGTCAGCAAGGGAAGCACGAGTTTCCAGAGTATTTCTTGCGAGAAAAATTGCGGAATTAAAATTAAAGAAGAAATTAATAATCCGGCACGGATTAACGCATTTTCATCAAGGGCGAAAAGGAAAAACATGCTTACATGCAGAAGAAAAATTTTCGTTTCGGAAGAAATTATTTCAGAATGATTTTTAAAGAAGAATATTCCGCCAATGAAGAATAAAACGCCTAACAGGAAAAATGAATGGTGATTTTCTATTATCTGGAATGATTCAGGAATGATTAACAGAAAACTAAATAACATTCCGGCATGGGAATATGTTTTTCTGAGTTCTTCCCGAAAGTAAGAAATTTTTTGTAAATTCATGAATAACACGGACGATATTAACACCGCAAACGTGAAATAATTTCCCGTAGTGAAACGATTTGCGGAATCGAAAAGCGAAACGCATTGAAACAGGCATTGAGACAAGCAGAACGCTGAACCGAATATTCCAATATGAAAATTCTGGTGAATAAAATAATTATTGCCAAATAATATCGCTAATATGAAAAAGCAGACAGCAGCAATAAATGTTGAATTAACATGGAAAAAAGCAAAACCCGCTGAAAGTAAATTGACACTGTACAAATAAATGGAAATTGTTTTCTGTAAAGATTCAGGAAATTTTTTCCGGAAAAATTCGCTGAGAATGCAAATTCCGACAGCGTAAAGCATTCGAATAACGGAAGAAATATTTTCTTTCGTTTCCGTGGAAAAACGAAACTGGTCAGTGATGAATGAACAGAATGCGACCCAGACACCGAACATTCCGAAAAGTGAAATGAAACTGAATCCGGAATAGTGATATTTTCGGTATCCGAAAAACGTGGAAGCGGACAAGCTGAAGAAAATCAACAGCCAGAGTAAAGCCTTCCCGTTACCCGTGAAAGAAAGCCACGTTCCGAACAGGTGAAATATTCCGATACCGCAGAACGCCAGCGGAAGAAAAATACAGCCGAGAATGAAAAACGTCAAGGCAGTTTTTTTCAGGTGAAAAATTCGTTCAGCGAGGGAATGCGTGCCGAAAGCGATAACACTTGCGGAAAGTAAAGCCAAAGCCCGAACGAAATCAGGAAGAATTTTCCAAGTATTAGTTAAGAAAATAATTCCTCCAAGAAACAGGAAAATAATTCCGGCAATCAGCAACAACGGAACAGGGCTGAATGGTTGGGCAGGCTTTTCAGGTTGGGGAACAGAATTTTTCTGGGAAGAGGGCGAATGCTGTTCATAAAGACGGGAATAATCGTCAGGGAAATGATTATTCATGATAATTCCTCCTTTTTGGTAGATTTGTTAGTTAGTACGCAGGAAAGGGGGAAAAATTACGGAAAATACTATACAAAATTTTTGTATTATTTTTGTGTAAAAATGACAAAAGCAGAGTATTTTCTACTCTGCTTTAGCGTTAAAAAATCAGTCATGAACGATAACAGGAATATTATCTTCAATATTTTCATATAAATTTTTAGCTTCTGACCAGCGCATATTCAGACAGCCGTGTGAACCGTTATACATATACACAGAACCGCCGTAAGAACCACGGGACAAGTCATGAAAACCGCAGCCGTCCCATGTGAACGGCATCCAGTAATCAACCCATTGTTCATAGCCTTCCACGGCATAAGAACCGAGAGTTGCGCCGTTAGCGTGGCGGAGAATTTTGAAAATTCCACGGGGCGTTCTTCTGCTGGGGTCTACTTCCAGACCGGAAACGATGTCATAATCCATTAACAATTCATTATTTTTGTAATACCAGAAATGTTGTGCGGAAATATCCACGTCAATATACGTTGTGCCAATATCGTCTGTTTGTCGGGTCATTCCCTTTTCAGCGTAAATGGGTTCAACAGTAACAGATTCGCCTTTGTCAATGAGTTCCATAATCTGATTTACTGTTGCATTCTGGTCAATTTTCCATCCGTACATGCTGCTGGAAGTCCATGGAACAGTAATCCAGCCATCAAGCGTGGAATAAAATTCTCTGTCTTTTCCGTAAGTGTCAGTTTCTTCTGCCATTTGTGCGACAAATTCAGCAATCGCATCTTGATTCAGCGGAATGACATGACCGGAAGTTGTGACGAAAGAGCCGTCTTCTTTTGTCATCAGCCAACTAATGACCATATCATTGTCAACGACTTTTTTTCTGTCTTCGAAATCGAACGTAATGGAACATTTCGCATAGCGGTTGTAAACTTCCACATCGTCTTCAAGGTCAGTTGCTTTTACTTTAGCACGGTAATTTTCATAACAGCCGGAATCTTCCATATTGATAATATTTTTACCGGAAGAGAGTTGTTCCATGATATAGTTCAGCAACGTATCTATATCGAATTTATCGCCGAGTGTTTCCGGCTGAATCGTGAAATCTCCACTATTAGAGCGAATAATTTTCGCATTTTGGGAAACTTCATTACCCCAGTCATAATTTTGAATTAAATTTCTGAGGTCTTCTTCGGAATAAGTATAATCATACTTGACTGCATATTCCGAACTTCTGAATAATTTAGAAAACCAGATGAAATTGCTTTCACTGGCGGCTTCATTCAAAGCACCGGAAGGAATTTCATAAGCGGCTTTAAAATCGCTTGCAGCGAAAACGGCTTCTTCGCCTTTCGGGGTAACGAGGGTTAAATCTTTAATTTCTTTCGCCTGAATCAATGCATCATGGGCTTCTTCTGTAGTCATACCGGCAACGGAAAGGGAATTGATATACGTTCTGGGCAAGAATTTCCCCTGATAGCTGAGTGCGCCAATGAAATATGCAATAATCAAAACACTTGCGCAGCCTGTACCAATAAATAAACTGTTTCTTTGATTTAATTTTCTCTTTTTCTTCTTTTTTTTCTTTTTTTTGGGCTTATGGGAAGAAACTTTCTTCACGGGCTTTTCTGGTTCTGGTTCGGGTTCAGAAGAAACAGATTCTATTTCTTGAGTGTCTTCATTATCTTCTTCATCTTCTTCATCTTCTTCAGCTGGTTCAACTTCTTCAACTGGGGAATCCGGTTCAGAAACATCATCAGCTGAATCTGGTTCAGGTCTTTCAGCGAGTGCAACAGCAGTGCCGCCGGAAGAGGCATTCGGTTCAGAAACGGCTACCGTTTCGGCAGGTTCTGAAACATGATCAGAAGAATCCATTTCCTGTTCATGTTGTGCAGCGAGGGCTTCACGGATTTTCTGCATTTTTTGTCTTTGAATTTCGGCAATACGTTTTTGCATGTCAGATTCTGGCTGCGGAAGGTCGGTTTGTTCGGGTGCAGCTGTGGATTTCTGATTATTTTCACGGACAAGAGAATTTGGTAAGGATTCCGATATGCCAATCGCTTCCAGAAGTGCAGCACCGGACATTTTGGAAGCATCTAAATTTTCAGCAGATTTTTTCTGCTTAGGGTCATTCTGATTTTGCAAAACGCCTCATTCCTTTCTTCTATCTCAATAAACTTTGTTCTACGGTCATGAGCTAAATCTCTCTATCTTTCTGTCTAACTTCTATTATATCATATTCTTTGTCATAAAGAAATGAATAAATCATTACAATTTGATAACAAATAACTTTCTTTTGGGTATTTTTTGAAATTCAGGGAAAACTACAATGTTAAGAAAAATATTAAAAAATATATGATATTTTATTAAAATAATAAATAATTTATCGTGATTTCGCTTTACTATTTTATTTTATCACATTTTTAGTAAAATGTCAAGCTATCGTTTCATTATTTTCATATTTTCTAAACCATATTTTTCCACAATAAATAGCTGGATATGGTAAATATGGACAATGAAAATTTTTTTGAAAAATTTGCAAAAGATACTTGATTTTTTAAAAGAAATATGTTATAATGTTAATATGCTTACAAGCTGGAGATGTGAAAAAGACCGGAACCCGAATCCGGTCTTTCGTTTTGCAGCAGAAATTCAGAAAGGCAGGTAATGACTGAAGATGAAACTGAAAAAATTCGGCAGCACAGAACAGAAAATTTACGACCTGATTGCGCCGGTAGTTACGGAAATGGGCTATTTAATCTGGGACGTTCGTTATGAAAAAGAGGGTGCAAACTGGTATTTACGAATTTTCATTGACAGCGAACAGGAAACCATTACCATTCAGGACTGTGAAAAAGTTACTGCACCGGTAAGTGATTTACTGGACGAAAAAGACCCCATTCCGCAAAGTTACATTCTGGAAATCAGTTCCCCGGGGCTGGAAGCGGAATTGATACGGGAAAGTCATTTTGATGCTTGTGTCGGGTGTACGGTAAGAGTGAAAGGTTTTCGAAATTTTGACGACGGAAATCGGGAAATTGTCGGCGTTCTGGAAGACTGGAACAAAGACATGCTGACATTACGCACACCGGAAAAAACAATGCAGCTTCCGTTTTCAGCGTTAGCATTTGTAAAACTTTATTTTTCATTTGAGTAATTAGTTACTGGAGGAATCAGAAAAAATGGACAGTAAATTTTTTGAAACTTTGGCTGAAGTCGGAACAGAAAACAGCCTTGACACGGAAAAAATGATTGAAACCGTAAAATCTGCAATGCAGAAGTCTGTACAGAGAATGTATCCGGAATGTAAGGAATTGATACGGGTAGACATTGACCCTGAAAAGCAGATTTTTGATGTGTTTCTGCTTCAGACAGTGGTAGAAGATGAACCAATTAACCACACGGAAATTAACATTGATGAGGCGAGAACGATTGACCCAGGAACATACGCAGGAGCGACTTTAGAACACAAGCTGGATATTTCCAAATTCAGCAGGGCTTCCGCACAATCGGCGAAACAGTCAATTAAAGGTGATTTACGGGACATTAACCGTGACAGAATTTTAGACAAATTTTTATGTAAAGAAAATGATATTATCACAGCAACCGTAATGCAAGTAGAACCTGGCAGAGGTGCAGCAACGCTGATGTATGACAAAACGGAATTGTATCTTTTACGGCAAGAACAAATTCCCGGTGAAGAATTAACTGAGGGAATGCAAATTAAAGTGTACGTGACAGGAATTATTAACCGGAATAAAAAGCCGATTATTAAGCTTTCCCGTGTACACAGAGATTTAGTAAAGCGTTTATTCGAATTGGAAGTACCGGAAATTTTTGAAGGCATTGTGGAAGTGAAAGCCATTTCCCGTGAAGCGGGTTCCCGTTCGAAAATTGCTGTTTTATCACATGACCCGAATGTTGATGCAATAGGGGCTTGCATTGGTGCGAAACATTCCCGTATTTCAGCGATAGTGAAAGAACTGAACGGGGAAAAAATTGACATTATTCCCTACAGCGAAAAACCGGAAGAATTTATTTCCAATGCACTTTCTCCGGCGAAAGTTCTTCGAGTGGAAGTGCTGAATGAGGAAGAACACGCCTGTGTGGCATATGTTCCCGCTGACCAGCTTTCACTTGCCATCGGCAATAAAGGACAAAATGCAAAACTTGCCGCAAAATTAACCAATTTCAAAATTGACATCAAAGCTGAAACAGCCCCTGTTCCTGAACCGGAAATTTCAGATGTAGAACAACCGGAAACTGCTGAGGAATAAGCCATGCAGAAAAAAATTCCCATGCGAATGTGCATTGGCTGCCATGAAAATAAGCCTAAAAAAGAGTTAATTCGGATTGTCCGTTCTCCGGAAGGAGAAATTTCATTAGATTTTACCGGAAAAAAAGCCGGAAGAGGTGCTTATCTTTGTCCAGATATTCAGTGTTTGGAATTAGCCAGAAAACAACACCGAATAGAAAAAAGTTTTTCCTGTAAAGTCAGTCCGGAAGTTTACGAGGTGATGAAGAATGCGCTATCCGAAATTGACGGGAATCCTCAGCATATGCCGGAAAGCCGGAAAACTAATTCTGGGATTTGACCCGACAAAAGAGGCTTTAGAAAAAAAGAAAGTCTGCTGTGTTTTAACAGCAGCGGACATTTCGCCAAAAACTAACAAAGAAGTATGTTATTTCTGTGAGAAATATTCTGTTCCGGTCAGTGCAATGCCCTTGACCAAAGACGACATGGAAAGGCTTGTCGGCAGGAAAACTGCTGTTGCTGCCGTCACGGATTCAGGATTTTCAAACAGAATCCGCCAGTTGTGTATGCTTGAACAGAACACAACAACAGATAAGGAGGATATTGCCTATGGCAAACAAGAACAAAATTAAATTGAGTGATGCGGCAAAAGATTTACAAATTCCCACAAAGGAACTTGCTGCCTTTATTGAAGATCACACCGGAGAAAAAAAATCTTCCGGTTCGTCCATTTCTGAACAGGAAATGAATTTAGCGTTAGAATATTATACGCAGAAAAGCAATGTCAGCAGTTTTGATGAATATTTCGCCATGAAAAGCCAGCCGAGACCAGAAAACAGAGGCGAAAAGAAACCGCACAACCCAAAAAAGAACCGTTCTGATAAGATGAGTAAGTCAGAAAAGAAGAATGAAAAAGCCCAGAAGGCAAAACAACAGGAAAAGCCCACTATAAAGGAAAAGGAAAAACAAGTGAAACCTGCTGAACCAGAAAAACCCGTTCAGGAACAGAAGCCGAAACAGAAACCGCATGAAGAAAAGAAACGCAGTAAAACTCCGCATGGAGAGAAAACCCGTTTAGGCGGTGTCATGAGCGGGGAACGCAGTGTAGTAAGTTCAGAACGGGTGGAAAACAATGAAAAACGGCGTACTGTAGACACTCGTGGCAGTTATGTTGAATTAGATAAATACAATGAACGCTATGAACAAATTGCCCCAGCGGACAGAAGAAAAGAAAATTATTCCACGAAAAAACAGAAAATTAATCAGAAATCCGCCCAGAAAGGCAAAAAATCCAACAGCCGGAAACAGGAAACAGAAGCACAGCGGTTAAATCGCTTAGAATTAGAACGGGCAAGGAAACAGCAATTGAAAGTGAAAATTCCGGACATGATTCAAGTTGGGGAATTAGCAAGCCGTCTGAAAGTGAACGTTTCCAAAGTAATTGGAAAATTAATGGGCTTAGGCGTAATGGCAAGCATCAATGAAGAGATTGATTTCGACACGGCAAGTTTAGTAGCGGAAGAACTCGGCGCAAAAGTGGAAAAAGAAGTCATTATGACTATTGAAGAGCGTTTAATTGAATCGGAAGAAGTTGATGAAGAAAATCAACAGCCCCGTCCGCCGGTTGTTGTGGTAATGGGTCATGTAGACCATGGGAAAACGTCAATTTTAGACAGAATCCGTCATGCGAATGTTACTGCTTCAGAAGCCGGAGGAATTACGCAGCATATTGGTGCTTATCAGGTAAAGCACAATGGGCAAGTGATTACGTTCTTAGACACGCCCGGACATGAAGCATTTACTTCCATGAGGGCAAGAGGGGCGAACATTACTGATATTGCAGTATTAGTTGTTGCCGCAGATGACGGAATTATGCCGCAGACGGTAGAATCCATTAACCACGCTAAAGCGGCAGGCGTTTCCGTCATTGTGGCAATCAATAAAATGGATAAAGAAGCCGCTAATCCTGAACGGGTCATGCAGCAATTAACGGAATACGGGCTTGTTTGTGAAGAATGGGGCGGCGATACAATTTGCATTCCTGTTTCAGCGAAAACCGGAGAAGGCATTGAAGAACTTTTAGAAAATATTTTATTGGTTGCAGAAGTGAAAGAATTAACAGCGAATCCGGACAGACTTGCCAAAGGCACAGTCATTGAAGCACGTTTGGATAAAGGCAGAGGACCAATTGCAACGCTTTTAGTGCAGAAAGGGACTTTACACACGGGAGATATTATTATTGCGGGAACTTCTGTCGGAAAAGTGCGTGTAATGACTAATTACACGGGCGCAATAGTGAAATCCGCAGCTCCTTCCGTGCCGGTAGAAATTACAGGCTTAGATGAAGTACCGAGTGCCGGAGATATTTTCGACGCTGTAGAAGATGAACGTTTAGCAAGGGAATTAGTTGACCAGAGAAAACATGAAGCGAAAGAAGCGCAATTCCAGCATAGCACGCATAAATTGACGTTAGATAATTTATTCAGTCAGATTGCTGAAGGCGAAACGAAAGAATTACCAATTATCGTGAAAGCGGATGTGCAGGGTAGTGCTGAAGCGGTGAAGAGTTCTTTAGAAAAGCTGTCCAATGATGAAGTACACGTCAGAGTGATTCACAGTGCAGTCGGTGCAATCAAAGAAAGTGACGTGATGTTAGCGAATGCCTCTAATGCAATTATTGTTGGGTTTAACGTTAGACCGGACAACGGCGCAGAGGAAAGTGCCGCAAGAGATGGTGTAGATATTCGGTTATATCGAATTATTTATGATGCAATTGAAGAAATTTCCACCGCAATGAAAGGAATGCTTGCGCCGAAATACCGTGAAGTGATTTTAGGAAAAGCGGAAGTGCGTGAAGTATTTAAAATTCCAAGTGTAGGCACAGTTGCAGGAAGTTATGTTCTGGAAGGGAAATTAACCCGACAATGCCAGATTCGCATTGTTCGAGATGGAATTATTATTGCCGATGACCACATTGCAGGGCTGCAAAGATTCAAAGATGCTGTGAAAGAAGTCAACAGCGGTTATGAATGCGGAATTAGTCTGGAAAAGTTCAATGATATTAAATCCGGAGATATTTTCGAGGCGTATATCATGGAGGAATACCAGCCGGAATAATCCCGTGAAAGGGGAATTTTGCATGGAATACACAAGAATGAGTACGAAAGATATGCTTCAATATTGTGATGAAGCACTTGCATGGGAAGAATTTGGACCCGTAGATATATTCTTTTTCGAATCGGTGAAACGAATTTTATTAGGGCAGTGTTCTGCTGTGGAATGTGCTGAACCGGAAGAACCAGACGAATTAGCGAAAGTTACTGTTCCTGTTCCGGCGGAGGAAATGCTGCATTATGAACAAAGCAATGAAGAATTAGAAGAAGCGATAGAGGGGAAAACATTTTTTGCCGGAGATGATGCAGAATATATTATTACTGATTCCGGAACAGAAAGCAAGGAGGAGACTTAATGCCGAGTTTTAAAACAAGCCGAATGTCAGAAGATATTCATCGGGAATTAACGGATATATTCCGGCAGGTGAAAGACCCACGGGTCAGCAAAATGCTTTCCATTGTGAGGGTAGAACTTGCCGGAGACGGTTCTCATTGTAAAATATATGTATCAAGTTTGTTAGGAATGGACGATACGAAACAATCCGTGAAAGGCTTACGCAGTGCGGCGGGATTTATCCGGAGGGAATTATTTTCCCGTCTGAAAATGCGAAAAAGTCCGGAACTGACATTTATTGCAGATGATTCCATTGCAAGGGGTGCAGAAATTACCAGAAAACTGAATGAAATCGAACAGACAAAGGGGGGAATTTAACAGTTAAAACATTTTTATAAAATGTTGTCATAAAGTATTGACTCTTATAATTTTAAAGGAAAAAGTCAAAAAATGATAAAGGAGCTTACTAAAAATGATTAAGACAATCAAAGTCATGCTTCTACCGAACAACAAGCAGAAAACAAAATTGTTTGCATGTGCAGGATTGACAAGATTTGCGTATAACTGGGCATTGGACTATGAACAGAAAAATTACGCAGCAGGGAAGTTATTTCTTTCTCATCATGAACTACGCAGAATTTTTACAAAGTTGAAAACACAACCAGAATATGCGTGGCTGAAGGATTACAGCAATAATATTCCGAAACAGGCAATCAAAGATGCAGTAACAGCCTATCAGAGATTTTTTAATGGTATTGCGGAACTTCCGAAATTCAAAAGCAGAAGAAAGTCAAAACCGAGCTTTTACGCTGACCCGTGCAAAATCAGTTTTACTTCTACCCATGTAAAATTAGAAAAGCTGACAACAAGCCGAAAGAAGAGCAGGCAGAAGTTTAATCTTGTCAG
>CANPYZ010000021.1 GCA_947589035.1 uncultured Clostridia bacterium | reverse complement strand
TTTTTATTGAGTTGTATATTTTTATCAATTTAAACGTTTAAAATGATAAAAGTCAATACTTTATGATAACATTTTATCAAAATGTTTTAACTGTTAAATCCCTCCGGAATGTTATTTCGTTAAAATCTGGTAGCATTCCGGACGGCGGTCACGGAATAACCCCCATTCTGAACGGGCTTGATTGATTTTTGGTAAATCCAGTTCCGCAAGTAGAATTTTATCTCCGGTTCGCTCCGCCTGAATTAAAATTTCCCCTGTTTCATCAGTAATGAAAGAAGAACCGTAAAATTCAAGGCTTGATTCCTGATGAGCATTTTCCGGACAAGGGGAAACTTTTTCTAAGCCGTAACGATTCGCCGCCACAACCGGAAGAATATTCGCTGCGGCGTGTCCTTGCATACATCTTTTCCAGTGGGGCATACTGTCACAATTTAAAATTGGCTCTGACCCGATAGCCGTCGGATAAAATAAAATTTCCGCTCCCTGCAATGTCATTGCCCTTGCGCATTCCGGAAACCACTGATCCCAGCAAATGCCAACACCAATTTTTCCGTAAGCCGTTTCCCACACACGAAAACCAGTATTTCCAGGACGGAAATAAAATTTTTCCTGATAAAAATGGTCGTCCGGAATGTGAATTTTCCGGTATACGCCGAGAATTTTTCCGTCTGCATCAATTACCGCAACGGAATTATAAGTTTCCTGATTGTCTTTTTCAAAAAAACTAATCGGCATGACAACACGCAATTCCCGACAAAGTGCGGAAAAATGCTGAACGGCTTCATTTTCCTGGACGGGTTTTGCATACGCATAATAGGCGTATTGTCTTTCTTGGCAAAAATATTGACGTTCGAACAATTCCGGAAGTAAAATGATTTTTGCGCCCTTTCCGGCAGCCTGACGAACTAAATTTTCCGCATGGGAAATATTTTCCTGAACATTTCGGGAACAATTCATTTGTATGGCGGAAATAATCATGAAATTTCTCCTTTCTGAATAGCAGGGATTTGTTGCGTAAGGCAGTGGATATTTCCACCGCCGAGTAATAATTCACGGGCAGGAATGGGAATAATTTTCCTGTTCGGGCAAAGTCTTGAAAGAATTTCTAAAGCGTTTTCATCGCTTTTCTGATTTTTTCCGCCGAACTGGGGAACTAATACAGAACGATTCGTAAAATAAAAATTCACATAAGAGGCAGCGAGTTGTTCACCAACTTCACGGGGCGTTTCGCCTTCTTCGAAAACATAACCGGCAAGGTCATGTTCAGTAATGCGCACAGGCTCGTCCGGAAGCGGAAGTTTATGCACATGGATATTTTCTTTCTGAAGAATTTCCATGCACGAATGGGAAAATGCATATTGCGGAAGATTCCGGTCATCTGTCCAGGATAAAACCACTTCTTCCGGCTGAACGAATGCGCAAATATTATCGACATGTTCGTTTGTTTCGTCCTGGTCAATGCCATGTGGCAGCCAGATAATTCGATTTGCGCCGAGATACTCTAAAAGCATTTGCTGAATTTGCATTTTCGATAAATGCGGATTCCGTCCACGGCTTAATAAACAAGCCTCCGTAGTTAAAATCATTCCTTTTCCGTTCGAATGAATCGAACCGCCCTCTAAAACAAAATTTTGTGCATTATAGCAGGGAATGGATAATTTCTGACATAGGGCGGAAGCTAAAGCATTATCTTTTTCCCAGTCGGCGTAAAGTCCGTCATACGTTCCGCCCCAGGCGTTGAATTTCCAGTCAATTCCACGAATTTCAGAATGATTCGTGACGAATGTCGGTGCGGTATCCCTTGCCCATGCATCATTCTGGTCAATTGTTAAAAGCTGAACATGCTGAATATGATGTTGCTGAAGTAAATCAGCAGCTTTTTTTTCCGTGCGTGGACTGACGAGTAAATATAATTGTTCATCTTGTGTAATATTTTTCCAAATGGAAAGAAATTCCGGTAAAGCTGGTTCAGCGTTGTAATGCCATGAACCTGGACGTTCCGGAAAAATCATAATTGTTGCCGAATGCGGGGAAAATTCCGCCGGCATGAAAAAACCGTCTTGTTTCGGGGTTGTCATGACAAACGCTCCTTAAAATCAGTATAATTAAATTTCCGGATAACTTCGTAAGTTTTATTTTCGTGTAAAATGCCAATATCCGGCAAAGGCATTCCGTTAAATGTATTATTTTTGACCATAGAATAAATCATCATATCTTCAAAACAAAGCCTGTCGCCGATTTTTACCGGATTCGGGAAACTATAATCGCCAATAATATCACCAGCAAGACAAGTGCAGGAAGATAAACGATAAACATAAGGAAATTCTTCCGGTTTCCCTGACTGAAATAATGGCGGTCGGTAGGGCATTTCTAAAACGTCCGGCATATGGCACGCCGCAGAAGTATCTAAAATTAATGTTTTCGTTCCCTGATGTTCAACAATATCTAAAACTTCTGTAATTAAATAGCCAGCATTCAAGGCAACGGCTTCCCCTGGTTCAAGGTAAACCTGAACGGAATATTTTTCCGAAAATTCCTGAATTAACTGAATTAACAAATCAATTTCATAATCGTTTCTGGTAATATGATGCCCGCCGCCGAAATTTACCCATTGGCAACGGGATAAAAATTTTCCGAAATTTTTTTCAACGGCTTGCAAAGTGATTGCTAAAGCATCGGCATTCTGTTCACAAAGGGTGTGAAAATGTAAACCGTCAATATCCGGAAAATCAGTCAATTGCTGACTTGTTACGCCTAAGCGTGAACCATTTGCGCAAGGGTCATATAAAGGCGTTTCCTGTGTGGAACATTCCGGATTGATGCGTAAGCCAATGCTTTTCTGATGTTTCCGGCAGAGTGTTCCGAATTGCTGAAGCTGATTCATAGAATTAAAAATAATATGATCCGCAAAAGAAATGATTTCCGGCATATCTTCTTTCCGGTAAGCAGGGGAATAAACATGCACTTCTCCGGAAAATTCTTCTCTTCCGAGACGGGCTTCATATAATCCGCTTGCGGTTGTTCCGGAAAGATATTTTGCAATTAACGGATAAACTTTAAATAAAGAAAAAGCTTTCTGCGCTAAAAGAATTTTACAGCCGGAAAGTTTCTGAACAGATTGCAGAATTTTCAAATTCTGTAATAATTTTTCTTCGTCCAGTACATAGGCAGGTGTATGTGTAACACCTGCCATAGCAAGAAGTTCATTCTGCATATCAGTCCACCAGAACGGGAGAATCATTCACAACCCACGGCAAGCCGTATTCATTCAACATGTTCATATAAGGGTCTGGGTCAAATTCTTCCACGTTGAAAACGCCCGCCTGATTCCATACGCCAGAAGCCACTAAAGCCGTTCCAATCATTGCCGGAACGCCGGTCGTGTAGGAAATTGCCTGTAAACCTGTTTCTTTGAATGCTTCCTGATGGTCGCAAATATTATAAATTGAAAGGCTTTTCAGTTTTCCGTCTTTTATTCCGGTGAAAATACAGCCAATGTTAGTTTTTCCGACAGTTCTTGCGCCTAAAGATGCAGGGTCAGGAAGTAAAGCTTTCAGAAATTTAATCGGAACGATTTCTTTTCCCTCGAATAAAACAGGCGTTGTGTTCAGCATACCGACATTTTGTAAGCATTGCATGTGCGTGAGATAGCTTTTCCCGAATGTCATAAAAAACCGGATTCTTTTCACATGAGGAATATTTTTAGCAAGAGATTCAATTTCTTCATGATGAAGTAAATACATTTCTTTTTTGCCCACGCCGTCAAAATCATATTCCCGTTTGATTTCCATAGGCTTAGTTTCAATCCAGTGACCATTTTCCCAATAGGAACCATTTGCGGAAACTTCCCTGAGGTTAATTTCCGGGTTGAAATTCGTGGCAAACGGATAGCCGTGGTCACCGCCGTTACAGTCTAAAATATCAATCGTATGAATTTCATCAAAATAATGCTTTTGTGCGTAAGCCGTGAAAACGCTTGTCACACCAGGGTCAAAGCCTGTTCCTAATAATGCCGTTAATCCGGCTTTCTGGAATTTTTCCTGATAAGCCCACTGCCACGAATAATCAAAATACGCTGTAAAGCCTTTTTCCTGGCAGCGTTTTTCATAAATGGCACGCCATTCAGGGTCATCAG
Source organism: uncultured Clostridia bacterium (assembly GCA_947589035.1). Classification (GTDB taxonomy): domain Bacteria; phylum Bacillota; class Clostridia; order Oscillospirales; family Ruminococcaceae; genus UBA3855. The sequence goes on along the minus strand of CANPYZ010000021.1, from coordinate 39,097 downwards.
TGTTTTCCGCTTCATAATTTGCCGTGTCAACGTAATTCGCACCGCAGGCGAGACAGGCTTCCATAATCGTTAAATCCTGATAAGGTAAAGCAACATTCAGCACAGTGTGTGGCTGAAATTTTTTCATTAACGCAATTAATTCCTGCAAATTATCCGCATTCACTTCCGCTGTAGTTAATTTTGCGTTCGCCGTGGGGGAAAGCTTTTCCACAAGGGCGTTACAACGTGAAATCGTTCTGCTGGCAATGCAAATTTCTGTGAAAACAGGATTCTGACAGCATTTGTGAATGGCAACTGTAGCGACACCGCCGCAGCCAATAACTAATAATTTCATCAAAAAAATCTCCTTTTTAAAAATTAAACAGTTTTATTTTTCTGTTCTTCTTCTTCCAGTAAATCTTCCACATATTTCGGGAGCATAAATGCGCCCATGTGCAGATTAGTTGTATAATACCAGGTTTTCAATTTTCTTGCCCGCCAACGCTGGGCATTTAAATCGTGCAGAGGGTGATATTTTTTAGAAGCGAATCCGAAAAGCCAATACCCAGAGGGGCAAGTCGGAATATGCGCTTGATATACTCTGCTAATGGGAAAACTTTTATAGGCTTTTCTGTGCATAGCCCGGCAAGTTTCTTCATCTTCATCATAAAACGGGCTGCCGTGCTGGTAAACCATAATGCCGTCATCGTGTAAAGCCTTATAACAGCTGCCGTAAAATTCTTTTGTGAATAATCCGGCAGTATGTCCGAGGGGGTCGGTGCTGTCATTAATAATTAAATCATATTCATCTTGTCTGCGCCGAAGAAAACGCAAGCCGTCCCGATAATACACTTTTACTCTGGGGTCGTCTAATCCTCTTGCATTATCGGGGAAAAATTCCCGACAGACTTTAACGAATAATTCATCCGGTTCAACCACGTCAATTTCTTCAATTTCTTTATAATAGGATAATTCACGGGCAACACCGCCGTCACCGCCGCCAATGACTAACACTTTTTTCACATGCGGATGCACCGCCATAGGCACATGCACAATCATTTCATCATAAGTAAATTCATCTTTTTCAGAAAAAATAATACTCCCGTCAGAAGTTAAAAATCTTCCAAATTCTTCCGATTCGAATACGTCAATTCGCTGAAAATCGCTTGTGCCGGAAAAAAGCTGCTTTTCCACACGAATAGAAATTTTCACATTGCGGGTATGCATTTCAGAAAACCAAAAATCCATTTTTTTCTCCTTTAGGTTAATAATTCTTGATAAGTCTGATAAGACAGATTAGAAAAACAAGTGAATATAATTGTAATTTGTTCATCAGGGTTATTTTTCTCCCATTCTTTCAAGGCGGAAAAAGAAGCCTGAGCGGCTTCTTTTTGGGGATAGCCGTAAATTCCCGTAGAAATTGCCGGAAAAGCAATACTTTTCAAATGGTATTTTTTCGCCAGTTCCATAGACTGAATATAGCAGGATTTCAGTAAATTTTCCGCTTGCAGGGGGTCATCATACCCACGGTAAACAGGACCTACTGTGTGAATGATATATTTTGCGGGTAACTGATAGCCTTTAGTGATTTTAGCTTGTCCGGTTTTACAGCCGCCAAGCAGCCGGCATTCTGCTAATAGTTCTTCACCGGCAGCCCGATGAATTGCCCCGTCAACACCTCCGCCGCCTAAAAGACTTGAATTTGCAGCGTTGACAATTGCATCAACAGTTAATTTAGTAATATCTGTTCTGACAAGTTGAAAATTCAGCATAAATTATTTCCTTTCATTTGAGAACGTTCAAATAAGCAAGGCTGCTGTCTTCCGGACCTTGCATAGAACAGCCCTTTTCTTTGGAATAGAGGGTATATTCAATAATTTCTTTAGTAATTTTTTCCCCCGGGGCGAGAATGGGAATGCCTGGAGGGTAGCACATGACAAATTCACCGCAGATTCTTCCGGCAGTTTCCTGAATGGGAATGCGTTCTTTTTCAGCGTAAAATGCTTTTTGCGGCGTTGTGGCGACAATGGGCGGAATGTATTCCGCACTGTGCAAACCGGAAATATTATGGCAATAAAGCCGTTTAATATCTTCTAAAGCCCCCACAAGGCGTTCAATGTCCTGTATTCTGTCCCCAATGGAAATATACGCAAGAATGTTGCCAATATCGCCAAATTCAATTTGAATGTCATATTCATCACGGAGTAAATCGTAAACTTCAATACCTGTTAAGCCAATATCACGAGTATAAACAGAAAGTTTCGTGACATCATAATCGAAAATACTTCCGCCGTTGACTAAATCTTTTCCGTAAGCGTAATAACCGCCGATAGAATTAATTTCTTCCCGGGCGTATTCTGCCATATTAGCGACTTTTTCAAAAGATTCATGCCCACGGAGAGCGAGATTTCTTCTGGAAATGTCCAAACTGGATAATAATAAATAAGATGCGCTGGTTGTCTGTGTTAAATTAATAATTTGTTCAACATAGCGTGTATTAACAGAATGATTCAACAAAAGTAATGAACTTTGTGTGAGACTTCCGCCGGATTTGTGCATGGAAACAGCTGCCATATCTGCGCCGGCTTCCATTGCGGAAACAGGTAATTTTTCATGAAAATATAAATGCGTGCCGTGGGCTTCATCAACAAGCACAAGCATATGATGTTCATGCGCTAACCGGACAATTGAAAGTAAATCCGAACAAATGCCGTAATAAGTAGGATTATTCACAAAAATTGCTTTTGCTTCAGGGTGGGCAAGAATTGCCCGTTCCACTTGCGAAAGTTCCATTCCTAACGCAATGCCAATGTGAGAATCCATGTCCGGATTAACGTAAACCGGTTCCGCACCGCACAACACAAGCGCATTGATGACACTGCGATGAACATTTCGGGGAAGAATAATTTTGTCGCCGGCTTTACAGGCAGTTAATACCATACTTTGAACAGAAGAAGTTGTTCCCCCGACCATAAAATAAGCATTAGCTGCCCCGAATGCGTCAGCGGCTAATTTTTCCGCTTCGTAAATCACGGAAACAGGGTGACACAAATTGTCAAGCGGTTTCATCGAATTAACATCTAAAGAAACGCACTGTTCGCCGAGAAGTTTCACAAGTTCCGGATTTCCTCGTCCACGTTTATGACCGGGAACATCAAAAGGTACAACACGTTGTTTTCGGAAACGTTCGAGAGCTTCATAAACGGGAGCAGATTTCTGAGCATCTAAATTCATTATTGTTCTTCCCTTTCTGGTGAGTTTGTCAAAATTGTTTTTTTTATTATAACATATTTGAAAAATTCTGTCAACACTTTAAACAAGACAAAAATGCTTCATTCAGGGCGTTCCAGCCTGAATTTTCAGTAAATGGCATAGCATCGGCATATTTTTGAATAATTTGTATTTGTTGGTGAATCCATTGGTCTAAGGGTTCATTTTTCGGAATAAACCGAGTTTCAGAAGAAAGAGCCTTCATTTCTAAAAGCGTGTGAATTAACGGGCGAATTTCTTTCACTTGCTCCAATTCAAGCAAATCTGAAAATAACATCGGCGGAGGTGTTTGCTTTTCTAAAATCCAGTAACAAGCTAAAAGCGGACGTAAAACATAAAAATATTTTTTGAATTTGACCTGTTCTTTTTCACAATAGGCGTGATAAGTCGCTTTTGCCATGTTCAAATAATGATAAATAGAAGTTTTCGGCGAAAAATAGGAAAATATCATTGGTTTCAGTTTCTGGAAAAATTCTGTTGTCCGGTAAACAATCGGCGAATTTGCCCATTCGAAAATTGTCGGATTAGATTTGTATAATAATTTCAGCATTTTCTGAAAATCCCAGCCGTTAATGTCTAATACTTCATCAAGCTGAAATTCGATTACGTCCCGAATTGGATTCAGCTGTAAATAATTTTCCAACGGTCGAACGTAAATGCACCGCACGTCATAATCACTGTCTGGCGAAGCGAACCCCCATGCCCTGGAACCAGATTCCACGGCGTGTAAAATTTTCACTTGTTCCTGTTCTTCAAATAGAAATAATTTTTCTGAAATTTGTTTCTGCATAAAAATTTCCTTTCAAGAGAGAAGCCCTGCCGGAGCAGGGCTTTTGGCATTATCGTTTATCCGGAACGTGGTAATTTTTGTTGAACTCGTTTTTAATTGTTTGTAAACGGACTTTATCCTGTTCACGTTGTTTGTGGGCATCCATTTCAATTTGCTGAATTTCAGCAATACCGTTTGTAATGGTTTTCCATGTGTTTTCAAGTGTTTCTGTTTGAATGGAACTGCCGGAAGCCATTCTTGCGGTAGTTTTAGCTAATTCCATAGTATTCTGTGCGTTGCGTGTCAGTAATTCATTTGTTTTCTTGTCAAGTTCTGAAACTGCTTCCGCCTGAACTTTCTGCCGTTTCAGCAATAACGCCTGTGTAAGTGCCTGCTTAAATACAGGAAGTGTAATAATAATTGCAGATTCCATTTTCCGGTAAAGGTTATAATTGCTAAACTCCATTGTTTTCAGCATGGGTATACTCTCCATAGCAACAACTTCCGCTGTCCGTAAATCCTGCACACGCTGTTCCAGTAAAGCTAACGCCTGCTGATAAGAGGACAACTGGAATTGTAATTCATTATTTCCGGTAGAGTTCATTTCTGCCTGTGTTTCTTCAATCGCTGCTTGAATTTCTTTGCAGCCCTGTTCGCCGGCGTAAATGTATTCTTCTAAATTGTGGTAGAAATTCACGTTAGCATCAAACATTACGCTTAACTGCTGATTCGATTTCCGGATTTCGTCTTGATATTTCCGGAGTTCCACATAAATTTTGTCAATTTCCGCTCCCATAGTATTATATTTCTTCAGGAGCTTTTCAATCTGTATCTGTGCTTTTTTGAACAGTTTCTGTATTCCTTTCGGTTCTTTGAGTTCGTCAACGTTGAACTGATCCATAATTTTGGCAAGGGCTTTCAGTGTGTCACTGGACTGGTTAATCTGGTTTAAACTCATGTTGTTCAGCACAGTGTCAGAGGCTCTGGAAATTTCTTCAGCGGCTTCTGCTCCAAATGAAACAATTGTCCCCATGTCAGAAACGTCAAGTTCACTGGTGAGGCGGTCAATTTTTTCCATGTCCATGTTCTGAACGAGTTGGGCTTTATCCTCGACAATGTCATATTCTTTGACGGGTTCAATGCTGGTCACCTGTTCAGCAACAGGTTCTGCGGAAATCGCACCGGCAGCGGCGTGATTTTCCTTTGGGGTTTTTCTGGTTAAATTCACTGGCATAAGAATTTATCTCCTTTTTTTGAATAAATTTGAAAACGGGCTGGATTTAACAGGTTTTCCAGCGTATTTCTGTAGGTTAGGCACACGAACATCATAAAGATATTCTCCGGCTTGATGTTCTTCAATGCGGTTTTTCTGGAAAAAATTTTCCACGGACTGGTAGCCCGTCGGCACAAGAAATAAAATATCAAAGCCGACAAGATTTAAAAACGCCATAATAATACTGTCTTCTAAAGACATTGTGCGTTCAGTGGCAAGAACATAAACTAATTTAGGGTTTTTTTTCGTGAAATCGAATTTCTGAATTTCTCGTATAAGCTGAATATTTAAATTCAGAATTACAGAAACAATTAAATATTCCGTTCCGTTCTCGTAAGTGCCTTTAATAATTTTCTGGTCAAGTAAAAGCTGGAGTTTATCTAAAATATGTTCCTGCATGGATTCACGAAGAAAACTATAGGGATAATTCGGGTGACTGCGGATTCTGTCTTTCTGAAGTTTTCCATTCATTAAAAATTCTGTCGTCATATTCCGCATAGGGTTCAGCATATTATTCATGATGAACGGCGCACGCTGAATTAAAAACGGATTTTCAGACATTAACATTTTAGCCCAATCCCAGTAAGCGTTCAAATCGCCGTCTTTCACGCCGGAAACTTTTGCGAAAATCACCGGAATTGTTACAACGTCATTCGTTACGCTGAAATTAGGTCTGACATTAAGGTCTTCACGCCAATAAATTGCAATTTCTTCAAACGTTGTCCGCAAAGTAACAGCATTCGCCTTTGTGTATTGCTGGTTGCGGTACATGCCGGAATCCTGATATAAAATCTGATCTAATTCCCGTTCTGCATGAAATGCCGTTGTGCCTAAACGAATTTCTGAAATATCTGTCGGAAAATGGGTAATTTCTAAAAATTCTGAATAATGCACAGGATAAAGCAAATGATCTTCCAGCACGCAATGCTGATTGGAATTTGGTGTCAAAATCAAAATATCTACAGGCAAACGTGACAAAAACCGGAAGAAAAAAGCTTCTTTCTGATTCTGGCAGCCGCCGAGATAAAGCATACAGCAAACATTCGGCATTTTCCAATGAGAAAATAATTTTTCCTGATAGTTTTTCAGCCAACAAAGCAAATAAATTGCATATTGACTAATTTTCTGCAAATCAGAATGTTCCGCTTCTTCTAAAAGCAAATCCACAAAAGATTTTATCATAAGCCGTTCAAGCTGTATATTCGCAGGATAGCGTAAATTCGGCAGAAAACCGGAAATTAACTGGTCAATTTTCGTTGCGTTTCCACGATGTAAAGCGGAAATTTCCGTTGGAGTAGGTTCAGGAAGTTCTTTTTCAAGAATGACGACTGCACGCCCTGAATGATTCAAATCAGAATATAACTGAAATAATGTGTTCGGGTAGGTTTGTTTTTCAGGAACGCCTTCTATTCTGCAAAATAAATTATAAAATAAATTTCCGTCTGTTCCTCTGAGTTCCGGCGCAGTGCGGATTTTTTCGAAAATATCTTCATTTGGATTTAACCATGCATTTGTGCAGTTCTGCACTTCCGGAAGTGTGCCGTAAAGCCGTTTCCGGTTCATTTCGTCCTGAATTTCCTGCCGGACAGTTTTCAGCGTGTAACCTTCCGGAAAAGGCTGCAAATTCGGAAACGTTAAATTTTCGGAAAGTTCTGAACGGGGGTCATGCTTTAAATAATTAGTGTCTCCCTGATATTGCAGAAGAATCACATCACAGCCGGCGTGTACAAGCACAGAAATTAGTAATAATTCATGATAGGAAATATTGCCTTCATAAAGAATTTTCGGAATCTGGTCATTGCCTAATAAACTAACAATGCGTTCGAATTTGTAATAAAGCCAGCACATGAATTTAATATAAACATTTTTCAGCACGCTTTCCGGTTTTCCGGCTTTTTTCAAATTTTCCAATGTGTGATAAATTGAAACGGCAACTGTTTGCTGAACGTCATTCATTCGGGGAAGCCATTTTTTCAGACTGTTCTGCAAAAAAGGTAAATTCAGCTGAAACGCATTTCCCATTTGTTCCTGATAATACGCTAAATTTTGATTTGTCGGGTTAGGAATACCGCCTTCTAAAATTACGCCGTTTTTGCGGGCAGTATCGTAATATTTCCGGATAAATTTCCGGATTTCAGGCGTACAGCCGTTAAAACGATAGAAATAAACGCCTTTTTCCCTGCGCTGATGCAGAGGAAGAAAAAAATCATCAATATTTTGTATTTGTTTATGTTCCAGCATGGAAACAACTTCTTTCTGTTGAGATATTATTTATATTTTATCACAATTCGAAAGATTTGTCAAGAATTTTCAGCGATTATTCACAGATTCAGGGAATAAATCATGTTGCGAAAGTCTTTCCCATGCGACTTTTTCCCATTTAGTGCCGGGTTTCCCATAATTACAATAAGGGTCAATGGAAATTCCCCCACGAGGTAAAAATTTCCCCCAGACTTCAATATATTTCGGCTGCATCAGCTGAATTAAGTCATTCATAATAATATTCACGCAATCTTCATGAAAATCTCCATGATTCCGAAAACTGAACAAATATAATTTTAAAGATTTACTTTCTACCATTCGCTTATCCGGAACATAGGAAATATACAATGTGGCGAAATCCGGCTGCCCTGTAATTGGGCATAAACTGGTAAATTCCGGACAGTTGAATTTAACGAAATAATCTCTTTCAGGGTGTTTATTCTGAAACGTTTCCAATAATTCCGGATGATATTCAGTTTCATAAACAGTATGCTGATTTCCTAATAAAGATAAACTTTTTTCTTTTTCACGCATTATGATTCCTCCGGTTTCCATGGGTCAATGGTATGATTTTCAGCGAAAGCCTTTGCACGGTCACGGCACGTTCCGCAAACGCCGCAAGGGCGGTCTTTTCCAGCATAACAGCTCCATGTGTATTCATACGGCACATGTAAAGCTAAACCCTTCCGAATGACTTCCGCTTTAGTTAATTTCACAAAAGGAGCTTCAATGCGAAGTTGTTCGCCCGTTCCGGTGTAAATCGCTTTCCCCATAGCGGAATGAAATTCTTCACTGCAATCAGGATAGGCATTTCCGGCGGCATCGTCGCTGTGCGCCCCGTAATAAATCACTTCACAGCCATTTGACAAGGCAATGCTTGCCGCACAAGATAAAAATAAACCATTCCGGAAGGGAACATAAGTCGAAACAGGCTTGCCGTTAGTTTCTTTCAGTTGTTCCGCATAGGAAATTTCCGGAATTTCAGCATGTTCATTTTTTGCTAAAAGCGAACAGGAAGATTCTGCAAAAATTACCGATAAATCTAAAATTTTAAATTCTGTATGATAATATTCCGCAATTTTACGGGAATATTCCAATTCTTTCTGATGTTTCTGCCCGTAGTCAATCGCTAAGGCAAGCACTTCCCCTGCGCCGTATTTTTCCACAGCAATCGCTAAACAAGTTGCGCTGTCTGTTCCTCCACTACATAAAACTAATGCTTTCATAAAATCAACTCCTGCAATGATTGGTCAGTAAGAAATTTTCCTCTGAATGTTTTGGTAATTGTTTTAGCGGAAGTATTCCGGATTCCTCTTGCGGTCATACAGCTATGCGAACCGCAAATGAATACACCTACGTCCGCTGAACCGGAAGCTTCAGAAATAATTTCTGCAATATCATTTCCGAGACGTTCCTGTATTTGTAAACGTTTTGCCGCCATATCACAAATGCGGGCAATTTTGCTTAAGCCTAATACTTTTCCGGCAGGTAAATAAGCCACATTAACAGACATATCATACATTAACGCTAAATGATGTTCACAATAACTGAAGACTTGAATATCTTTCATGACAACGGCTGAACCGGACTGCTGATTTTCCGGCAAAGGAAATGTTTTTCCGAACATCTGCGCTATTTCATGATTAGAATAACGAGTTCCCTCTAATACTTCTTCAATCATGCGTGTTACTCTGTCAGGCGTTTCCTGTAAACCTTCACGGTCAGGGTTTTCACCGATAGCTTTTAATAATTCCCGAACATGATATTTAATTTTTTCCCGTTCCAAAATTAAACGCCTCCTTGATTAGGATTCCAGATAAATTTATGTAACTGTAATTGTAATCTGATTTGATTAAGTTGATGTTGTTTCAGAAATGCTACAATTTCTTTCGGGTCAATTTCGCCGAAAACCGGACTGAAATAAATTTTCGCCTTATTCAGTAAGTCAAATTTTTGAATAATTTCTAAAGCCTTTTCTAAATCCTGAACACTTCCGGCAACGAATTTCACAACATCATGTGTATAATTTAAATATTGATAATTTTCCGTCAGCATGAATTTTTCCATATGGCTTGACGGCAGTTTATAATCTAATGTAAAATCCGGACGGTATGTTAATTCAGAAAAATGCTGAATAGAAATACTTCCGTTAGTTTCGATTTCTACGGCGTGATTTCGTTTCATGAGTTCTGTAATGAACAAATCTAAATCAGGCTGTAAAAGCGGTTCTCCTCCGGTAAGCGTAACATTTCGTATTCCGGTTTGTTCCACTTCTTCCACTAATTTTTCTAAAGCATATTCTTCCGCAGGGGAATCATTTCTGTTCGCCCATGCCGTATCACAGTAAGAACAACGAAGATTGCATTTCCGGAAACGAATGAATACGGCTAATTCTCCGGCTTTTTTCCCTTCTCCGTTGATACTGGTGAATTTTTCCGCAACGAAATAAACTGGCTGTTTCATTGTTCGAAATACTCCGCACAGTTTTCAGGCGTTTCATAAACCGTCACGGAAAATACTGACAAGCCGTGGCGAGTTAAAATTTCATAGAAATGTTTTGCGAAATTTTCCGCTGTAGGACGGAAAGCCACCGGAAGTAAACGGAAATTTTCTTCTTGTAAAGCCTGAATAGTTTTTTCTTTCAGCGTATTTTCTTCATAAATCAATGCATGGTCGAAATGTTCCGCTAATTTGCGGACGGCAGTTTTCAATTCTCCGAAATCTAACAACATGCCTTGCTGCTGACCGGAAGGTTGTAAAACTTTCCCTTGAATGCAAACTTCAATTTTCCAGTGATGTCCGTGCAGATTAGCACATTTTCCGTGATAGCCCGCTAAAAAATGCGCCGAATCGAACGAAGCGGAAGTTTTCAATTGATACATAATTTCACCTCATAAATTAAAATAAAAAATGCAGACAAAACAGTCTGCAAGACCTGTTTTGTTTAACGGCAGGTTGTGCAGGAACTGCCGGTAATTTTATTATAACATAGAAGAAAACGTTTGTCAAGAACAAATTAGTTGACTAAATTTCCGGTTTTTTCCGCAATTTTAACAGAAACTTCCGCACCGGAATTAAATTCTAAAAAATCCGCTTCCATGCCGTCGCTGAAAATGACACCGTTTTCCGGCATGAGGGAAATAATTTGCATTTGTTGGGAAATTTTCCCGAAAACAATTTCTGTTCCGGTTGTTTTACTGGGGAAAGGTTCCCGAACGGAAAAATATAAATATTTCGCATCATGCCGGAAATCCGGAGAAAGGCGGAAATGATTCTGAATGCCATAATAACGGTCAATTCCGGAAACACCTGCGAGAATACTTTTCAGCCAGCCAGTTGAACCAAGCCCCGTAGAAATAATCAATCCGCTTGAAATTTGCGTTTCTGTTTTCCCGTCAAGGGAAAGAATATATCTTGCGGAAGTGTGGGTTTTCTGCCCAATGAATAAATCATTAACAGCATATAATTTCTGACCGTCATTGAGTTCCGCACATGCTAAAGTGACAGAATGAATTGGACGTTTATGCAGTTCAGGAAGAATTTTCGGTAAATCTTCCGGCACGAAAGGCAATAATACGCCGTCATATGTGGAAATGTCCGGATTCACGCCAATGACTTTCTGATGATGAAGATATTTCAAGGCATTGACCACTAAACCGTCACGCCCTAACACAACGAGAATATCTTTTTCCCCGAATAAATAGCCGGATAAATATTCTTTTTCTAAAATGCTTACTCTGCCGAATTTCTGCAAATAACCGGAAGTTTTCTGCAATGCTTCCTGATAACGGGAATGTTCTTCCTGATAAACAGAAAAATCCCCTCCGTGATGTTCAATATAAAATTCAGCCTGTCCGATTGTGTTATAGCGTTTCACTAACTGTTCTAAACGTGTTTTTTGCGTAAGTAAAATAAATTTTCTGTCCGTCATGAAGAAACTCTCTTTCCGGCGATCGCCTGAAGAAAATCCGGCGTAATGTTCAGTGTTCCGATTTTTTCGCTATTTCCGGCGAGTTTCTCAAAAGCCTGCGCAAGTAAAGTTTCCGGATTCATATTCAACGTAGCTAAAGCAATTAACACTTCTGCATTTAATTGACTGTAAGCCTGCATAATTGCCTGAATCCGGTAAGCTTCGGCATCAGCAGCTTTTTTCGCATTCTGAAAACGCAATTCAGCGAGTTCCTGACGCTTTTTTTCTATGGCAATTTCCGCATCAATTTTCAATTCTTCCCGTTCGGCTTCGCTGAGTGTGCGAATTTTTTGTAATTGGTTTTCCGTTTCCTGAATGCGCTGTTGTTTTTCCTTAAGGCAAATTTCTGTATTTAATTCATTTTCTTTCACATGGCGTTCCTGTTCAATAGAGGCATTCCGGCGTTCGTAAATGGCATCATCAGACTGTTTCAGAATTTGTTCACGGGTACGGGCTTCCAATGCACGGGAAGTTTCTGCATTAGCGGAAATTTTCAGAATGGAAAAACCCGTTACGGAAACGCCGAGAGCCGTTAATTCCGGACAATTCCGCATTTGTTCCCAAACATCTGAAGCAAGAGCAAGACTGGAAGGAATTGCCTGTGTCATTTGCATTTTGCTGATTTTGCTTTTAATGAAACTTTCCGCAATATTAGTCATGCGTTTAGCTAATTTCTGCATAGGATTACCATAATACTGTTTTGTTTTCAGATTCATGGTAAAATCGAACGCACCGGAAATTTTCGCATAATCTGTAATGCGGTAAGTCATTTGCCCCTGTATGCTGATTTTCTGAAAATCGAAAGTCATTTCCTCAAAAATGAAATCCGTGTCCTGATTCGTTACAGGAATAGCCATAGCGGAAGTTTCCTGTTCGAAAAAGAAAAACGAAAGTCCTACGCCCTGATGAATTAATTTTCCCTTACGATAGCGGAAAATATACTGACTGGGTAAAAATTTCACATACATGAAAACCACTCCTTAATATTAACTTGATATTATCTTTCTGATAATTATATTTTGATTATAACACAAATCAAACACTTTGTCAAGAGAAATTTTCAAATTTTTCAGAAAAATTTCATATTTGTTTAATTATTAAATATTATACTGAATACATAAAGGAGGGATTTTGTTGGATTTTCGTATATTATACTGGATACAGGAACATTTCCGGAATGAAATTTTAGATGAAATTATGCCGGTCATTACTCATGCAGGAAGTGCCGGAATACTTTGGATTATCTGGGCAGGAATATTATTATTTTTCCGGAAATACCGGAACTGCGGAATACAAATGCTTGCCGGAATGCTGATAGGGTTAATCATTGGCAATTTATTGCTGAAAAATTTAATCGCCCGTGAACGCCCTTGCTGGATTGATTCGGAAATTTCCATGTTAATTGCCATTCCGAAAGATTATTCTTTTCCGTCCGGACATACATTATCTTCTACTATTTCCGCTGTTGTGCTAATGCGTGAACGAAAATATTTCGGCATACCGGCAATCATATTAGCGATACTGATTGCATTTTCCAGAATGTATTTATTCGTGCATTTCCCGACAGATATTTTAGGCGGAATGCTTTTAGGCATATTGATTGGATGGTACATTTCCGGAAAAAATTTCATTCCCGAAAAGAAAATCAGGCAGTGAAATATTCATCACTGCCTGAAATTTTTCATTCAGAGTCTGTTTCTGTTGTGAATTGGCTTTCGTGTTTCGTGAAAAAGTCCGTTCTTGGCGGAAGGAATTTCAATGCATGTTTTTCCCCTGTGAAGAAATTCAGTGGTTCGAAAATAAATTCCCATGACCAGAGACGTTCATCAATTTGCAGATATTCTCTTAATTTTTCCGTGCCGAATGGGGCGAACGGGTGCAGAAGAATCCCTGCAATGCGAATACAATAGAAAATATTCGCCAGTACTTGCTGAATTTCTTCCGGAGTTTGTTCTTCCGGTTTCAACGCTTTGGAAACGTATTTACTCCCATTGCGGATATAACTGTCAAGAACGTAAGTGCATTGATGAAAAGCGAATTTTGCCATGTGGCGTTCATAATCGAGAACGGCTTTTTTCCCTTCGGAAAGGAATTTTTCTTCCGGGGAAACGTCTGGAAGTAAGCCATTAGTATATTTTTGGGCGGTGTAGAATGCCGTGCGAATCATTCGGTTATAAACGTTGGATAATAATAAACCGTCTTTGACTACAGGGTCAGTGTCTTCCGGTTTGGCAAGCGGGTTGAACGGTTTCGGCATGAAACTAACAGAACTTCTTCCTAATCCTAAACCAAGCCAATGCATTCTGAGTTGTTCTGGCGTGTAGTAATTCAGTAAATCATCCGCCATAGGGGGCTTAACTGCGCCGGAACTGGAGGCTTTCTTATCTAAGAATAAAATATGATGATTGGCAACAATTACAGGAAGTTGTAATTCTCCTTCTTTCGGGGAAGAAGTTTTCTGTTCGTCATTTTGCTGTGCCATCCACATTGCCGGTTCAGCAATGCCGTAGAAGTAAATATTATCTTGTCCAATAAACTGGTAAACTTTAGCGGATTTACTGCACCAGAATTTTTTCCAGTCGTCACGGCTTTTTCCGATAGATTCCAAATAAGTTTGCGTGAAAGAAATCGGAGCCCACAGCGATTCAGGCCATACCCAAACAGTCAGAGGTTCTTCATTTTCGAGAACAGGCGCAGGAACACCCCATTCCACGTTACCTGTTAAACGGAAGGGAACTAAAGTTTTCCCCGTGCGGTAGCGAATTTGATTTTCCGTTAAAATCCGGCAGGCAATATCACAGTCGGAAAGTTTCTGAAACTGAATGGTGAAAGAAGGTTTTTTCGGTTCTTCCATGTATTCATGTTCCGGAAGAGTATTTTTCAGAGAAAAATATTTTTCTTCAAACTCACGCTTAATATAAATTACCGGTGGTTTTAAAAATTCGTCAATGGTTTTCCAGACAACTGGACGAATGGATTTATCTTGTTTCAGTTCAGCAACCCAATTTTTCATGAGTGGTTCATAATCACGTAATTTGAAATACCAGTTTGTCACAGGTTTCATGACGGGCGTTTCTCCGGTTAAAGTGCTGACAGGGTGAATTAAATTTTCCGGCATATACTGGTGACCGAGGTCACATTCATCTGCATAGGCTTTTTCGGAAGGGCAACCTTCTACCGGACATTTTCCAATTACTTGCCTGCCGTTCAGGAATACGCCTGCTTTTTCATCGAAAAATTGCATTGTGCTTAATTGTTCAAGTTGGTGTTTTTCGTAAAGCGAACGCAAAAACCAATCTGTGACTTCTGCATGAATTTCTTTGGAACGCCCTAAACCGGAAGCCGCAAATAAATTCGTGGAAATGCCGTAAGCGTCTAAAGTTTCTTTTTGTTTGTCGTGATTTTTCTGCACAAATTCTTCTAAAGTGCCGGAAAATGCACCGGATTCCACTTGTTTTCTCCAGCCTTCCGCAATGGGAGAACCGTAACAGTCCGTACCACAAACGAAAATCACATTTTCTTTTCCGATACGGTCACGCATGAAACGGGCGAACGTGTCCGCAAAAACGAACATACCGCCGACATGCCCGAAATGTAATTCTTTATTTCCGTAGGGCATACCGCCTGTAATCACAACACGTTCAGGAAATTCCGGACGAGGAATTTCATGATTTGATTCAGAATGTTTAGCCATAAATTTCAGCCTTTCTTTAAAGGAATTTTTTTAATCTGTTTAAAACGATTTCTTCACCGAGAACCTGACTAACTTCCCAAATATCCGGAGCGTTAGCCCTTCCAGTTAAAGCAATGCGCAGCATATTAGTGACATGAATAATACTACCTTTGAATTGGTCAGGGTGCTTTTTGAAATCTTTAGGTTTGACAGCATAGCCGAGTTCTTGAGTAATTTCTTTCACTTTGGCGAACCATGCGGAAGAATCATCAGAATGCTGATAGCGTTCTATATACGTTTGGAAAAATAATTTCCTGTCGGATTCAGAAATTTCTTCCGGCATAGCATCTTGCTGAATAAACGTTTCTTCAAACCAGAAATTCAAAAACTGACAAGCCTGTTTCCAGTTTTCTAAATCTTTCCGGCGTTTTTCACCTGTTCTGCCAATGTTTAACGCTTTCAGACTTCTTTCAGGGTATTTCCGGAGTAATTCAGCAAAATCCGGTTGATATATTCTGCACCAGTCAAGCAAAGCGGAGTAAACTTTTTCCGCAGGCATACGGCTGATGACTTCTTTAGACACATCACGGAGTTTGTCTAAATCCACTAAAGCACCGGAAACAGACATTTTTTCAATGGAATAGGGAAATTCATGATAATCTTTTTCCGGATTGGCAAGTCGCCATTCTTCAAAATCGGAATTTAACAAAGTTAATAAAAATTCCCATACTGCTTCCGGACAAATACCTTCTTGCTGATAATATGCAAGCGCAAGTTCAGGGTCTTTCCGTTTGGAAAGTTTACGTTTTTTTCCGTCGTCTGTTTTCATGAGTGTGGCAGTATGGCAGTAAATGGGTAAATTCCAGCCGAGAGTGTTAAACAGTTCAACATGCATCGGAAGGGAAGAAATCCATTCTTCACCACGGATAACATGCGTAGAACGCATAAAATGGTCATCTACAACATGCGCAAAATGATAAGTCGGAATGCCGTCACTTTTCAGCAAAACGAAATCCATAATATTTTTCGGCATGGAAATTTTCCCTCTGACAGCGTCCTGAACAGTAATTGTTTCATCAGATAATTCCGCACGGTAACGCAATACCCACGGCAAACCGGAAGAAATTTTCTGTTGAATTTCTTCTAACGTCAAATTCCGGTTCGCCTCAGCATATTTTCCGTAAATACCGGGGTTTTCCTGTTGTTTAGTCTGTTCTTCTCGAATAGCGTCAATTTCTTCCGCAGTTAAGAAACAAGGGTAAGCCTTCCCTTGCTGAACGAGAAATTTAGCAATAATATGATAAATTTCTTTTCTCTGTCTTTGCCGGTAGGGGGCATAATTCCCGTTGTCGCCGTCTGCCGTTGCGCCTTCGTCGAACTGCACGCCGAAATACTGCATAGCGGAAATTAACGTTTCTACAGCACCGTCAACCTTTCGTTTTTCGTCGGTGTCCTCAATGCGAAGATAAAAAATTCCTTCTGATTGATGGGCAAGCCGTTCACCGATTACGGCGTTGTAAAGATTTCCTAAATGAACAAATCCTGTCGGGCTTGGTCCTATACGGGTAACAACTGCCCCAGCCGGAAGTTTCCTTTCTGGGAAACGTTTTTCCAGCATTTCGGGCGTGCCGTTCACATCAGGAAATAATAATTCTGCAAGTTTCTGTGTATTCATAATTTTCCTCACATTCATTTTTTTTAATTCATCAACTTCTAATTATAACATATTTCGAAATTTTTGTCAATCTTAATCATTTAAATTTTTTTAAAAAATTATTTCAAAATGACTTGACATTTCAGAAAAAAATTGTTATAATAAAAACATCAATGTTAATGAAAGGATTGTTTCGATTTTATGAAGTATGAAATCAAAGGCAGCCCATTTCCGGTTGTGATTTGCACGCTGGAAGAAAACGAACCCATTTGCTGCCAACAAGGGGCTATGGCGTGGATGTCCCCGAATATGAAAATGTCCACTAATGCAGGAGGCAGTGTGAAAAAAGCATTCACTCGTGTCATTTCGGGCGAATCCATGTTCCAGAATAAATATATTGCTGAAGGCGGTGCAGGAGAAATTGCATTTGCGGTAAGTATGCCAGGGAATATTGTTCCCATTCAGATTTCTGCAACAAATTCCATTATTGCGCAGAAAACGGCTTATTTAGCTTCCGAAGAAAATGTAGACTTTACGATTACGTTTCAGAAAAAATTCGGAGTAGGGTTTTTCGGCGGTGAAGGGTTCATCATGCAGAAATTCACTGGAAACGGAATGCTGTTTCTTGAATTTGACGGCAGTATTGTAGAATATGACTTAATGAAAGGGCAGTCAATTTTGATTGATGCAACTTATCTTGCCGCAATGGAATCTACTTGCACAATGAGCATTGAGAAAGTTTCCGGCGTGGGCAATGTGTTATTCGGCGGAGAAGGCTTTTTCAATACGAGAGTCACCGGTCCAGGGCATGTGTGGCTGCAAACTATGCCGCTGTACAATCTCGCCGGAGCAATTCGTCCGTACATTCCGACTTCCGGTTCCTGAAACCAATCATGCACCTGAAACGTTTTTCAGGTGCATTTATTTAAATCAGGATTTTTCTAAAAAAATTGCAATAACACTTGATTTCTTTGACAAAATATGCTATAATAGAACTGTTGTACTGTCAGAAAATTATTTTCGACAGGAATTTCAAGAAGGAATGGTGATTTTATGTTAAACTATCAGGAAACCGTGAAACACCCACGGAATATTGCCGTTGTGGTTGCCGGTATTGATGAAGAGTATCAGAACAGTATTATTGAAGGAATTGTGGACTGTGCAAAGACATATCATGCGAATATTTCCTGTTTTGCTTCTTTTACGGGAGTAATTGCCAATAGCCGCTATGACATTGGGGAATATAATATTTATGAACTCCTGAACATGAAAAAATTCGATGCATTGATTTTAATGACAAACACAATCAGCAACCCCGAAGAAAAGAAAAAACTCATTCAGCAAGCGAAAGATTCCGGCTTGCCTGCGGTAATTCTTGACGGGGAAGAAGACCCGGATTTTTATCATGTTCGAATTGATAACAGTCGGGCAATGCGGAAAATTGTACAGCATGTGATTGAAGAACATAAAGCAAGACATATTTGTTTTGTTTCAGGACCTTTAGCGAATCCGGAAGCCCGTGACCGTTATCAGGCATTTTGTCATGTCATGCATGAAAATGATTTGGAAATTGGAGAAAATCAAGTATATTTCGGAGATTTCCGAGCTGTGGACGGAAAACGGGCAATTGAAACGTTCATTTCTGCGGGAATGTCTGTTCCTGATGCAATTATTTGTGCAAATGATGCAATGGCATTAGCCGTGATTGCTGAACTGGAAAAATATGACTATTCCGTGCCGGATGATATTATTGTCACAGGGTTTGACAATACGTATAATGCAAGGCATTACTGCCCGTCTTTGACGACTGTTTCCAGACCGCTGAATGAAGCAGGATATAAAGCTTGTGAAATGCTTTTGTATGTGCTGAACCAGCAGGAAATTGACCATAAACAAATTTTAGAAGCTGAACCTGTTTTCGCTGAAAGCTGCGGTTGCTGCAAAGACGCTTCTAAAAATATTCGCCAGTACAAAAAAAGCACATTCCAGTTAATTGACGACTGCCGGAAAGATATTTCTTTACTGAACAGAATGACCATGGAACTCGCTGAAACGGAAACAATTGAGGATAATTTTCAAGTGATTGGTAAACTTATTCAGGAATTGGATTGCGAACGGTATTATATTTGTTTATGTTCAGAATGGGAAGGCGTATTTCATGATGTTCTGGGACAGAAAGAAGAAGAATATCGGATTCATGGGTACACACGGCATATGAGTGCGCCGTTAATTTGGGATAAGGGAAAAATTCGGAAAGTAGACCGTTTCCGGAGTGAGGACATGTTCCCTGAACCGTTGGAAAACGGCGGAAATATCAGTTATTTCTTGCCTTTGCATTTCCGGGAAAGATGTTTGGGATATTATATTATTCAGAATGGCGATTTCCCGATTAAGAGTATGCTTTGCCATACAATGATGCTGAATATCAGCAATTCTATCGAAAATATCCGGAAACTGTTTCATTTAAGCAGTGTGATTAGCCAACTTGACCAGTTATATACCACTGACCCGCTTTGCGGAATTTATAACCGGAATGGTTTTATTCGGCAGGCTGACCAGATTATGAAGAATGCAAAGAAAAATCATACACAGATTTTAATTGCATTCATTGACATGGACGGGTTAAAAGCAATTAACGATAATTACGGGCATAAAGAAGGCGATTTTGCCATTCAGCGGCTTGCCTCCACAATCAGCGAATGTGCGAAAAACGGCGGTGTCTGCGCACGTTTCGGAGGAGATGAATTTATTATTTTAATCGGAGATGCTTGTGAAGCAGATATTGAACCGTTAGAAGGCATGTTCCGGAAACGCCTTGCAGCAGTGAATCAAATCATTTGCAAGCCCTATCAGATTGATGCAAGCATTGGTATGCTTGTTTCCGATGTCAACGACAGCGACACATTATTCAGTTTAATTACACAGGCAGACACGCTGATGTATGAACAGAAAAAACGAAAAAAAACTTCTCAGTATTTAAGAAGGAGTTAAACACCTGAACAGGAGGAAAAATTTTGTCAGAACCGTTTATTTTCAAAGTTAATCTCGGAGGAATGATTGACATTCTTGCGAATCATCTCTACAGCAGTCCAGACGTGTTTATTCGGGAACTTCTGCAAAATGGCACAGACGCAATCAGCGGAAGGAAACAAACAGAACCGGAATTTTCCACAGGTCGAATCACTATCCGCATACAGAAAGAAAAAAATTTATCTTTTCAGGATAACGGAACAGGTCTGACAGAAGAAGAAATTCACCAGTTTCTTGCAGTGATTGGGCAATCTTCAAAACGTGACCTGAAAAGCGGAAAAATTTTAGAAGATTACATCGGGAGATTCGGCATTGGTATGCTGTCCTGCTTTATGGTCACGAATCGAATTAAAATGCTGACACGTTCGGCAAAACACCCAGAACATGCATATCTATTTGAAGGTTGTCCAGACGGCACTTATCGAATTACGGAAGTTCATGCGGAAACTGTTCCCATTGGAACGGAAGTGCAGATTGATGCAAAAACAGGCTGTGAAGAATATTTCACGGAAGAAAAAGTCACGGAATTAGTCAGATATTATGGTTTGCCTTTGCCGTTTCCGGTGATGTTAATGCACGAAAACGGCGAAGAAGAACAAATCAATGCGAATTTTTCTTTACATGGCGAGAATATCACACAGCAAATTATGAATTTAGGGAAAGAATTATTCGATACGTCTTTTATGGGGTATATTCCTTTGGAATCGAAATCGGGTTTATTCAGCGGAGTGGCGTATATTATGCCGTACGCCGTTTCACTCCATGCGAAAAATACGCACCGGATTTATTTGAAAAATATGTTACTCACGGAGGACGGAGAAGCCATTCTCCCGAAATGGTCAGGCTTTTTGCAATGTTTTCTGAATACGTCACAACTTCGCCCGACTGCCTCACGGGAAAATTTCTATGAAGATGAATTACTAAAGCAGGCAAGGGAAGAATTAAGTGAATGCATTGCGGAATATTTAACAGGACTTGCGGCGAAAAATCCGGAATTACTGCAAAAAATTATTCAAGTGCATTTCATGATGATTAAATCTATGGCTTGTGAAGATGAACAATTTTTCAAAACGTTTGTGCCGTTTCTGAAATTCGAAACGAATATGGGCGAATTTACCGGAAAAGATTTATTAACCCGTACAGAACCGTTAAGTTATGTGCAGGAAATGAACCAATTTCACCGGACATCTGCGTTAATGCTTGCCCAGAATCAATTATTAGTGAATGCCTGTTATGTTTATGATGCGCAGCTGTTACAGCTTATGCAGGAATATGACGAAAATTTCATTGCTTATCCGTTGGAATATGTCACGTTTGAAGAATTTTTACAGAATCCGCCGGCGGAAAGTTTCCATTCAGCGAAACTTTTACTGAATGCCGCACGGAAGGCAATGGAACCTTTCGACTGTGACGTGGAATTGAAATCTTTTTCGCCGGAACAATTACCAGTATTTTATTTACTGAATGAAAATGCAGAACGGAAACGGGAAATTCAGCATTCCAAAGAAAACGCACATGAATTATTTTCGTCCATGCTGGAAACGTTTGCGGAAGAAATTGAAAACAGTCAGGCGACTTTGTTTTTGAACTGGAATAATGAACTCATTCAGAAATTAATTCATTTGAAAGATTCCGAACGAATGAAAACTTGCATTGAAATTCTGTATATTCAGAATTTATTAACGGGAAGATTTCCCATGCGTGGCGGAGAAATGGCAACATTGAATGAAAATTTAATTCAGCTGATTGAATGGGGGCTGACATAATGGAAGATTTTCAACAGATTCTGAGAACGTTTTCTGAATTTGAACGAGGAGATTCCCGGCTGAAACGCATTCGTGAAGCAATTGTGTTAGCTGACCAGAATAATCAGTTATTATGGCAGTTTCGTTTCCGTTATGAATATATTGAAGAATCTGTATTCTGCGGTGACAGATATTGCGCCATGATTATGTTTCCGGAAATGCTTTCGCTTTACGAAAAAAATACTTCTTTGCAGGAAGATGCATATATTTCCCATAATTTACTTTTCTGTTTCAAATGGATTGTGGAAGCAGCACCGGAATTTCCGAATATTTCCCGTGAAGAAATTGAAAGTTATTTTCGTTTATTCCGGAAAATGCTGTTACAGCAGGGGAAAAGTTTAAGTATTTTCTACATGAAACGCTGTTTATTTTACATGCAGGCTGACCCGGCATTGGCAGCAGTAGACTTTTACCGTTTCCGTGATGCGCCGCTGGACGACATTTCCGACGGGAAAGCGTTTTATCAGGATCAAGTGGCGAAATATTATCTTTCAATAGGGGAAGAAGAAAAGGCTTTAGCGGCAGCTGAACCGATTTTCACCGGAAAATTAACTGCTAATTCCATGCCGCAAATTACTTACGGCGATTTTTGCGAATACTACCTGAACCAGAAAAATTATTCTGAAGCAATGCGCTATGCCAACATGATTGAACCGAAAATTTTAAATGACCCATATTATTTAGATTTACTTAGTGTATTATTAAGTTTATACAGCGTGACAGATGTTCCGCACGGAATGGAATTATTCGAAAAGCATAAAGTATTTTATGAAAATTCCCGCAATCCGTGGCTGAAAATGCTGTTCGCTATCGGGGCATATCATGTTTTGCATTCCGCAGGAGATGAACGGCAGGAAAAACTATTTCAGGAAGTTTCCGAAGCCGTGGAAAAATTCGACACCCGCAACGGAACAACGTATTATGCGAAAAAACTGTATCGCTTTAATGATGAGAAAGAGGGGATTTTTAATGTTTAATCCACAGGAATATGTGCATAAAATCAACAATGAAGAACATGGTGCTGCTCGTTTAGCACATATCACAGAGGCAATTCGGGAGGCAGACAACGCCGGACAGGCTTATTGGAGATTATATTTCCGATATGAATATATTGAAGAATCTGTTATTTACGGCGATAATTTCAAGGGCTTGCTGTGTTTTCCGGAATATCTGAAAATTTTCGACGAACACCCCGAACAGGAAGACGAAATGTCACAGGATATGATGTGGGCGTTTAAATGGCTGCTTGGCGATGTAGACGACTATTATCAGATTTCCCTTGAACAAGTGGAAAATTATTTTTCCGAATTTAAACAACGCTGTCAGAAATACGGTTTTTCGTTAAGAACGTATTACATGAAACAGACTTCGTTCTGGCTGGAAGTGGATTTACCACGTGCTTTGGAAAATTTCGAAAAATTCAAAAAATTCAGCCGTAACCGGAACAGCGACTGTATCGCCTGCGAAATCAATTTCGAAATGGAAGTATTATTACGGCAGCACAAGGAAAAAGAAGCGTTATCTGTTGCAGAACCAATTCTGACACATAGAAAATCCTGCGCAGAAATTCCGCATGTCACTTATGCCACTTTAGCGGAATATTACTTTTCGGAAGGAAATTTCACAGAAGCAGAATATTATGCTGATTTGTGTAAGAATTTAATTTTCGGGAAACCGGAATTTTTAAAAGAACTCGGCATGTTAATGGAAATTTACAGCCGGATTAACCCGCCGGAAGCATGGAATTTGTTAAAATATCATGTGAATTTCTTCATGAAATGCAATAATCCTAAAATGAAAATGACTTTCGCCCGAGGCGCATTCCGAGTCATGGAAGTACTCCAGCAGGAAACGGAGTTTGTGCATTCTTCACGAATGAACGTTCTGCCAATTAAGCCGTCTGAAGACGGTTGGCGTTCGGAAGAAATGAAACAATATTTTTACGAACAGGCGAAAGAAATTGCTGAAAAACTTGACCAGCGCAACCAGATTCCGCATTATGTGCCTTTACTGGAAAAAGATTTTCCGGAACCTCTTTCGGAAGAAAAATTACAGGAACAACAGCATTCTTCCGTTCATGGACTGATTCGCAAAGAAAGAGCCTCGTTTGCATTTTTCCTGAAAAATTCTGTTTCTAAAGAAGAAATTTGTTCCCGTTTAGAAAAGCAGAATATTTCCGTTCAGGATAAAGAAAGTTATATTTTCTTCACCTTGGAACAGGATTCAAAAATGATGGAAATGGCAATGTTCAAATCTGAGGGAAAACCGGATTTACAGGAAAATCCTTTGCTGAATGCTCCTCCGGAAATGATTGAAGAGGCACAGCAATGTCCTGAAGTGTATTTATTCACTACGGAAATTTCCGGCGAACCTCTGAAAGCCTATCATGCGTTAATGCGTTTCGTCAGTGAATTATTTCCGGAATTGTGCTATATGCTGAGCCTTTCCGCAGTTAAACTCTATCCGGCAGCAATGGTGCGCTATGCCGGAAAATATGCAAATTTCCTTTCGCCGCAGCAATTATTTAATTTATATTTTTCCGGAAAAGAAGAACCTGATGAAATTATGGGCGTAACGGTTGGTTTATCTGTTTTCGGTATGCGTGAATTGGAATTTGTCGGCGCAAAACAGGATACTTTTCAGCAATTCGCCAAAATAATAGATGATGTCGCTGCTTATTGCGTGGCAAATAATGCTTTACCCGATGAGGGGCAAACCATTATTCCTTGCTATGATATAGCAGAAACAGAAAGCGATGAAGATGTTCCCATTTTCTGGGAAAATCCGGAAAAAGTCCTGAAACATTTTCCGGAAGAATCCATTTTCCAGCAAAGACCGGAAGACTGTGTAACAGGAATTTTAAATCTGCATGATATTCTTCCTGACATGAAACAACCGAAAATTCCAAACTCTACAGAACAGTCAAGAAAAATTCACCTTGCGGAAGAAACTTTCCCACTTGCGCTGGAAGCCGTGAAACATGTGAAAGTTGTCGTACAGATTGCCATAGAACTTGACGAATCGTTATGGGGAGAGTACGACTACTACAATGAATTACTCTGGGCGAAATTAAACCCTGACGGGAAAACTGCTGTTTTAGAACAGGAAGCCGAAACGCTCCCGAATTTGAAAATTGGCGATACTGTAGAAGTGGATTTAGAAAATCTTATTGACTGGAGGTTAGTTCTTTCCGAAGAAGAAATATTTTCTCCGCAGGAACTTTGGTTACTGGACAATGAAGAAAAAGGTGACTTGTCATGAGCATGAAACAAATTGTATTTTTCGGTGTAGCAATTTTAATTGTTCTGGTGATTATCGGCTGGATGCTGCATAGTATGGCACATGTGGACGAAATTAACCAGAAACGCCGTGAACAGGAACAAGGAGAAGCCCTCGCTTCACGAATCATTACGACAACAGCAACAACCAGCATTTGGGACGTTCTCCGGCAGTCGGAAACTGTTGTCGCCGGAACAGGAACAGAAGGAAGTATTCCCGCAGAATCCGGCGAAATGCCGGCAGAAAGCCTTCCAGACGGGGAAGAATTACCCACAGATGAAGAAAATCCGGAAGAAGAAACTTCCCCTGAAGAAGAACTTCCAGAAGAAGAAAATGATGTTGATGATGTGGATATAAATTCCCCTGAACAGACAATTACGGAAACATTACAATAAGCGAGGTGACATGAATTGAAATCTCAGAAAAAATTATGGATGCGCATTGTTGTCCTGTGCATGGCAGCGGCTACATTAATTGGATTCGTGATTCTTCCATTATTACAGAATGCATGAAAAAAACCCGTTCCGAAAGTGGAACGGGATTTTTTGCAATTCAGAAATTAAGCATTTCTTAAATCGTCATCAGTGAGAATGTTCACAATACGTTTCATAATCGTCAATGCTTCATCAGGTTCAGGTATTTTGTTGTGATTGAAGTCGATGTTGACAAGTCCTTGTTCAGTCAGAGAAGATTTTCCTAAAATCGCTCTGTTCACAAAAATAACATCTAAAATATTTACTTCATTATCTAAGTCAGCATCACCGGGTTTTGTTGGCTGGAGGTCTCCTCCGGAAGGATTCGTCGGTTCAGTGGGCTGAGTGGGGTTCGTTGGCTGAGTGGGCTGAGGATTATCCTGAACAGTTGTTGTTGTGGTTGTGGTTGTTGGGGTTTGTTCAGCAGTAGTCGCAGAAGTTGACGGTTGTTGTTCACCGCCGCCATTCATGGTGAGGACAGCTTTTTCAATTGTTGCTTCTGTAGGCCACCAGAGATAGAAGTCAACGCTGTTCTGTCCGGCGGGAACGTCATAAGTAACAGTAAATGTTCCGCCGCTGATATTCGTCAGTTCCCAGTTCTCCGGCGTCCAGCCGCCAGGAGGATTGAATGCACCGTTTGCTGCTGTATCAGCGGAATTAGTTTTGCAAGTAATGGTTAATTTGGAAGCACCTGTTGTGTCAACAGTCCAGTAAGTACTGTTGCCTTCGCCTTGTTTTTCTGTTAAGGTTGCTTCTTTTTCACCGCCGGAAGGCTGTTGCTGTTGCTGCTGTTGTGTAGTGGTTTCTACAGGGTCATTCGGCTGAGTCGTTGGTTCAGTGGGGGCAGTGGTTTCTTCAGAAGAAACAGGCTCTGTTGCTGTGGTTGTTTCGCTGGTGGGTTCTGTTGGCGGAGGTGTGGGCGTAACAGAAGAACCATTCCCGAATGAGAACGGATAAGTAATTTCAGACGCATTAGAAATAATATTCGCTGCTCCTGCATCTGTACCGCCGTACAAATCCGCTAAAGCCGCACAAGCTAACACAAAGCAGCCGTTGTAATCTAATGCCGGTTCTGTGTATTGATAACGGTCAGCATGGTCTTCATAACTTCCGCCGCCGTCAATACCGCCGACTAATGCGCCGTAAAGGGTATATTTTGCTTCCGGATTGTCAACGGAAGTCTGATTTCCGTCACCGGGGTTAGCGGCACGGTGATGAATGTGTGTCGGGTATTTATCGCCGTAACCAATCAGGAAACTATAGCCTGTCGGATTGTCGCCGAGAAGGTAATCCATTTGCCATTTTCCGGCTTTTGCATATTGGTTATTCGCATCACCATTAGCAACAGCGTAACCGCTCATTTGTAATGCGCAGTTGTAACGGGAAGCACCCCAGCCATCGCCGTTATAATTACCAACGCTCAGACCGCCTTGTTTCTGAATTTCCGTTTCGAGTTCAGTTGCCCACATGCTATCGCCAGTAGCTTTATACATTAAAGCAGCGTACCCTTGGAAAACTTTATCCCAGCAGTATCTGTAGCCATCATAGCCAACGTTATCGCTATATTTTCCGCCGCCTTCCGGAACAAGTGTCGGCTTGTCGCCAGCTCCGCAAATGTAAAGCCATGCTTCCGCTAAAGCAATTTCGTCCTGATATTGAGGATCTGTGCCATAGAAGCCATTGAGACCTTCTGTATTATTTCCAACGTGGTCTTTTCCGAAAGCAACTAAAGCTTTCGCATATTTCAGGCATTGTTCTGCATAGGCAGGGTCAGAATCTTTCACCACGTAAGCCGTTCCGGCTAAAGCGGCAGCCATTTCTCCGCAGACTGCGGAGTTATTATTTCCGGCAGTTAAATAATACGTTGTACGGGAGTAAGTCTGTTCTTCCGGACTTGTCCAATAACTGTGGTCCATGTTGCCATCTGCAACAACATGAGCAATTTGTTCCACGCTATCACCGTTCATTGTTGTTGTAGACATCAAATAATCTGCATTGCGCTTTAAAATCGCAACGAGATGGTCTTTACAGCCGGCTTTTTCAAACACACCAGGGTTTAAATATTCAGCCATTGCCAAACTTGAACCCGCAAAACCCATGGTTAAATTGAATTTGATGTGGTCACCGGCATCATGATAGCCACCTGGATATTCGTCATATGTGTGGCAGTCACCTCTCCATGTAAGAGGTCCGGCATCAACATCATCTCCGCAGGCGTTCGCATCAAAAAAATATAATGATAACGCTAATGCTTCGTAATAGTCATTGCCGTCCGCAGCATTAACCGGCATACTCATCATTGCCGGAACACTTGCGGAAGTGAGCATTGCCGCACTCATCAAACCAGCAGTAAGACGAGCTTTCAGACTTTTTTTGTTTTTCATCATTAAAAATTTCCTCCTCTGAAAATCAGTGTACTTGACAGCGCAGCCGCCAATGGAAAACACGACTCTCTATTATACATAATTCCAGTATAACATATTTATCACAAAATTGCAATAAAAATTTTATTTTTTCAGGAAATTTAATGATTTGAACAAAAAATAGAAATTTTTCTGTTTAAATTTAGTGATTATGATAAAATTTCACACGAATATTCCGGATTATTGGTTTGATTTTTGTGAAAAACGCCGGAAATCTGCTGAAAAACTTGACATATTCGCCAAAGTATGCTATACTATATTTTGTTAGGGAAAATTTTTAAATTTTAAAGTTTAATTAGTGAGTGAAAAATAATCATCACTAAAAATAAGTAAGGAGTTTAGACCAATGAAGCTGATGAAAACAGCTGCTGTTCTTGCGGCAGCTATACTTGCTTTTCAATATTTACCTGAAATGCTGAATAATCGTCAGGTAAATGCAGAAACAGAAAATGATTCCGAAATTGTCGATGCGTTAGTCACCGGTTATGAGGGCGATGCTGACGACCCCGAAACGTTCAAAGTCATTACTTCTTCTCAACCAACAAGTCAGGCAGTGTCCAGTGCTGCTAATTTAGTGCATAACAGCAAATTTGACAATTGCATGAAACTGGATTGCATTGATATTTCTGTTTATCAGGGAAATATTGACTGGAATGCCGTTGCGGCAAGCGGTGTGCATTACGCTATTTTGCGTGTCGGTTACCGTGGCTATGATGCCGGAAGAATTTCAGGAGACAGAAATTTCCTGAAAAATATTCAGGGCGCAACCAATGCCGGAATAAAAGTCGGAGCATATTTCTTCACACAGGCAATTACCGTTCAGGAAGCCATAGAAGAAGCGAAATATTGCATTGAATGCGTGAAAGGCTATCCGGTTTCCATGCCGATTTACATTGACATTGAAAGAACGGAAGGTTCCGGTGTGAATGGTCGTCTGAACAGGGCAAATCTTTCCATTAAGCAAAGAACAGACATTGCGGAAGCTTTCTGCAAAACTATCCAGGAAGCAGGCTATGAAGGGGGAATTTATTCTTCCAAGAGCTATTTCTTAGATTATCTTGATCCGGATTATCTTTCCACGAAATATAAAATCTGGCTTGCGCATTATACCAGTCAGACTTCCTATAAAGGCGATTACCAGTTGTGGCAGTATTCTTCTACAGGAAGAGTAAGCGGAATTTCCGGAAATGTGGACATGAATATTTTATATTCCCAGAAAGTGAATTTTGCACAAGATGCTGTAACAATTGAAGAACCGGATACACCAGTAAAGCCGGAATTTTCCGGAGATGGAACAATTACATTTGAATCGGCTGACCCGTCAGTCGCTACTGTAGATGCAGAAGGCAATATTTCCGGAGTTTCCAGCGGAACAACAGTTATTACTGCTTTTTCGGACAACGGTTCACGGGATACAATTACAGTAAATGTAGATTTCCCGCCAGCAGCATTATTAAATTATTCCGGAATGGTTTTCCAGCAGCTTGGCGCAAGTGAAGCCGTTACTCAGGCGAATGTCACATTGTCTTCTTCTGATGCGAATGTTGTTTCCATTGCCGGAGACGGCACAGCAACCGCTGTAGGGTGTGGGACGGCAATCATTACCGCAGAAGATTCCGCAGGCAATGTGGAAACTTGCAATGTCGTTGTTTCCGATGGAGAATTAACTCCAGGGGACTGCAATGCAGACGGTATTGTCAATGCCATTGATGCGGTATATATTTTGAATTTCTCTGCTGAATCGGCAGTTACTCCAGAGAAAAGACAATTTGCTGATTCCTATATCAGCCTGTATGATTTCAATGCAGACGGCGCAGTTGATGCTGTAGATGCAAGTGATGTTTTAACTTACAGTGCATATGCGGGCGTAGGCTATTACACAAACTAAACATGCACAGTCTCCTCTCTTGAGGAGACTTTCGGAGACGTATCGAAGCGGTCATAACGAGAACGACTCGAAATCGTTTGGTCGGTTAATCCCGGCTCGTGGGTTCGAATCCCACCGTCTCCGCCATAACATATTTTTTAAAAAATCCCTGAAATGCGTTGGAATAATACATTTCAGGGAAATTTTATTTTTAAATTAAAATCAACGGTTTTTCGTTTGTTATATTTGTACAAATTTTTTTGGAATATTTAGAAATATCTAACAAATTGCGAAAAATTAGCGGAATATTCTTGACAAAGAAAATGAAATCTGGTATAATAAATAAAAGATAAATAATATGATTAATTTTTCGACGGTTTTTCGTTGGTAACGAGGTGGCTTTATGTATGATTCACAGATGACAAAAGATAGAATTAAATTATTATGTAAAGAACAAGGGATTTAACAGTTAAAACATTTTGATAAAATGTTATCATAAAGTATTGACTTTTATCAATTTAAACGTTTAAATTGATAAAAATATACAACTCAATAAAAATCTAAAAACCACTTGACAAAGAAGGAGTTTTGTGGTAGGATAAAATTGGTACGAAAACCAAGTACCATGCAACTTGACAAGTTAAGATATGCGGTTTTACAATCGAATCGTATTGTATGTAAAATCTTAAGCGTAAAATCTGCATCATTCCATATTCAAGGAAATGCAGATGTGTACCGATACGTTAGTCGGGAATTTACGCCTTCGGAGTGTTATCCCAAACGTGAGTAGGAATTGCTTGCAATTTCAAAAGCGGACACATTGAACAAGGAATGGAACATAAAAGTTTATTTTATAGCTTTTTATAAGTTTTCAATAACGGTATATCTGTTAACCAAATGCTTACAGAACTTTCTTTAGGCGTGAATGCTGTCAGGCAAATTTCTGACACAAGAGGAATGACTTCAGTCAATATAATCAAAATAGCTGATTATCTTAATTGTTCAGTAGATTATCTGTTAGGAAGAACAGAAAATTCGGAAAGTGTTGCCGATAGCAGCAAAAATGTTACCGCAAAAAATGTTTTGCAAGTATATAATAATCATCAAAGCCATTTTGAACATAATCAGGTGAATTTTGGATTGCCGGAAAAAACCACAGAACTTTGTCATGAATTGATTCAGCTGCTTTCAGAATTGCCGTTCAGAGATCAAACGGAATTGATGTCTATGATTTATCAGTATGTTGATAAATACAAAGAAAAAAATAATGATTCAGGGAGTGAATAACATAAACAAAGACTTTTCAAACCAGAAAAATTGGAAAGCTGCTGCACTTTAGGCTATTATGCCAAAATTGTCGAAATGCCAAAGGCTGATTTTATTCGTTTTTTGGCTGAAAATAAAGTTATTTTGATTTTAAAAATAACATAGAACTTGAAAAAGACATTTCCAATGCGTAAATATTATTTTCTAAAAATTATTTTATAGGGAGTTTTTATTGATGATGAACAAAAAAAATTTACAAAAGAAATTTTTTTCTTCTGGATTTATAGCAGTATGCACAATACTTTTAGTTGCGGCACTTTCCGGGTGTGGTGAAGAAACTATTGAAAATACTTCTTCTTTAAGTGCTGAATCGGAAACTACTTTTTTTCAGGAGACTGAAAAAAGTACAACGAAATCAGAAACAAAAGCTGTTACAGAAGTTTCTACTAAACCAACACCCCCATCTACTGAACCGCCAACAGAAGCACCTACAAATCCCCCAACACCCCCACCTACAGAACCGCCAACAGAACCGCCTGCAACACGTCCGACACCGCCACCTACTGAACCACCTGTAACACGTCAACCCTTAACAGAAGCTCCAGATGCTCCTGCATGGGGGGGATATTGGGTAAATACGGACAGTGGAAAATTTCATATTTCTGAGTGTCGTACAATTAAAGACAAAAGTCAAGAATATTGGGTAGTTTCTAATGAAAGTAGAGAGGATTTAATGAATCAGGGTTATAGTCCTTGTAAAGTTTGTGAACCGTAAAATTCAGGCTGTTGCATTTTGACGTGCAACAGCCTTTTTTCATTAGGAAATGTTTGTTACGGAATAATCTTGCGCTTCAACAGCCTGTTTCAATGTCTGATTGTCAACATCTGTTTCCAGTGTGACAACTGCCGTTCCGGAAGTGTGACTGACTTCCGCCTGAGTTACGCCTGGAATGGCTTCAAGTGTTTTTTTCACTCTTGCTTCACAATGGGCGCACATCATGCCTTCAATGTTTAATGTTTTCTGCATTGTGGTTTTCTCCTTTCTGGTCATTGTTTTATGTTGAGTGGTGCCGTGCATACGGAAAAAATTCAATCGTAACGCATTCGTCACCACACAAAAACTTGATAAACTCATTGCCGCTGCGCCGAACATGGGATTCAGCTGCCACCCGAAAACGGGAATAAATACCCCTGCTGCCAACGGAATACCAATAAAATTATAAATAAATGCCCAGAATAAATTCTGATGAATAATATTCAGCGTTGCACGGCTTAGCCGAATAGCTGCCGGAACATCAGAAAGTTTACTTTTCATTAATACAACATCTGCTGCATCAATGGCAATGTCCGTTCCTGCGCCAATGGCTATGCCAGTATTTGCACGAGTTAATGCAGGCGCATCATTGATTCCGTCACCAACCATAATGACTTTTCCTTTTTGCTGTAAATTCCGGATTACGGCTTCTTTTTGGTCAGGAAGAACGCCGGCAATGACTTCATTCACACCGGCTTGTTTTCCGATTGCCTCAGCGGTTTTCGGGTTGTCTCCGGTAAGCATGACAACATGAATGTTCATTTTCTGAAGTTCCTGAATGGCTGTCGGGCTGTCGGGTTTAATGACATCTGCTACGGCAATCATTCCGCAGAATTTTTCCCCGTGAACGAAAAATAATGGCGTTTTTCCTTGAGAAGAAAGCATTTCGGCTTGTTCACAGAAATTTTCCGGAATGGAAATTTTTGACTGAATATATTGTAAATTTCCGCCGTAAATGGGTTGATTTTCTAAAACTGCACATAAACCGTTTCCGGATAAAGCCTGAAAATCAGACACGGGCATTAACGGAAGATTCTGCGCTTCTGCCTGACGGGTAATTGCTTTCGCTAAAGGGTGTTCGCTTTTCTGTTCTAAAGCGTAAGCGAGTTGAAGAAGTTGATTTTCGGAAAACGATTCTGCCGGAAGAATTTCTGTGATTTGCGGTTGACCTTGTGTAATGGTTCCGGTTTTGTCTAAAGCAACAATTTGCGCTTTTCCGGTTAATTCGAGGGAAGCGGCAGTTTTGAATAAAATGCCGTTTTTTGCGCCGACACCATTTCCGACCATGACGGCAACAGGCGTGGCTAATCCTAAAGCACATGGGCAACTAATGACTAAAACGGAAATTCCCCTTGCTAAAGCGAAACCAACAGACTGACCGGAAATTAACCAAATCATTATTGTGAGTAACGCAATGCCAATGACTACCGGAACGAAAATTCCGGAAACTTTATCAGCAATTTTAGCAATAGGAGCTTTAGAAGCGGCAGCATCGCTGACAAGCTGAATAATTTGGGAAAGCGTTGTATTTTGTCCTGTTCTGGTCGCCTGACACCGGAGAAAACCGGACTGGTTAATTGTTCCGGCGGAAACAACATCGCCAATTGTTTTATCTACGGGGAGACTTTCGCCAGTAAGGGCAGATTCATTAACAGCACTGTTTCCTTCAAGAATTGTTCCGTCAACGGGAATTTGTTCTCCAGGGCGAACGAGAAAAATTTCTCCTTGCTGAACTTCTTCCACGGGAACAATAATTTCCTGCTGATTTCGGAATAAAGTAGCCGTTTCCGGCGTGAGCTGCATTAAACTTTTCAAAGCGTCAGTAGTTTTCCCTTTCGAACGGGCTTCTAACATTTTCCCGACAGTGATTAACATTAAAATCATTGCGGCAGATTCGAAATAAAATTCATGCATGTAATGCATAGCCATTTCTTTATTTTCCGCTCCGGTCATGGCAAATAAAGCAAAAGTGCTGTATCCGAAAGCGGCAGCCGAACCTAAGGAAACAAGCGTATCCATATTCGGGGAACGGTGCAGAAGGCTTTTTATTCCGCTGATGAAAAATTTCTGGTTAATGATCATAATGATGATTGTCAGCAGAAGTTGAAGTAAACCAATTGCCAGAGGATTTCCAGCGAAAAAAGCCGGAAGTTTCCAGTTCCACATGGTGTGACCCATAGAAAGATACATTAACGGAATCAGAAAAATGATAGAAGCAATCAGGCGTTTTTTCAGGAGTGGTGTTTCTGTGTCTTTCAGGGCGTTTTCTTCTTCGGAAAATGTTTGTTTTTTTTCGGCATGTTTTAAAGAAGCCCCGTAACCGGCATTCCGGACAGCGTTAATAATATCCTGTGCGGAAGCAGTGCCTTCTACACCCATAGAATTAGTCAGTAAACTAACCGAACAAGAAGTCACTCCGGCGACTTTGGAAACGGCTTTCTCTACACGGGAGCTGCACGCAGCGCAGCTCATTCCGGTAATTAAATATTGCGTCATAGCAACCCCTTCTTTTAAAATAAATTTAATTATTTCATCAGTTTCTGAAGGGTAATCACAAGTTCATCAATGACTTCTTCTTTTCCGTCACGGATATCACGGGCAACACAATTTCGGAGATGACTTGCAATTAATTCTCTGTTAAATGCGTTGACAGCGGCATTGACGGCGGCGGACTGGGTGAGAATATCTGTACAGTAAGCATTCTGTTCAACCATTTTTCGGATTCCTCGAATTTGTCCCTCTATGCGGTTCAGGCGATGAATTAATTTTTTCTGTTCGTCTGCGGAACGGGAAGTGGATTTTCCGGAGCAATGGCAAGTTGTTTCATCGTTCATGTGATTCATCCTTTCAGCATACCCCCACGGGGTATATTTATACTATACTACAAAAGTTCGATTTTGTCAAGGGATTTTTTAAAATTTTTTAAAAAAATTTTTTCATAATGAGTATTAATTATTCTTTTTCGATTCCGGAACAGATTGTATCAAAAAATTCCGGTTCCAGATAAATGACCACATAGCCGGAATTATTGCCGTTTAGTAAGCAAAGCCGATTATCGTTATTGAATGTCAGCACAGAAGTTTCATCATATTGCCCACCGAAAAGTAATACATGGTCTTCATGATTCCAGCCGGAAACAAGTTCCTGCTGAACGGCTGTCGGCAAGGTGGAAAATACTTCTGTATTTTCGAGTTCTTCCGGCAGAAAATGCCTTGCATACTCACGGGGAACGCCTTCAGGAATGTAAATTTTTTTCATGGAAAAAATACTTTCCTGTTCGATTCCGTCCGCCGTGAATGAAAACGGATACGGCGCATCATACCCCACGAAAAACATTTCCGGAGTTTGCGACACTGTGCCGGAATATAGTGCGTCGAGCATGTCCTGATCAGAAATTGTTTCATTGCAAAGTACCCACATATGCAATTCAATGGGCGTGTCATGAACAGTAATGGTTTTCGTGATTTGCTTATATTCGTCGAAAATTAACGGCTTATCCGAATCCGGAAAGAAAAGATAATAGCAATTTTCCGCCGGAATCATGACGAAATCAGAAACGGAATTTTGATTGATTTGTACAGGGTAAGCGTTTGCCGTTCGGGAATTGTGCCAGATGTCCTGCACGGAAGGAAGATTTCTGTTGGCGAGGGCTTCTTTGGCGAAAACCTGATGAAAATCACCCACTTGTAAAATTTCCTGATGATGTCCATCAATACCGCCAACGGAATATTTCGCCTGATATTCAGCCTGAACGAAATCCCCCGGGCGAATGTCATATTCTTCAAAAAATTCTGCCGGATATTCATCAAACCAGTTTTCTGAATTTTGGTAGGAAAGATTCAATAAAAATTTCGGTTGATTTTCTCTCTGGAAGCAAATCATTGTATCTGTGCGAATTTCGCCTTGAATGTTCGTGGACTGGTCAACCGTTTCCAAAGGCGGAACAGACGGCGGTGCGCTGTTTTGCAGGGCTTCTGTCACTAATGCGAAAAGAATTACCGTCATTAACAACACGCCAATCAGAATTAACACTGCCTGATAATTAAGTTTGCGCATGGCTATTTTCTCCATTCTAATCTAATCTGAAAATTTTTCTTAATTTAATTATAGCAAAAAAAAGCTTATCTGTCAAGCATAGAAATTCTGTGAAAGTGAAAATATTTACTCTTGACAAATCAGAAAAAACATGCTATAATCAAATCAAATATTTTTTG
The DNA here is from genome assembly GCA_947589035.1 of uncultured Clostridia bacterium. GTDB lineage: Bacteria > Bacillota > Clostridia > Oscillospirales > Ruminococcaceae > UBA3855. Next base: position 3,076 of record CANPYZ010000021.1, on the reverse strand, counting down.
AAAGGAGCATTTTTGTGCTAAAACAAAGTAAAACATTTTGGGAAGTTTGCAAACAAAATAAAGCAGTTATGATAGCTTTATGGGCAATTTTAGTGCTTTTAGGGTTAGCAGATGCGTTGAAATGGTTACCAATTCAGCCATTTCAGGGAATTTTTGTTCTGCTGCTGTGCGTGTGCAGCGTGTTGTTGCTGTTGAGCAGACTTCGGAATCAGGAAAATCAGGAACTCATTGACAACCTTCGGAAGGCGGTTTTATTTGCCGTGTTAGTGGAAATCATTTTTTGCCAGTGGCACTCATTCCATTTGTTCGGGGGGGGGGGGGGCTACTCTCCAAAAACCCTTGATTTCACACAAGCAGAAACAGTAAATTTTGACCCAAATACAGGGAAAAATCTTTCTTCTGAGGAAGTTTCTTTAACTTTCCGAGATTTAAATATACCTATCGGAACAGTATGTTTTAAATTGAATGCGCCTGACTCATCAATCAAAGATGTGCAGATTGATGTGACTGATGACACAAATTCCGCCGCTTTCCGGAGTAATGTTGCTGTTGTGCGGATTATTTCAGGAAATGAAAGAAGTCAACATGGCGTGTGTAATTTTTCCGGAAAAGTACATGACATTCGTTTCCGGTATTATCCTTCTGAAAATGAAACGATTACCCTTTCTGCAATTAAGCTGAATGAACCAATTAACGTTCATTTTTCTTTGTTGAGAATGTTTTTTCTGTTTGCGGTGTATTTCTGTTTAATGATGTTGACCCGCTCGGCGTGGGCAGGGAAAACTATTACAGAAAATCAACGTTCCGTGAAAATTTGTGCGTATAGCATTACAGTTGTATTGATGTTGACGGCGTTATTCATGGCGAATTTAGGCAGATATGCCGATGAAGAACACAGCCTGAAAAAAGATTTTCAATCTACGTCCGGAAATCAGATTACACAGGAAATTGTAGACGCTTTCGAAGCTGGACACACTTATTTAGCTGCTGAACCTTCAGAAGAATTACTCGCTTTAGAAAATCCTTACGACCGTTCGCAGCGTGAAGGTGTGAATTGCCCGTGGGATCATTTGCTTTATAACGGGAAAATTTATTCCTATTATGGAATTGCTCCGGTATTAGTGTTATTTTTACCGTATCACATGATAACAGGGTATTATTTCCCGACAGTATGGGCAGTATTTTTATTCGGGTGCATTGGCATATTTTTCATGACAAAATTATATCTTTACTTCATGTATCAATTTTTCCCGAAAATGCACACTTCTCCGGTAATTTGCGGATTAGTCATCATGCAATTGATTTCGGGAATCTGGTTTTGCTTTTTTAATCCGTTATTTTATGAAATTTCGCAAATGTCAGGATTCGCCTGCATTATGCCAGGGGCGTATTTCCTGTTAAAAGCCGGCGTATTAGGAACAGAAAAGAAAATTTCCTTATGGCGGTTGAGTGTTTCCGCAATTTGCATGAGTCTTGGCGTACTGAGCAGACCAACATTAGCGGTTTATTGCGTTGCGGCAATGCCGTTTTTATGGCTGGGCTTGAAAAAATATCTTGCTTCCGGCGAAAATAAAAAAATTTTCACCATTCGTTTTCTTTGTGCTTCACTGCTGCCATATGTTTTCTTAGGAAGTCTGCAAATGTGGTATAATGCCGTGCGTTTTGGTTCGCCGTTTGATTTCGGCATAGAATATTCTTTAACCATTAACGACTTCACACAAGCGCAGTATCATAGCCATTTTGTTTTGATTACGCTATATAATTATTTATTGGCGATACCGGATTTTAAAACAGAATTTCCCTTTTTCGATTGTTCAGCCGTGGAAACATTTTTCCCGCAAGGATATTATTTTGTGGCAACGTACACGGCAATCGGGCTTTTCTGGAAATCTTTGCCGTTATTTTCCTACACCAAAGGCGTGAACGCTTACCGAGTAACTGAAAATCAAAATAAACGCTGGTATACGATTTTATTAGTGATTGTTTGCTTAATTTGTCCGTTTGCGGTGATGTTTTCCATCTGGGAAAGTGGATATGGCGCAAGATATTGTGTAGATTTTGCGTGGCAAATGTTAATTGGCGCATTAGTCATTGCGTTTATCTTATTCCAGAAAAGCGAAATTTCCCTTCAGAAACGCCTTACCCGTTTAACTGGCTATAGCACAATATTTTGCTTTATCTTAGTTTTCGGACAGACATATTCATGGATCATCAATTCGCTTGCGTTGCCCTTACAAAGTAAAGCCTACAGTTTAGCAAGATTGTTTGAACTCTGGCGATAAAAAAATCCCTTGCTTTTTATTAGAAAGCAATGGATAAATTATAATTATTACTCTTCATATTTTGTTTCAATCTACGCTCTATATGAGGACGACCCCGTCCCTATTTTATTTAGAATTAGAGAATTATTGAAAGATATTTTCCATCAAATCGTTTACCAAATCCTTCATTTTCTTCAAATTTAGAAAAAGTTACTTGATTAACATCAGGAATAGTGATTCTTTTTTCAAGATATTTATTAACAATTTCTTTTATAATGTCTAACGAAGCATTTGCCATGGAAGCATTTGTGTATACAAATAATTCCACCATTTCTTCCAGCGCATCTAAAAGTGCAATAATATCATTTAGCGTGTCTGGGGGTAAATTTTCATATAGTTTCTTAAATGTATATTTTATATTTTGTGTATCTGTTTCTATCATCACACTTTCGGGAATGATTTCTATAAAATCCTGTAACCATTTGTCCCAATAAGAATCGGTTACTTTCCACATTTGTTCTGAAAGGGGAGACCAATCTTTATAGGGGCATTGTTTAATTAGATAGTTTTCAATACACATAATAATAAACGCCATTCTTCCCCGTATAGATACGTTTTTTAACGTTTCAAGTAATTGTTGCATTATTCTAAACCGCCCTTATCAATTTATTGCTCTTCAATTATCATCTTCATTATATCATACTTCTTATCATTTGTCAAGAAAATATGAAAAGCGAAGCACGGCAACAGCATTTACTTTTTCACAAAAATATGATAAAATATAGGTATGAAGATACAAAAACTAACAGAGAAGC
>CANPYZ010000020.1 GCA_947589035.1 uncultured Clostridia bacterium | reverse complement strand
GAGATTTCAGTCTTCGTGTTTCTTTAATTTGCGGTATTTATAATTTTCAAAATTAGGTTATTAAACAGGTCTAATATGTTCAGAATTAGTCATATTCTTGCATCCAGAAAGACCAGTACTTCCTACATTTTCATAGTCTACTAAATAATATGTATCCATTATATCCTCCATCTTTTAGGTGAGTGACAATCTTTTCTCATACTCAATCCTATTTTGACCTTAATTTTTAATTATTTTTATGATTTCACGCTTTTCTTAATAAAAGAACTACACATTCGACGTGAGAAGTACTTGGAAAAAGATCTACAGCTTTCACTTTTCGGGTTGTGTAGCCGGCTTCGGCAAATCGTGCAGCATCTCTTGCCGCTGTAGAAGGGTTACAGGAAATCATGACAATCCGTGAAGGATTCATGTTCACTACAGAAGAAATTGTCAGTAAATCACACCCTTTTCTTGGCGGGTCAAGAATAACCACATCTGGAGTAATTCGTTTTTGTGTGAGTATGTCTGCCATTTTTCCGGCATCTCCGCAGTAAAATTCCGCATTTTGAATATGATTCTGACGGGCATTTTCTTTGGCATTCTCTACCGCTTCCGGAATAATTTCCACACCAATCAAAGATTTAACAGAATCTGCCATAGATAAACCAATGGTTCCCGTTCCGCAATATAAATCCAAAAGTTCTTCATTTCCCTGAAAACCAGCATATTCTTTCGCAATTGTGTAAAGTTTTTCCGCCTGCGCCGTGTTGACCTGATAGAAAGACTGCGGCGAAAGGCGAATTTTTTTTCCGCACATGGTATCTGTGATGAAATTTTTCCCGAATAAAAGATGAAAAACATTTCCGAGAATGACATTTGTTTTCTGTGGATTTACGGATTCTGCAAAACTAACAATTTCTGGAAATTTTTCTTGTATTTCTTTCAAATGGGGATTAATTTTTTTCCGTATGGAAACCCTTGTCACCAGACAAAGCAAAATTTCTCCGGAATGGAAACCTTTTCTTAAATAAATATGCCGTAATTCGCCTTGATGATGTTCTTCATCATAGGCAGAAATATGACATTGTTCCAATATTGGCAGTAATCCGTTCAAAATATGAGTGAAACTTTCCGGTTGAAGGTGACATTCCGTGTAGGGAATAATTCGATGACTGTGTCGGGCGTAAAATCCACAAACTAATTTCCCGTTCTGTTCAGTAACCGGATATTGTGCTTTATTCCGATAGTAATAGCGAGTATCACTGCCGAGAATCGGTTCAAAAACAGGATTTAGTTTCCCAATTCGGGTAAACGCATCTTTAACGAAATTTTCTTTATCCCGTAATTCTTCCTGATAATTAACATGCTGAAACACACAACCGCCACATTGCCGGAATACCGGACAAATCGGTGAAATTCGATGTTCAGAAGGCGAAATTAGTTTTTCAATAATGCCGAAAGCATAATTTTTCAGCACTTTTACAATTCTGACTTCAAGAATATCTCCAATGGCAGTCATGGGAACAAATACTGCCATTCCTTCTATGTGACAAACTCCGTTTCCTTCTGTGGTCATTCCAGTAATTTCCGTTTGATAAATTTCATTCTTCTTCATTCGGTTTTTCTTCCTCTTCTTCCGGACATTCTGCTGCAAGCCGGTCAAAATCTACTCCAGGATTAAGGTCAACAGGCGATTTCCATTCAATTCCATAACGTTCCCACAGAATTTTCTTCTTTTCAAAACAAAATCGGTCATATCCGTAATTCGTTTCTAAAAGCCCTGCCATTTCATCTTGTAAATGAAAATCATATATCCATTGAATAAATTCAACTACTTTGTCTCTTGCCCTGATATTCACGTCCAGTTCTAAAGCTTTGAATCTTTCCGTTTCTTCAATCGGGTCACGCTTGATGTTTTCTAAATCAATCATGCTTTTCCTCACTTTCTGCTGAAAATTCATGCTGTTAATTTGACATGTTCCGGAGATATTTCTGCCATGTCAGCAAATATCTTTCTTTAAAAATCACACTGGTGATTTTATCATAATTTATTTCTATTTCTTCCTGCCATACTCCATCAGCATCAAATTCCTGAAAAATCACTGATTTTTTCTTGACTTTGATAATTTTCCCGATAAACATTTTATTTTTGTATTCGTTTTCGATTCTGAGAAAACAATTCAGTCTTTCCAAAGATTCAAAAACAGTCTGCCATGAACCGAGATTAATTGCAGGCTTTCTGACATTTTTAAGAATTTCCTGCTTGCGGTTAATCCATGTACAAGTGTCTTTTCTGGATTCTACTTTCTTGATGTCGTCAACTCGCCGAATATGAAATCCATTCAATTGGAAATCGTTTTCTTCCACGCCAAGAAATAATTTAGCGTTGAAATCCAGCATATAAAAATACCAGTAAGATTTTTTATCATAAGAAAAAATGCACCGGCATAATTCATATGTTCCGCAAGCGTTTTCAATACAGGAAATGATTTTTTCTTTTTTCATCAATAACCATCTCTTTCTATTATTTGATTGATTTGCTGATAATTTTTAATAACTAAATCTGCTCCATAAGATAATAATTTCTGTTCGTCCAGCATGGAAGAAACACCGATAATTTTTCCGATTCCGGCAGATTTCGCCGCTTGTATTCCTGATTTCGCATCTTCAAAAACAATGCAATTTTTCGGCGGTATCTGCAAAAGTGCAGCAGCTTTCAGAAAAATATCCGGCGCAGGTTTTCCGGAAAATGTTCCGTCATTATAAATAATTCCAGACAAGTTAAACCATTCAGAAAGCCCTAAATGCTGAAAGAAAAACTGCATATTATTCCATGCGGATGCTGTCGCAATCGTTAATGGAACTCCCCTGTTTTTCAGTTTATCTAAAAATTCCGGAAGTCCTTCCGCAAGATGAAAAGCAGAACTTTCCAGACAAAGTTTCCGGTAAATTTGTTCTTTCTGTTCTTCAATCTGAATACTTTCCGTTCCTGAAATTTTTCGTTCCAAAAAATAAGATAAAATATCTTGTGCTGACCTGCCATAAACATATTCTTGAAATTCATGTTCAGAAATTGTTCTTTGTATTCGTTGTTCTAAAAACATTTTCCACGCTTTGTCATGAAATTCCTTGTCGAAAATCATTGTGCCGTTAAAGTCAAAAATGATTCCGTTCATGTCAATTTCTCCAATTCTGCGGCAATTTGATTTTTTTTCTGCATGAGTTCATCAAATCGGTGCAAATATTCATAAGGAAATTTATAATTTACCACTCGTGTTAAATTTCCTTCCGGTGTAATAATTTTACTGGATGCCGCACACCCTGCCCCTAAAATCGTCTGTCTGTCGTCCATAATCAGCATATTATATAAATTTTCTTTTCCTGATTTGGCATAGCCGACATTTTCTAAATTGCCGAGAGTGTTTTTCTGGCGGTAAAGATAATACGGCTGATAATGATATTTCGGCAAAAGAGAAGCGGAAAGTTCCGTCATTCGTTCCACAAGGGAAATATCTGTTTTTTGTTGCTGATATTGTTCATCATGATATAATTTTCCTGCCCGTTTCATGGTCAATGTATGTACAGTGATACTTTCCGGATTCAGAAAAAGCACTTTCTGCAAAGTGTCCGAAAATCCTTCAATCGTATCTGTTGGCAATCCGGCAATTAAATCCATGTTAATATTCGTGAATCCCATTTCACGGGCAAGGGAAAAAGCTTTCATTACCTGTTGTGCCGTGTGGCAACGTCCAATTTCTTTTAATACAGAATCTTGTAAAGTTTGCGGATTTACAGATATTCTGTCTGCTTTCCCGTCAAGGATGACCTGTAAATTTTCTTTCGTGATTGTGTCCGCCCGTCCGGCTTCTACAGTGTATTCCCGCACATGCGACATGTCAATATATTCCTGCACTGCCTGCATAATTTTTTTCAGTTGTTCCGCCGGAATTGCTGTCGGTGTTCCTCCACCGAAATAAATACTCTGCACAGATAACGCATATTTCCTAATAAGATTTCCTAAAATCCGAATTTCTTCACATAATTTTTCTACATATTCCGGAATTAAATTTTTCGCACTTTCCACGGAATGCGAAACAAAAGAACAATAACTGCACCTTGTCGGGCAGAACGGAATGGCAACATATAAACCAATTTCTTTCAGATGATGCGGAAGAATATTTTTCTGAACTAATGCCGTTCCTAAAGCAAGCTGCAATTTCCGGTCAGAAATCTGATATTTCTGTTTCAATTCTTTGCAAGCCTGTTCAGGTGTTTTCCCCTGTTCGAGTTCGTCAAGAACTTTCCGCACCGGACGGATTCCCGTCAGCATTCCCCAAGGTGGCTGATAACCGGTTAATTCCTGCAATCCCTGATAAAGCATTTCACATAATTGAAATTCCTGTTCTGATTTTTTTTCACTTGCTGGTGAACTTTTCTGGTAAATTTTCCCCTGTAAAATAATTTTCACATGAAAAACAGAATTTTCATATTCTGTTAAAATCTGGTTTTCCGCATGGGAAACTTCTCCCCCGTGGCAAAGTTCAAACCGTACTCCGGAAATGAATATTTTCGCTATTGCCTGCACTTCATATTCAAAATCATGCCCCCGAAAAATTAACGCATAACTCATGAAAAATTCCTCAGATAGGGATTATATTTCTTTTCATTTTCCAAAGTAGAACTCTGAAAATGCCCCGGATAAATAAAATAATTTTTTTCCAGTCCTGCAATTTTCCGGAGGGAAAGTTTCATTTCCTGCGGATTTCCTCCGAGGTCTGTTCTGCCGATACTCCCTTTAAATAACGTATCTCCCGAAAAGAGCATATCTTCTATAAAATAACAGACACTGCCGGAAGTATGCCCTGGAGTATGCATGACTTGAATTTTCCGGTTTTCCCATTCAAGAATTTCCCCGTCTTTCAATACGTGATATTCCTGCACGGGCTGGTAAATATTTCTCGTCAGTTGATTAGCTAAATTAGCTTTACCATTTTCTAACATTAAGGCATCTTTTTCATGAATAAATACTTCCGCCCCTGTTGCCTTCCGCACGGTTTCCACTCCGGCGACATGGTCATAATGTCCATGTGTCAGTAAAATTGCTTTTAATGTCCAGCCCTTTTTTTCTAAAACGGGCAAAACCGTTTCGCCATTTTCCCCTATGTCAATCATAATTGCCTGATTTCCCCCAATATGCAGAAGATAACCATTTGTTTCCAATTGCCCCATAACTAAATGAATCAATTCCAAAATTCTTCACTCCTTTAACACTATTATAACACACTTACGCACAAATTTCAAGTAAAAAATCTCCCTCTTTAATCAGAGAGAGATAAAAATTTCAGGTTTCTTCCGGTTCAGCTCCGGAATTAACATTTTTTACAGATTTGTCTTTCTGGTTTTCTTTCAGTCGGTTAAATACAATTTCATAGCCATTCCCTAATGAACGATTTACTCGGCTGATTGTCGCCGTGCTTGCTCCAGTCGTTCCCATAATATCTTGATAAACATGATGATTTCTGAGCATTTTAGCAACCTGAAATCTTTGCGAAATCGTCTGCAATTCCAGAGTTGTACATAAATCATTAAAAAATGCCTGACATTCTTCTTTCGTTTTCAGACAAAGAATCGCTTCATATAATTCATCAACGGCGGAAGTGTCCGCTTTCCTGTTGTGATACTCTTTCATGATTTTCCATTCCCTTTCATGAAGTATTTTTTTTCATTTTAACATATTCTCTGCGAAAAGTCAAGGCATTTTGAAAATTTATTTTTCTTCTGTTTCGTCGGCAATTTCTGATAAAATTTTCTGTAAATCTTCTAATCCTTCCCCTGTTTTCGCTGAAAAAATCACATGATGAATTTCTTCAAAACAAGGGATTTCTTTTGAAAATGCCTGCATTCTTGTTTTCCGTTCAGTCTGGTTCAGCTTGTCCGATTTCGTGAATACAATAATAAATGGTATTTCTTCATCAATTAATTGATTCGTCATTTGCACATCTTCCGCTGACGGTGCGTGCCGCATGTCTAAAAGCTGAACCGCAAGCTGTAAATTTCTATCCGAAGAAAGATACCCTGCAATTAATTTTTTCAGCCGTTGCTGTTCTGTTTTAGAAGTTTTCGCATAGCCGTACCCGGGCAAATCTGCAAAACAGACATGCCCGACACGGTAAAAATTGATTGTTGCTGTTTTCCCCGGAACGCCGCTGACCCTTGCTAAAGTCTTCCGGTTGACAAGTTTGTTAATTAATGTAGATTTTCCTACATTGGAACGCCCGATAAATGCAAATTCCATGCATTCCGATTCCGGAAGCTGGGCAATTGTTCCATATGCTGCTGAAAATTCAGCATTTTGAAAATTCATATGTTTTCCCCTTTTCAGGATAATCTTGCGGAAGCAGAGGAAGATTTTTTCTTTCCTTTGGAAGAAGTCTGCTTGCGTTTCTTTTCCGGTTTTTCCAATGCAATTTCTAACACTTCAGAAAGATTCTGCACAGGCATAAATTGCACATTTTCTTTCACGATGTCGTCTACTTCTTCTAAATCTGCTTTATTTCCTTCCGGAATAATTACAGTTTTAATGCCTGCCCGATAAGCTGCCATGGATTTTTCCCGTAAGCCGCCAATGGGCATAACTTTCCCGTGTAAAGTAATTTCTCCGGTCATTGCTACATCTGCCCGAACAGGAATGCCCGATAATGCGGAAATTACTGCCGTTGTCATTGTCACTCCGGCGGAAGGTCCGTCTTTCGGCACTGCGCCTTCCGGTGCGTGAATGTGTAAATCTTTATTTTCATAAAAATCTTTCGGAATGTCATATTCTTCCGCTATACTTCTTGTGTAGCTCACAGCTAATTTTGCGCTTTCCTGCATGACACTCCCTAAAGAACCAGTAATTTCAATATTTCCTTTTCCGTCAAGCACTAACGCTTCCAAAGGCATCAGCACACCGCCGACATATGTCCACGCTAAACCGTTCACTAAACCTATTGTATTTTGTTTACTCTGGGGGTCGGGTAAATATTTCGGAATGCCTAAATAATCATGTAACGCTTTTAATTGCACGTGTACACGTTTTTTTTCTTCTGAGGCTATGGCTTTCGCTGCCTTCCGGCAAACTGTTCCGATTGTTCTTTCTAAACCACGAACACCGGATTCCCTTGTGTAAGAATCAATCATTTCATATAATACATCATCATCTATTTGACATTGTGACGGTTTTAAGCCGTGACGTTCGAGTTGCTTTTTCACAAGATGTCTGCGGGCAATCTGAAATTTTTCTTCACGGGTATAACTGGAAAGTTCTATAATTTCCATTCTGTCCTGAAGCGGTGCGGGAATCGTTTCCAATGTATTAGCCGTTGCAATAAACATAACCTGACTTAAATCAAAAGGCAATTCTAAATAATGATCACGGAATGCGTGATTCTGTTCCACGTCTAACACTTCCAGCATTGCCGCTGACGGGTCGCCTTTATAATCATTGCCCATTTTGTCAAGTTCATCAAGCAAAATTAATGGATTCCGTGAACCTGCCTGATTCAGTGCCGCAATAATTCTCCCGGGCATTGCACCAATATATGTTTTTCTGTGTCCCCGAATGTCTGCTTCATCACGAACACCGCCGAGCGAAACACGAACGAATTTTCTTGAAATCGCATCAGCAATGGAATGCGCTACAGAAGATTTCCCCACCCCTGGCGGTCCTACTAAGCAAAGAATTTGCCCTTTCAATTCCGGATTCAGCACACGCACGGAAAGACTTTCTAAAATGCGTTCTTTTACTTTTTTCAGCCCGTAATGGTCTTCATCTAATTTTTTCTGCACTTCCTGTAAATTTAAATTTTCTTCCGTCATCGTATTCCACGGTAATTCTAAACAAGTGTCTAAATAACTGGAAATAACATAGGCTTCCTGTGAAGAAGGCGGCATTTGCCGAAGACGGTTCGCTTCTTTCAGTAATTTTGTTTCACTTTCTTCCGATAAATGCAACGCCCGAATGCGTTCCGCATAAGAATCCGCATCGTCTAAAGGTTCTTCGCCTGTTTCTTCCCTTAACTGGTCGGAAATCACTTTCAATTGTTCACGCAGGAAATATTCCCTTTGTCCACGGTCAATATTTTCCTGTGTCTGGTCATGAATTTCTTTTTCTGTTTCTAATACTAACGTTTCTTTCGTCAGAATGCTGTATAACAAATTCATTCTCTTGAATAAATAATTCTCTTCCAGAAGCATTTGTTTATCTTTGAAATCAAACATTGTATTAAATACAATTTCTTCATATAATCTGATTGGCGTTTCCTGACATAATACGGAAATTAACACTTCTCTCGGCATTCTGGGAAATAATCCGGCATACCGTTCATAGGCATCTTTCAATGCACGCATTAAAGCCCGCATTTCCACTTCATCAATTTTTTCCCGTCGGTTGTCCGGTAAACGTTGTACTTCTGCCATAAGTATCTGCCCGTTTTTTTCCATTTTCTTCATTTTCGCCCGATAACAACCTTCCACAAGGATTCTTGTCACGTCTTCCTGCGTCAGTGTCTGCTTGATTTCCGCAACAACACCAATCTGATATAAATTTTTCTGCTCCGGATGTTCGTCAAATACATCTTTCTGTGCAGTCAGAAAAAGTTTTCTGTCATGCAGCATTGCATATTCTACAGCACGGACAGACATCGTTCTTGCAACATCAAAATGTATCATCATATGCGGAAACGCTACAGTTCCCCGCATTGGTACAGTTGGCAGCTTTTCATTAGTTCTCTTTTTTTCCTGCATACTTCGACCTCACATTCCTGCCGTGTTAAAACGGCTTTTCTATTATTATACTACATTTTCAGACGAATTGCAAGCGGTAATTTCCGGCTGAATTGGTGCAAAAAGCCACACGCTCCGGTGTGGCTTCAGACAAAATCACCATGCATGAACCACTTTGCCCTGATTATCTGTCAATACAGGGGAAGCATTTTCTGTTACACAGGCTTTCGTGATTCTCACTTTGCGAATAGTTGGTTCATTCGGCAGACGGAACATAGACGGCATGAGAATGCTCTCCATAATGGAACGTAACCCTCTTGCGCCGGTTTTCTGGGCAATCGCTTTAGCAGCAATTTCTTTCAGTGCATCTTTATCTACGGAAAGTTCTACATTGTCGTAACTGAATAATTTTACATATTGTCTTACTAATGCATTTTTCGGCTCTGTCAGAATATTCACTAAGGCATCTTCATCAAGCTGATCTAAAACTGCCATAATCGGAAGTCTGCCGACAAATTCCGGAACCATTCCAAAACGAACTAAATCTTGCGGAATTGCTTTCGTGAAAATATTATCCGCTACTTGTTTTTTAGAAGTTACTTCCGCTCCGAATCCTAAGCCGGAAGGCTGTGTACGTTTCATAATAATCTGTTCCAGACCGTCAAACGCACCGCCACAGATAAATAAAATATTTTTCGTGTTGATTTGTAAACATTCCTGATTCGGGTGTTTTCTTCCTCCTTGCGGCGGAACATTGGAAACTGTCCCTTCAATAATTTTTAATAATGACTGCTGCACGCCTTCACCGGAAACGTCACGAGTTAAAGACGTATTTTCCGATTTTCTGGCGATTTTGTCAATTTCATCAATGTAAATAATTCCTCGTTCTGCGGCTTCAATGTCAAAATCTGCTGCCTGAATTAACCGGAGCAGAACATTTTCCACGTCGTCACCAACATATCCGGCTTCTGTAATCGTTGTTGCATCAGCAATCGCAAACGGAACGGAAAGAATTTTCGCAAGTGTCTGCGCAAGAAATGTTTTCCCTACACCAGTAGGTCCTAACAAAAGCACATTACTTTTCTGAATTTCTACTCCGGAATTGTCTTCTTCTTCCTGACTCATAATCCGTTTGTAATGATTATACACAGAAACAGCAAGGGAAATTTTCGCTCTGTCCTGTCCAACAACATATTGGTCAAGAATATTTTTAATTTCTGCCGGTTTTAACAGTTTCATTGAAGCATTCGTTTTTTTCTTCTTATCTTTTTCTTTCCGGTTTCTGTCAGAAGAAGTATTATTTTTCTGCTGACCGGAAGCCGGTCCGTAAATCATGTTGTAACAAGTGCAGACACATTCGTCACAAATGTTATAAATCCCTGATGAAAACATACTCATGACTTTGTCTTCACCTTTGCCACAGAAATTACATGTTTTATAAGAATTAAATTCTGCCATAGTCCTCTTATCCCTTTACTTTTGTATGCAAATTATCTCTTTTCGATTACTTTGTCAATCAGTCCATATGCCTGTGCTTCTTCCGCTGTCATGTAATTATCCCGTTCTGTATCTTGTTCAATTTTTTCCAACGGCTGCCCTGTGTGTTTGGAAAGCATTTCATTCATTTTCTGACGGGTTCTGACTAAATGGTCTGTGTGTATTTTAATATCTGTACACTGTCCGGAAAGACCGCCGCCGCCGATTAACGGCTGATGAATCATAATTTCACTGTTCGGAAGGGCAAAACGCTTTCCGGCTGCTCCGGCAGTCAACAGAAATGCTCCCATAGAAGCCGCCATGCCAATACAAATCGTAGAAACATCACATTTAATATACTGCATTGTGTCGTAAATTGCCATTCCGGCAGTAATTGACCCTCCCGGGCTGTTGATATACAAGGAAATGTCTTTTTCTGTGTCTTGACTTTCCAAATATAAAAGCTGCGCAACAACAAGGCTTGCTGTGGTGTCGGTGACCTGGTCGCAAAGCATGATAATTCTGTCATTCAGCAAACGGGAAAAAATATCATATGACCGTTCCCCTCTGCTCGTCTGCTCTACGACATAAGGCACCAGTGCATCATTTTTTACATACTCCATCAAAAAAATCTCCTTTCCAGTAAACAAGGCATGAGTGAACAATTGCTTGCCCACTCATCATGCCAGAGTTGCTTGGTTATTCTGCGGATTCTTCAGCAGAAGTTTCTTCTGTAGTTGTTTCTTCTGTTAAATCAGCATTTTCCTTGACCAGTTCCAAGGCTTTCGTTACACGCATATCTGTAATGTAATCCTGCATGGGCAGACGGCGTTTTACTTCTGCTAATGGCAGATGGCTGGATTCTACTAAATCTTTCAGACTTTCGTCAACTTCTTCTTCAGAAATCTGAATATTTTCCAGTTCTGCAATTTTTTCTAATGCAAGTCTTAATTTGACTTCATTCACTGCACGGTCATAATTCTGTTCACGTAAATCATTCATATCCATGCCGGTATACTGGAGATACAAATCTAAAGACATGCCCTGCTGTGACAGCATATTTTCAAAATTGCGCACTAAGTCATCAATTCTGTGTTCATACATGCAATTCGGCACAGGAACATCTACTTTCGCAATTAATGCTTCCATAATTGCATTGTCAAAGTCAATTTCTGCATCACGTACAGCATTCTTTTCTAAAGTTTCTCTGGTGTTTTTCTTGTATTCTTCCAGCGTTTCAAATTCTGTTGTATCCTGAATAAATTCATCATCTGCTTCAGGAAGTTCTTCTACAGTAATGCCGTTCAGCTTGCATTTGAATACAGCTTCTTTTCCGGCGTATTCTTTCATTTGGTAATTTTCAGGGAAAGTTACCTTGACTTCAAATTCTTCACCGATTGTTTTTCCGACAATCTGGTCTTCAAACCCAGGAATAAATTGCCCGCTGCCTAAACGAAGTGGGAAACTATCGCCCTTTCCGCCTTCAAACGCCTGGTCACCGAAATAGCCTTCAAAATCAATATTCGCTTCATCACCCATTTGTGCGGGTCTGTCATCTACAGAAACTAATCTTGCATTTCTCTGACGGAGTATGTTAAGCTGTGAATCAACATCCGCATCAGTGACTTCTTTCACTGTTTTGGAAGCCTTGATTCCTTTGTAGTCGTTAATTTCTACTACGGGCTTGGTAATGCAGATTGCCTTGAATGTTGCGCCTTCTTCTTTACTGATTTTTTCTGCGCTTACCTGCGGCGTGTCTACCAGTTCAAAGTCTGCCTCCTGCAATGCAGCCGGCAATTCCTGATTAATCAGCAAATTCATTGCATCTTCATAAAATGCACCCTGTCCCATATACGTTTCTGCAATTTTACGGCTGACTTTTCCTTTACGGAAACCAGGAAGAGAAATTCTCTTTCTTGCTCTCTGATAAGCTCTTTCTACAGCAGCTTCAAATTCTTCTGCGTTGACTTCAAACACCATTTCTACGGTATTTACTTCTGTTCTTGTTGTTGATTTCAAACTCATTACTGAATCCTCCAAAATTAAATAGTTCACTTAATTAGCAGCAAAGTCACTGCATATACAATTATAACATATCTGCGGAATTTTTTCTATAGATTTTTCAGACTTCTATTTTTCTCACAAATCATAGAATTTTTTCGGGAATAAACTGTAAATAATCACCAGAAATTAAGTGGTAACAAACCCCTTCCTGCACGCCTTCCACTGCTTTCGCATGAATTTTCCCGTGCAAATGTCCGTAATAACAATCTTTTACGGAAAATTCATGCAAAACTTCCAGCATCAATTCATTCCGGCTGCTGCCGAATATCGGCGGATAATGCAGAAAAACAATCGGCACTAAATTTTGACTTTTTGCGGCTTGCAAAGAAACTCGAAGCCTTTGTTGTTCTCTGGCTAATACTTTATCTTCTGCGTGTTCGTCGGGCATGTTTACCCAACCTCTTGTTCCACATATACCAAAATTTTTATATGCATAACAATTATTATGCAAAATATGCAAAGTCTTGAAATTTTTTTCCTGAAAAAAATCTGTCATTTTTTTCATCGAGTTCCACCAATAATCATGATTGCCTTTGAGAATAATTTTCTCCCCGGGTAAACAATCAATAAACCGAAAATCCGGTTCCGCTTCTTGTAAAGTCATTCCCCATGAAATATCTCCGGCAAGAATAACCGTGTCTTCCGGCTGAATTAACTTTTTCCAGTTCTTTTCCAGTCGGGATTCATAATCTTTCCAACCCTGAAAAATTTCCATAGATTTTTCAGGAACACCAAATGACAAATGCGTGTCCCCTATCACAAATAAACTCATGAATTATTCCGTAATGCCTAATTTATTCAGCACATAATCTTCCATAGCTTCTTTTTCGATAACTTCTGAAAAACGAACGGGTTTATTCTTCAGGTCAGCTAAAGACTGCGGAACGGGTAACCCTGAAACTTCTGCCAGATGTGCAACTTGTTCATATTCATCTGCTTCAGAACGTTTCCCTTCAATCGCTTCTAAAACACTTGCGCTGAATTTGTAGGGGCTTGCGGTAGAGGCAATTAACGTTTTTGTTTTATCATTGGTTTTTTCCAGATAATCTAAATAAACTTTCACCGCAACGGCAGTATGCGTATCACA
This sequence comes from uncultured Clostridia bacterium, assembly GCA_947589035.1. Lineage (GTDB taxonomy): Bacteria > Bacillota > Clostridia > Oscillospirales > Ruminococcaceae > UBA3855. The sequence continues at coordinate 30,193 of CANPYZ010000020.1, read as the reverse complement.
AGTATAGTGATATTTTTCTTGAAAATCATGAATTGTTTTTTTCGTTTCCGCATCATCACAGAATCCGCCGACAAAATCTTTCTGTAGTTTTGCTTTCACTTCTTCTGTAACAGTATATTTGCCTTCCGTGCTGAGTTTACCGAACCATTCCTGAATCTGTTTGTCGTCGCCGTCTGTCAGCAAATACAGCAGTCTTTCCAAATTACTCGAAATTAAAATATCCATAGAAGGCGAACATGTCGCATAAAATTCACGGTTTCTGTCATACGTTCCCGTTTCAATAAAGTCCGTCAATACTTTATTAATATTAGACGCACAAATTAATTTCCCAATCGGCACGCCCATATTTTTCGCATAGTACGCCGCTAAAATATTCCCGAAATTCCCCGTCGGCACAACGACGTTAATGACATCGCCGAAAGTAATTTCCCCACGTTTTGCCATTTCTACATAGGCAGAAACATAATAAACAATTTGCGGTGCAAGTCTGCCCCAGTTAATTGAATTGGCACTGGAAAACATTTTTCCGGCTGCGGCAAGTTTTTCTTTCACGTTCTTGTCCGTGAAAATTTTCTTCACACCGTTCTGGCAGTCGTCGAAATTGCCTTTCAAGGCGCAAACTGTTACATTTCCGCCTTCCTGCGTTGCCATTTGCCGTTTCTGCATAGTGGAAACGCCCTGTTCAGGGTAAAATACCATAATTTCCGTGTCCGGAACATCTTTAAATCCTTCTAAAGCGGCTTTTCCGGTATCCCCTGAAGTAGCTACTAAAATGACTACTTTCTTGTCTTCGCCGTTCTTTTTCAGCGATGTTGTCAGCAAATAAGGCAGAATCTGCAATGCCATATCTTTAAATGCACATGTAGGACCATGCCATAATTCCAGAATATTCGCTTCATCAAAGGCTTTCGTTAATTCAGCAATCTGCTCCGTTTCAAAATTTTTCACGCTGTACGCATGAGAAGTGCAGTAAGCAATTTCTTCCGGCGTGAAATCTGTCAGAAATTTCCCGAATACAACATTCGCCCGTTCCTGATAATTCATTTCCATCAGCGATTGCAATTCTTCCATAGAAATTTTCGGAATTTCCGACGGAATAAATAATCCCCCATCTGCTGAAATTCCTTGCGCAATGGCAGTCGCACTGGTTACCTGCAAACTGCTGTCTCGTGTACTTTTATAGTACATATGACCACCCTTTCATAATGCACAAATTTTAATCATTATCAAAAAAATCCGTTTCATCAAAAGCATTTTCCTGATAATTGATTTCCATCACCTTGTCATGTAATGTAGTAACTTCTGCGATGTCATACCGGATATACCAATCTTCTTCTGAAAGATTTTTCTTTTCCATGTAACGATACGCCGCACGAATTAATAATTTCTGTTTCCGGCTGTCTACCGCTTCTGAACCCGATTCCCAGGAAGTGAGTTTTCTTGTTTTCACTTCCACAAAACAAAGTTCTTCACCATGACTGGCGATTATATCAATTTCACCGCCCCGAATGCGGAAATTCCGGTCAAGAATCTGATACCCTGAAGATTTCAGATATTCACTGACGGCATTTTCTCCCATTTTTCCTGTTTCTGCTGGTGTCATAATATTTTCTTCAGGAAAGACGGACGGTGAAGCGGACAAGCACCATATTGTAATAATAATTTTCTGTGTTCTTCCGTTCCGTAGCCTTTGTGCTTTTCAAAATGATACTGCGGATAAAGTTTCGCCTGTTCGGTCATATATTTGTCACGGGAAACTTTCGCTAAAACAGACGCTGCTGCAATTGATGCCGAACGGGCATCGCCTTTCACAAGGCATTCCGCTGACATGGATAATTCCGGCAGTCTGTTCCCGTCCACAAGCACATAATCCGGTTGCTGCGTTAAAGCCTCTACAGCACGTTTCATGGCTAACATAGATGCTTTTAAAATATTATATTTTTCAATTTCTTCAATGCTTGCTGTGGCAACGCTCCAGCAAATCGCTTTTTCTTTAATTTTTTCGTATAATTTTTCCCGTTTGTGTTCTGAAATTTTCTTGCTGTCGTCAAGTCCTTCTAAAATACACCCCTCCGGAAGAATTACCGCTGCGGCGTAAACATCTCCGGCAAGAGGTCCTCTTCCGGCTTCATCTACTCCACAAAGAAGTTTATATTCTTTCCTGAATTGCTGGTCGAAATCCGGCAACGACTTCCGGCGGAGAAATGTTTCTTCTTTCATGGTCAATTCTCCTGAATTATGGTTTTTCTAAAGTGATTTTCCCTAATTTCGCTGAACGGAAATCATCTAAAACAGTAATTGCTGCCCGTTCTGTATTCACAATCCCTCCGGAAAGCAACATGCCTCTTTTCCTGCCGACTTCCTCAAGAAGTTCATCACCTCTTGTTTTTTCCGTTTCTAATTTATAGCGAATTTTTAATGCTTCCGGATATCGTTCATGAAGATATTCCAAAAGCAGCATGGCTAACGTTTCCGTGTCTAAAATCTGGTCACGGATTGCCCCCGTAAAAGCTAACCGCAAGGCAACTTGCTGGTCGTCTAATTTCGGAGCTAAAACGCCCGGCATGTCTAAAAATTCCATTTGTTCATCGACTTTCACCCATTGTTTCGTTCTGGTTACTCCTGGGCGGTCTTCTACTTTTGCCCGTTTAGATTTCGCCATTTTATTAATAAAAGAAGATTTTCCAACATTCGGAATGCCAACAATCATCAGCCGAACTGGTCTGCCTGTCATTCCGGCTTGTTTACGCTTTTCCAGTAAATCTTTCAGCAACTGTTCCCGAATGACAGAAGTAAACTGTTTCGCTCCTTTTCCGCTGAGACAATCCATTGCCATAGCAGGAATATTTTTCTTCCGGTAATACTGCACCCATTGACTGGTAATTGTCTGGTCAGCCATATCTGCTTTATTCAGCAACATCATGAACGGCTTATTCTGAAATAATTCCGTTAAATCCGGATTACAACTACTTACCGGAATACGGGCATCTAACACGGAAACAACGCCGTCCACAAGCGAAAGATTCGCCTGAATCATTCGTTTTGTTTTGGTCATATGCCCAGGAAACCATTGAATATTGCCAATTTGAATTTTTTGTTCTTCAGCCATAAATGCTCCTTATGTTCATTGCACTGTGCCGAGTTTTTCCAACGGGTATAATCTTAATAAAACTGTTCCTTCAATGTCTTCTTCCGGAACAAGCCCAACATTCACATATCTGCTGTCTAAAGAAATATCCCGATTATCTCCCATAACAAATACATATCCTTCCGGAATGGTAAACGGATAGCCGAATGCATTGCCTAAAGCCGGCAATTGTGTAATTGTGTTCGTGTATAATTCTTCCTGCGGTTCGCCGTTAATGTAAACAATTCCTTCTTCTGAATGAATGTCAAGTGTCTGACCGCCTACGGCAACCACCCGCTTGACAATGCTTTTATGCAAGCCGTCTGCCATGTATAATGAACCGTTTTCCGCAATCAATGCAGCACTTTCCGCATTGATGACAATAATTTCCCCGTTATGCGGTCTCGATTGAAGTTGAAAAACTAATAATCTGTCTTCATTCTGCAATGTCGGCAGCATGGAATCTCCTTGCACAATCGCTACACGAAAAACATAGGTAAATAACAAAATCATCAGAAAAATAGGAACCATTGCCGCACTCAGAATGTCCACTGCTTCCCCAATGAACCGGTTTAATTTGCGATTTCGGGAAAAACGTATATATTCTTTCATTGTTTCTGCTCCGTACAATCAATGAATAAACCCGATTGTATCAAATGAAGCAACTTCGTTTCCGGTTTCGTCCGTTTCTGTCGATTTCCAACGGAAAAAGGCGTTTCCTAAAACATCTTCTTCCGCAATTAACCCTACATGGGCATTCCGGCTGTCTGTTGAATGATTCCGGTTATCTCCCATAACAAATATATATCCTTCCGGAACGGTAATCGGATAGGAAAATGCCCCATCATCAATTAACGTCGGCTCATTGACATAAGGTTCGTCAAGTGCTTCCCCGTCAACGTATACTTTCCCTTCGTCCGTTCGAATGTCAACAGTTTGCCCTGCAACGGCAATCACTCGCTTAATTAAAATTTCATTCAGTGATGAACCGCTGTCAATAACATTTCCTGTACTGTCCAGAACATGCCCGGCATAATTGCTGACAACGACAACGTCCCCCTGATGCGGTTGATATAAAATCCTTCGCATAACCAGACTATCTTTATCTTGAAGTGTCGGCACCATTGAATGCCCGTCAACAGTAACCGGACGAATCAGATACGTGAACAGCATCAGGACAACAAACACGGAAACCAACATAGTTTCAAGAATTTCTACCACGTCATTGAATAGTTCTTCCTTGGTTTTTTTCTTTTTCTTCTTCTTTCCTTGTTCTGACGTTTCTTCCTCCGGTGTTTCTTCTTCCGGATTTTCTGTTAATTCTTCTGATTCCATTGTTTCACCTCATTAGTCAAAACGCTTGAAATATGCAAAAAAGGGACATGTTGTCCCCTTTGCCGAATGCAGAACAAAAGCAGCCATACGGCAACTTTTATTCTGCCGGATGCGCATTATACCAGTTTTTCTTTTACCTTTGCTGCCTTGCCCACTCTGTCACGTAAATAATACAGTTTTGCACGGCGTACTTTACCATGGCGGACTAATTCAACTTTGTCCACAGCGGGAGAATGCACAGGGAAAACACGTTCAATTCCACAGCCATGTGCAACTCTTCTGACTGTGAATGTTTCACTGATTCCACCGTGTTTCTTGGCGATAACCGTTCCTTCAAATACCTGAATACGACTTTTTTCGCCTTCCTTGATTCTGACATGTACCTTGACCGTGTCGCCGATTTCTACAGCGGGTACATTTTCCTTCATACTGGAATTGCTGATTAATTCTAATGCGTTCATAAATAAACTCCTCCTAAAGTTTTCCGGTTCTTCATACACGGGTAAATTTTACAGCAAATTCAGCGTTATTGCTGTTTCCGTCAGAGGACGAACCTGTTTAATGTCTTACGGCATTAACTCTCATTCCGGCGTGAGAACGGAACGGATTTCAAATGCTTTTATATCATAACATATTTTGAGAAAAAATGCAAGTGTTTTCAGAAAAATTCTTGAAAATTTTCTGAAAAAATTTTTGTCCGGCGTATGTTTTTTATGGAAATTGCCTGAAATGCGCACTTTTGAAATTTTTCGGCTACAGTAAGAATATTTACATTTTGTGTACTGCCTGCCGGAAGTTGCAGAGTCAAACATAATTTCTGATTTCCGGAAGTCATATGCTTAATATTCATTAACGGATGTATGTCTATTTGTATCATGCCTTTTTTCGTTTTCTTTTCAATGAAAATTTCCGGCTGTTGCATGAAATTTTCCCACAAAGGCAGTAAATTCATTTCTGAACGAAAACAAAGCTGATATTCCGCTGAAATAATTTCCTGCGCCTGCATTTTCGGTTCATGAATGGTTAATGCCTGAATGCCTTCCGGAAGTTCAGCGTTTAATTTTTCGAGAATTTCTTTTTCAGGGCGTTCTTCATTCAGGCGGAAATCCATAATTTCGCAAAGACTTTCCACGCCTAACGGCAACGCTAAAGGAAACATTAAATACAAATGCGGGTGAAAGCCTTCCGTATACCACGCCGGAAGCCCTGAACGCCGAATTGCCCGAAACATACAACGATTCAAATCTAAATGGGAAATGTATTTACTCATGCCTGTTTTCGTGAATATCATTCTGTAATCTTTCAAAAACATGCCCTCCCTAAACATTGATTCGCCCCACAGCCAGAACATTTCTGACGGCATGACGGCGTAACTTGTCCGGCATGGGCTTTTTGATTTTCCCGAATGAAAAACGATTTAGAAATCAAATAATCAATATGCTGCCACGGCATAATTTCATCATAACTTCTTTTCCGGTTCGCATAAAATGCCGGGTCAAGGTGACATGTTTTAAACGCATCATACCATTTTTCCGCCTGAAAACATTCTTCCCAGCTATCTAAACGGCAGCCGTTTTTCCACGCCTCTGCAAGTACAGCACATAACCGCCTGTCACCTCTTGCTAAAACTGCTTCCATTTGACTGACATCTGAAATATGCATACTGGTTTTAATTTTTTTCGACTGAATCGCATTTTTCAATAATTGCTGTTTTCTTAAAATTTCTGCTTTTTCCGCTTGCGGTTCAAATTCAAACGGCGTGAACGGTTTCGGAACAAATGTCGCTGTACTGATAGAAATTTGCAATTTTCCTTTCGCCCGTCCCGGCATACTGTAAAATAAATCTACAATTTTTTGTGCCAGTTCAGCAATTCCAATAATATCTTCATCTGTTTCTGTCGGCAGTCCCATCATGAAATATAATTTTACCATTGTATAACCGCCTTCAAAAGCAATTTTACATGTTCGTAAAACTTCTTCTTCCGTGATATTTTTATTAATGACATCTCTTAAACGCTGTGTTCCGGCTTCTGGCGCAAAAGTCAAACCACTTTTCCGGATTGTTGTAATTTTTTCCAGAACCGATTGAGAAAAATTATCAATTCGCAATGACGGCAGTGACAAATGAATATGTTCTTTTTCTGTATAATTTAGCAATTGGTCTAAAATTGTTTCTATTTGTGAATGGTCACTCGTGCTTAATGAAGATAATGATAATTCATCATAGCCGGAATTTTCACAAAGGCGTATTCCTTGTTTACAAATCGTTTCCGTTGATTTTTCCCGAAATGGTCTGTATAAAAACCCCGCCTGACAAAACCGGCAGCCCCTTATGCAACCCCTCAGCACTTCAACGGAAATTCGGTCATGCACTGGTTCAATAAACGGAATAACTACTTTTTCCGGATAATATGCCTGATTCATTTCCGGAATTACTCTTTTCCGGATTTTTTCCGGTGCGCCGTCATGTGGCATAATATTTTCAATTGTTCCGTCTTCATGATAAGTTACTTCATAAAGCGACGGAACATAAATTCCTTCAATTCCGGCTGCTTTTTTCAAAAATTCCGAACGTGTCGCCCCGTTTTCACGCATTCGGTGATATAAATCCATTAGTTCTAAATTTACTTCTTCCCCTTCCCCTAAAATAAACAAATCGAAAAATTCCGCAAGCGGTTCAGGATTACATGCACAGGGTCCGCCGGCAACCACTAAAGGAAAAATTCTTTCTCCCCGTTCTTTCTGCCATATCGGAATGCCGGCTAAATCTAACATATTTAAAATATTAGTATAAGACATTTCATATTGCAAAGTAAACCCGACAAAATCAAAATTTCGGATTTCGTCACCGCTTTCCAATGCATATAATAATATTCCCTCTTTGCGCATGATTTCTTCCATGTCCGTCCACGGTGCAAATACTCGTTCACACCAATAATTTTCCCGTTCGTTAATCAGGGAATATAATATTTTCATGCCTAAATGCGACATGCCTATATCATAAATATCCGGAAAACAAAACGCAAACCGAACATCTACTTTTTCAGGATTTTTCACGACTTGTCCGATTTCACCGCCCGTATATCTTGCCGGCTTCTGCACTTCCAGCAAATGAGCTGTTAATTTTTCATGAAGCATATCTTTTCCCTTTCACAGATTTTCTTTTCCGGAACAGTGAAGCAAATTGTTTCCGGTTTTCAGGAGTATCTTTCAATTCCATAAGCGGTTTATTCACTCCTCCTATTTTCACGGGCAACAAGTAAAACTGTAATTTCCCCTCTTTAGATTCGATAATCATTTCTTTCGGCTTTTGTGCGCCCATAGGATAATAGCCTTTCGCCGTAATAAATCCCGTTCCCATCATAATTATAGAAAACCACAGCATTGCCATGAACAAGTAAAAAAAGCCGTTCTGCCGATAGCGATATATTTTCAAAATATATTCCTGTGTTTCTTCTTCCGGTGATAATTCAGATTCTGTCATTGTCTGTTCATATTGCATATTTTCCTGCATTTCGTTTTCTAAACTGCGCACATGAATAAAATTCAGCATCGAAAAACTTAAACTAATCAGCATAATTCCATAATAACACCAGTACGCCACACGAGGGAAAATTTTATGAAACTGCAAAATTCCTGAACAAGATGCTTTCATCCATGTCAAGCCCCCTGCAAGCACTGTATATAAAAATATTCCTCCGCTGATCATAATCATTAAAACATAAAATATTGTTTTTACTGTGACTGCCCCCATTTGAAACTTCTCCCTTTCTTGAAAATACCACATCCGTTTTCATTCTTTTTCATTTTACCATAAATTTCACAGTTTGTCAACCGAAATTTCACAAAAAGTCAAATAAATTATCATCAAATATAGTGCCAGATTCTGAATATGCCGGAAAAATAACAAAAATAGGATTGCCATTGACAAAATCAGACAAAATTTTTTTCTGATGTCTAACCATTCTGTTTTCATTTCGAAAAAATTTTCCCACGCTGCACCGCCGTCAAGCACTCGATACGGCAATAAATTAAATATTCCCGTCCATAAATGCAATATAGCGACAAACTGATTCATTTTCCAGAATAACAAGGCAAAACATAAATTCATTACTGGTCCGCTTAAATAAACGGCTAATATTTTCCCTGTACTTAATAAATAAGCATTCGTCTGCATACGGATTCCGGCGGCGTAAAAGCGAATTTCCCGTATTCCTGCTTTCGTCAGGCACATGGCAAGCCCGTGACCCGTTTCATGAATCATACTTACGGCTAATATTTGTTTAATTAATTCAGCATCTTTTTGCAGAAATATCCACGCTAAAATCATTGGAAAGCTAAAATTAATGACAATATGTAATTGCCCGATGTTCAATTCCAAAGTTGTTTCACCCATTCAATCAATGATAATACCCAAATTTCAGACGGCTTGTGAATCTGTTCTGAAAATTGATTTACCACGTTTTGAAAACTTTGCTCGTCCCATAATTTTACAGAAAATATTATTGTCAGCAAAATAATGCAAATTAAATATTGCACGAAAAATACATCTGCACAACTTTGTAATTTCTTTTCCGGAATTGGTTCTTTCCGTAAAACAGGCGGCTGCCATTCCGCAGAATCCTGATTTTCGTCTTGCTGCGGAATTTCAAGAATCACTTCTTCCTGCATTTCTATAAACTCCTTTCAGCATTTTGTTATATTCTATGCAGAAAAATCAGGAGAAATGCTTCTGCATTCTCCTGAATCCGCCTTTGTTCATTCTGTCGGCGTTTCTTTCTTGATGTGAAACATTAAACGCAATACACCTGCTAAAAATTTCGGGCTTTTAATCACAACAATTTTCATTGTTCAGTACCTCCTGCATTCAGTATATTACACTTTATGCAGAATTTTCCGGAGTGTGACAAATTATTTTTTTCTCAGGACTAACAGAATTTCTCCTTCCTGAACAGAAATTTCTGCATTTCCCTGACAACTATTGCTTAACCCTAAAGGAAATTGATTCGTTAATTCTGCATTGTGTAATTTATATTTCGCTTTGGTAATGCTTACCCCTCTGCAAACGTCCGACAACGCAAAAACAGAAAATTCCGGAAATTTTTCTGCCGGAACGGAAAATGTTTCCCCTGCACTTAATGTCACTAATTTCTGATTCTGGTAAAACATGACCGCCTGCAAATGCTCTTTTGCCAATGCACACATAACTTGCAAATTAGCGATTGTATGGTCAAATCGTTCTCCGCCACAGCCGCCGTAAAGTTCAAAAATTTCCGCTCCCTGTTCTTTTCCATACTGAACAGCCGCCCATGTATCAGAAAAATCTTTTTCTTCCGGATAACGAATGATATTCACTTTTTCCGGAAGTTTCCCTGTGTAAGAATCAAAATCACCCATTAACACATCTGGTTCAATGCCTTGCTCCAATGCATGAAAATATCCCCCGTCTGCGCAAATAAGCAATTGCTTTTCCCTATCGTGTAAATCAATTTTTTCCTGAACATCTCCGCCAGCAATAATTGTACAGTATAATTTCCCACTCATGTTTCCCACTCCTTAATTTGTTTCGCTTCAGCGTACATTTCACAATAACTCTGATGACGGCTTAACGGAATTTTCCCTTCTTTCACCGCCTCTAACACTGCACAACCCTTTTCGCAAGTGTGCGAACAGTCGTGGAACTGGCACTGATGCTGATATTCCCCAAATTCAAGAAAACAATCCGCAAGTTCTTCTTTCCGAATGACCGCATAACGCATTGTTTCGAACGTCGAAAATCCTGGTGTATCTGCAATATATCCGCCATTTTCTAAAGCATAAAGCTGCGCATGTCTTGTTGTATGCTTTCCACGTCCTAATTTCTGACTGATTTCCCCCGTTGGAATAGATAAATCAGGATATAATGCATTCAATAAAGTGGATTTCCCTGCACCGCTGTTTCCGGTTAAAGCACTCACTTTATGCTGAAACGCTTTTTTCACTGCTGCTAAACTTTCCGGATTCTGGTAATCAATCAGGAAAACCGGAACGCCAACAGACTGATATAATTCATAAATTTCCTGATAAGCCGATAAATCAATTTTCGTTAAAAATAACAACGGCTGAATATTTTTATACACGGCTACAGCAATGAATTTATCTAATAAACGCACATTCGGCTGTGGTTCACACATAGAAACAACAAAACATAATTGGTCTAAATTCGCAAGCGGCGGACGAATGATTTCATTTTTTCTCGGAAACAGTTCCGTAATCACATTTTCTTCTACTTTTACCCAGTCCCCGACATAGGGTTCCTGTCCTCTTTTGCGAAGAACTCCCCTTGCGGAACATTCCTGAAGAATGCCATCAGGGGACACTACCGTGTAGAGTCCCCTAACGGATTTCATGATTCTGTATGCTTCCGGAATGTTATCCCCTGTCATTCTACTGCCGGAGCAGTTTCATCAGGATTATCTACATCCTGATTTCCTTCTGAATTAGTTTCTGTACTTGTTGTTGCAAAAATATCATCTTCAGAAGGGTCTTCTACAATCGGGTCAGGTGCTGTTTCAAAACTGAAATCAGATGGAACAGGTTCTTGATCTGGCGGTGCAGTCGCAATTATCGGATCTGTTACAGGTACTTCTTCACTTTCTGTTGTCGGCTGGCTGATACCGCCTACGGCTTCAAATGCGCCTTGAATATCCTGACGGACTACGCTGTAAGAAATTCCGGCAAAGTCAAAATTATATACACCTAATTCAGCTTGCTGATTCGTTGCATAGTTACTCAAAATAACCACAATCTGCTGTGAACCTGTGCCGGAAACCGGAGTATTCACCGTTCCGCTGGAGAATGCAGCGTTAATTGTGCTGCTGTAAGCAATTGTTGTGCCGTTGCTGTCAAGGAAGTCTAATACAAAACGCCCTGATGCATTTTCCGGTAATGTCAAAGAGAAAGGAACTACGCCGGTTGGGTCTTGTCCATTACTGTAGGTTACAGTAATTTCCGTTCCTGCCGGAACAAGCTGCCCTGGTTCAATGCTTTGTGCAATAACCGTATTCGCTGGTTCTGTAGAAGGTGCTTCCTGTGTTTTAAGCACTAAACCGTAATAATCACAGACTTGCTGCGCATGGTCTAAATCTGCACCAACTAAATTCTGAATTTCTACAGATTCATCTTCCACACCACGGCTGATGAAAATAATAATTGTTGCACCAGATTCAACCATTTCACCAGCTGCCGGTTCTGTACGGATAACTTTAGATGCTTCTATGCCTTCAGAACTCATTTCATATTTCTGTTCAACAACGAAATCTTCCTGTTCAAGCGTTTTCTTTGCGTATTCATAGTGATAGTTCTTGACATCAGGAACTTCTACCATGTTGATTCCTAAGGAAACATTAACGTAAACCGTCTGTCCTTGAGAAATTGTGTCACCAACAGCGACATCCTGGAAATAAATCACATCTTTTTCATAAGTGGAATTTTCCGTTTCGTTAATCTGAATGTCTAAATACGTGTAGGCATCTTTGGCTTCATAGTAATCCATACCGACTAAATTCGGCATTTCGTACTTTGTCGGCTGTCCGTTTCCGTCAATTACGCCTTTCACTAACCACAAAATAAAGAACACTGCCACAACGATAAAGGCAATTGTTACGGCGGTCATTACCGGAATGAATAAAGAACGGGATTCTCCTTCATCATCATCATCGTCGTCGTCATCATCGTCATCATCGCCGTCGTCATCGTCTTCATCTTCGTCATCATCGTTTTCTTCATATTCATCGTCATCATATTCTTCATCGTCGTATTCGTCATCATCAGAAACAGCTGCATGATATTCTGTTTCTTCCTTGTCATTAGAAGAACTTTCTGACACTTCTTCATAATATCCGAATGTCATATTCGGATTACTTCTGAAACTTTCAATGTCTTTAATCATGTCTGCCGCTGTCTGATAACGGTCTTCCGGGTCTTTTTCCATGGCACGGAGAATAATTTCTTCCAAACCTGATGGAATATCTGCATTCAATGCCCGTGGGCGGCGTGGTGCATTATTAATATGCATTACCGCTATTGATACGGGTTTGTCTGCGTCAAAAGGCTTCTGCCCTGTCAGCATTTCATAAAACATCACGCCGACAGAATAAATATCGCTCTTTTCGTCTACTTCTTCCCCTCTTGCCTGCTCCGGACTAATATAATACACTGTGCCAATTGCTTGGTCAGTCGCCGTGTATGCCTGTTCCCGTGCAGATTTCGCAATCCCGAAATCCATGACTTTAATTGTTCCGTCCGTAAACAGCATAATATTCTGCGGTTTAATATCCCTGTGAACAATTCTTTTGTCATGTGCGTGCTGTAATGCCCGAAGTACCTGTATAATAAAATGCACAGAATCTTTCCATGTCAGCACTTTTTCATTTTCCATATATTCTTTCAGCGTAATGCCGTCAATATATTCCATGACAATAAATTGCAATTTGTCCGAAAATCCTACATCATACACTTTGACGATGTTCGGATGTGACAATGCTGCCACCATTCTTGATTCATTCCGGAAACGGCGGAGAAATTCTTCATTTTCCGCATAGGCTGTTTTCAGAATTTTGACCGCAACAATTTTGTTGTCAATAATGTCTGTCGCCTTATAGACATCTGCCATGCCTCCTACACCGATTAGCTCGGTAATTTCATACCTGCCGTCTAATTTTTTCCCAATGTACTTATCCATTCGTTGTGCCTCCATATTGATTTGAAAATTTATTTTTATCAATTGGTGATAATTGCCAGGGAAATGTTATCCCTGCCGCCTTTTGATAATGCCAGATTTACCAGATTTTGCGGCATTGCAGTAAATGTACTACTCTGCATAATTTCCAGTATCTCTCTTTCTGAACAATAACTTGATAATCCGTCTGAACATAATAATAATTTGAAATCTTCCTGACAAGGAATGTGATAATAATCCGGTCGGACAATTCTTTCTACACCGACAGCCCTTGTCAATACATTCCGTTGCGGGTGACTTTCCATTTCTTCCCATTCAATTCTGCCTTGCTGATACAGCATGTTGACGACTGTGTGGTCGTTGGTAATTTGCCGCATCTGCCCGTCTTCAATTAAATATGCCCTGCTGTCACCGACATTTACAATAGAAAGCCAGCCCTCTTCCGCAAATGCCATTACACAAGTTGTTCCCATTCCGTAACTTTGATAATTCATTCTCGCTGTGGAATAAATCACCGTATTTGCCGCCGATACCGAAGAAAGCAGAAGTGAACGGAGTGCCTCCGCATCTATGTTCTGCTGATACCCGGCGGAAAAATGGTCGAATATTTCCCGAATTGCCAGTTGACTCGCCTGACTGCCGCTGTTTTCTCCGCCCATTCCGTCACAAACGGCGGCAAGAATACAGCCTTGATATTCTTTTGCCAATACTTCATCTTGATTTTCATCACGAATCAATCCGACATCTGTTGCGGTTGCACATCGCAATCCTAATCATACCTCGCTTTCTTTCAGTGCTGTGTATCTGCTTCATGCCGAAGCTGCCCACATGCCGCCTCAATATCACTGCCAAGTGTTCGGCGGACTGTGGCATGAATGCCTAATTCTTCTAAATAATGCATAAATTTCTGCGCTGCCTGACGGGTAGCGTGAAATTTTCGCTCTTTAATCGCATTCACGGGAATCAGATTCACATGTGCATGTTGATGTTTTAATAATTCAGCTAATTTTTTCGCATCTTGTATGCTGTCATTTTCCCCTTCTATTATAGCGTATTCATAAGTGACACGCCTTCCGGTAAGTGCGAAATAATCCTGACAGGCTTCCATTAGTTCTGCTAAGGGGTATTTCCTGTTAATCGGCATAAGCTGACTTCTTCCGGAATTATCTGGATTATGCAGAGAAATCGCAAGCGTCAAGCCTGTTTTCTTTTCCGCAAGTTCCCGTATACGGGGAATAATTCCACATGTGGAAATGGTCACATGCCGTAAACTCATGGTTCTGCCTTTCGGGTCAGAAAGAATTTCTAAAAATTGCATTACATTTTCAAAATTATCTAAGGGTTCGCCAATTCCCATTAACACTAATCCGGAAATTGTTATTCTGGCATCACGTTCCGTTTCATCAATCTGAAGCAGCATTTCAGAAACGGTTAAATTCCGGACATAACCCGCAATTGTTGATGCACAGAACTGACAGCCCATTTTACAGCCGACCTGCGTGGAAATGCATAACCGCCAGCCGTGCTGATAATGCATGAGTACGGTTTCTACATGTTGCCCGTCAGAAAGCTGATATACATATTTTACCGTATCATCAATACAAGATGCAAGCCTTTTTGCAATAAATAGTCTTTTTATACAAAAATTTTCTTTTAATTTTGTACGAAATGTTGAAGATAAATCTGTCATTTCATCAAAATCAGTCACTTTCCGGACGTGCAGCCAATGATAAATTTGATTAGCACGGTATTTTGGTTCGTGCAGTTTCTGCACGGCTTCCTGTATTTGTTCCAGATTCATAGAAAGAATATCCTGCATGTTCATCACTCTGCCTTTCTTCGTAGCCTTGCAACGAAAAATCCGTCACATCCGGCGTATTCCGGCGAAAAAGTCATCCATGCGGTTTCTTTGCTGAACTCCTTCAGCGGTACAGGGGTAAATTCCGGATGATGTTCCAGAAATTTTTGCACCACTTCTTCATTTTCTCGTTTTAGTACAGTACAAGTGGAATAAACTAATGTACCGCCTGATTTGAGATAATTCGCTGAATTTTCTAAAATCTGATACTGCAGTTCAGGAAGTGAGGCAAAACTTTCCAGAAGTTTATATTTAATTTCCGGCTTCCGGCGGATTACTCCTAAACCGGAACACGGAACATCACATAAAATTCTGTCCGCTTCCGGAATATCCTGTTGATATTGTGCCGCATTCTGTATTCCGGTATGCACACAAGTCAACCCTAATCGTTCTGCACCCGCCTGAATTAAATTTACTCTTTGCGGATGCAAATCAAAAGCATAAACTTTTCCTTGATTCTGCATAATTTCTGCAATAGTGAAACTTTTCCCTCCCGGGGCGGCACACATATCCAGAATTGTTTCCCCTGCTTCAGGGGCAAGAATCTGACAACAAAGTTGCGAGGCTGTGTCCTGTACATGAAATAACCCTTTCTGAAATGCTTTTGTGTGTTGTATATCGGCTATCTGAACGGCGTAGGCATACGCTGAATAACTTTGCCTGACGGGGTTCAGCTCCTGTAATGCTTCTGTATCCGTTTTCAGAGGATTTGCCCGAATAATACACGGCGGCGGTTTCAAACTGTCCTGAAAAAAATTTTCCGCAAATTGTTCCCCGTGTTCCTGTTCCACTGTCCTGAAAAGCGGTATCGGTACAGAATATTGTATTTGCTTATCCTGATATTTTTTCCCCGTTAGAGGAATTTTTTTCTCTGCCCTCTGAAATTTCCGGAGAATGGCGTTAATAAAGCCTGCTGCGCTTTTTTTCCGGAAATATCCTGCTAATTTTACACTTTCATTTACGGCGGCACTGTCGGGAATTTTATCACAGTATTTCATTTGATACATTCCTAAATATAAAATATATTTTACAGGAACGTCTAATTTTTCCGGCGATTTCTTTTCACTGTAATAACGCAGTGCATATTCCAAAGTTAGCAAGCGTTCCGCTACGCCGTAATATAATTGCGTGCAGAGGGCTTTTTCCTGAACGGAAAGTTCCGCATCAGTAAGCATTTTTTTCAGCAATAAATGCGAATAGCCGTTTTCTTCAAATGTTTTCATCAGCAAATTAACTGCTGTAATTCTTGCGTTACTCATTCGCCTAACTGCTGACCAAGTTCAAGCCGTTTGCCTTTCAGAAATTCACTGACAGGCATTCGCTTACTGCCTTCAAGCTGCACTTCAATAAACCGTAAAGCGGTTTGTTCTCCGCATTGAATAATCATTTTCTTTGCATCAATGACGGTTCCCTCTGGTGCAGTGGTTTCTGAATTTTCTATCTGACTGCGAATCACTTTCAGACGTTTTCCGCCTAAGCGAGTAAAACCTGTTAAGGCACAAATGATTCTGTGTAATTCTTTCGCCGGCTGATGAAAATTTAAAGCGGACATTTCTTTCCGTATCATGGAAGCATAACAAGATTCTGCATCATTCTGTTTTTCTGGTTTAAGTGTGCCATTCCGCAAGCCGTCCAACGCCGGAAGAATCATTTCCGCACCGAGAAGAGCAAGACGGTCATGTAATTCTTCCGCAATTTCATTTTCCCCTATGGAAATGCTTTCTTGCATGAGCATATCTCCTGTATCTAATCCTTCCGCCATCTGCATAATCGTAATGCCTGTTTCCGTTTCCCCGTTAAGCAAACAATGCTGAATTGGAGCCGCTCCACGATATTTAGGAAGTAAAGATGCATGAACGTTAATACACCCATATTTCGGAAGTACTAAAATTTCTTTCGGAAGAATTTGCCCGTAAGCCGCAACAACAATGCAATCCGGCTGAATTTTTTTCAGAAATTCTAAAGCCTTTTCCGCATCTTCACCTTTTTTGAGGGATTTCGGCTGTATTACTGAAATACCATGTTCAAGGGCAGTTTTTTTCACAGGGGAAAACTGTAATTTCATTTTCCGCCCGTTCGGTTTATCCGGCTGCGTGAATACCGCACAGACTTCCGTATTTGTGGCTAATTTCTTCAGACAAGGTACAGCAAATTCCGGTGTACCCATAAACACAATCTTCATGAAAAAATTATTCCTCCTCTTCCGTAATTTCTACAAATTCGTCAACAAGTTCAAGAAATAGTTTTCCTTCTAAATGGTCTACTTCATGACATGCACAACGACAATCTAACCCTTCAAGAGACAACGTGAAAAATTCCCCGTTCCGGTTCTGGGCTTTCACTGTGCATTTATTCGGACGAGTAACATAACCCCATTGGTCAGGACATGACAAACAACCCTCTACATCACGCTGTTTTCCGCTTTTCTTCACAATTACCGGATTAATTAGTTCAATCAATCCCTGACTGCTTTCAATGACAACTACCCTGCGGAGAATCCCCACTTGCGGAGCTGCTAAACCTACTCCCTGCGCTTCATGAAGTGTTTCTGCCATGTCATCAAGCAATTCCCATAATTTTTTGTCAAACCGTTCTACTGGTTTGCATTTGCTGTGCAGAACAGGATTTTCTTTTGTTACAATTTTTCTGATTGCCATGAAAATATACACCCTTTCCATTCAATAATAAATTTTTATCATGCGCCTGTGCTGGCATTGCCATTCATATCTGCATAAACATGAATTTTTGCTACTTCTTTAATTTTCGCTGACTGTTCCAGCGTATTCCGGATAAATCGCCGGAATACTGGCGTATCTTTGCATTTAATCATAATTTGATAACGATATTGATTATTGACTTTTTCATAAATACAGGGAACTGGTCCTAAAATGCGAACAGGCATTTTTTCTTGTACTTGTGAACGGATATTTTCCATACATTCGTAAAATTTTTTTGCGCCGAGTTCAGTTTCTTCTTTTTGTTTTCCGGAAAATCCTATTACACAAATATTGCAGAACGGCGGAAAAAGTAATGCTTTCCGGATTGCCGTTTCTTCACGGAAAAATGTTTCATAATCCTGTTCCGCTGCTAATTTTAACACATAATGCTCCGGCATAAATGTTTGTAATACGGCTTTTCCGGTTTTTTCTCTTCGTCCGCCTCTGCCGATTACCTGCGTAATTAAGCTGAAGGTTTTTTCATTGCTCCGGAAATCCCCGGAAAAAAGTGCTTTATCGACAGACAAAACCCCAACAAGCGTGACATTCGGAAAATCTAAGCCCTTCCCTATCATTTGTGTGCCTAACATAATGTCATATTGTCCTTTCCGGAACGCTTCAAAATTTTCTTCATAGGCATTTTTTCGGGTTGTGGTGTCTGCATCCATGCGTAAAATTTTCGCTGTGGGAAATCTTTCAGCAAGTTCTGTTTCAAGGCGTTGTGTGCCGAAACCCATTTTCCGGAAATTTGCTCCGTTACATTGAGGACAGTTCTGCGGAATGGCTTGCGTATATCCGCAATAATGACAATGCAAAAGCTGGTCAGTGCTGTGCCATGTCATTGGAATAGAGCAATGCTGACAGTAAACCGGCTGACTGCAAATGCAGCAGCTAATAATTGTATGATACCCACGCCGATTCAATAATAAAATGCTTTGTTCATGGTTTTGAAGATTTTCCGTAATGGCATCTTGCAAAACTTGACTGAATGCGGACATATTACCATTTTGCCGTTCAATTCGCATATCTGCAACAGTCACTTCCGGCAAGGCGGTATTCTGGTAACGCTGTTTCATTTCTAAAAGATGATAAATTCCTTTTTGCGCATAGTAATAACTTTCAATTGTCGGCGTTGCTGATGCGGGAATCAATACAGCGTGATGATAGCGGCATCTTTGTTTTGCGACATAAATTGTATCATAGCGAGGGGCTTTTTCTGATTTATACGAATATTCCCCTTCTTCGTCCATGATAATTAACCCAATATTTTCCAAA
The DNA here is from genome assembly GCA_947589035.1 of uncultured Clostridia bacterium. Classification (GTDB taxonomy): domain Bacteria; phylum Bacillota; class Clostridia; order Oscillospirales; family Ruminococcaceae; genus UBA3855. The sequence continues at coordinate 11,162 of CANPYZ010000020.1, read as the reverse complement.
GGTGCAAACACTGCACTCCTTGTGCCAATCACAATTCGAGCATTCCCGTTTTTCGCCTGTTCATACGCAAAACGGCGTTCGCCGTCAGATAATCGGCTGTGCATTAAGGCTACATTGCTCCCGAAACGCTTTTGAAATCGCTGAATCATTTGCGGTGTTAAGGCAATTTCCGGAAGAAGTAAAAGAGCCGTTTTCCCTAATTGGAGCGTTCTTGCAATCAACGCTTCAAAAACAACTGTTTTTCCGCTTCCGGTCACTCCTCTGATGAGAAAACATTCTGCTTTATCTTTTTCTAAACTGGGTGCAATAGTATCATAAACATGTTGCTGTTCTTTCGATAAATGCAGCGGTTCTGCCTCAATCGGAACAGAAACAGGAATTTTTTTTCGCTTTCTGCATTTGTTTTTAATAATTGCCGGCGGGAATATTGTTTTCACTGCGTCATAATAAGTGCAGAATGTGTTTTCCCTTAGCCAAAAAATCAATTCCCTTTGTTCCGGATTCATTGCAGGTTCATTTTCCGGTACGGACGAAATAGTTTTCAATCCGTCAGATTCTTCCTGTTCCTGCATTTCCATAATGAAACCTGTTACTTGCCGGTCAGATTTCCCGAAAGGCACAATTACCCGATACCCCACGCCACAATGCATTTCTTCCGGAATGACATAATGATAAAGAATATCTGCGGCATAGGCTGAGCCAACATCTACAGTAACAGCGGCGATTTTTTTCATTATGGTAATAATTTGTTGTCAGGAGAATATTCTAAAATTTTGTATTCTCCCCTTGCTAATTCATCTACTGCTGTTTTCACTGGTTTTTCTTCCAGTGGCTGGGAATTTTTGCAAAGTTCATCGGCTATTTCTCTTGCTCTTTTGGCAACGCCAATCACAAGGGAATAACAACTTTCGTTTTTAGTAATTAATTGTGAAATTGCTGGTCTTAACATATTCACTCACCCTCCGATATGTGTTTTCATTTATGGTCAAGCCTTATGGCTGGACTTTCAATTCTTCCGCACGGACAATTGACCGGAAATCTTTCACTGCTTCTTCAAGCACATCATTGACAATACAATAATCATATTGTTCTTTTAAAGCAAGCTCCCGTTTTGCGGCATTGACACGCTTTTCAATAACTTCCGGCGTTTCCGTTCCACGGTGTTCCAGTCTCTGGCGCAATGTTTCAAAACTCGGCGGCGCAATGAAAATAAATTTAGCATCGGGACGAATTGCACGGACTTTCATTGCACCCTGTACTTCAATTTCCAGAATCACATGTTTCCCCTGAAGTAAATTTTCTTCAATCGGGGCTTTCAGTGTTCCGTAATAATTATCGCAATATTGCGCATATTCTAAAAATTCCTGCTTTTCAATTAACGTTTCAAATTCGGCTTTGTTTAAAAAACGATAATTTACGCCGTCTTTTTCATTCGGACGAGGTTTTCGGGTTGTCGCTGAAACTGAATAGTAATATTTTTTATCTTTGAGAACCCTTTCTAAAATTGTTCCCTTTCCGCAACCTGCCGGCGCAGAAACAACAAATAATATGCCTTTCTTCATCTTTATCTTTGCCTCCCTGATTATTCTATGTTCTGAAGCTGTTCTCTGATTTTCTCAATTTCGGATTTGATATTCACAACAATATTCGTAATTTCTATATCCTGAATTTTAGAACCGATTGTATTTACTTCCCTGTTCATTTCCTGCACCAGAAAATCTAATTTTCTGCCAACACTTTCCGACTTAGTCAATAAATTTCTGACTTGCTGTAAATGGCTTTTCAGTCTGACTGTTTCTTCATCAACGGCAGTTTTTTCCGAAAAAATCGCCGCTTCTGTTAAAATTCTCTGTTCGTCAATTGTCGTACTGTTCAATATTTCTGTTAATTTCGTCTGAAGTCTTTCCATGTAAGCTTTTGTTAATAACGGGGCTTTCTGTTCAATTATGGCAACCTGTGCGGCAATTTCTTCCGTTCGCTGAAAAACATCTTCTGAAAGTTTTTCTCCCTCTGTTTCACGCATCTGCACAAAAGCTTCCAGTGCCTGTTCAGCGGTTTTCAATACGTCCTGACGAATTTCTTCTTCATTGTCCTGCACTTTTTCCACGGAAAAAATATCTGGCAAATGACTAATTGTTGACCAACGCATATTGAAAACGCTTGTTGCGCCTTCATCATCCTGCAATTGATTTTTTGCTTCTACATTACGATTATATTCCCGCATTGCCTCAAGATAACCTATTACTAATTCCTGATTTACCCGAATATCTGCTTTTTTCCCCTCAATCGGCGTAATTGTCAGGGAAATTTCCATTTTTCCACGGGAAACTTTTGTTTTCACCAGTGATTTTAATTCTTCCTCCAGATAAGTATAACTCCGGCTAATGCGCATATTCTGTTCCAGAAAACGGGAATTGACTGATTTAATTTCTATCAGAATGTCTCTTCCGTGTAACTGGTTCTGCGCTCGCCCATACCCGGTCATGCTTCTAATCATAAAGTTCCTCCTATTTCTAATTTTCAAAATTACTCACCTAATTATAATAGTATACCACATTCTGAGAAAAAAATCAAGTACCATTCGGAATAAATTTCAGAACATACCAGATATTTTTTCATTTCCCTTTACAAATTGGTTTTTTTCTTATTTTTTGACGAAATTTTTCATTTCCTCTTGATTTTTCCGAAAATTTATGTTATACTGAAAATAGCACGGGGGACGGCACCCATCACAAAAAACAGCGTGCATTCCGTACTGGGGACGACACCCATAACAAAAAACAGTGTACAGATTTTTCAGGAGTTGATGATGATTTCTAAAACGATTCTTGTTAAAAATTCCCTGAATCAGCCTGCCGGTTTTACTTACCCCAAACGAGCGAAAAATCTTGTGAAACATCACCGTGCAGTATGGCTGAATCCGGAAACTATTCAATTGCTTGACCTTCAGAAAGGAGCATCTTCAGAGATGAGCATTAAAGAAGCTTTATTTGCTGTAATTAACGAAATGTCAGAAACACAGGTTCGTGCTTTACTGGTATTTTTAGATACATTTAAAAATAATCCGCCGGAAGTTTCCCTTCCCGACGTTCCCGTCCCTGATGCGAAAAATTCCGTCCGTACGGAAATGATGAAAACCCTTCAGGAACAAATGAATAATTTAGATTATTCCAGCCCGAACGCTGAAAACGTTCTCAAAGAACTGAAAGACATGCTGAATATGTTGCTGCGTGTCTGAATATTTCCGCTTGTTTCGGTTATACTCTTTCTGTATCCCCATTACAGAAAGGAGACTAAGTGAATGAAAAAATTCCCTCAACCGGAAAAAAACGGAAAAGAACATTTCCCGTTCTCACCAGAAAAAAATGCACAGGGTGAATTATATTGTGCATCCGTTTCCGATATGACAGGACTAATTCCTTCTGACCATCCAGACGAGGATGAACGGGATAACTACCAGCATATTTTTCCTTATCTTCCCCCTTATGCTGACGGTTCACCTGCTTAACGCATAATTTTTCACAGTCTTTTTTGCCTTCCGGTAAAAAAGACTGATTTTTTTGAAAAAATTTCAATTAAAGGCTTGACAAATTGCTTTTTTTGTGTTAAAATAATAGTGCCGCATGTGTCAGGCTTTTCAAGTGCAAATTTTGCCGCCCGATGCAGCGAGTTCAAAAAAAGGCAGGTGCAGAAAATGTACGCAGTAATTGAAACAGGTGGCAAACAGCTTCGGGTTCAGGAAGGTGACATTGTTTTCATCGAAAAATTAAACGTTTCCCCAGAAGAAACAGTAACTTTTGACCATGTTGTTGCTGTTGGCTCCGATAACGGGCTGAAAGTTGGTACTCCTTATGTGGAAGGTGCCGCTGTTCAGGCAAAAGTCCTCAAAAACGGCAAGGCTAAGAAAATTACCGTTTTCACTTACAAGCCCAAAAAAGGCGAAAAACGCAAAATGGGTCACAGACAGCCTTACACCCAGGTACAGATTGAAGCGATTCAGGCATGATTCATGCTGTTTTTCAATCTAAATATGGCAAATTCAGTTATTTTTCCATTCATGGACATGCAGGGTTTGCCGATGCCGGACAAGATATTGTTTGTGCGGCTGTTTCCTCCGCTGTACAGTTAATTGCCAATTTGATTACAGAAACTTTTCAAGAATCCGCTGAAATTTCTTCTGAACATAACAAAATTCAGATTAATTTAAATTTTCCGGATTCCGGCGCAGGGTCTTCCCTTTTGCAGGCATTGCAAATGCATTTACAATATATTGCAGAAGAATATCCCAATACAATTCAGATTACGATTCAAAACAGTGGAAATCATTAAACTTAAATAAGAAAGTGAGGTGAAAAACCGTTAAATTCAGTAACGGTAATCATCATGCTCAGAATTAGTATGCAATTTTTTGCCCATAAAAAAGGTATGGGTTCTACGAAAAACGGACGGGATTCCGAATCAAAAAGGCTTGGTGTGAAACGGGCAGACGGGCAGGTTGTAAAAGCAGGAAATATTCTTGTTCGTCAACGTGGTACACACATTCACCCGGGCGTTGGTGTCGGACGTGGCTCAGATGATACTTTGTTCGCTACTGTCAACGGCAGAGTAAAATTTGAACGCTGGGGTCGTGACCGTAAGCGTGTAAGTGTTTACGCTGACTAAACTTATGGAACGCATTCAATCCCAAGCTTCTCCCAAAAAGCTTGGGATTTCTTCTTTAACGAAAGGAGCGGAACTCATTGTTTGTCGATAAAGCCAGAATTAAAATTAAAGCCGGTGACGGCGGTGACGGTGCAGTATCTTTCCACAGAGAAAAATATGTTGCTGCCGGAGGTCCTGATGGCGGCGACGGCGGAAACGGCGGAAATATTATTTTTCAGGCAGATGATAACCTTTCTTCCCTGATTGATTTCCGCTATAACCGGAAATATGTTGCACCCAATGGCGAAAACGGCAGAGGAAAACGCTGTACCGGAAAAAGCGCAGAAGATTTAATCATTCATGTTCCACGTGGAACATTGATTAAAGATGCACGAACTGAACGAATTATGGCGGATATGTCCGACGATGCACCGCATATTCTCGCTAAAGGCGGAAAAGGTGGAAAAGGAAATGCTAATTTTGCGACTTCCACAAGACAAATTCCCCGTTTCGCTAAACCTGGATTTCCCGGGGAAAGTTTCGAAATTACGCTTGAATTGAAATTACTCGCTGATGTCGGGCTTGTTGGTTTTCCTAATGTCGGAAAATCTACACTAATTTCTGTTGTTAGTGCCGCTAAACCTAAAATTGCGAATTATCCATTTACCACATTAACTCCCGTTTTAGGCGTTGTCCGGCTGGATGAGGAACGTTCTTTCGTTATGGCAGATATTCCAGGACTGATTGAAGGCGCAAGTGAAGGTGTTGGTTTAGGTCATGAATTTCTCCGCCATGTGGAACGCTGCCGGTTAATTCTTCATGTATTGGACGTTTCCGGTTCAGAAGGACGTGACCCTCAGTCAGATTTTGAAAAAATTAATCAGGAACTTGCCAATTTCAGCGAAACACTCGCAGACTGTCCACAAATCATTGTCGCTAATAAAGCCGATTTAGCCACAGAAGAACAAATTTCCAGTTTAAAACAGTATATTCAATCTAAAAACTTGCCTTTTTATTTGATTTCCGCTGCTGCTTCTTCCGGTACAAAAGAATTAATGAATGCCGTTAGTGAAGCACTTTCCAAATTGCCACCCGTGAAAATTTATACCCCTCAACCACTGACACCAGAAGAACAGATAGAACAATTTTCCTCCAGACAAAAATTTGAAATTGAAGTGCAGGACGGTATTTATTACATTTCTGCCCCATGGCTTGAGCCGATTCTCAGAACGGTTAATATGGAAGATTATTCTTCTCTGCAATATTTTCAGCGTGTACTCCGTTCCAGTGGAATTATTGACAAACTGGAAGAACTCGGCATTGAAGAAGGCGACACAGTAAACATTTTCGGTTTTGAATTTGATTATATTCGGTAACCCTATGCAATATTTATCAGAACAACAAGCAAGACAATTCAGCCCTTTAGCCCTTGCCTTTCTCGGCGACAGCGTTTATGAACTCATGATTCGCACGGCAATTCTTTCCCATGGCAACGCCACTGTGAAAAATTTGCATAATACGAAAATTCATTTCGTTTGTGCAGCCTATCAGGCGAAAGCTTCCGACCGTATTCAATTCAATCCAGCGGAGCAAGCCATTTTCCAACGGGGAAAAAATGCCGTTCATGCTGCTTCCATTCCTAAAAGTGCTATTCCTGCCGATTATCGCAAGGCAACAGGACTTGAAGCCGTATTCGGCTATTTACACCTTTCTGGCAATTCCGCACGGCTTGAAGAATTATTTCAACAAATCTGGAATATGCAATCTGAAATTTTACCCATAATTTCTGCACCCCATTCATCAGCAAATGAAGAATAACATACTCAATCACAAGAACAGTAATAGTAATAATCGTAAGGAGTGATTTTTTTCATGTCAGGACATTCCAAATGGAATAACATCAAACGCAAGAAAGAAGCCACAGACGCTGTTAAAGCAAAAATTTTCACCAAAATCGGACGGGAAATGATTGTCTGCATTAAAGAAGGCGGACCAGACCCCAATAATAACGCAAAACTGCGGGATTTAATCGCAAAGGCAAAAGCGAATAATGTTCCGAATGATAACATTGACCGCCTAATTAAAAAAGCTTCCGGTGAGGGAAATAAAAATAATTATGAATCTATGATTTATGAGGGCTACGGTCCATGCGGTGTGGCTGTGATTGTAGAATGCCTTACCGATAACAAAAACCGCACTGCCGGAGATATTCGCCATTATTTCGACAAATTCGGCGGTAACCTCGGAACAATCGGCTGTGTATCGTTCATGTTTTCCGATAAGGGCATTGTCGTGGTAGAAAATACCGGCATTGATGAAGACACTGCCATGGAAGACTGTTTCGCCTGCGGCGGTGATGACCTCACTGTTGAAGAAGAGACAATTATTATGGAATGCCCTCCGAATGACGTTCATTCCATGCGTGAATCCCTTACAGAAAAAGGCTATCACGTTCTTTCCGCAGAAGCAGAAAAAATTCCTGCTACGTATACACAGCTTACTGACGAAGAAGCCGCAAGGAAAATGCAGCTTCTGCTTGACCACCTTGAAGAAAACGACGACGTTCAGAATGTGTATCACAACTGGGAAATTCCCGAAGAAACTATTAACGATTGATAAAAATAACAAACTACAGCAATACTTATCAAAAAGCGAGGTGAAAACCCTTACTGATACTTGACAAATAAGAATTTTTATGTTATACAAGTAATGAAATATAAAAATTTATTTTATCAGTTTTCAGTAATGGCGTAATTGACAATGACGGACCATACATTAGAGGAGGATTTTGACATCATGCACAGCACAGGTATTTTCAGACGGATAGACAGTCTTGGCAGGTTTGTTCTGCCTAAAGAACTCAGAAAAAGTCTCGATCTCAACATCAATGATTATCTTCAGATTTTTCTTGAAGGAGATACAATCGTTCTTCGCAAAATTCAGGAAAGTTGTCTGTTTTGTGATTCCATTGATGACATTACGTTTTTTCATGACAAATGCATCTGCAAAAAATGCATTGAAGAACTGAAAGGGCAAGATTGAAGAAAACCGCTTCGGACTTCGAATCCGGAGCGGCTTTTTTGTTTTTACTTGATGTAAACACGTTTCATTCTTTGCGGTGTTAATGGTTTATCCTGTGCATTCGTTTCCACGGAAGCAATTTCATCTACAACGTCCATGCCGGAAACCACTTTCCCGAATGCGGCATATTTCCCATCAAGAAACGGCGAATCTTTATGCATAATGAAAAACTGTGAACCTGCTGAATCTGGGTTCATTGCTCTTGCCATGGATAACACGCCCCGTGTGTGGCTTAAGTTGTTCGGTACGCCGTTTTCCGAAAATTCCCCTTTAATCGTCCAGCCTGGTCCGCCTGTGCCTGTTCCTTTCGGACAGCCGCCCTGAATCATGAATCCGGAAATTACCCGATGAAAAATTAACCCGTCATAAAATCCTGCTTTCACTAATTTTTCAAAGTTTTCACAGGAAATCGGCGCAATTTCCGGATATAATTCCAGTTCAATTTCCTTGCCGTTTTCCATTTCGATTACTACCATAATCAAAACCCTCCATAATTAAAATAATTCTATTGACTTGACATCTTCTTCAGTGATTGTCATTAAGTCCTCATCTGTAACAGAAACCATTGTCGCAAGCCTATTCGCCTGATTGGTTAATGCTTTTTCAAAATAATTCCGCACATCTCGCCCATTGGCAAAAGAAGGCAAATGCTGATAAACTCTGTTCGTGAAAAATTCCTGCACTCGTTCAGAGGCTTTTTCCGTCAACCGGAAAAATGCTTCACTGCACATGCCATTGAAAATATTCATCAGTTCTTCCGGTGAATAATCTTCAAAAATAATTTGCTTATTAAATCGTGAACGCAGCCCGGGATTAGAATCTAAAAATTCCTGCATTAAATCTGTATACCCTGCCACAATGACAATTAAATTGTCTCTGTGGTCTTCCATTGCTTTTAATAAAGTGTTAATTGCCTCCGTGCCGAAATCATTTCCGCCTGTGTTGGAAGTTAATGCGTATGCTTCATCAATGAATAACACTCCGCCTAATGCGTTTTCAATGACTTGTTTCGTTTTCATGGCTGTCTGCCCGACATAACCGCTCACCAGTCCGGAGCGGTCCACTTCTACTAAATGTCCTTTTTCTAAAACGCCTACGGCTTTATAAATTTTCCCTAACATGCGGGCAACTGTTGTTTTTCCTGTTCCGGGATTTCCGGAAAAAACCATATGCAGGGAAACAGATGCCTGCGGCATATTTCTTTGCGCCCGTATTTTATGCACTTTCAGCAAGTTAATTAAACTATGTAAATCTTCTTTTACTTTGGTTAAACCGGTTAGTTGATTTAATTTCCCTAATAATTCTTCTAACGTTTCTTCTTGGGATTCTTCCGGTGAAGTTGAATGTTTCTGTTCCTCTCCGGAAAAATCCGCTGCCCGTTCCATTCGTTGTTCCGGACGGTTTTTTTCCGGCATGGCAAAAGGGTTAATCTGGTCATGATGCATTTTCATCCAGCTTTTCAGATAGGCAGAACGAAATGTTCTCAGCCGCTGCATTAAAACGCCTAACGCCCTTGTCATTTTATCATCATTTTGATTATTTTCATCGGTAATAAATTCTAATCCTAATTCATTTAAAAATTCTAATAATAAAAAAGATGTACTCCCGTAACGGGCTTCATTCTGAATATCTGCTTCTGTAAAGACAACAAGCAATTTGTTCAGTATGTTAAAAATTTCATCTGCGGAAATGGGTTTTTCTTCTAAGAATTTCATAACATATTCTTTCGTCAGAGAGATTCTGTGACAACTGCTGATTAAACGAATTTCTTCATCAGTAATATTTTTATCACTTCCGACTAAATACAGCATGAATTTCATAATGGCAAACTGTGCATAATCTTTCAGCGGAAGATTAACGCCTTTCGCACGCCTGCCTTGTGATTCATATTGTTCACAAAGCTGATAAAGATACTGCAGAGTCTGATTAAGGGAACGTTTCAATTGCTTCACCTCCTGACAGATTTATTTTGCACCTTTTCTAAGTAATACGGCAGTAATGGTTTTCCCGATTAAGGAAATATCTTTCCGGAAACTGCGTGTTCTGATGTATTGAATGTCACTTTCTACCCATTTTTCAAATTCCATGTCGCTTCTTCCTTCTGTCTGACAAATGCAAGAAAGTCCGCCTTTCACTAAAAGTCTGTCCATTTGTTCCGGTGTGTACAGCACAACTTCCCTCGGAAGCGGCGGTCTTGGCCCAATTAAAGACATATCCCCTTTCAGCACGTTCCAGAATTGCGGAAGTTCGTCAATGGACGTTTTCCGGAGAAATTTTCCGATTTTCGTAATTCTCGGGTCATCTTCACTTTTGAACGCAAGTCCGTCACTTTGATTTTCTTTTTGTACCTGTGAAAATTTTTCTTCTGCGTCCATGCACATGGAACGCAATTTATACATGCGGAAAGGTTTTCCGTTTTTCGTCAGGCGTATCTGTGAAAATATCGGGTTGCCCTTGTCTTCAAGATAAATCAGCAGGCAAATTATCATTAACGGAATGCACAAAATCAACAATGCCAAAAACGAAATCAAAATATCTGTCATTCGCTTTACGGTTTCGTATACTTTTCCGCCGGAAATTTCCACTTTGCTGTATTGTAACGTTTCCTGAACGCCTGTTGTCAATAATTCCAGTGCATTTTCATCAAATTCTAAAATCGGATAATCTGTCACGCCTTGTGACGGGGTATTTTCCAGTTCTTTGAGCATAACCTGCATCACTTCTTCTTCTGATAGCAGTATTTTTTTCTGACTCACTAAATTCTTCCCCTTTTTCAAGCATAATCTACATAATATAGTATACCATTAAAGTGCTTTTCTGTCAAGTGATTTCCGGATTTATTCAAAATTACTGGAAAAACGCCGCCGGAACGTGATAAATTATAATTTGAATTTATCTTTAATCTCTTTAAAGCCGATATGTTTATATTTGTGTTCGGTCAACATCAATTGAATTGTCGGGTCGCCGGCTTTCTGGGTGTGGGCAATGGCGGTTTGAATATGTTTGTCAATGTTCCGGCTTGTCAAGAATTTTCCTGATTTGCATATAATAGAAATCATTTTTATGTCATTATGTTCAATGGCAAAAGTGAAAATTTTAGTGAAATTTTTCTTGATATAGGCAAATAATTCCGGTTGTTCCGGACATAGAACAAAATACCGACACAACAGCGTATATTTCACATCATAATCCATTTTTATAGAATAATTTTTCGTTTTCAGCATGTCCAGTTGTTTAGACAAGGAAACTTTTTCCGAATAAACAAAAGCAAAAATCATTTTTCCGCCGTCTTCCTGAATGGGAACATTGATGAAAATTTCTTTCAGATTGTCACAATCTGAAAATACAGAATCGTCAATTTTGGTCACACTATCCGGAATGTGAATGCTGGTCAGACTTGAACAGCCTTGAAATGCTTCGTATTTGATTTTGGTCACACT
>CANPYZ010000019.1 GCA_947589035.1 uncultured Clostridia bacterium | reverse complement strand
TCTAATTTTACATGGGTAGAAGTAAAGCTGATTTTGCACGGGTCAGCGTAAAAGCTCGGTTTTGATTTTCGTCTGCTCTTGTATTTTGGAAATCCTGTAATGCCTTTAAAAAATCTCTGATATGCTGTTACTGCATCTCTGATTGCCTGTTTCGGAATATTATTGCTGTAATCGTTCAGCCACGCATATTCTGGCTGCGTTTTCAACTTCGTAAATACTTTTCTTAATTCACTGTCAAAAATAAATTGATTTCCTGCTGCATAATTTTTTTGTTCATAGTCCAATGCCCAGTTATACGCAAATCTTGTCAATCCTGCACATGCAAACAATTTTGTTTTCTGCTTGTTGTTCGGTAGAAGCATGACTTTGATTGTCTTAATCATTTTCTGTAAGCTCCTTTATCATATAAAATGACACAAGTCAATACTTTATGACAACATTTTATCAAAATGTTTTAACTGTTAAATCCCTCCTCATTTGATTATAGCATATTTTTCAGAATTTGTCAACTTGCATCTTGAAAAATTTCTTGAAATGTGCTATAATATCCTTAACAAATGAAAATAATTGGAGTGATGATTGATGAATATCCAATATGACCAAAACCCTACCTTCCTGAACGAATATATTACACATTTATCAGTTGTTAAAGGTCTGGCAGACAGTACAGTAAAAGGCTATTATCAGGATATCCGGCAATTTCTGCGCTTCTGGCTGCTGAATCAGGCAGGCAATGCACGCATTACGCCGGAAATGCTTTTAGAAACAGATATTTCCGGAATGACCCCTGACGACCTGAAAAAAATTACCCTTCGGGAAATTTATCAATATTACCGGTTTCTTTCGGATTTTTGCCAGAATAAAGGAAAAATTCGCTGCCGGAAAGGTTCTTCTTTACGAAGCTTTTTTCATTATTTAACCACACAGGCGAAAATTCTTGATCATAACCCCACGGAAAACCTTGAAATTTCTGCTCCCCGTAACGGACTTCCGAAATATTTAAATTTAAACGAATCGTTAGATTTACTGGAAACTAAATCAAATTCTGAAAGTCATGCAAAAGTAAGGGATTATTGCATTTTGACATTATTTTTAAATTGCGGGTTAAGACTTGGCGAATTACTCGCATTAAACGTCAGCTCTTTAGATATGCAGGAAGAAAAAATGCGCATTATGGGCAAAGGCAACAAAGAACGCATGATTTTCCTGAATGCCTCCTGTATGGACGCTTTAAAAGATTATTTAAAAATTCGCCTTAATATTGACACTTCCGACCCGGCATTATTCCTCAGTAACCAGAAAAAACGCATTAGCCGCCGGAGAGTGCAGCAAATTGTGGAAGATGCTTTACAGGAAGCCGGCTTATCCGGCAGAGGGCTTTCCACACATAAACTACGCCATACGGCGGCAACGTTAATGTATCAGCAAGGCGGGACAGATATATTAACCTTGAAATCTATTCTCGGTCATGAAAGTATCGCCACAACGCAAATTTACACGCATTTAGGCGAAACGGCAGAACGGGAAGCAATGGAAAGCTCCCCTCTTGCGGAAATTTCCCGCAAAAAATAATTATTCGCCTTCATATTGAATTTCTACGTCCCGATGCGGAACCGGAGTAGAAAATACAATCTGCGTGGACGTATTCCCGAAACTTTGCAGCTGTCCAATAAATTGGTCTAATTCCTGTGTGCTGTGGAATGCAACTTTAATCAGCATGGAATAATTCCCTGTCACACAATTACATTCCAACACGTTCGGACAGTCTACAATAAACGCATAAAATTCCGGCTTTTGTTTTACACTTAATTCTAAACTAATAAACGCCGTAATATGATAGCCTAATTTCTGTTTATCCACTTCCGCATGATACCCCCGAATGAGTTTCTGCGCTTCTAATTTGTCAATTCTGGCGGAAACTGCCGGAGCGGAAAGAAATACTTGTGCCGCAATTGCCTTTAATGGCATTCTTGCGTTACGCTGTAAAATCGAAATCAATTTTTGGTCAATTGCATCCATGATGTTTTTCTCCTGTCTAACGTAAAATAAAGAGCATACTTCTTTTGTCAGAAATACGCTCCTTTGCGTGAATGAACCTATAATTAATTTTAGCATAATTTTTTAAACAAATCATGAACAAACTGTTAAAACTTTAGAAAATAATTATTTTTTCGGTTTTTTGTCTGTTTTCTTTTGTGTCAGCTGATTAAATTTTGCTTTTCTGGATTGTACATCTTTCAAGCCTTGACTGAAATAATTTTCCACTTCCTGAAATCTGCCCTTTACATATTCATCTGTTGCCGCACGAATAGCATCAGATTCTTGTTTTGCTTTTGTCACGGCTTCTAAAGCACGTTTTTTCGCTTCTTTCACAATGGCTTCTTCTTCTACAATGGCTTTTGCACGTTCTTCCGCCTGGTGAATTAATTTTTCCGCCCGTGCTTCAGCTTCTTTAATGATTCTGTCACGGTCAAATTCAACCATTTTGGCGTGTTTAATTTCCTGCGGAACGTTAAGCCTTGCATCGTTAATCAGTTCTCGGAAACGCTCGCCGTCAATCACGGATTTATGTGCGGCAAATGGAACGGAACTTGCTTTGTCTAACAGTTCGTCCATATCATCTAAAATTTCTTCAATACTCAAATTTGTCCCCTCCTTGCTGGGTTAAACGTTTTTGAATGGCTTCTTGAATGCAAGCCGGAACAAAACGGCTAATATCGCCGCCGAAATAGGCAATTTGCTTGACTACGCTCGAACTAAGATACATATTTTCTTGACTTGTGGTCAGAAAAACTGTTTCCGCCCCTGCATATAAGGCTTTATTGGTTAGTGCCATTTGAAATTCATATTCAAAATCACTAACAGCCCGTAAACCTTTCACAATTGCCACCGCCTGCACACGCTTGACATAATCCACAAGCAAGCCATCTAAAATATCAATGACAACATTGTCTAAATGTTCCGTTGCATCTGCAATCATCATCATTCTTTCTGTTGCGGTAAAACTTGCTTGCTTTTTATTGGCATTCGTGGAAATTAACACAATTACTTTGTCAAATAATTGTGAAGCCCTTGTAATAATATCTAAATGTCCTAATGTCACCGGGTCAAAACTTCCCGGACAGACGGCTATTCTTCTCATGTTCCGTTCTCCTCTGCTGAAAATACTGATACTCCTATTTTACCATAAAAATACTGCTTTTGCAAGAGCAAACCGGAAATTTTTTCATCAAAATGGCAAGAATTTTCATGTTCAGCAATAATTTTTCCTTCCGGTTTCAGCAAATGAACGATTTTCGGGAGAATTTCCGGAAGAATTTGTTTCCTGTAGGGCGGGTCAAGAAATACAAAATTAAATTGCTTTTCCTGTGCGGATTGCAGATACTGTTCAGCGGTGTTCTGGTGCAGTTCCGCAAACGGGGAAAGTTTTGTTCGTTCGAGATTTTCTTTCACAATTTCTAAAGATTTTTTCGACTGGTCAATAAATACAGCATGTTTTGCGCCACGGCTGAGAGCTTCAATGCCTAACTGCCCGCTTCCGGCGAATAAATCTAAAATTTCCGCTCCGGCAAGTTCGAATTGTATTGCCGAAAACATGCCTTCTTTCACTCTGTCCGTCGTTGGGCGAACGTCCATTCCTTCTAAAGTATTTAACCGAATGCCTTTGGCTTTTCCGGTAATTACACGCATGAATTTTCTTCTCCTTTCTTTTCCGGATTCAAATAGAAAAATATATTTTCCGCTGTTTTTCGGGGGATTCCGGCTTTTTGCAAATCCTGTATTTCTGCCTGCCGGAGTTGGTCTTTCGTTTTGAAATATTGCATTAGTTTCTGAATGGTCTTTTCGCCTACACCGGAAATGGCTAATAATTCTGAATGGAAACTTTCCTGCTTGTGTTTTTTGTGCATGTAGGCGACAGAATATCGGTGTACTTCGTCTTGTATGCGGGTAATTAAGAAAAAGGCTTCTCCGGAAATCTGAATTTCCCTGTTTCCGGTGGCAATTGCCCTCGTCCGGTGTCGGGAATCTTTCACCATGCCAAACAGGGGAATTTGCGGGCAAAGTTCCTGCACAACCGGAAAAACAGCATTCACATGCCCTTTTCCGCCGTCAAGCAAAATTAAATCCGGTACACGGGAAAAATATTCATCTTCTTTATCCTGCAAATGCGCAAGCCTTCTCCGGATAACTTCCTGCATACAAGCATAATCATTCTGTTCCGGCTGATTCAACTGAAAACGCTTGTAAGCCTTTTTACAAGGTCTGCCATTTTCGAAAACAACCATTCCGGCAACCATAACTTCAGAGGCTAAATTTGAAATGTCATAGGCTTCAATATATTTCGGAACTTTCGACAAACCGAGAAGTTTTCCTAATGCTTCAACGGCAAGCAATTCTTTTCCGGTGCGCTTTTCCTGAACGGCAATCGTTTCTAAAGCGTTCCGCTTAGCCAAATGAACCAATTCAAGCCCTGTTCCCCGTTTCGGAATAACTAATTTCACTGAACTGGAAAATTTTTCCGAAAATAATTTTGTGATCAGTTCCGGTTCAGCAAGTTCTTTTTCCAGTAAAATTTTTTCCGGAATGTCTCTTTCCTGATAAAATTCAATTAGAAATGCCTCTAAAATATTTTCTTCCGCCTGTTCCCGAAAGGTGAAACTATATTTATCCTGTAATTTTCCGTTCCGGTAAATTAGCACTGAAATGCAAACTTTGTCTTGATTATCCGCTAACGCAATCACATCCGCCTGCTGAAATGCATTATCTAAAATATTCTGTGAAGCCGCTGCTCGTTCAATTGCCCGTATTCTGTCCCGAAGTATTGCCGCTTTTTCAAAATTTAATTCTTCCGCTGCCTGCTGCATTTCTTTCTGTAAACGCATCACAGAATCCTGACTTCCTGATTTTAAATACTGCACTGCCTGTTTAATTCGTTCCTGATATTCCTGTTTTGAAATTTTCCCCCGACATAAACCAATGCAACGCTTAATGGAATAATTCAAACATGGGCGAGCCTTTCCGAAACTTTGCGGAAATTTCCTCCGGCAGTCCGGCAAACCAAACACGGCATTCACTTCTTCCACTGCTGCCTTTGCCGTGAAATGACTGGTATATGTGCCGATATATTCACCGCCGGAAGTTTTTTCCTGTTCTACGGTAATTCTCGGATAATCTTCTTTCGACACTTTAATATAACAATAGCCTTTGTCATCTTTTAACAAAATATTATAATGCGGTTTGTGCTGCTTAATTAAACTGCACTCTAATAATAACGCTTCATATTCCGAATCTGTGACAATAAAATCATAGTCATCTACATGTGATAACATTTTTTCCACTTTGGGTGAATGTTCCGCATTCAAACGAAAATAACTGCTCACTCTCCGGTGAAGATTTTTCGCTTTTCCGATGTAAATAATTTCCCCTTGCTGATTTTTCATCAGGTACACACCGGAAGATTCTGTTAAATTTAACGTTTTTTCATGCAGTTCCTGCAATCGCTGATTCATTCCGAAAATCCCCCGTATTGATAATTTATTCATCAAAAAATGAACTTTTGTATTTGTATACTTTCGCCCTGTCGCCGTGGCAGTCAATCATGATTCTTTCCTGCGAAAGCAGAAAACGCATAATAGAAAAAAATACAACATAGGCAATTGCATTCGCAAATAACGACACATACACATGTAACCCGAATACTACACCAAACATTCCCGAAAGAATAATGACTTCCGTAATGATAATCGAAATTTCTAATGCCTTGTTTTTAGGTTCAAGCGAAAGATACGTAAAACAAATTCCTGCCGAAAATATCGAATGCGTTAAATTCAACGCCATAGATGCTGAATTGTAAAAACTAATTCTGTCTGCATTGAAATCCATAATCATAATGACAACTTCTGTAATTAAATAAATCAGCATTGCTGTTTTCATGACATACCTGTGCCGGACGATTCTGTGAAAGTTAATCAAAGAAAACAACATGAACAGAAATCCACCTGTTTCTACTGTGTACGCTGCCACTTCTAAAGCGAAAATTTCCACGTTATTTCGTTCAATTGACCAATAATATACCCATGCAAACAAGGCAAACAATAAAAATAATATATTCGCATACTGTCCACAAATGAAACAGCGTTTCAGTTTCAAATGCATATTGTATTACCCCTGATTCGCCTGTAAAGCACGTTTTCCAATGTCATGACGGTAATGCATTTTGTCAAACTGAATTTTTTCCGCACTGGAATAAGCTTGCTGTAAAGCCTTTTCTAACGTTTCGCCCGTTGCCGTTACGCCTAAAACTCGCCCTCCGGCAGTGTAAAATTTCCCGTCTGTGTATTTCGTTCCCGCATGGTAAATCAATGCCTGTTCAGTTTGCCCTTGTTCGTTCAGACCGGAAATTTCTTTTCCATTTTCGTATTTAACTGGATAGCCGCCACTCGCTAAAATTACACATGCAGCAGATTGCTTTTTCCAGGTAATCGGCAATTCTGCAAGTTTTCCTTCCCAGATTGCCTGCATAATGTCAAGTAAATCCGTTTCCAGTAATGGCAGAACAACTTGTGTTTCAGGGTCGCCGAAACGACAGTTATATTCAATTACTTTTGCGCCGTTCGGTGTCAGCATTAACCCGAAATATAAACACCCTGTGAACGTTCTGCCTTCTTTCTGCATTGCCTGAATTGTCGGCAGGAAAATTTTTTTCATGCATTCTTCCGCAATTTCTTCCGTGTAATACGGATTCGGGGCAACTGTTCCCATACCACCAGTATTCAAGCCTTCATCGTTATCTAATGCCCGCTTATGATCCATAGAAGAAATCATCGGTACAACGGTTTTCCCGTCCGTAAACGCTAAAACAGACACTTCCGCACCTGTCAGAAATTCTTCAATCACAATATGCGCACTGCTTTCCCCGAATTTTCTGTCGTCAATCATTGAATGCACAGCGTCAATTGCTTCCGTTTCGTTTTGCGCTAAAATTACGCCTTTCCCTAATGCTAAACCGTCCGCTTTAATGACTGCCGGATAGCAATTTTGTTTCTGAATATAGGCAATTGCTTCCGCACTGTTGTCAAATACAGCATAATTTCCTGTAGGAATGCCATATTTTTTCATTAAATTTTTAGAGAAAATTTTACTTCCCTCAATGATAGCGGCATTGGCTTTCGGTCCGAACGTTTTAAAGCCTTTCTCCTGCAAAACGTCCACCATACCCATGACAAGCGGGTCATCTGGTGCAACGAAAACCCAATCCGGCTGAATTTTCTGCGCAAGATTAACCATTCCGTCAATGTCTGTCGCTTTCACATCAAAACATTCCGCATATTTCGCAATGCCGCCGTTACCAGGCGCACAGAAAATTTCAGGGTGTGCAGGACTTTCAGCAAGTTTCATAATAATGGCATGTTCCCGACCGCCACCGCCAACAACTAAAATTTTCATTTCGAATCCTCCTTTTTCAAAACATATAATTCAATTGCTGCTGAACAGCAAACTAATATTCTTGCAATGCTCGTCACCGGAGAAAATAACCTCTGTAATACATTTATGACAGATATTTGAACTAAAATTTTTGCTGAAAAAATTCTTTGGATTACCATACTCTGAACTGTTCCCAGCACTGCCCTTAATACAAAAAATACACCCGTCAGAATTACTATTCCTGTTGCGGAATTTTTTGTTATTGTTTTCTGGCAAAAACTCCATAAACTAACCCCTAAAAGCGGTAACTGCTGCAAAATTCCCCACACAAGAAGAAATATTCTTATTTTTAAGGGTAAATCTTCCGCTGTGTCTGAAATCAATGCAATTATTGAATTGATTAAACAGGTAAACCCAATACAGACTAATGCATACAGCGAAAGTTGCTTTGTTTCCGGTAATTTTTCTCTGCTTTCCATAAAAGTTCAAATCAAAATTTAAATTTTTAATGATGGAATAACCGGATTCCTGTGAATGCCATTGCAATCTGATAACGGTTGCATACTTCAATGACATTGTCGTCCCGAATAGAACCGCCCGGTTCTGCAATGTATTCCACGCCGCTTTTTTTCGCCCGTTCGATATTGTCACCGAATGGGAAAAATGCATCAGAACCTAAGCAAACGCCTGTATTTTTCGCAAGCCATGCCTTTTTTTCTTCTGTGGTGAATACCGGAGGTTTCGTTTTGAAAATTTTCTGCCATTCACCTTCACGGAGAACGTCTTCGTATTCTTCCCCCATGTACACATCAATTGCATTGTCCCTGTCTGCACGGCGGATATTTTCCACAAACTCTAAATTCAACACTTGCGGAGATTGTCTTAACCACCAGTTGTCCGCTTTCTGTCCGGCAAGCCTTGTGCAGTGGATTCTTGACTGCTGCCCTGCCCCAATGCCAATTGCCTGACCGTCTTTCACATAGCAAACAGAATTAGACTGCGTATATTTCAACGTAATTAAAGAAAGCAATAAATCATTCTGTTTATCTTCAGGAATTATTTTATTTTCCGTGACAATATTAGACAATAATTCACGGTTAATTTCCAGTTCATTTCTTCCCTGTTCAAACGTTACGCCGAATACTTGCTTATGTTCAACTGGATTCGGACGGTAATTTTCATCAATCTGCAAAATGCAGTATGTGCCTTTGCGTTTCGATTTCAGAATTTCCAATGCTTCCGCATCGTAATCCGGCGCAATAATGCCGTCAGACACTTCACGCTGAATCATTTTCGCCGTGCAAACGTCTACTTTATCCGAAAGGGCAATAAAATCCCCATAAGAAGACATTCTGTCTGCACCTCTCGCACGGGCATAAGCACTCGCTAAAGGCGTTAATTCGCCTAAATCTTCTACCCAGTAAATTTTTTTCAGCGTGTCGCTTAACGGTTTTCCTAAGGCTGCACCTGCCGGAGAAACATGCTTGAAAGAAGTCGCCGCACAAATTCCAGTAGCTTTTTTCAGTTCAGAAACTAACTGCCAGCCGTTCAGCGCATCTAATAAATTAATATACCCAGGTTTCCCATTCAACACAGTAATCGGTAAAGCAGAACCGTCTTCCATAAATACTCTGGAAGGCTTCTGATTCGGATTACAGCCATATTTCAAAAGCATTTCATTTTCCATAATGCAAATTCCTCCTGCTTAGTTAATTTTCTGATACTTGTTAATGATTTTCGTTTCGGCTTTTCCTGTTTCAATGTCAATATACCGCACGAATAATGAAACTTTATTTTCATCGTTCAGCGCATTCCAAAGTTTTCCGGCAAAATCTTCTAAATTTTCCTGAATGGAAATTTTTTTCGGTTCGCCTTCAAAACTCGGCAGCGGGTTCCCGTCGTGCAGATAGGTGTGAATAAAATGCCCTGTGCCGTTTTCGGGGTTGTTGTAAGAGAATGTGAATCTTTGCACACTTTCGGGATTTCCGTCAGCGGATTTAATGACGGATAACGCATAATTATAATTGCCTTTCTCAATGTGCATAATTCCGGAAATTCTCGGCGTGTAATTCGGGGCATCGTCTTCATATTCACGGGTGCGCAACGCCTGTTCAAACGTTTGCTGCTTGTCCATCAATTCATAAATTGTGTCTGTCTGGTCTCCATTCGTGACAATGGTTTTATTCCCTAAAACCCTCACCGGCGAATAAATAATCAAATGCGGGTCAGTCAGTTTTGACGGGTCAGCGGCTTCTGTCTTGATTCCGTCCTGCGTGGAAGTAAATACCCGATTACGGGAATTTTCACTTCTGCCCATGATAAAATACGCCGTAACAGCGAATTTTCCGTCGGCACTTCTCCCGATAATAATCCCCCTGCCCGGGTAGGCATTAGTTTTAAGTTCTTCAACAATGTCAATCTGATTCATTTCTGAACTACTCCTTTCAAAATTTCAAAATTTAGAGTGCTTTAATCTCTACATGCTGATTCTGAATCACTAATCTGTCGGCACAGAATAAACTTACCGCTTCCGGCAAAATTTTCCATTCTGCTTGTTCCATAACACGTTTCTGTAATTTTTCCGGCGTGTCGCCTTGTTTCACTTCTACTGCTTTTTGTAAAATAATTGCTCCGCCGTCACAGATTTCATTCACAAAATGCACTGTCGCTCCGGTAAGTTTTACGCCCTTTTCAAGGGCTTTTTCATGCACATGCAGCCCGTAAAAACCATCTCCGCAAAATGCCGGAATTAAAGACGGATGCACGTTAATGATTTGATTTTCGTATGCCTGAATTAAAATTTTATCTAAAATAATCATAAATCCGGCTAATACAATCAAATCTGCTTTTTCTTCCTGCAATACTTTCAGTAAGGCTTGCGTATAACTGAAATTATTCGGAAATTCTTTTCGGGAAAGAATTTTCGTTTTAATTTGGTGCATTTCGGCTCTTTTTAAAGCGTATGCCTCCGGATTGGAAGAAATGACACAAGTAATTTTCCCGTTCTGAATTTCTCCCCGCTCCTGTGCATCGATTAAAGCTTGTAAATTCGTTCCCCCTCCGGAAACTAATACAATAATATTTTTCATCTTATTCAAGAATAACTCCTTCTTCTGATTCCACAAGTTCGCCTAAAAGATAAGCCTCTTCTCCTGCCTGTGTCAGAATGTTCACGGCTTTGTCTGCATCTTCCGCATTCACGGAAAGAATCATTCCTACGCCCATATTAAACGTATTGAACATGTCACGTTCCGGAATGTGTCCGGTTCTGGCAATTAAATTAAATATTGGCAAAATTTGTACGTCTTTCTTCCGGATATGTGCGGAAATGCCTTCCGGTAAAGAACGGGGAATGTTTTCATAAAAGCCGCCGCCCGTAATGTGCGAAATAGATTTCACTTCCACAGTTTCCAGTAATTTCAGCACAGGTTTAACATAAATTTTCGTCGGAGTTAATAACGTTTCGCCGAGTGTCTGCCCTAATTCATCAAAATGCATTGCTAAATTGCTCGTGTTCACGTCAAATACTTTTCTTACTAAAGAAAATCCATTCGAATGCACGCCGGAAGACTTCAGCGCAATTAACACATCTCCGGCTTTCTGCGTGTCGTTCTGAATAATTTTTTTCTTGTCCACAACGCCAACGGAAAAACCTGCTAAGTCATATTCATCTACTGGATAAAATCCAGGCATTTCCGCCGTTTCTCCGCCAATTAACGCACATCCTGCCTGCACACAGCCTTCTGCTACTCCCGAAACAATCTGAGCAATTTTTTCAGGATAATTTTTCCCTACAGCGATATAATCTAAAAAGAATTGTGGTTTCGCTCCGCAGCAAATAATGTCATTCACACACATTGCCACGCAATCAATTCCGACAGTGTCGTGCTTATCCAGTAAAAACGCAATTTTTAATTTAGTGCCGACTCCGTCCGTTCCGGAAACAAATACCGGTTTTTCCATTCCGGTCAAATCCGGTTCGAATAAACCGCCAAAACCGCCAATTCCCGACAACACGCCGGAAATATTTGTTTTCGCAATGTGTGTTTTCATTAAACGAACAGCCTCATAACCGGCAGTGACATCAACGCCGGCTTTTTTATAACTTTCAGAAAAACTATTACTCATGATTTTCACCTATTTTATGTTCAAATTTATCTTTTGGCATTTCTGCCGGAACGGCTATGGGATAATTCCCCGTAAAACAGCCCGTGCAAAATGTACATTTTGCTTCTTGAGCAATACGCTTTACGCCGTCTACACTAAGATAGCCTAAAGAATCTGCTCCAATTCGTTCACAAATTTCCGGAATACTCATCTGACAAGCAATTAAATGTTCTTTACTGTCAATATCTACCCCGAAATAACACGGACTGACAAACGGCGGACAAGAAACCATAAAATGAATTTCCTTTGCGCCTGCTTCCCGAATTAGTTTCACAATTCGTGCAGAAGTCGTTCCTCTGACAATACTGTCATCAATTAAAATTACTCGTTTTCCGGAAACCGTTTCCCGAATAGCATTCAGTTTCAAATTCACTGAACTGGTTCTTTGTTTTTGATTCGGCTGAATAAAAGTCCTGCCGACGTATCTGTTTTTGACAAATCCTACACCGTAGGGAATGCCGGAAGCGTGCGCATAGCCAAGTGCCGCATCAAGACCGCTGTCAGGCACGCCAATCACCACATCTGCCTGAACAGGGTGTTCCTGAAATAAAATTTCCCCTGCACGAAGTCTCGCCCGATGAACACTGCACCCTTCAAGAACTGAATCCGGACGGGCAAAATATACATATTCAAACACACACATAGAAGATTTTCTTCCGCAATGTGTCCGAATAGACCGCATTCCTTCCGGTTCAACAACAATAATTTCCCCTGGAAGTAAATCACGTTCAAATTTCGCCCCGACAGCGTCTAACGCACATGTTTCCGATGCGAATAAAATACTTCCGTCTGGGAAACTTCCCATTACTAAAGGACGAAAACCGTTCGGGTCACGGGCAGCAATCAATTTCTGCGGTGACATAATAATTAAAGAATATGCCCCTTTTAAATCATACATGGCGTGTTCTACGGCTCGTTCAATGGAATCTTTTTTCAGGCGTTGTTCTGTTAAACAATAGGAAATGACTTCCGTGTCGTTCGTGGTCTGGAAAATTGCCCCTTTGAGTTCATAACGTTCCCGAAGCATATTCGCATTAACTAAATTGCCATTATGGGCAATTGCCATATGCCCTTTCACATGTCGAACAACTAATGGCTGTGCATTTACCCGATTATTACTTCCCGTTGTGGAATAGCGTACATGCCCGATAGAAATATTTCCTTTTCCGAGTGAATCAATTACCGGCTGTGTGAATACTTCCTGCACAAGTCCAATATCTTTATGGTGCGTGAATACGCCTTTGTCATTTACTACAATGCCGCAGCTTTCCTGCCCTCTGTGCTGTAAAGCGAATAATCCTGCATAGGTGAACGGTGCAATATCTGCCGTTTCTTTCATCCAAATGCCGAACACGCCGCATTCTTCATGCATTCCCGTCTGGTGCAAAATGAATCATTCCTTTCCGTTCCAGCAATATGTACATAACCGACATTCCGGTTTCTGAATTGCCCGTACTGTTCCAGGCAAAGACTGAAATTCTAAAGAAGTCAGTTTCAACCGTTTGCAAATTTCGTCCCGTAATGCTCTTCCCCGTTCCGTTTCGGAATTGCTGTATTCATCAAGATGCTGAATCCCTTCCGCACCTTCTAAAGCATCAATCACCTGACGGGCGATTAACTCCATTTCAGAAGTACTTCTTGAAAAATTCAAATATTTACAGCCGTACATAATCGGCGGACAAGCTGAACGCATGTGAACTTCCTTTGCGCCGTTTTCGTAAAGAAATTCTACTGTTTCCCGCATTTGTGTTCCACGGACAATGCTGTCATCAACGAATAATAATTTTTTCCCTTCAATTAATTCATGCACGGGAATCAATTTCATTTTCGCAACCTGATTTCTAAGCGTTTGGCTTGTGGGCATGAAACTTCTTGGCCATGTCGGGGTGTATTTAATAAACGGTCTTGCAAAAGGAATGCCACTTCTGTTAGCGTAACCAATTGCATGAGGCGTTCCGGAATCCGGTACACCACAAACGAAATCCACGTCCGGCAATCGTCCGGCTTTAATGTCATTTTCTGCCATAATTTCACCGTTCCGGTTACGCATAACTTCCACATTTACGCCCTCATAAACTGCATTCGGATATCCGTAATATGTCCATAAAAACGAACAAATATGTAAATTTTCTTCCGTGCCTGCTGCAAGCGTTTCACAGCCTTTTTCCGTCAGCATGACAATTTCTCCGGCTTTTAATTCTTTATAGAAATAATAACCTAATTTCTGAAACGAAAAAGATTCTAAAGAAACACAATAACCGTCGTTTCGCTTTCCAATAATAATTGGCAATCTGCCGAATTTGTCACGGGCGGCAATAATGCCTTCCGGTGTTAAAATCATTAGCGACATTGTGCCAGTAATTTTTTCTTGTGCGTAACGAATGCCGTCAGGGAAATTGTCTTTCTGGGAAATTAACGCTCCGATTAAATCGCCGGAATTGATATTTCCGCTGCTCATGGCTTCAAAACTTGCGCAGCCATTAGACAAAAGTTCTTCCACTAATTCTTGTGTATTCTGAATAATGCCAATACTGCAAACCGCAAAAATACCTAATTTCGACCGCATTAAAATTGGCTGCGGGTCTGTGTCACTGATACAGCCGATACATAAATTTCCGTGCATTGTGTTAATGTCCTGTTCAAATTTCGTTCTGAACGGGGAATTTTCAATGCTGTGAATGCTTCTCTGAAATCCTCCTGCCGGAGAATATGCTGTCATTCCTCCCCTTCTCGTGCCGAGGTGTGAATGGTAATCCGTTCCGAAAAAAACATCCGTCACACAGTCATTTTCTGATACTGCTCCGAAAAAACCTCCCATGTTTATTCACCCATCAAGCGTTTCATGATTTCCTGATAGGCTTCTTCTACGCCGCCCATGTCCCTGCGAAATCTGTCTTTGTCCAGCTTTTCATGTGTCGTGCTGTCCCAGAAGCGGCAAGTGTCCGGTGAAATTTCATCAGCAAGCAGAATTTCCCCGTGGAAACGCCCAAATTCAATTTTGAAATCAATCAAATCAATATTTAATTTCTTGAAAAAGTCCAGCATGAACGCATTAACTTTGAATGTGTATTCAGCAACTTTGTCTAATTCTTCCCTTGTGGCTAAGCCTAACGCTAAAGCATAATAATCATTGATGAACGGGTCGCCTAAATCATCATTCTTGTAAGAAAATTCCAGAATTGGGGTCAAAAGTGGTTTTCCTTCTTCCACGCCCATTCTTTTTGAAAAACTTCCGGCGGCAACATTACGAATAATGACTTCCAACGGGAGAATTTCCACTTTTTTCACGATTGTTTCCCGTTCGGAAATTTCTTCCACGAAATGCGTCGCAATGCCGGCTTTTTCCTGCAACATTCTGAACATGTAATTCGTCATGCGGTTATTGATGACACCTTTTCCGGAAATGGTGCCTTTTTTTTCACCATTAAATGCAGTTGCATCATCTTTGTAATCCACAATCACTAAATCAGGGTCATTCGTGGCATAAACTTTTTTTGCCTTGCCTTCATAAAGCTGTTCGCCTTTAATAATATTTTCCATGATAAACTCCTCCAAAATGAAATTATTCAAAATTTTTCTGCATGTCTTTGTCTTTCTGACGGACGGTTTCCGCCATGGAAATTTTCATTTCCTGTAAGGCTTTCGCTAAATCCGCATCAGAAAGGGCTAACATCTGCACGGCTAAAATTGCCGCATTAGCAGCGGAATCAATGCCGACTGTTGCAACAGGAATCCCCGGCGGCATTTGTACTGTAGATAACAGCGCATCCATGCCTTCTAAAGCGTCAGATTTAATAGGAATGCCAATTACTGGCAGAATTGTATGTGCTGCCAACACTCCGCCTAAATGTGCAGCTTTTCCGGCTGCGGCGATAATCACGCCGAAATGATTTTCTTGTGCGTGTGCGGCAAATTCCGCCGCTTCTGTCGGTGTGCGGTGGGCAGACATAACATGCACTTCATACGGAACATGAAATTCTTTCAGTTTGCTGACCGCCTTCTGCACAATGGGAAAATCACTGTCGCTTCCCATAATGACAGCTACTTTTTTCATAAAATTCCTCATTTCTTCAAAAATTTATTCTTCAGCATTGGAACGAATGTCCGCCGCCGTGAGAATCATGTGTTTTTCCGCATTCCGGCGAAAATATAAATGAATATTCAACTTTTCCGGTTTCCCGTTCAGGCAGAATGCGAAATCATATGCACCACTTTCCCGTCTGGAAAATGAAAAATGTTCTGTTCGTTTGTAGTTTCCTTCCGGTAAACTCTGCTGAATCAATGCCGGATAATATTCTTCTGAAGTCATATTTTCCAAATTCTGAAAATCATTCGTTTTTAGCATTTGCAAATATGCGGAAACAATTTTGTTGATTTGCCGTAAATCTTCTTTGCTTAATTCGGAAAGATACACTTGATTGGCAATTTTCCAATTCAACCAGATATTTCCCGAAATATTACAGGATAATTCCGCCCTCCGGAAAATTGGCGGGTTTTCCGTATATTCATAATCAAAACATTCTGTTTGATTTTTCAGTGTCAGATGATGCGCCTGATATTGAATTTCATCAAAGGCTTCCGGAAATACGGGCTGAAAATTCCGGTTGTATAAAATTTTCCGTCCGTCTTCCGCTACTGTTCCGAGCCAATAACCGTCTTCTAATTTTTTCATTGAATTAAAAACAAATGGCAAAATCACATTTTCTTCTTCATCTATTCCGCCAATGAGTTCTTCTGCGTTAATATGATCTGACACTAAAATTAAATTTTCCGTTATCGTCAAAATATTCAGCCAGTCCGGTTCAATTAATACTGTTCCGTCTTTATCTAATACACCATAATTGCCGTTTTCGCTTTCGAATACTTGCCGTTCGCCAAATTTCCGGACAATTTCCTGAACACGGTTATTTTGTACACTGCTTTCCGTATTTTTCGTTACATCAAAATAAAATCTTGTTAAAATGACACATAAAACAATTACAACAATAAATAACATGGAAAGCAGAAATTTTGTCTGACTACTCACGAAAAGTCTTCTTCATGGCGTGAACGGTAAATTTCTTCATTTTCACGCATTAAATAAATTGGACGGTGTTTCACTTCCATGTAGGCTTTCGCAAGATACTGACCGGAAATTCCTGTGCAGAACATTTGCAGCCCACTAAGAAAGAAAACTGCTGAAAGAATGCCTATTGTGGTTGCTTTTTGAATTAGAAAAACAATTAGTAAAATTATTCCGACAATAACAGAAATCATTCCTGTAATGCAAGCAATCATTAATGGTGCTGTTGAAAACGCAATGATTCCTTCCAAAGAATACCGGAATAACCCCCAGAATGACCATGAAGTCGCCCCTGCGGCACGTTCAACATTTTCATATTCAATATAGCGTGTCTTGAACCCTACCCAACTGAAAATTCCTTTCGAAAAACGGTGATATTCCTGCATTTTCAAAATCGCATCAACCATTTGCCTTGTCATAAACCGGAAATCCTGCGCACCGTCAACAATTTCCGTCTGCGAAATTTTATTCATGATTTTATAAAATAATCTCGCAAACGCTGAACGGATTTTCGATTCGCCCGCACGGCTGACACGCCTTGTTGTGGCACAATCATATTCCCCGTCTTTCACGTAATTATACATTTTCGGAAGAAATGCCGGCGGGTGCTGTAAATCTGCGTCCATGACAACGACATAATCCCCACGGGAATTTTCTAAACCAGCAAACATGCCGGATTCTTTCCCGAAATTTCTCGAAAAAGAAATATATCTTACCCGTTCGTCTTTTAATGCCATTTCCCGAAGAATTTTTAACGTTTTATCTTTTGAACCGTCGTCAATAAATAACAATTCAAAATGCAGTTCCGAATGTTCTTCCCGCATTTGCTTCATGATTTTCTGAATTTCTTCATAAAATAACGGAAGAACTTCTTCTTCATTATAACAAGGAACTACAATGGAAATTAATTTCATAAATTTTCCTCCTGACCTTTGTCTGTTCCGGTTTCCCTCCGAAACATTACATGTTTATTTTATCACAAATCAGAATATTTGTCAAGAAAGTTTCTGTAAAGAAAGACGGATTTTCATAATTTTTCAAAAAAATACCGCCCATTTAAGAACAGGCAGTATTTTTCAAGGAATTATTCGCCGAGAAGCTTTGCAATTGCGGAATCCATTTCGGTTGATTCGTGTAATTCAATTACGCCGGAATCACAGCATTTCGCTAATGATGGGTCAAACGGAAGCTGAGCTAAAAGCGGTACATGATACGTTTCCGCAATTTTCGCCGTGTGACTTTCGCCGTAAATCATAATTTTCTTTCCGCAATCCGGACAGACAGCATAACTCATATTTTCAACAATGCCGAGAACGGGAATATTCATCATTTCCGCCATTTTCACGGCTTTTTCCACAATCATGGAAACTAAATCCTGCGGAGAAGTCACAATGACAATTCCGTCTACCGGAATACTCTGGAATACCGTCAAAGGAACATCGCCTGTTCCCGGGGGCATGTCCACGAATAAATAATCCACGTCTTTCCAAATTACGTCCGTCCAGAATTGTTTCACTACGCCAGCAATTACTGGACCTCTCCAGACAACCGGGTCAGTGTCCTTTTCCAGCATTAAATTCACTGACATAATGTCAATGCCCATTTTAGAACGTGCCGGAATCATGCCTAATTCGTTGCCGAGAATTTTCTCTTTCACGCCGAACGCCTTCGGAATGGAAGGTCCTGTAATATCTGCATCTAAAATTGCTGCATGTTTTCCGGCTCTCTGCATTCCTACCGCAAGCATAGAAGAAACTAAAGATTTCCCTACGCCGCCCTTACCGCTGACAACAGCAATAATTTTTCCGATTTTGCTTAATGCGTTCGGTTTTTCGTGTAAGTCCTGCGGTGCGGTGCGTTCTCCGCAAGAACTTGCGCATGTGCTGCAATCATGCGTACATGCCTGATTTTCTGTACTCATTAAAAAAACTCCTTTTTTCATAAAATTTTTATTAAAAATTTTAAATTTATTTTACATCAACGGGGCAAACAGCCGGAGAACACTGCTGACAAGCCTTTTCGGCAAAGGTCTTTTCCGGCAAGCCTCTGATGTAATTTCTATACATTGTTTCAAGGTCTGCATAAAATCCTGTTTCATTTTGAAAATCATCTGACTTTGGTAAAAAATTGCTGCGCATTCAAAATGCAGATAAAAACTTCTGTAATCCATGTTAATTGTTCCCGAAACAGAAATTTTATCATCGCTGCAAATCATTTTCGCATGAACAAAACCTGGTAAATATTCAAAAATTCTTACTTTTCCAGCTAATAATTCTTCATAATAACTCCATGCAATAGAATAAACATACCATTTATCCGGAATATGCGGCATAATAATTCGTACATCTACGCCTTTTTTCGCCGCTAAAATCATTGCCGTAATCAATTCTTCATCGGGGATTAAATACGGTGTCATGAGATAAACATATTCTCTCGCCTGATGAATCATGTCTAAATATACATTTCTGCCGATATATTCCCCGTTCGTTGGTGAATCGCTGTAAGGCTGAATAAATCCGTCACCAGTCGCCGGAAAAATTTCATTCGGCTTGTATTTTTCCAGTTCGCCGTTGTCAATTTCTTCCAAATGCCATAACTGCAAAAACATAATGGTAAAACTCCATGCCGATTCTCCACGGCATAAAATTCCGCCGTCTTTCCAATGCCCGAAACGGTTTTTCTGGTTAATATATTCGTCCGCAATGTTAATTCCTCCGGTGAATGCTGTGTTTCCGTCAATCACTAAAATTTTCCGGTGGTCACGGTTATTTTGCGAAGAAGTTAAAAACGGCTTGAAACTATTGAACACCCGGCACTGAATGCCGGATTTTTGCAATTTCTGAAAATATTTCATTGGCATCATGAATTGCGTGCCGAATCCGTCATATAATAACCGAACATCTATTCCCTGTTGCGCTTTCTGAATCAGTAATTCCCGCAATTCACGCCACATTTTCCCCTGATTGATAATAAAATATTCTAAAAAAATATATCTTTTCGCCTGTAAAATTTCCCGTTTCATGGCTTCAAACATTTTTTCACCGACAGGAAAATATTCTGCTGCATCATTTCGGTAAACGGGATAATTCCCATAATGCACTAAATATTCCGCAAGCTGTGCCTGAACGGGTGAAATTTTCTTTAACTTCTGCATAATTTGTTCATTCTGAATTAAATATTTTTTCGTTTCCGCAACCCGACGGGCATAATTTTTCTTGTGCGCCCTGTGTCCGGCATCTGTTTTCACTAATAAATAGGCTAAACCTGTAAACAATGGGAAAATTAACATTAGTAACAGCCATGGTATCTGATAGGCTGGATTTTCACGGCTATTGCAAATATGAATCACTAATAAAAGATTTAATCCCATAATGCAAGCATAAACAAATACATAATGCTGACTGAGAAATAACACTGTTAAAATTAACACTGCAATCTGCACAAGTAACATGAAAATAAACAGCGTATTCCGGTTGAATAAAATTCGTATCAGCTTACGAAACATTCCCTTTCACCTGCTTTTGCTCCAGATAAGGCTTCAGAAATTGTCCTGTGTAGGATTCCGGAACTTGAATAATTTCTTCCGGTGTTCCTTGTGCAACAATTGTTCCTCCGCCGTCTCCGCCCTCAATGCCGAGGTCAATAATTTCATCAGCGGTTTTGATGATATGCATATTATGCTCAATCACAATTACAGTATTACCGGAATCCACTAATTTTTGCAGAACGTCAATCAATTTATGCACATCTGCCGTATGCAGTCCCGTTGTTGGTTCATCTAAAATATATAACGTCTTTCCGGTAGCTTTTCGGGAAAGTTCCGTCGAAAGTTTCACTCTTTGCGCTTCCCCTCCGGAGAGCGTTGTTGCTGGCTGTCCAATTTTGATATACCCTAAACCCACTTCCTGCAAAGTTTTCAATTTACGGGAAATTTTCGGAATCGCTTCAAAAAACATTACTCCTTCATCAACGGTCATTTCTAAAACATCATGAATGGTTTTTCCTTTGTAATGAATTTCTAAAGTTTCCCGATTATAGCGTTTTCCTTTGCAGACTTCACACGGAACGTAAATATCTGGCAAAAAATGCATTTCAATTTTTAAAATGCCGTCACCCTCGCAAGCCTCACAGCGTCCGCCTTTCACATTAAATGAAAATCTTGATGCACTGTAACCATGCGCTTTCGCTTCCGTTGTCTGCGCAAATAAATTCCGAATGTCTGTAAATACTCCCGTATAAGTCGCTGGATTGGAACGGGGTGTTCTGCCAATTGGTGACTGGTCAATGCAAATTACTTTGTCTAAATATTCAATGCCTTCAATGCGCCGGCATTTTCCGCCTTTAATTTTCGCCCGATTGAGTTTCGCCGATAAATGCTTATATAAAATTTCATTAATTAAAGAAGATTTCCCCGAACCGGAAACGCCTGTCACACAAATTAGTTTTCCTAATGGGAAATTCACGGTTAAATTTCGTAAATTATGTTCTTCCGCTCCGATAATTTTTAATATATGCCCATTGCCGGAACGCCTTTTTTCAGGAATGGGAATAGTTTTCTTTCCGCTGAGATACTGCCCTGTGATGGATTCTTCACAAGTGAGTAAATCTTCCGGCTTTCCGGAAAAAATAACATTTCCTCCGTGAACGCCTGCGCCTTTTCCAATGTCAATAACATAATCTGCCGACAAAATTGTTTCTTCATCGTGTTCCACAACAATTAACGTATTTCCTAAATCCCGTAAATGTTTCATTGTTTCAATCAGCATGGCATTGTCCCTCTGATGTAAACCAATGCTCGGCTCATCTAAAATATACAGCACGCCCATTAAAGAAGACCCAATTTGCGTGGCTAAACGGATTCTCTGACTTTCACCGCCCGAAAGCGTGCCGGAAGAACGTGCTAACGTTAAATAATCCAGTCCCACACTGGAAAGAAAATTCAACCGGTCAAGAATTTCTTTCACAACTCGTCCGGCAATTAAATTTTCCTGTTCTGTTAAGGTTAAGTTTTGAAAAAAAGAAATTTCCTGTTTTACAGACATTTTCGTTAATTCGTTAATGTTAATATTTCCCACAGTCACGGCAAGAATTTCCGGTTTCAACCTTGCGCCTTTGCACGCCTGACAAGTGACTTCCCCCATGTATTCTTCTAAATCTGCCCTTGCGTAAATGCTTGTTGTTTCTCTGTACCGACGTTCTAAATTCGGAATTACCCCTTCAAATGGTGCTTCATACGTTCCGCCGCCTAAAGAAGCTGAACGCTTTAATATTAATTTTTCTCCGTTCGTCCCGTAGAGAAATGCTTTAGCAGCTTTTTCCGGTAAATTTCCGAATGGCGTATCCAAAGAAATTTGAAATTTTTCGGCAAGTGCCTGATAATACATCATAGCAATAGAATCTTCTTCTAAATGATTCCAACCAGAAGCATGAATTGCGCCTTCTTTAATGCTTAATTCCGGATTAGGCACAATAATATCCGGGTCAATTCTTTGGAAAATGCCTAAGCCGGAACATTTTTCACAAGCTCCATAAGGATTATTAAATGAAAACATTCTCGGCGTTAATTCTTCCATACTAATATTATGCTCCGGACATGCGTAATTTTGCGAAAAAATCAGCATTTCTCCGCCAATCACATCAACATGAATAATTCCATTCGTTAAAGAAGAAACCGTTTCTAAACTGTCTGTTAATCGGGTCAGCATGTCTTTTTTCACAATTAGCCTGTCTACAACAATTTCCACTGTATGCCGAATATTTTTGTCTAATTTAATTTCTTCTGATAAATCATAAATCATTCCGTCAATCCGAACACGAACAAAACCGCTTTTTCTGGCTTGTTCCAATTCTTTCGAAAATTGACCTTTTTTCCCTCGAATAATCGGAGCAAGCAATTGAATTTTTGTCTTTTCCGGAAGTTGTAATATTTGGTCAGTAATTTCATCAATAGACTGCTGGGAAATTTCCCTTCCGCAAACCGGACAATGTGGTATTCCAATACGAGCGTACAAAAGCCGTAAATAATCGTAAATTTCCGTTACCGTTCCCACAGTAGAACGAGGATTTTTAGAAGTGGTTTTCTGGTCAATGGAAATCGCCGGAGAAAGCCCTTCAATGCTATCTACATCGGGCTTTTCCATTTGTCCGAGAAATTGCCTTGCATAAGAAGATAAACTTTCTACATAACGCCTTTGTCCGTCGGCGTAAATCGTATCAAACGCCAAAGAAGATTTCCCCGAACCGGAAAGCCCTGTCATAACAACTAATTTATCTCTCGGAATCGTAACATCAATATTTTTTAAATTATGCGCTCTTGCGCCTTTGATGATAATTTCATTCTTCATTTCATCATACCCTTAAGTTAAGCCGTGATAATGGCTTTTAATTTGTATTTGTTTCTGGTGGGTTGCTTTTCGCTGTCCAATTCAGCACAGTTAATTCCGCAACGGCTGTTCTTTCTAAAGCAGTTTTATGATAATCAAAATTTCTTGTTTCATCATACCGATTAAGAAAAATTTGTTCCAGTGCTAATTGCTTTTCTGAATCGCTTAAAAAACGAATTTTCGCCGTTCCCATAATTGAATGATAATACATTGTAATTGATTTTGTTTCCGGCAAACAAGCAATTTTCAATGGCAGATCTAATTCAAAACTGCATTGCTTTTGCTTTTGCATAAGTTGGTATTTTCTTCCGGACATTGCGCCGTGAATGTAAAATTTCACTTGCTGATTTTCTACAGTATAAGCAAAATTCACTGGTACAATATAAGGAAAATTGCCGTCCGCTAACCCTAAACGCAAAATGTCACACTGCTTTAAAATATTCAGCATTTCCTGAAAATCAGTGATTTCACGGTCTTTTCTTCTCATTTCGTTTCTCCTTTCAGTTTGGCAATTTCATCTCTTAAATATGCCGCATGTTCAAATTCTAATAATTTCGCCGCTTCTTTCATTTGTGCCGTCAATTGCTCAATTAAAATTTTTCGTTCCTGATTGGTTAATTTTTTCTGCATATATTCGGAAACTGTTTCTTTACTCGAAATTTCAATTACATCATGAATTTCTTTTTGAATCGTTTTCGGAATAATGCCGTGCTTTTCATTATAAGCCGTCTGCAAATCCCGTCGGCGGTTCGTTTCCCGAATGGCTTTTTCCATTGAATTAGTGACATTGTCCGCATACATGATAACTTTCCCCTGTGCGTTTCGTGCAGCTCTTCCAATTGTCTGAATTAAAGATGTTTCACTTCTTAAAAAGCCTTCTTTGTCAGCGTCTAAAATTGCCACTAATGAAACTTCCGGAATGTCTAAGCCTTCACGAAGTAAATTGATTCCGACAAGTACATCAAATTCCCCTGTCCGCAAATCACGGATAATTTCCATTCTTTGAATTGTGTCCACATCATGGTGAAGATACCGCACCCGAACGCCCATATGGTCAAGATATTCTGTTAAATTTTCCGCCATTGCCTTAGTTAAAGTCGTGACTAATACCCGTTCTTGCTTTTCCGTCCGGAGGTGAATTTCTGAAAGTAAATCTTCCATTTGTCCTTCAATCGGGCGAACGCTGATTTCCGGGTCAACTAATCCTGTCGGACGAATCACCTGTTCAATAATTTGTGCAGAATGTTCCCGTTCATATTCTGACGGCGTTGCACTCACGAATAAAACCTGATGCATATGCTGTTCAAATTCCGAAAAAACTAACGGTCTGTTATCCATTGCACTCGGCAAACGGAAACCATATTCCACAAGAGTTTGTTTCCTTGCCCTGTCTCCGGCACTCATTGCCCGAACTTGCGGAATTGTGACATGACTTTCGTCAATAATCATGAAAAAATCTTCCGGAAAATGGTCAAGCAATGTATACGGCACACTTCCGGCAGGTCTTCCAGCAAGGATACGGGAATAATTTTCAACGCCTGAACAAAAGCCTACTTCTCTTAACATTTCTATATCATAATTCATTCGTTCGGAAATTCTTTGTGCTTCAATTAATTTATGCTGTTCGGTTAATTCTTTCACTCGGAGTTTTAATTCTTCCTGAATTTCAGCAATGGCTTTTTCCTTTTTTTCAGGACTGTAAACATAATGCAACGCCGGAAAAATTAATGCATGTTTCAGCCTTGCTTTTACTTTTCCAGTTAAAACATCAATTTCACTGATGCGGTCAATTTCATCTCCGAAAAATTCTACTCGAATTGCTGTATCGTTAGACGATGCCGGAAAAATTTCTAACACGTCACCACGCACACGGAATTTATTTCTTTGAAATCCTATGTCATTCCGTTCATAATGAATCTGCACAAGTTCCTGAATTAGTGCAGTAAGGCTTTTTTCTGTTCCGGCACGAATGGAAACTGTCATATTGCGGTATTCTTCCGGACTTCCTAAAGAATAAATGCAGGAAACACTTGACACAATAATTACATCTTTTCGTTCAGCAAGTGCCTGTGTGGCGGAATGCCTTAATTTATCAATTTCTTCATTGATTGAAGAATCTTTTTCAATATAACTGTCCGTACTCGGCACATAGGCTTCCGGTTGATAATAATCATAATAACTGACAAAATATTCCACAGCGTTTTCCGGAAAAAATGTTTTCAGTTCCGAACAAAGCTGCGCCGCTAAAATTTTATTATGTGCTAAAACTAAAACCGGCTTATTCAGATTAGCAATGACATTCGCCATTGTGTAAGTTTTCCCTGAACCAGTCACACCTAACAAAGTTTGAATATTTTTCCCATGT
Source organism: uncultured Clostridia bacterium (assembly GCA_947589035.1). Taxonomy (GTDB): domain Bacteria; phylum Bacillota; class Clostridia; order Oscillospirales; family Ruminococcaceae; genus UBA3855. Next base: position 18,408 of record CANPYZ010000019.1, on the reverse strand, counting down.
TGAAAACCTTCTGTTAATTTTTCGATTGCTTCCGGCTGGTCTCCGGAAGGCTGATACGGTGCATGTAAAATAAATGACATTCGTTTCACCTCCGAACCAACCCCTCCGGCACTTCGTGCCACCTCCCCTTTCAGGGGAGGCATGTCTCCCCAAATCTGACCCAGTATAACCTGTGCGTGTCTCCCCTGTAAGGGGAGATGTCACCGTAGGTGACAGAGGGGTGGCAAAGGAGTGACAAAGGGCTTGTTTCTGTATTCAGAATATGCTATAATAGTAGTAAAGCATTTGAAATTTTTGAAATTTTTAAAAAAAGAAAAGAAAGGAAATGCTCATGTTACATCAGATTATGATTCAAAAAAATGATGCCGGTCAACGATTGGATAAATTTCTTTCCAAATTCATGCCGACTATGCCCCGAAACATGCTTTACAAGCTGATTCGGCAGAAAGATATTCGCTATAATCAAAAACGCTGTAAAGGTAATGAAATTCTTCATGAAGGAGATATATTGCAAATTTACGCTAAAGAAGAATTTTTCGCCGTACGGAAAAATTTTCCCGTTTCAAGTTCTTGTCCAGATTTGCAAATTATTCAGGAAGATGAAAATTTTCTATTTTTGTGTAAACCGTCCGGTCAGGACGTTCACAGCGGAAGTGAAAAATTTTCTTCCAATTTAATTGGACAGGTGCAGGCGTATTTAATGCAGAAAGGCGAATATTCCCCACAAAATGAACAAAGTTTCGCTCCGGCTTTATGTAACCGCATTGACCGCAACACAACTGGACTTGTCATTGCAGCGAAAAATTTTCCCGCTCTTCAGGCAATGAATGAGGCAATTCGTTTACGCCAAATTCAAAAAATTTACCTCACTGTCACGGCTTCCCCACTTCCTGAAAAAAAAGCTACCTGTTCCGCTTTCCTGAAAAAAAATCCAAGTACTAATTGTGTAGAAATTTCCCTCACACAGAAAAATGCTGCATGGCAGGAAATTTCTACCAGTTATGAAGTACTCGCCCAACATGGGAAAAAACAACTTGTTCGCATTCGTTTAAACACTGGACGTTCGCATCAAATACGGGCGCATTTAGCATTTTTAGGTGCGCCAATTTTAGGTGACCCGAAATATGGCAATCATTCCGGCACGGAAACAAAACAATGCCTTTGTGCGTTTTCCTTGCGTTTTCCGGAAGTGGGCAATTTTCTTTCTTATTTAAAAGATACTGAAATTAAAACGCCTGTTCCGGAATTTGTGAAAACTTATTTTCCAGAAATTGAATTATAAGATGATAATTTTTCTAAAAATTCTTCTTCTGTTAAAATTTTCACGTCTAATGTTTGGGCTTTCGTGAGTTTACTTCCGGCATCTTCTCCGGCAATGACATAATCTGTTTTTTTAGACACGGAACCGGAAACTTTCCCGCCTAAGGCTTCAATGCGTTGTTTCGCTTCATTGCGTTTCATTCCTGAAAGTGTTCCCGTTAAAACAAATGTTTTCCCCTGAAAAAATGCATTTTCTGAAATTTCCTGTTTTGTATATTGCATTGTCAATCCGGCTTCTTTCAGGCGTTTCAGAATGTTCTGTACAGATTCATCATGTAGGGCTGTATAAACATTTTTCGCCATGACTTCACCGAAATTTTCAATTTCTGAAATGTCTTCTTCATTGGCGTTTTCTAAATTTTCCAGTGTCAGGAATTTTTCACACAGTAATTTTGACGCTTTCTGTCCGATATTGCGTATACCTAAAGCGAAAATTACCCTATCTAAAGGAGCTGTTTTTGAATTTTCAATCGCATGAAGTAAATTTTCAGCAGATTTTTCTTTAAAACCTTTTAAATTCAAAACTTGTTCTTTCGTCAGAAAATATAAATCTGCCGGATTCTGAATAAAATTCTGTTCCAGTAAAGCCGTTACAGTGGCTTCACCTAAACCGTCAATATTCATGGCTTCCCTTGATGCGAAATGCACAAGCTGACGGTGTAATTTCGCCGGACAGGCAATATTCGGACAACGTAAAACACTTTCTCCCTCGTCCCGAACAGCTTTCGCACCGCAAACAGGACAATTTTCCGGTAAATGGTAAACTTCCGCATTTTCCGCATGAGAAACGCTCCGCAAAACTTCCGGAATAATGTCTCCTGCCTTCCGGACAAGAATTTTATCTCCAATGCAAATATGTTTTTCCGTGATAAAATCTTGATTATGCAGAATTGCACGGGAAACACTCGTTCCCGCAAGTGTAATCGTATCAAATACCGCTACAGGCGTTAATGCTCCTGTTCTGCCGACAGTGATTTCAATTTCCCGAAGAATACTTTCTTTTTCTTCCGGCGGGAATTTATACGCTATTGCCCATTTCGGCGTTTTTGATGTCGTGCCGAACACGGTTCTTTGCTCTAAAGAGTTAATTTTAATCACAACACCGTCAATATCATAGGGCAAATTCTGACGTGAATTTCCGATGCGGTCAATGACTTGCTGAATTTCTTCCGCATTCCGGCAAATTTTCCATTCCGGAATCATGTGAAAACCCATTTCTTTCAGAAATTCTAACGTTTCACCGTGAGAAGAAAATGTTTTCCCTTCACATCTTTGTAAATTAAATACGAAAATATCTAATTTCCGTTCTGCTGTAATTTCTGAATATTTCTGCCGAAGTGAACCAGCGGCGGCGTTACGGGGGTTTTTAAAGGGCTGTTCCTGATTTTCTTCCTGACGGGCAACCAATTTCAAAAACTGTTCACGGGGCATGAATACTTCTCCACGCACTTCCAGTAAAGGCAAATTTTCCGGACAGTTTAATGTTAAGGGAATAGACCGGATTGTTTTCAGATTTGCGGTAACGTCTTCCCCTGTGAAACCGTCTCCTCTGGTTGAACCTAATACAAATTGATTATTCTGATATTCCAAAGAAACGGATAAGCCATCAATTTTCGGCTCTACACTAAATTCCGCTTCTGGGAAAATATCCTGACATTTTGCCACGAAATTTTCCACTTGTTCAAAATCAAATACATCCTGCAAACTTTGCATTTGAACAGTATGCGCCACTTTGCTGAACTGATTCGACACCATACCGCCGACACGCTGAGTAGGCGACGAAGGCGAAATCAATTCCGGAAATTCGCTTTCCAGTCGTTTCAACTCCTGCATTGTTTCGTCATACACGTAATCTTCCACACTCGGATTATCCTGCATATAATATTCTGAATTATACTGCTCCAACAGTGCGGAAAGTTCCTGAATGCGTTGTTTTGCCTGTTCTTTAGTCATTTTCTTACTCTCCCTAAATCATAAAATTTATCTTTTCGGAAAAAATTTCCTGTTTTTAGTATAGCACAAATTCCTGTAAAAGTCAAGCAAAAAATCAGGACAGCCTGCGCCGCCCTGATGAAATTAAACAAATTTGTCAATTTTTCGCATTTTCCCTGCAACATGATTCGCAGCAAGAAGAATTTTCTGGTAATTCTTCATTCAACGTTGCCGGAGAAAATTCTTCCGCCGGAAAACGCATTTTGTCAAATACTGCACAAGGTGCTTCCGGATTAAGGTTGCATTCTTTCGTGGGAATTGTGTAGGCAGAAGCCGGAACCATAATTGTCACAGGTCTGGTTAATTCTATTACAGAAAATAATCCTAACGTCATGACAACTGTCCGCATAGCAGACGGGGAATTTTCCGATTTCTGACAAGAATCACACTGCCGGCAAACTGTGCCAATTCTCGTTTCCAGTGCCAAAGGCGGAACAATCTGCACATTTGCCGTCGGTAAATTCGCTACCTCACAGCAAGCATTTGTTTTCCCTGTTTGCGTGCCGTCACTCGAAAATGTTTGTGTATTGGATTCGCTGCCGTAAAGAATGCTGCTTTTGCTTGCATAAATTGTCCCCTCTAAAAGCATTGGCTGTTCACAGGCGCAAGTGTACGCAAGCAATTCCACCCGAAACGTAAACGTTAAGTCAATATTATAAAATCCCCGATTGAACGGTACTGGTTCAACATTCATGCAAACATCTGCCACACGAACGCATTTCGTTTTGACAAGCTGCACATTGCAAGGCAATTCGCCAGAGTCTAAAATTACCGGAACATCAGCAATGCAATCCCTGTCACTGCAACTGTCAAATACCCGATTGACCTTTATCGGAACAGAATGACAGTCTTCCGGTACAGAAGAAATATTCCATTCATTCATGACTGAAACCTCCTTGTTTTATTGGAATACTACAGTTTATTCAGGACGTTTCAGTTTTGTGACTGAAATTTATTTTGTTTCTTCTTCTCCATAAATCTGCCGGAAAAAACAACTATATGCTCCGGTATGGCAGGCATTTCCGGTTTGTTCCACGTAAACTAACAGCGTATCTTCATCACAATCCGCAAAAATTGACACTACTTTCTGTAAATGTCCGCTTGTTGCACCTTTGTTCCAAAGTTCTTTTCTTGACCTGCTCCAATACCATGTATAACCTGTTTCAAATGTTTTCTGCAAACTTTCCCGATTCATATAGGCAAGCATTAACACTTGTTTCGTGTGAACATCTACTGCAATTGCCGGAATGAGTTCACTTTTCAGAAAATATTTATCTAATTCCTGTATTTCTTTCTGCATAAACTCACCGCAATTCCGCACGACTGAATAAATCCGCAATCAATTCTTTGTCTTCACAGGCATCTTTAAACGCTAATGCAAAATCTGACAAAGATTTTCCATCTTCTGAATAAATGACAAACGTGTCCGCTTCTGAATCAAATTCAAAGCTATCATCTTCGCCTTCATAAATTTCTGCTAAAAAAATTTCCGCTAAGGCTTCCCAGTCGTACCCGTTGCCGAGAAAACCATCTTCCGCACGTTTCGCAAAAATTTCCGCAAGATAGCCGTTTGCCACATTTAAATAAAACGTATACTGTTCTTCACCTGAAGCCCATTTGAATGGTTCAATCTTTCTTAAAAATTTCTCACTGGTAAAATCCATCTTCATTTCCCCTTATATTTAAAATTTATATTTAAAATATTTGAAATTTTAAACTTAATCATGTTCTGACAATAATTTTTTTCTTCCGGCAATCGGTTTTAACTTCCTGAACGGTTAATTCTTTGAAATGAAACAAAGACGCTGCCAACGCTGCGGAACAATTCGTTTCCGTGAATACTTCCGCAAAATCAGATAATTTTCCTGCTCCTCCGCTGGCAATTACCGGAATATTTACCGCATTCACTACGGCTTTCAGCATTGGTAAGTCAAAACCTTGTTTCACGCCGTCCGTGTCAATCGAATTTAAACAAATTTCCCCTGCGCCGAGTTGTTCCACTTCTTTCACCCAGTCAAGCAAATTGATTTGCATGTCCACTCTTCCGCCGTTAATGAATACTGTCCAGTCGCCGGAAGAAGTTTTTTTCGCATCAATGCCAACACAAATGCATTGACTGCCGAAAATGTCCGCTCCTTGACGAATTAGTTCAGGATTCTGCACCGCCTGAGAATTAACGGAAACTTTATCCGCCCCTGCTCGGAGCGTTTCCCGTATATCATCTACTGTTTTAATTCCGCCGCCAACGGTCAGCGGCACGAAAACTTTTTTCGCCGTTTCCCGCACCACGTCAAGCATTACCCCTCTTTTTTCATAAGAAGCCGTAATATCATAAAAGACAATTTCATCTGCGCCCTGACGGTTATATTCTTCCGCACATTCTACAGGGTCGCCAACTTCCCGAATGCCTTCAAAATTTACACCTTTGACGACTTTTCCGTCCCGAACATCTAAACAGGGAATAATTCTTTTCGCAAGCATAATTCACTCCCCTTTCTGCATTAGTTTTTTGTGTAGGCAATGGCTTCCTGTAAATCCAAAGTCCCCTGATAAAGCGATTTTCCGCAAATTGTGCCATACAAGCCCATTTCTTTACAAATTTGAATGTCCTGCATGGTATGCACTCCGCCGCTGGCAATAATATTCACGTCTACCGCCTGATGTAAAGCATTTAATTGTTCCCGATTCACTCCGGAAAGCGTTCCGTCCCGTGAAATATCCGTGAAAATGATTGTTTTCACGCCGATTTTCTGCATTTCTTTCGCAAGTGTTAAATAATCTACAGTTGACGAATCAAGCCAGCCTTCCACTGCAACATAACCATTTTTGGCATCAATGCCAACGGCAATGCGTTCATGATATTCTTTAACCGCCTGCTGCACCAGTTCAGGATTTTTCAACGCTACAGAACCTAAAATTACCCGTGAAATCCCGCCGGAAAGATACATTTCTACAGTTTCCATATTTCGAATACCGCCGCCGACTTCCACTTTTAAAGAAGTATTTTTCGCCACGTCAAGAAAAATTTCCGTATTCACCGGTTCAGCATTCTTTGCGCCGTCTAAGTCAACCATATGAATCCATTCCGCTCCGGCATTGATGAAACTTTGCGCCGTTTTCCGGTAATCTTCCGCTACTTTGTGCGCCGTTCCGTAATCTCCCTGTACTAACCGAACACAATTTCCGTCTTTAATATCAATCGCCGGTAAAATTATCATGTCAATCACTCCTTTCTTCTGTAGTCTCCCCTGTAAGGGGAGATGTCAGCGTAGCTGACAGAGGGGTAACCCCCTGACACTTTGTGTCTTTCCTCTTTCAGGGGTAACCCCCTTGACACGTTGTGTCTTTCCCCCTTTCAGGGGTAACCCCCTTGACACGTTGTGTCTTTCCCCCTTTCAGGGGGAACATGAAGTTAATTTAATTCCGCAAAATTGCGCAGAATCTGTAAACCAACACTTCCGCTTTTTTCCGGATGAAACTGTGCGCCGAATACATATTTTCCATCTGTAACGAATGCAGGCACTTTTCCGCCATATTCCACCCATGCGGAAAGATTTTTTTCTTCTGTGCAGTTCGCCATGTACGAATGCACAAAATAAACATAAGCTTCTTCCGGTAAATTTGCTAATAAAGCGCATTCATGCTGAATTTCTAATTTATTCCAGCCCATGTGCGGAATAATTAAATTCTCTGCCGGAATTTTTTCAACCGTTCCTGAAATGAAATTCAAGCCGTCACACGGTTCAAATTCATAGCTTTTTGTCATCAGCATCTGCATTCCTAAACAAATCCCTAATAAAGGCTTTTTCTTCGCTTGTTCCTGAATTACCGGAATTAAATTTTTCTTCCCCAACATGCGCATAGCACTCGGAAAAGCTCCCACGCCAGGCAAAATTAATTTATCTGCTTTTTCAATAACAGAAATGTCTTCTGTCAGCTGATTTTCAATTCCTAAATAATTTAATGCATTCCGGACACTGAAAATATTTCCTGCTCCATAATCAATAATTGCAATCATCAGCCAAACATTCCTTTCGTGGACAAAGTTTTTCCGGATTCCGCCGGAGCAGCAGCAATATGTAACGCATGGGCAACGGCTTTGAATAAGGCTTCCGTTTTGTGGTGGTCATTTTTTCCGTAAAGCACTCGGCAATGTAAAGTCCAGCCGGCTTGAAATGCTAACGCACGCATAAATTCTTCCGTTAGGCAGGAATCATAATTTCCTATCATTGGATTAGTAAATTCTGCATCAAAAACTAAAAACGGACGGTTACAAATGTCTAAACTGCAAAAGGCAAGACTTTCATCCATGGGAATATACGCCGAACCATAACGAATAATGCCGGATTTATCGCCTAACGCTTTCGCAAATGCCTGCCCTAAAACAATTCCGGTATCTTCCACAGTGTGGTGCGCATCAACTTCCAAATCGCCGGAAACCTGAATTTTCATCGGAATCTGACTATGCATTGCTAATGCTTTCAGCATGTGGTCAAAAAATCCAATGCCTGTTGAAATTTCTGTTTTTCCGTCTTCCGGTAAAAGCGTAATGGCAATATTCGTTTCTTTCGAAATTCTGTTCACAACAGCAGTTTCCATTCCGTTACACCTCACTTTTTCCGGAAAGAAAGAATTGTCGCCATTTCTTCCTGTGGTGAATCTTTCTCCAGCCATAACGGGCTAATGTCCATATCTAAACACATTGCAAACGCATTGAATGCATCTTCTGCGAAAATTTCTTCCCTCTGCAATGCCTTTTCTAAATCTTCCGGTTTATTCCCTGAAGAAAGAAATTTTTCCCATTGCTGAATATTCGTTGATTTTTCTTCTTCTTCCCAGTAGGGCGTGCCGATATATTTCCGGTCAATGCATGTCCCGTCCGGCTGAAACAGCAATAATTCCACAAAATCACTGTCCACTAATTCCGCCGAAACGGCATATTTCTGAAACGCTTCCGCACAGAAATTTCCTTTCCCTCTGAGTTCTTCCGGATTGCTGACTAACGCAAACCATGAACCCTGCGGAAACGCAAAACAGAAATTTTTTTCAGCGTGTTCCGCATCTGCCGGAAAATAATCTGATTTTTCCATATATTGCTGAAATTCCGTCAGCAAATCTTCTTTTGACTGGTGTTTTTCATTCCAGATAAACACCGTGCCTGAAAACATTCCCAAAAAGTTTTCACTCCTTTTCCTGAAGAATTTTTTCTAATGCTGTGAATAATGCCTGCATATTTTCCGGCGTGCCGATTGTAATACGCAAATATTGGTTAATTCTCGGCTTGTTCCAGTAACGAACGAAAATATTTTTCTCTTTCAGTTTCTGGAAAATCATTCCGGCATCATGTTCCGGATGTTTCGCAAAAATGAAATTACTCATGGAATCCGGAAAAACAAACCCTAAAGAACGTAAATTCTGTTTCGCTTGTTCCCGTGTGCGAATAATTTTATTTGTGCAAGTTTCAAAATAGGCTTTATCTTTCAGTGTTTCCGCACCACAAGCCAAAGTAACCTGATTCATTGTGTAAGAATTAACGGAAAATTTCACATCATTCAAATAACGGATTAACTTTTCTGAACCAATGGCAAACCCTATGCGCATTCCTGCCATAGAACGAGATTTCGAAAACGTCTGCACAACCAGTAAATTTTCATATTTTTCCAAAAGAGAAAGACTGCTAATTCCTCCGAAATCAATATACGCTTCATCAACAATGACAACGCTGTCAGGATTATTTTGTAAAATTTTTTCTACAGTGTCTAAATTTTCAAATACGCCTGTTGGGGCGTTCGGATTCGGGAAAATAATTCCTCCATTCGGAATAGTGTAATCTTCCGGATTGATGTGAAACGTTTCCGTTAAAGGAATAGTTTCATAGGGAATATGATACAATTCCGCCCATACATCATAAAATGAATAGGTCACGTCCGGAAAAAGAATTTTTTTATTCGAATGAAAAAATGTCAAAAATGCCATAGATAACACATCATCTGAACCCACTCCCACGAAAACCTGTTCCGGCTGAACATGGTAAGTTTCCGCTATCGCCTGCACTAATAAACTCGCTTCTGGGTCAGGATATAAACGCATTTGATCAACATCAAAATTTTGTAAAATTTTCTGCACATTCGGCGCAGGCGGATAAGGATTTTCATTTGTATTTAATTTAATGACATTTTCATTTTTCGGCTGTTCGCCGGGTGTGTAAGGCACAACCCGACGAATATTTTCTTCCCAGCCCATTCAGGATTCCTCCCCGAAACGAATGGAAATGGCGTTCGCATGTGCGGTAAGTCCTTCACGTTTCGCAATTAACACAATGTCGTCTTTCGCTTCCCGTAAAGCCTCTTCTGTATAATAAATATAACTTGAACGCTTAATAAAGCTATTCACACCTAAAGGAGAGAAAAACCTTGCTGTTCCGCTCGTTGGTAAAACGTGATTTGGTCCTGCGTAATAATCCCCTAACGGTTCAGAAGCGTATGCTCCTAAAAATACTGAACCGGCATTGTCTAATTTTCCAATATATTCTAAAGGATTTTTCATCATGACTTCCAAATGTTCCGGAGCAATCGCATTCGCAAGTTCTACTGCCTGTTCTTCAGACTGCGCAATTAAAATCGCCCCGTGATTAACAATTGACGCTTCAATAATTTCTTTCCGGCTGAGGGCATTCGTTTGCCGGATAATTTCAGCATCTACTTTTTCCGGCATATTCGGGTCAGTCGTAATTAAAATTGAAGAGGCTAATTTGTCATGTTCCGCCTGTGAAATTAAATCCGCTGCAATGAATTTCGGGTCTGCCGTTTCATCAGCAAGCACTAAAATTTCACTCGGTCCTGCTATCATGTCAATATCTACAACGCCATATAATAATTTTTTCGCTGTCGCAACGAAAATATTTCCAGGACCAACAATTTTATCCACTTTCGGAATTTCTTCTGTTCCATAAGCAAGTGCCGCTATTGCCTGCGCTCCGCCGGAAAGGAAAATTCTGTCCACACCACAAATTGCTGCCGCAACGAGAATGTCTTTATTCGGCGTGCCGTCCTTGCAAGGAGGCGTAACCATGATAATTTCTTTCACGCCGGCAATTTTCGCCGGAATGGCATTCATTAACACGCTTGACGGATAAGCCGCCGTTCCTCCTGGAACATACAGCCCGACACGCTCTAACCCTCTCACTCTCTGCCCTAAAATTACGCCGTCCGGCTTTGCATTCGTAAAGCCCTGCGCTTTCTGCCGATTGTGAAAATCAGCAATATTTTCCTGTGCGTTTAACAATGCATTCACGAATGCTTCATCTGCTTCTGTCAATGCATCTTGAATGACTTCACGGGGAACTTCATAATATTCCGGTAAATTGCCATCGAATTTTTTTGTATATGCCTTTACGGCTTCATCTCCGCCATTCCGGACTGTTTCAATAATTTCAGAAACAACTTGCGTAACTTTTTTGTCCGTTTCCCCTGAACGGCGTTCCAGTTCTTTCAGAAAAACAAATTCTGCTGAACCGTCACATTGAATTTGTCTAATCACTGACTTTTTCCTCCACTTTCTTGACTAATGCTTCAATTTCTTTCTGGCGCATTTTCAAACTAACTGTATTCACAATTAACCTTGCGGAAATCTGTGCAACATCTTCCACGACTTCCAGACCGTTTTCTTTCAGGGTCGTTCCTGTTTCAACAATATCCACAATTCCGTCCGCAAGCCCTAAAAGCGGCGCAAGTTCTACAGAACCTTCTATTTTAATGACATCTACGTCCATGTGTTTCTGTTCAAAAAACGCTTTCGTCACATTCGGATATTTAGAAGCAATTGTTTTCACGCCGAACCCGTCATAAAACGGATAATCTTTCTTAGTGGCAAGGGCGAATTTACATTTTCCGAACCCTAAATTCACCAGTTCAAATAATTTCCCGTTCATTTCCATGAGGGTATCTTTCCCGACAACGCCCATGTCACAAACTCCATGTTCTACATAAGTAATCACATCAGCTGCTTTCGCTAAAACAACTTCTAAATTTCCGTCCGGAATGGGTAAAATTAACTTTCTTCCCTTTTCGTGAACAGCAGTACAGTCATACCCTAAAGATTCAAATAACTGAATAGTATCTTTTTCAAGTCTGCCTTTCGTCAAGGCAATCCGAAGCGGTTTATTTTCCATTGGCGTTCACCCCCTGTTCAGAAGAAATCCATAATTTTTCCGGAATATTTCGTTTCTCGGCGTAAAGTTCCGCCTGTTCCTTATCGGAAAATACTGCATGTTCCACACAAAAACCTTGTTTCCTTAAGGCAACGGCTTTTTTCACGGCTTCCGCTTCACAGCCTTTTTCTGCAATGATTAAAATGTCCGGAACATCATGCACAGGAGGGCATTTCTTTCCGATTACGCCCGCAACAGCATCAACATTTACTGCCATACCTACAGCAGGCACATCATAATCAAATTCTGAAAGTAAATGGTCATACCTTCCGCCGGAAATCACTTCTTCTCCGTAGCCTTCTAAATAGCCTTTCATGACTAATCCTGTGTAATAATCCGTCCGGTTCACCAATCCTAAATCAATTGTAATTCTGCATTCAGGACTGATTTTTTTCACTGTATGATATAATTCACGCAAATAATTCAAAATTTCCGTAATTCGGGAATCCTGGAAAATTTCTTCCGCACGGTCGAATACTTCTTCTTCTCCGAATAAAGTTGGTAATTTTTTCAATGCGTTAGTAATTTTCCGTTCGCCGATTTTGTCTAAACAATCATTTAAAGCAGGATAATTTTTTTCTTCAATCAGCGTGTGAATTTCTTCTTTCTGGGCAGGAGTGGCATTCAACCGGAGCATTAGTTCTTTGAAAATGCGAATATCACCGATTTCTAAAGAACAACTCACTGTATCGCCCACAGAAGAAAGCACTTCCAAAGCTGCTGAAATGACTTCAATATCTGCCATCATGGAAGAAGCACCGATTAATTCAATTCCCATTTGGTTAATTTCCGTGCTTCTGCCTTTCAGAGACGGCGCAAACCGCCAAACAGGCTGAGTATAATATAATCTTAACGGGAGAACGGCTTCTTTCAGGCGTGTGGCAACTACTCTCGCAATCGGTACAGTGGAATCCGGTCTTAATACCACTAATCTGCCTTTGTTATCCGTCAGTTTGCATAATTCTTCCTGCGGAAAATATAACGAATCCTGATGAAAAACATCAAAAAATTCCAGTGACGGCGTAATAATTCTTGAATATCCCATGGATTTGAAAATTGTCCGAATATTCGTTTCTACATGCCTTTTCAAGGCACATTCGTCCCAAAGAAAATCTTGTGTTCCTTCTGGAGTAAGTAAGGAAAAATTTTTCATTTGTTTACCTCGTTTCTTCTTAAATCATAGCATAAGAACAATGTTTTGTCAAGTAGTATTTTTTCAGAAAAATCCTAATTGTGTCGTTTTCGGCAAATCTCCGAAAGCGTGCATATTTTCCAGCATTTCAACATTCGTTTTAGTAATTCCGCTTGCTGACTGAAATTCTTCAATGGATAAATAATCACCCTTCTGTGCAGTTTCATAAATGCCTTGTGCGGCGTTTTCGCCTATGCCGTTCAATGCTAAAAACGGAATCCTGATTTTCCCGTCTTCAATCTGATAGCGGTAAGCATGAGATTTCTTTAAATCAATTGGCAGAAATTCCAGCCCACGGCAAAACATTTCATTCACAATCATTAAACTGTCATGCAAATCAGATTCTTTTTTCGTGCGTGAACTTCCTCTCGCCTGTAATTCCATAATTTTCTGCCGGACGGTTTCTTTGCCTTTCAGGACAATTTCCGCATCGAAATCTTCACCACGAACGGTGAAATATGTGGCGTAATATTCCAACGGACGGTATAATTTAAACCAGCCAATTTTCATTGCCGCAATAATATAGGCGGCGGCATGGGCTTTCGGGAACATGTATTTAATTTTCAGGCAACTTTGAATATACCATTCCGGAACGTCATGTTCTCTTAACATTTTCAGGCAATCTTCATCGAAAATTTTCGCTGCTTTTCCCTTTCGGGTAAATTCCATAATTTTGAATGCCCATTTCGGTTCTACGCCTTTGTATAATAAATAGGTCATAATGCTGTCACGGGTGCCAATTACTTCCGAAATTGTACAAATTTTCTGTTCAATTAATTCTTTTGCATTGCCAAGCCATACATCTGTACCATGCGACAAACCGGAAATTTGCAGGAAATCGCTGAATTTTTTCGGTTTTGCATCAATTAACATCTGAATGGTAAAAGTTGTTCCCATTTCCGGAATACCTAAACTTCCTGTGTCGCAAAAAATGTCTGCCGGTTTTAAATTCAATGCTGTGCAGTCTGTACACATGCGAATCACTTCAGGGTCATAAGCAGGAATTTCACTGATTTTCAAACCGGTTAAATCTTCTAAATGCTTGTAAATCGTCGGCACAACATGACCGAGTTCATCTAATTTTAAAATTGTATCATGCAAAGAATTAAAATCAAAATGTGTTGTGATTACATCTGAATCAGAAGAATCCGCCGGGTGCTGAATCGGAGTGAAATCATATACTTCATAATCTGACGGAATCACAACCATTCCGCCCGGGTGCTGTCCGGTAGTACGTTTTACGCCTGTACAGCCGATTGAAAGCCTGTTTTCTTCTGCGGCATTGAGTTTCACGCCCATACTTTCAAGATATTTTTTCACAAATCCGTAAGCCGTTTTATCCGCAATAGAACCAATTGTTCCGGCTTTAAACACATTTTCCCGTCCGAATAATTCTTCCGTGTAGCGGTGTGCGCTGGACTGGTATTCATTCGAAAAATTCAAGTCAATATCTGGTGCCTTGTCTCCGTCAAATCCTAAAAACGTTTCAAATGGAATGTCATGCCCGTCATGTAATAACGGTTTCCCGCATTTCGGGCAGTTCTTCGGCGGTAAATCAAAACCTGAACCATATGTTCCGTCAGTAATAAATTCGCTGTACTGGCAATTTTTACAAACGTAATGCGGCGGTAACGGATTAACTTCTGAAATGCCCGCCATAGATGCCACGAACGACGAACCCACAGAACCTCTTGAGCCGACATGATAACCATGTTCTTCTGAATTAGCAACTAATTTCTGCGCTATCATATACAGCACCGAAAAACCATGCCGAATAATTGAATCTAATTCTCTGTCTAACCGTTTCTGCACGATTTCCGGCAACGGCGAACCGTAAATTTTTTCCGCTCGTTCATGTGTGATTTTCACTAAATCTTCTTCCGCTCCGTCAATACTCGGCGTGAATGTGCCTTTCGGAATCGGAAATACATGTTCACAGGCATTTGCAAAATAATTTGTATTAGTAATGACAACTTCTTCCGCTTTTTCTTTCCCCAAATAAGAAAATTCTTCTAACATTTCTTCCGTCGTCCGTAAAAATAACGGCGGTTGTTCCTCTTCCGTAGCATTCTTACGGGTGGAAAGTAAAATTTTCCGGTAAATACTATCTTTTTCTTCCAGAAAATGCACATCACAGGTAGCGACAACGGGAATATGCAATTTTTCCCCTAAAGCAACTACTTTCCGGTTGTATTCCCGTAATTGCTCTTCATCACGGGCAATGCCTTTTCTCAGCATGTAAGCATTATTGGCAATTGGCTGAATTTCTAAATAATCATAAAAAGAAGCTAACTTTTCTAATTCTTCTTCTGGCTTATTATCCACTATCGCACTGAATAATTCCCCTGCTTCACAAGCTGAACCGAAAATTAAGCCTTCCCGATGTTCTTGTAAAACCGTTTTCGGAATTTGCGGATGACGGTAAAAACATTCTAAATGTCCATAAGATACTAATTTGTATAAATTTTTCAAACCGACCTGATTTCTCACTAAAATAATCTGATGATAGGAACGGCGTTTTTTCATTTCGATAGGGTCACAGTTCCGGTCTAAATCGGAAAGTGTCTGAATTTGTTTTTGTTTGGAAATTCTTTGCAGTAAAGCAATATATACTTTTGCTAACATTAAGGCATCATCAGAGGCACGGTGATGTTCAAATTTTCCTAATTTAAGAAATTTCGCTAAATAATCTAATTTATGCTTATTCACTTCCGGCAGTGCGGACTGTGTCAGAATTAACGTATCTATCCAGGAATAAGAAAATTGAATTTCATGCCTTTCACAAACTGAATTGATAAAATTCGTGTCAAATTCTGCATTATGCGCTATCAGTACGGGATTTTCCCCGCAAAAGTCCATGAATTTCCGGACAGCTTCCGCTTCTTTCGGCGCATCTGCAACTAATTCATCAGAAATTCCGGTTAATTCTGTAATATTTTCCGGAATATGCTGTTCCGGATTGACAAACGTGTTGAACGTTTCCACAATTTGCAGATTTTTCAAACGAACTGCGCCGATTTCCGTCAAGCGGTCATGATATTTATTCAAACCAGTGGTTTCTACGTCAAATACAATGACTTCTTCATAAATGCTCCTGTTGTCCTCACCATGAAGAATTTTCGGCGGGTCAAGGTCGTTAATGACATACGCTTCGCAACCATAAACGACTTTAAAATTCGGGTCATGCAATGCTTTTTCCGCTTCTGCCGCTTCCGGAAACGCCTGCACTATGCCATGGTCAGTAATGGCTATAGCGGAATGCCCCCAGTCATGCGCACAGCGAATTAACGTTCCGGCATCGGTGACGGCATCCATTGCAGACATGTTCGTGTGACAATGCAATTCCACACGTTTTTTTCCGGCATTGTCCTGTTTTTTCTTTCTCGGACGAATCACAACCGAATCCGGTTCAAGGATTGGTTCATTCTCGTAAGGGTCATCTTTAATTTTCCCTGCAACAAGAATATTGACACCTTTTTTCAGTTCTCCTAACGGCAAAAGAGAAATTTTTTCTTTTTTATCAAATAATTTAATTTTCACTGAACCGGAAAAATCTGTAATCTGATAAGTTTCAATTCGATATTGGTTTTTCGTTTCCCGACTTTCTGAAGCGAAAATTTCCCCGTAAACAACTACTCGTTCATTTCTAATGCCTAACGCTTTCGGAATAGGTATGCTTTCCGAACGAATGAAATGCCCTTTAATCAGTTTGTCTTCCCCTTTGACAGCTTCTGTCGGTATTGCTTCCGAAATAATCGTCTGTACTTGTGGAAGATGATTTTCCGGAACTGCTGAAACTGCCGGCATGGGTTTAGGCGTATCTTTGCCGACAATTTCTTGTAACCTTGCTTCTGAAATTGTCGTTTCTCCTGTAAGAGTAACTGTAATTTTACGGGAAAAATGCCTTTCCACAAATGCTGAAAATACTTGACAAAAATGGAATTTTTCCAGAATTTCCAGTCCGCCGTTATGCAAATGAATCAATAAATGATTTTCTTCCAGTTTCACGTCTGCACGATTCAGAAAGCCATTAATGATTGGCAATTCTCTTTTCAGCATTTCTACGACAACAGGGTAATTTTCCATAGTAAATAATTCTGGCGCATACCGGAGGTCAAGCCGAAAATGATTCACTTGTAAAGCTATTGCCGCAACACGTTCAAATTGAACAATTTCCGGATTCGGCACAATAGAAGAACAATTCACAATTAGTGAAATATTTTGCAAATTTTTTCCGTCATAAATAATTTCTTGAACTATTCCCGCCTGTAAAGAAACGGGAATAGTTTTCATATATTGTTTCATCAATTCCTGAATCGTCATTTCAGCCATGAAACCCCTCCTGTAGGGAAATTATTTTTCAATTTCTTCCAAAAGTGCCTGAACAATATTTTCTTCCGGTACTTTGCGGAGAATTTCCCCATGCCGGAATAAAATACCTTCTCCATTTCCGCCTGCAACGCCAATATCTGCTTCACGGGCTTCCCCTGGTCCATTAACCACACAGCCCATTACCGCAATTTTAATATTTTTCTGAATATGTTCCGTTGCCTGTTCAATTTGTTTCGCTAAAGAAATTAAATCAATTTGTGTTCTTCCGCAAGTCGGACACGAAACAATTTGTACGCCGTCACGCTTGCCAATGCTTTTCAGAATGTCTTTCGCTGCTTGAATTTCTTTTATTGGGTCGTCCGTTAAAGAAACTCGAATGGTTTCGCCTATGCCGTCATGCAGTAATGCGCCAATTCCAATAGCGGATTTAATTAACCCCATTCTTTCCGTTCCGGCTTCCGTTACGCCTAAATGCAACGGATACGGGCATTTTTCTGCCGCTAAACGATAACTGTCAATCATTCTATTGACATCAGAAGATTTAATTGAAATCACAATATCTTCAAAATCAAATCTTTCCAGCATTTCCGCATGATGTAACGCACTTTCTACAAGTGCTTCCGGTGTCGGAGAACCGTATTTTTGCAGTAATTCTTTTTCTAAAGAACCGGAATTTACACCAATTCGAATGGGAATTTTCTTTTCCCGGCAAATTTCCGCTACTTGTTTCACTTTTTCCATATTGCCAATATTGCCTGGATTGATGCGAATTTTGTCAACACCGGCTGCTGCTGCTTCTAAAGCGATTTTATAATCAAAATGAATATCCGCTACTAACGGAATATGAATTTTTTCTTTAATTGCCGGAATCAGTTTCACGGCTTCTAAATTCGGAACGGCTGTCCGGATAATTTCACAGCCGGCTTGCTCTAAAGCAATCGCCTGCCGGACATTTCCATCAATATCTTCTGCCGGAATATTCAACATAGACTGAATATAAATATGCTTTCCGTCTAATATGCAGTTTCCGACGGTTACGGGCTTAATGTTCCGCATAAATTTTCCGTTACTGAAAACTTATAAAAAGTTGTAAAACAAACTTTTCTGTTTCATTCCTTGTTCATTGTGTCCGTTTTTGAAATCGCAAGCAATTTCTACTCACGTTTGGGATAACACTCCGAAGGCGTAAATTCCCGACTAACGTATCGGTACACACCAATTGCATGTGTTTTAGCTATGCAATGAGTTTTTTGTATCGCATTAAATTCACACTTGCCTGAAAATCTCTGTCAATCACAAGTCCACATACAGAGCAATGATAAACTCTGTCAGACAATTTCAGGTCTTTCTTGATGTTTCCACA
>CANPYZ010000018.1 GCA_947589035.1 uncultured Clostridia bacterium | reverse complement strand
CAAAAGCGGACACATTGAACAAGGAATGGAACATAAAAGTTTGTTTTACAACTTTTTATAAGTTTTCAGTAACGGCACACTAATGAATGGCAAAACTCCACACATTGTTCAATATCAAGGTTCGAAAAGAAAACTCGCTCCCCAAATTTTGCAATATATGCCAAAACACTTTAACAGACTGATTGAACCATTTTCCGGTATGGCGGCGATTACAATAGCAACAGCAATGGAACATAGGGCAAATTTTTATGTTATCAATGATTTGAATCAGCCTTTAGTGGAAATTTTAACACAAGTCGTTCATCACCCATCACAGCTTGCGGACGAATATCGGAAAATTTGGAATGAACAATTTGATTATGGGGAACATCATGCAGAACATTTTTATATGATTCGGGAAAAATTTAATCATGGACAAAAAAATGCTGCTAATTTGCTTTATTTGATTGCAAGATGCGTAAAAGGAGCAGTAAGATACGCTGAAAACGGGAATTTTAATCAGTCTCCCGATAAACGGAGACATGGAACAAATCCAGATACTTTAGAAAAAAATCTTTGTGCCATTTCTCATTTACTCAAAGGAAAAACGGCTTTTTTCTCTTTAGATTATCATGAAATTTTTGAAATGGCGCATCAAGGAGATTTAGTTTACATAGACCCCCCATATCAGGGAGTAACGAATGGCAAAGACAGCCGATATTATTCAGGCGTTTCATTTGATGAATTTGCAGAGTCCATTCAATTATTGAATCGTAAACATATTGATTATTTAATTAGTTATGACGGCATTTGCGGCGAAAAAGAATATGGTAAAGATTTACCGGAAAGTTTAGGCTGTAAAAAAATTCTTTTAAATGCTGGATTGTCAAGTCAATCAACTTTATTAGGAAAAAAATCAGTGACTTTTGAATCGCTGTATATTAGCCAATCACTTATTTTGAAACAATTGCCATTAACGGAAGTGACAGCATGAACAACTATTCTGAAGAATTTCTTGCCTTATTACAATCAGTAACGGCTAAACGTCCCCGTACGGTGATACAGCATATTTTGAAACATGGATTTATTACTTCTGAAGAATTAGAAAATATATATGGCTATCATCACCCACCGAGAGCAATTCGGGATGTGAGAGAATACGGGATTCCTGTGGTGACGTATCGTGTCACGGACGCAAACGGAAAAAGCATTGCTGCTTATCGATTTGGAAACCCTGATGAAATGAAAAATTCTTTGTCAAAATCATCTGGGCGTACGGTGATTTCTAAAGCATTAAAAAAAGCATTAGTAGAAAAATATGGTTCAAAATGTTTTGTATATCTTGAATCAATGGACGAATCTGTTTTACAAGTAGATCACCGGATTCCTTATGAAATCGGCGGAGAATGTGACGAAAAAAACATTGATGATTATATGTTATTAAGTCCGTCCGCAAACCGTGCGAAATCATGGACTTGTGAACATTGCGACAACTGGAGCAAAAAAGACAGCAGTTTTTGTTTGCGGTGTTTTTGGGCATATCCTGAAAATTATGAACATGTTGCAGGCAAATTTGAAAAAATTATTCCTTTAGTGTTTACCGGAAATGAAATGGAAGATTATCATCAACTTGTTAAATTATCCGGAAAAGAACATGCACAGGAACTAATTAAAAAAATCATTCATGAATATTTTCATCGTGATGAATAATTTGTGAAAAATTCCCCCACTGAACGTGGGGGATAATTTTATTTGTTGTCATCGATAACTTCTATGCGGTCAAGCTGTTGTTTCAAATTCCGGCGGAACATTTCCCTGTATTGATTTCTTAGCAAAGTTTGTTCCTGCTTTTCGGATTCGGTCAAGCCTGTAGTTTTCGCTTTACGGGCGAGAGCGTTAATTTTGCTAATTAACGTCGTTAATTCTGATTCAGCCATTTTTTCCTCCGGATATTGCAATTGCCGTTTCTAAGGCGAGTTCCATCATTTTCGTGAAACTTGTCTGGCGTTCTTCTGGGGAAGTGGATTCTTTCCGCAGCGGGCAGTCCGAAACGGTGCAAATACAGAGGGCTTCTTTCCCCGCACGGGCGGCATTCATGTATAACGCAGCGGATTCCATTTCAATGCCTAACACATTCATTTTCGCCCATTTTTCGAGGGGGGTAGACTCATCGTAAAACATATCACTACAAAGGAAATTGCCCACTTTCACGGGAATGTTTAATTTTCCGGCGATTTGGTCGGCGGTTTTCAGCAGGCGGAAACTTGCCGACGGGGCGAATATTCCTGGAAGTTGATATTGCGCCTGATAATTGGAATTTGTGCAGGAGGCTTGCCCTAACAGAACATCCCGCAAGTGAACTTCCGGCGCAATTCCTCCGGCTGTGCCAATGCGAATAATACTTTCCACGCCGAAGAATTGAAATAATTCATAGGAGTAAATGCCCATAGACGGGCAACCCATTCCGCTTGCCTGAACGGAAACGGGAATTTGCTTGAATGTTCCGGTATAGCCGAACATTCCACGAATTTCATTCACGCAGACGGAATTTTCTAAATACGTTTCGGCAATGAATTTCGCTCTTAAGGGGTCGCCTGGCATTAAGACAACGGGGGCGTAATCGCCCTTTTTGCCTTGTAAATGGGGAGTAGACATGCGAAAAACTCCTTTCTTAAATTTCTTAAATTAAATTTATTTTGCAACGTCTTTGATTGTTTTATTATTTTGCTTTTCGTTCCACCAAACCCAGAGCGTCGGCGCAATGCATTGTGAAGAGTACGTTCCGGCAATCAATCCGAATGTCATCGGTACGGAGAAACTTAAAATACTGTTCACATGGAAAATCATTGCAACAATGCTAATAATAATCATTGTGGAAACGGTTGTAATTGATGTTCTTAATGAACGGCGCATTGTCTGGCTTGCGCTGAGGTTGACTAATTCGGAAATAGAAGTGCTTTTCGGAAGTAATTTCTGATTTTCACGGATTCTGTCATAAACAATAATTGTGTTATTAATAGAATAACCGAAGATTGTTAAAATAACTGCCATGAAATTCGAATCAATTTCGAATCCGCATAATACGAAACTTCCGTATGTAATAATAATATCATGCAAAAGCGTAATAATCGTGAAAATTCCGGCTGACCAGCCACTGATTTTCTTGAATCGTAAGGCAATGTAAATAATTAACAAAATCGCTGCGAAAATCACGGCTACAATGCACTTTTCGAAAAATTCCCGACCGGAAGAAGGACTAACGTCATTGCTTTCTAATTCTTCGATATTATTATCAGGGTAAGCTTCTACCATTGCATTCAGCATTTCTTCCTGCTGGTCAAGGGTTAAGCTTTCGTTATAGCTGAACGAAACCGTTAAAATATTCGTGTCAGCGTCGAAACTTTCGCCCTTCTGGAGCGTAACGGGAGTATTCAGAATATCTTCAATTGCCTGCTGGCAGTCTGTTTCGTTCAAGTCGCCCGTGTAAGAGTAAGAAACAATCGTTCCGCCCTTGAAATCAATGGAAACTTCCACACCAATGAACGTCATGCAAATAGAGGCAACAACTAAAATGATAGAAATAATGAAAAATTTCTTTTTGTTTTCGCTGAAATGTAATAATTTCGCTTCTTTGTATTTGTCCGGATTATAATTAAATAAAGACGGTTTCTGGAAAGCTTTAAATTTCGCAACAGAGAATGTCATAATTCTTGCGGCGAATACGCCCATCACGAAATTTAAAATTACGCCCATAATTAACGTAAAGCCGAAAGAATAAATAAAGCCTTCTGTTGTTGCCCCGAAGAAATAGAAAATCGTTGCATTTAATAATTGCGTAATGGCGTTATCTGTTCCGAATGCGCCCATTAAAATTAAGGCAACAATGGCAAGCGTTAAATTTCCGTCGAGAATTGCGGAGAAAGCATTTGCATAACCGGCTTTCAAGGCAGATTCAAGGCTTTTCCCTTTAGCGAGTTCTTCACGGATTCTTTCAGCGGTAATAATGTTACAGTCAACGCCCATACCCACGGAAAGAATAATACCGGCAATGCCAGGAATGGTTAAAGTCGAACTCGGCAGGAATCCGAACCAGCCGGAAACGCCTGCAAGCATTCCGGCAACTTGTCCAATTAAGCCAATCACGGCAACAAGCCCCGGTAAGCGGTATAAAATTAACATGTACACGCAAATAAAAGCGAAAGCAATTAAGCCGCTTAAAATCATCGCATATAATGCGCCGGAACCTAATGTTGGCGATAACGTTTTCGTGCTTGTGGAATGCAACGAGAACGGCAATGCGCCGGAAGTGATTTGGTCAGCGAGTTCCTTTGCGGATTCGGAAGTGAAACTCCCTGAAATCACCGCATCGCCGGAAGTAATCGCTTCATTTACGGTTGCGCTTGAAATGCAAGTATCGTCCATCCAAATGGAAATATAACCATTATTGGCGGCTTGCGTGGAAGTTGCCGTTGCGAATGCGTCTGTTCCGGTGCTGTTTAATTTTAATTGTACGACCCATTGGTCATTCTGCTGGTCATAACCTGGCGTGGCAGTGTCTACGCTTGAACCGGTTAAAATAACTTCTCCTGTCTGGTCTGTGCCGTAACGGAATGTTAATTCAGACATTTGCCCTAATTCGTCAACGGCTGCTGCGGGGTCGAAATCTGATTCACCGGACTGCCACGGGAAACGCACAATAATTCGGTTATTCGCATAATCCACGTAAGTTTCGCTGTCGTTAATGCTTAAATTCGTCAGGCGGAGTTTAATGACTTCCAGCGCAGCGTCCATTTGTTCAGGGGTGACCTCTAAGCCTTCCTCATCTGGTTCGAACGTCACATCAACACCGCCCTGAATGTCAATGCCCAGTCGAATGTCTTCTAAGCCATGCACCCACACATGGGGAATATCCCCTTTATAGGTAATGACCCCGAAAACCGTCGTCAAGGCAAAAATGAGAATAATCAGAAATGTGACGAAAAATACGGGTTTTCCTATTCGTTTGTTCAAGAAAAATACCTCCTGTTTCTCTTATTTTTGATTTTTAATACAAATATTATAGTACAAATTGTTCACAAAGTCAATAGTTTATTCGCATTTTTCAAGAAATGCTCAAATAGAAAAGATTTTGCAGGCGTTTTCATAGCATATTGCCATAAGTTCCTGCATGGGAATTTGTTTCATTTGTGCAGCTTTTTCCGCTATTTGGAAAATTGTTCTGCTGTCGTTGCGAGTTCCGGAAACTGGCGGAAGAAATGGTGAATCCGTTTCGAATAAAATTCTGTTTTCGGGAATCATGGCTAAAGAAGATAATGCTTTTTTAGCATTCGAATAAGTAATTACGCCTGAAAAACTGAAATATAATTCCGGAATGCGTAGTAAAATTTTCGTGATTTCCGGCGAAAGAGAATAACTGTGGAAAATGCCTTTCGGCTGATATTTTATTAAAATTTGCACTGCATCAGAAGTCGCTTTCCGGAAATGAAACACACACGGTAAATTTAATTTTTCCGCTAAATGCAACTGTTCAAGCAAAATTTCTTTCTGCAAATTAGAATTAGTTTTCTGCCGGAAATAATCCAATCCAATTTCGCCGATGGCTTTACATTTCGGATTAAGGGCAAGCGTTTCCAGTTCCGAAAGCCAATGAGAAGGCAAATTCTGCACATATTCCGGATGAATGCCCACGCTGTGAAATAAATATTCATATTGTTCCGAAAGAAGTTGATTTTTCCGGCAGTCGTCAAGCGTTGTTCCGGCAAGCATGACAAAGGCAATTCCAGAAGCAGGAAGAATTTTCCCTAATAGTTCTGAACGGTCTTTGTCGAATTGCTTGTCGGCGTAGTGTGCATGAGTGTCAAAAATGCGAGTCATCTCATCAATTATTCGGAAATTTCGCCGCCGTTTTCGTCGGCAGGATTTTCTTCAGCAGGAATTTCTTCATCGCCATTTTCTTCAGGATTTTCTTCAGCGGGAATTTCTTCTCCGTTTTCGTCAACGTTTCCTTCAACGGGATTTTCTTCAGCAGTTCCTTCCGGAAGGGTTTCCCCTTCAGCGAGGGTTGCCGGTTCAGTGGCGGCTTCCGTCGGGGCTGGCATAGGCGTATTCGGAACGGGAGCTGCCTGAATGGAACTGTTCGCTGAACCGAAAATGTCTTTCATTTTGTCTTTGAAATCCCTGTCTAACACGAATACGTCATCTTCTGAAGTGCTGCCCGTTGCTAAACGGTAAGTGCAAACTTTCGTCCCGTAAGTATACATATATTTCAGGGCTTCTTTTTCGTTGGTGTAGTCAATCGAAGAAATATTCGTATTCATCATGTTGATTAACGTCCGGAAACTGGAGTCCATAGAAGCAACAATTCTGTCATAATCCGTCTGGTTAATCATTTCGGAAAGTACGTCACAAACCATTGCACTCCGTTCATTTTCGCCGTCTTCGAAAAATGGATTTGTCACTAATTTTTCAATTTGTGAAGGTCCTAAATACTGCTTTTCTGAATTGTCAGCGAAACCTTCTGTGCCTAATGGCACTTGATATTCCACGCCGGCGAAAATATTACAAATTTTCTGGAATGATTCAGAATTTAAAATCACATATCTGTCCGCATAAATGCCCGCTTCATTCTGAATTGCATTCATTGCGCCCTGAACGCCCCCCGTGCGGTAGAAATTCGTTAAAGTATCTTGTCTTTCGTCCACAAGGGCAAGCATATTCGACGGCAAAGAAACTAATGTAATTTTTTTCTCTGCCGGATTGATATTCGCTGCAACGAACGTTAAAGGGCAGGCATCTGCTGCTTCATCAAGCACGAACATTAATGTCACATTATTTTCTTCTGTTGGCTTGGTAATGCTTAATGACATCTGTCTGGGGGCTGCTGGTCCGCTTAACCGGTTGAATAAATACATCGCAATGCCCCCGATACCGACAATTCCTAACAGGAACGCCAACAGAAACGGAATTGCCACATGTCCTCTTTTTTTCTTTCGTTTTTTGGTTGCCATTTAAAAATTATCCTTTCTGTTTCTGTTTTGTAGAGTTTCGGAAATGTTTCACGAAAACCGGAAAGTTTTTCTGGCTACTTGATTTTTCAGAGAAAATATGCTATAATCAAAAGTAGTATTCCGGTGATTAAGCGAACCAGTTAATTTTTTCCACGGGATACTGTTCAGGCGTGGGCGTATAGGTCAGATTCGGCTTAGGTTCAATCCGGCAAATGGGAAGGGCTTTTTCTTTCGCATAGCGGTACGTATGCGCAGAGCCTGAACGTGGGTTCGTGGGGGAACAAACGGCAATTTCTGCGGAAGAATGATTCACAAGAAAATCATTTCGAATCATGAACAAATCGTTATTTTTCTTGTTTTTCTTTTCGAAAACATATTCCCCTTTCAGGCAGATGACGTAATCGCAAGCTTCCCGCATTCTGTGCAGGGCGTTCAGGTCGTAGCCTTGCCGTTCGAAAAATTCTTCGTAATTGTCGAAAGGCTGCACGCCAATGACTTGAATGTCGGGAATTTCTTCCCGTTTCTGGAAAAGATATTCCGCAGCGTAGTAGTCAACGCCGTCTGCCATGCCATCGAAGAACGCCCGAAATCCATGTTCGATTGCCTCATCAAGACGGAAGAACAACGCTTTCTTCAAAAGAGCTAATTTTTCTCCTTTAGGGAGTTTGTGCGGGCGGTTTCCGGTAATGCACAGTGCTTTCTGCCGGAATGTTTCTTCTTCCATAAAAGAATAATCTGCTAAAATGTTCATTTGTAGAACCTCCTAAGATAATTTTTGAAACATATTGAACTGTTAAGCAGTTTATCTCTATTATAGCACATTCAATTCAAAATGGCAAGGGGGAAATGCAATTTTTTCAAAAAAGTTTTGAAATTTTCCGAAAATTTAAGATAAGGAGTAATTAATTTTATGCAGTATCGCAGAAGGGCGTGGGCGGAAATTGATTTAGATGCGCTGACGCATAATGTGAAGATGATTCAGGAAAAATTATCTGAAAACACAAAATTTTGTGCCGTGGTGAAAGCGAACGCTTACGGACACGGGGAGGAATATATTTGCAGAACGCTTTCTGAATTAGGAATTGAATTTTACGCTGTTTCCAGTATAGAAGAAGGAATCAGAATCAGGAATTATTGTCCGGAGGGGGAAATTTTGCTGTTAGGGTACACACCGCCGGAATGCGTGAATTTATTAATTCAGGGGAACTTAATTCAGACGATTGTTTCCGTAGAACATGCGAAAAAGCTTTCTGAAAACGTTCCGGAAAATAAACAATTACGCTGTCATGTGAAATTAGATACCGGAATGGGAAGAATTGGCATTCGGGCGAACAGTGAACGCTGCCAGCAGGAATTAGAAGAAATTTCTAAGCTTAAGAATTTAACGATTGAAGGCATTTTCACACATTACGCCGTCAGCGATGACGATTCACCGGAAAATATTGCCTACACCAAAAAACAAGAAGATTTATTATTCCGAACCGTGGAACAATGCGCCGAACGGGGAATATTATTCAAGCATGTGCATTGCCTGAATAGTGCAGGAATTTGCTATCACCCGCAGCCGAAAAGCACGTTAGCCCGTGCGGGAATTATTCTTTACGGATTAAAGCCGAATGCGAATTTAGCCGTTCCCATGGATACACGTCCGGTATTATCATTCTATTCCAGAATCAGCCATGTGAAAATGATTCATTCCGGCGATTGTATCAGTTACGGAAGAACGTACACGGCAAAAACTTCAACAAAAATTGCTACTGTCACAGTAGGCTATGCAGACGGCTATTCCCGTTTATTGTCCAATCGGGGGGAAGTTTTAGTTCACGGGCAGCGTTGCCGGATTACCGGAAATATTTGCATGGATCAAATGATGATTGACGTTTCAAATATTCCGGAAGTTTCCGTCGGCGATGTTGTCACCCTAATTGGGAAAGACGGAAATTCTTGCATAACAGCAGATAATCTTGCGGAGCTTTACGGAACAATCGGTTATGAAGTGGTCTGCGGTATTTCGAAACGTATTCCGAGAATTTTCATTCAACAAGGGAAAATCATTCATGAAGAAGAATTATTTTAAATTTAATATAATTCTGTAACAAAACTTATACAAAAGACACTAATTTAATGACGAAATTTGAAAAATTTAATTTTCTGATAAATCTGATAAAAAGGAGCATCAAAATCAATGCAGAATACAAATATTTACACTTTAGGAATTGATGTCGGGTCTACGACGGTCAAAACGGTTGTTTGTACCGAATCCGGGGAAATTTTACATTCCGATTACGAGCGGCATTTTTCTAAAGTCAAAGAAACTGTCATTCAGCAACTTCAGGAAATTGCCGAAAAATTCCCGAATGCCCGTTTCCGTTCGTCTATGACCGGTTCAGCGGGTTTAGGGCTTGCGAATGCAGCGGAAATTTCTTTCGTGCAGGAAGTTCATGCGGCGTTTTTAGCCGTGAAGAAAACTTTCCCTGATACGGATGTTGTGATTGAATTAGGCGGAGAAGATGCGAAAATGATTTTCTTAACCGGCGGCGTGGAACAGAGAATGAACGGTTCATGCGCCGGCGGAACAGGAGCATTCATTGACCAGATGGCAACGTTATTAGGGATTACCGTGCAGGAATTAGATGAAGCCGCTTTAAAGGCAAAACGCACTTATCCCATTGCTTCCCGTTGCGGCGTGTTCGCTAAATCCGACATTCAGCCCTTATTAAATCAGGGCGCAAGCCGTGAAGACGTTGCCGCAAGCATTTTCAAAGCCGTAGTTGACCAGACTGTCGCAGGACTTGCGCAGGGCAGGGAAATTAAAGGGAAAGTTTTATTTTTGGGAGGACCTCTGTCATTCCAGAAAGGCTTAAGAAAAGCATTCGTGCAGGGGTTAGGACTTTCGGAAGGAAATGCCATTTTTCCGGAACATGCGCCGGTATTCGTGGCGTTAGGCAGTGCCTTGTACGCTTTAGAAAGTAAAGACTCCCCGAAAACAGCGGAATTACTTCTTCAGAAAGTGCAGAAAGCGAAAGTCCGTTCCGATGTCATGACCGGTGAAAAATTATTTTCTTCCCGTGAAGAATATGCCCAATTCGTGGAACGCCATAAACAATGCGATTTACGCTATGCGGATTTACGCACTTATGAAGGAAATGCCTATTTAGGCATTGACTCCGGTTCAACGACAACGAAATTAGTCTTAATTACGGAAAACGGGGAATTATTATATTCTCATTATTCGCCGAATGAAGGTCAGCCCCTTGACAAAATCGCCGAACGCTTAAAACAAATTTATGAAGACAAAAACGAAAATTTACACATTAAAGCCAGTGCCGTGACTGGTTACGGAGAAGATTTAATTCGTGCAGGGCTTTCCGTGGATTACGGCATTGTCGAAACAGTCGCACATTTTAAAGCAGCGGCGTTTTTCTGTCCGAATGTGGATTTCATTATTGATATAGGCGGGCAGGACATTAAATGCTTTAAAATTAAGAACGGCGCAATTGACAGCATTATGCTGAATGAAGCATGTTCTTCCGGTTGCGGGTCATTTATTCAGACGTTCGCAATGGCATTAGGCTATGACATCGGGGAATTTTCGCAAATGGGCTTATTCGCTGAACACCCTGTTGAATTAGGTTCCCGCTGTACGGTATTCATGAACAGCAGCGTGAAACAAGCCCAGAAGGACGGCGCAACCGTGGAAGACATTTCCGCAGGGCTTTCTTCTTCGATTATTAAGAATGCCATTTACAAAGTCATTCGGGCGAGAAGTACCGACGAACTCGGGAAAAATATTGTCGTTCAGGGGGGAACTTTCCTGAATGATGCGGTTTTGCGTTGTTTTGAGAGGGAAATTGGAAGACAGGTCATTCGACCGGCAATTTCCGGCTTAATGGGGGCATTCGGTGCGGCACTTTACGCTAAACAACAACAGGAAGAAAACGGCGAAACGACGTTAATTTCTCCGGAGGCGTTAGAAAAATTTTCTTACACGTCGAGAAATATTCGCTGTGGGGGCTGTACAGCGAATTGCTTACTGAATGTGATTAAATTTTCCGACGGGGGAAAATTCATTTCCGGAAATCGCTGTGAAAAGGGTGCAGGCGTGAAACGAGAAACGGAAGTTCCGGATTTATATGATTACAAATATCATTATTTAATGAATTTAGTCAAGAAAAATCCGAAACACCCGAAAGCCGTCATTGGCATTCCCATGGTATTAAATTACTATGAATTATTGCCGTTCTGGTATACATTATTCACGAAATTAGGCTTTTCCGTTGTACTTTCCGGAGAAAGTAACCGGAAAATGTATTTTAAAGGGCAGCACACAATTCCTTCTGATACAGTTTGTTATCCGGCGAAAATTGCCCACGGACATATTGAGGCGTTACTCGAAAAGAATGTGGATTTAATTTTCTGGTCGTGCATGACCTATAATTTAAAAGAACCGAACACGGATAATCAATTCAATTGTCCGGTAGTTGCCTATTATCCGGAACTCATGAAAGCGAACCACAGCGGACTGACGGAAGAAAATTTCTTCAATCCCTATTTAGACATTAACAGCCGGAAAAATGTGATTCAGGTCATCAGAAAAACATTCAAGAAATATAATATTTACCGTGAAGTTCCGGCGGCAGTAGATTCAGCTTATCAGGCGTTAGCGGATTACCGGAAATTAGTCATGTACAAGGCGAAAGAAATTATTTCACAAGCCCGTGCAGAGGGCAGGAAAATTATTGTTCTTGCGGGTCGTCCGTATCATTTAGATGAAGAAATTAACCACGGTATTCATAAATTAATTACCAGTTTAGGCTTAGCCGTAGTTTCAGAAGACAGTGTTGCCATGTTCGGGAAAATGCCGCATTTACACGTTTATAATCAATGGACTTACCACAGCCGGCTTTACCGTGCGGCGCAATATGTCACCACACAGCCGGACATGCAATTAGTGCAGTTAGTTTCTTTCGGGTGCGGAATTGATGCCATTACGACTGACGAAGTGAGAAGTATTCTCGAATCTTCCGGAAAATTATACACCCAATTGAAAATTGATGAAATTACGAATCTCGGTGCGGCGAAAATTCGGTTAAGAAGTTTACTCGCTGCCATGAATGCTTAATTCAAGAAAGGAGAAAATTTTTTGGAAACGAAAAAAACGGAAAAACCTGAAAGGGATTACCCGATTTTCACGGTAGCCATGAAGGAAACACATACTATCTTAATTCCCACTATGTTGCAAATTCATTTCCAGCTGTTAATTAATGTGTTTAAATTCTATGGCTATAAAGCGGAAATTTTGCAAAGTGAGTCGAAAAAGGTCATTGAAGAGGGCTTGAAAAACGTCCATAATGATACTTGCTATCCGGCATTATTATGTATCGGGCAATTCATGGAGGCGTTGAAAAGCGGAAAATATGACCCGAATAAAGTTGCGTTAATGCTTCCGCAGACGGGCGGAGGGTGTCGGGCTTCCAATTACATTTACTTATTAAGAAAAGCCCTGAAAGATACGTTTCCGCAAGTTCCGGTGATTTCTTTAAATTTCGTTGGTTTAGAGAAAGACCCCGAAAACGGCTGGCAAACGCCAATGCCCATGATTATCCGCATGATTTACGCCATGATTTACGGCGACATGCTGCAAACGCTTTATAATCAATGCCGTGCTTACGAATTAGTGAAAGGCACTTCCGAAAAAATGCTGAATCATTGGATTAAAAAAGCAAATAAAATTCTCTGCACGAAAGATTACCCCAACACGAAAAAATATTATGAACTCATGCTGAACGACTTTGCGAAAATTCAGCGTTCGCAAGTCCCGAAAATTCGTGTTGGCATTGTGGGGGAAATTTACGTGAAATATTCGCCGTTAGGGAATAATCATTTAGAAGATTTCTTAATTTCGGAAGGCTGTGAACCGGTTGTGCCGTCTATGTTAGAATTTATCTTGTATTATTTAGTGAACAAAGTTCACGAGGCGAAATTATACGGCAATTACAAGGCAACAACGCCGATATTTCAAGGCTTGTATCAATTTTTCCTTGCGGAGCAGAAGAAAGTGGTTCACGTCATGCGCACACACGGGGTATTTATTCCGCCGCATGAATTTGAACATCTATTAAATTCTGTTAAGCAATATATAAATTTAGGCGTTACTATGGGTGAGGGCTGGCTCATACCTGCCGAAATGGGCGCACTTGCGGAAAGCGGAACGGAAAATATTATTTGTACGCAGCCGTTCGGCTGCCTGCCGAATCATATTATTGCGAAAGGCATGAGCCGAGCCGTGAAAGAACGTTACCCGAATGCGAATATTATTGCCATTGATTACGACCCGGGCGCAACTCGTGTCAATCAGGAAAACAGAATTAAACTCATGCTTGCGAATGCGAGAAGTTCGCAAAAATAATCATCTTATTTCAGGAGGAAATTTTTATGACTGAACAAGAAAGAAACAAAATCATTTACCAATTTGCACAGAAATATTTACTGGACAATGCGGAGGGCTTAACCCGGGAAATTCTTGAAGAATATTTCCAGAACCCACGGAAAGACACGTTAGATGACATTTTCGGCATGGTACTTTCTTCAGCGGTAGACTGGCATAAGCCGAAAACGAAAGTCCTTCAATACGAATTTCGGAAAGAAAAAATCCGTAAACTCACCGGAAATGGCAGCGTTTCCTACGTGGTGCGGACGTTCGGCAATAAACCCGATACGTTATATGAAGTATTCAGAGAGAAACTTTTACTTGATGACAAGAAATTTGTGATTGATACATGGAGAAGTTATTCCAATTGTATCTGCGGCATGGCGAAATATTTAAACAAATTCGGTACTTCCCGAAATGTATACGCCTATTTCGACAAATTCCAGTCACCGGAAGAAAAATTCGCCCTCATTGATGAAGTGCATAACGCTTCCCGTTGTGACAAAACCAGGTCTTCCGGCTGGGGGTTTGCCCTCACGGCAAATTTTCTGAAAGATATAGGCATGATGGGCTATTGCAAGCCAGACAGATACGTCATGAAAGTTTTGACTACGCTGGACATTTGTGCGAAAGCAGATGCAGAAGCATTCAGGGCATTGTCAATGATTGCCTACAGTGTCCGGAAAGAAGACGAAACGGCAACAGTGTTCAAATTAGACAGAATGCTGTGGTTAATTGGGAGCGGGGATTTTTACAAGCACCCTGAAATTAAATGGAAAGGAAATCTTGATGATTTCATTGAAAAATTAAAATGGAAAATTTAAATTATGCGGAAAACTGTTGACAGGGTTTAATTTTTGCGTTATAATATGAATTGGTGATGTTCGTGGAATTTGACATAGGGTTAATTTTACGGTTTGGCGGGAAATTTCTGATTGTGTTCGGGTTAATTTTTTTAGCGGCGGTATTCACGCCGAAAATCGCAGAATATATTGACCGCCGGAAGAAAGACATTCAAAAAGAACAATTTCCGGTGCGGTCGATTTACGAGTTACCGCCTGAACGCAAGAAGAAAGTGATTGTCCGGAAGAAGAAACATAAAAAATAATTTTTATAATTATTATAATTAAATTCAGAAAGGAATTGTTGACGATGGGTAAAAAAGAAAATAAAAAATCTGTGGAAGCGATTACTTCTATGGAGGAAGATTTCGCCCAATGGTACACGGATATTGTGAAGAAGGCGGAATTAATTGCGTACACCAGCGTTAAGGGCTGTATGGTCATTCGTCCTTACGGGTATGCCATTTGGGAGAATATGCAGAATATTCTTGACAGAATGTTCAAAGAAACAGGGCATGAAAATGTTTGTATGCCGATGTTCATTCCGGAGTCTTTACTTCAGAAAGAAAAAGACCATGTGGAAGGCTTTGCGCCGGAAGTGGCTTGGGTTACGCACGGCGGGAACGACAAATTAGAAGAAAGATTATGCGTTCGCCCGACTTCAGAAACATTATTTTGTGAACATTATGCGCAAATTGTGCAGTCTTACAGGGATTTGCCGAAATTATATAATCAGTGGGTGAGCGTTGTCCGCTGGGAGAAAACCACAAGACCGTTTTTACGTTCCCGTGAATTTTTATGGCAGGAAGGGCATACCATTCACGCCACGGCAGAAGAGGCGATTGAAGAAACAGAAAGAATGCTGAACGTTTACACGAAATTCTGCACGGAATCGTTAGCCATTCCGGTCATTCAGGGGAAGAAAACCGAAAGCGATAAATTCGCCGGAGCGGTTGCGACTTACGCCATTGAGGCGTTAATGCATGACGGAAAAGCGTTACAAGCGGGGACTTCTCATTATTTCGGGGACGGTTTTGCGAAAGCGTTTAACATTCAGTATACTGGAAAAGATAATCAGTTACAATATCCGCATCAAACAAGCTGGGGAGTGACTACTCGTTTAATCGGGGCAATTATCATGACACACGGCGACAATAACGGCTTAATTCTTCCGCCGGCGGTTGCGCCAATTCAAGTTGTTATCGTTCCGGCAGCAATGCATAAACCAGGTGTTTTAGAAAAAGCGAATGAAGTATTAAAAGCCTTGAAAAATGCCGGCATTCGGGTAAAATTAGACGATTCAGAAAATTCCCCTGGCTGGAAATTCGCTGAATATGAAATGAAAGGCGTTCCGGTTCGTTTAGAAATAGGACCACGAGACATTGAAGCGAATCAATGCGTATTAGTGACCCGTCATAATGGCGAAAAGACGAGTATTTCTTTAGAAAATTTAGTTTCCGGCGTGCAGGAAAAATTACAGCAGGTACATGATGGCTTATATCAGGCAGCATTAGAAAACCGGAAGAACAGAACTTACCAATGCCGGACGATTGAAGAAATTCAGCAAGCCTTAGAAACAAAAGGCGACGGCTTTATTGAGGCGATGTGGTGCGGGGAAGAATCTTGCGAAGATGAAGTAAAGGCGAAAACCGGCGCAGGGTCACGGTGCATTCCGATTGAACAGAAACAAATTTCTGACGTTTGTGTATGTTGCGGAAAACCGGCGAAACATATGGTTCTCTGGGGTAAGGCTTATTGATGAAGAAATTATATTTATGTTTGTGTGCATGTTTATTATTATGCACGGGGTGCGGAAAGAAAATTGACCAGACAAGAACATTTACAACAGAAACCACTTCCGGAACAATTTCTGAAACGACTACAGAACAAATGCACATGACAACAGAGAAAAAATTCACAACAGCGACTTCTGGAATTTCTACAGAAATCACTTCCGGAACGAATGATACTCATGCTAATTCTACTTCTGTTTCGGTTTCGTCCACGACGGCAACGGAAAACACGAAACTAATTTCCACAGAAATTGTTCAGAATCAGGATAACCCGAACGAAACGGAAGTTGTTTATTATTATGAAGATAATGCTTCCGGAAAGAAGTCAACTTTCGTTTCCCGTGCGACTAATGCGAAAATTACACAAACCACAACGAAAACGACTACTACAGTTCCTCCTCCGGTCACAGAACCAGTCATTTTTACGGCAGAACCCCCGCCGGAACCGGAAACGCAGCCCGTTCCTGAATTTGTTCCGCTTTCCGGAAATGCGGAAGAAATTTTAAATCAAATGACTTTAGAACAGAAAATTTACCAATTATTCGTGGTTACGCCGGAAATGCTGACCGGTTTAGACAATGTCACCGCCGGAGGAACACGCACGCAGGAAAGCCTATATCAACAGCCGGTCGGGGGATTAGTTTATTTTGCGAATAATTTATTAAATGGCGGACAAGTTTCAGAAATGTTGTCGAATACGCAACAATATGCGTTAAATATGGGCGTTGGCGTATTCTTAGCGGTTGATGAAGAGGGCGGAACGGTTGCCCGCTGTGCGAAACAATTAGGCACAACAGCCCTCAGCCCAATGGCAGTTTACGGGGAAAGAAATGACTGGAATGAGGCGTTTTCCGTAGGGCAGACACTCGGCAATGATATTCGGCAATTCGGGTTTAATGTGGATTTTGCGCCAGTGGCAGACGTGAATTTAAATTCCGGAAATGAACTCGGCAACAGAATTTTCAGCGATAATCCGGAAGTTGTCGGGAATATGGTTTCCGGCGTGGTGCAGGGCTTGCAAAGTACCGGAACAGCCGCAACGCTGAAACATTTCCCGGGACTCGGGGCGGAAAATGGCAATGCCCATTATGATTCGCAGATTATTATTGACAGAAGTTTAGACGACTTACGGAATGAAGAATTTATTCCCTTCCGGAATGGGATTGACTCGGGCGCAGATTTCGTTATGGTCAGTCATCAAATAATTACCGGAGCGGGGGACAATTTGCCTTCTTGCCTTTCTCATGTAATTTGCACGGACATGTTAAGAAATGAATTGAATTTTTCCGGAATAATTATTACTGATTCTTTCCAGATGAATACCATTTCGGGAAGTTATTCCGCCGGAACGGCTGCTGTCATGGCAATTGAGGCGGGCGTTGACATGATTTTAATGCCAACGGATTTGAATGCCTCTGTTCAGGCGTTGGAAAATGCCGTTGAGAATGGCGTAATTTCTGAAGAACGCATTAACGAAAGCGTTTACCGGATTCTTTCCGAAAAAGAAAAATTAAGTCTTTTGGGGTGATATTTCATGCAAGATAAATTTTCACAGCAGATCAATTTTATTTTAGAATTAGATAAAATGAAAAATCTTTATCGGCAAACACTTGTTTTACATGAAGACCGGCAGGAAAACGATGCGGAACATAGTTTTCATTTAGCGATTATGGCTTGTTTACTTGCGGAATACGCCAACGAACTTGTGAATATTTTACACGTTGTGAAAATGGTGTTAATTCACGACGTTGTGGAAATTGATGCAGGCGACACATATTGTTATGACACGCAAGGCAATCTGAATAAAGCCGAACGGGAACAGAAAGCCGCTGACCGGATTTTTGCGTTACTTCCGGAAGAACAAGAACAGGAATACAGGAATTTATGGAACGAATTTGAAGAACGGAAAACGCCGGAATCCCGTTTTGCGAATGCGTTAGACAGGATTCACCCAATGTTGCTGAATTATACGAAAGGCGGAATTTCCTGGAAAACTCATCAAATTCACGCTGAACAGGTGAGAGAAAGAAATTTCCCCGTTGTAGCGGAAGGCAGTGAACGCCTTGCGGAATTAGCGGAAGAAATTATTCAGAAAGCGACAGATTCAGGAATGCTGTTAAATTAAGCAGAAAGGAATTTATATGAAAGAAATCATCATCGGCGAAAATGCCGAAGTTTACACGAAAGTCACGACAGATAAATTAGCAATCGCCGTGGGGAGTGGTTCATTAAAGACATTTTCCACGCCTTCCATGGCGGCACTCATGGAAGAAGCAGCTTGTGCGGCGTTAGTGCCGTTCTTGGAAGAAAATGAAACTTCTGTAGGCATTTCCATTCATGTGGAACACATTGCCCCAACGCCAATGAATATGACAGTATTCGCCGAGGCGGAAATTACCGCCGTAGAGGGGAAAGAAATTACATTCAGCGTTCATGCCCGTGATGAAGTGACAGAAATCGGCTACGGAACGCATAAACGATTCATTGTGAACAGTGAAAATTTTCAAATCAAAACAGACACTAAAGGAATTATGCAAGATGAATAATCTGCCGAAAGAAATTGAACGGAAATTTTTAATCCGCAAACCGGAACGGGAATTTTTAGCGTCACTTCCGGAAAGTGATATTACAGAAATATTCCAGACGTATTTATTGCCGGAAGATGACTATTTCGGAAGTCGTCGGGTGCGGAAACGTGGCAAAAATCACGAATGGCAATTCACTTACACCCGAAAGCATAAAATTGCTTACGGGGAACGAATTGAATTAGAAGAAGAAATTCCGGAAGAGCAATATATATTATTATTGCAGGAGGCTGACCCCGACAGGGAAACGATTTGTAAATATCGTTGCTGCGTGCCGTTTCAAGGGCAGAAATTAGAAATTGATGTGTACGCATTCAGTGAAGAATATGCCACTTTAGAAATTGAATTAACGAATATTCAGCAGGAAGTGAACATTCCGGAATGGCTTGAAGTCATTCGGGAAGTGACAGACGAAGCCGGTTACAGTAATTTTGCGTTGTCATTTAGTCAGGCATTTCCGGAAGAAAGGGAAAATTATGGCGGAGAATAAAAAAGGAAAATATTTTTGTGCGGATTTTTTAGCCGTAATCGGAGCAATTTTGCTTTTAGGGCTGGAATATTTCAAAACATTAGGCTTTATGGAAATGCCGGTGACTTGGGAAAAAAGTTTCTTTCCGGTAATGGGCAGGTGGTTTTGTTTATCGGGCGCAATGTTAATGGCGGCGTGTATGGGGTATGTGTTAAGCAGTAAACGCTTTTCCGGAAAAATGATTCATCAGATTATCAGATTATTATATATTTATTTCATTAGCAGTTTGCTTGCCATGCTTGCCGGAAGAATTATTCTACAGGAAGTGTTCACAGCGGAAGATGTTTTCAATGCGTTAATTGATTTCACTGCCACGGACACGGCAAGAATTGCTGGAATGTATTTACTTCTGTTATTGTTTGCGCCGTTTCTGAGTGCAGCATTTCACGACTTGCATAATTTTCAGGCGAGGTTAATATTTTTGGTGATTACTGCCGGAATTAGCACTTTACAGCCAATGTTAATCATTTCAGGGAAATATTTACTTCCGGAATGGTGTAAAATTTTCGCACCGTTTGCGGCATTTATCGGCGGGGCATTCGTCAGGAAATACGCCGACAGAATGAGTAGAATTTCTTACGGAATATTATTAATTTTACTTTGCGGATTGCAAACTGCTGCAATTATTTATATTTGTTCAGAACGGGGAGAATTATATTATCCTCAATTCGACAGTATGGTGAGTTTTCCGTCATTCTTAACGGCATTATTAACATTAAGTTTATTTCACAGCAGGAAAAAAGGCGACTCGCCAGCGAATCAATTTTTCGCTTATGCTTCCGGCGGAACGATTGCGGCGTTAATTATCGGGGATAAAATGGTAGATTTCGCCATTCCGGCGTTAAGTGAATATTTCCCTTCACAGGAAAAATTATTAGTTGCCGGAATTATTGCCGTGCCGGTGATTTTCATTGTGTGTTGTGTCGTGGGAATTTTCGCACAGATGCCAGTATTTTTATTCCGGTCATTTTTCGGGGAAGATGCCTATGAATATGTTGAAGAAGAACCCGAACCGAAACCACAGCCAGAAAAAAAGCCCGTGGCGAAAAAATTACCCCCGATTGAACCAGAACCGGAACCCGTTCCGAAACCTGAACCCATTCCCGAACCGGAACCAATTCCCGAACCTGAACCCATTCCAGAACCGGAACCCGTTCCTAAGCCTGAACCAATTCCCGAACCGAAACCCGTTCCAAAACCTGAACCAGTTCCGAAACATGAAGAGAAATATAATTCAGCGGAAATTGATGATTTAATTGCGAAAATTACGGGCGGTGAATCATGAGAATTTTATTCGTGGGGGACGTTGTCGGCAGTATCGGCTGCCAATTTTTCCGGAAGAAAATTCCTGAACTGAAAAAATTATATGCAATTGATTTCGTGATTGTCAACGGGGAAAATTCCGCCGACGGCAACGGAATGACCGTTTTTTCAGCGAAGCAATTATTACATTCCGGCGCAGATGTCATTACTTCCGGAAATCACGCTTTCCAGAGAAAAACAGATTTACAGATTTACGAACGGGAAGACGTGATTCGTCCGGCGAATTTCGGCAACGCCTGCCCGGGAAAAGGCTTTACTACTTGCGATTTAGGCAATTGTCAAATTGCCGTAATCAATTTAATGGGCGTGTTATTCATGGAAAATTTAGACAATCCATTTCAGACGATTGATTCCATTCTTCAGAAAATTCACACGCCGAATATTTTCGTTGATGTTCATGCGGAAGCCACTTCTGAAAAGAAAGCGTTAGGCTTTTATCTTGCCGGAAGAGTAACAGCAGTGATTGGCACGCATACCCACGTACAAACGGCAGATTCCTGCATTTTAGGAGGGCATACAGGCTATTTAACCGATGTCGGAATGACAGGCGTTGAACATTCCGTTCTCGGCACGGAAAAGGAAATCGCCATTGAACGCTTACGGTTACACGTTCCGAAACGCTACAAAGAAGCGAAAGGCACATGTTTTCTGAATGGCGTATTGGTAGATTTTGAGCGAAATTGTGGTAAATGCACAAAAATCACCCCTTTAATTGCAAGATAATTCACAAATTTCAGAAAACCCCTTGCATTTTTCATTTTGATGTAGTATAATAGAGTTAGAATTTCAGTTCGTGCAGTAAATTCATCAAAACACTATTCTATGATTCTTAATTCTAAATGCAGGAGGTTTTTCTTATGGAAGTTCTGAAAGTATCATCCCATTCCATTCCTAATTCCGTCGCTGG
Organism: uncultured Clostridia bacterium; assembly: GCA_947589035.1. Classification (GTDB taxonomy): domain Bacteria; phylum Bacillota; class Clostridia; order Oscillospirales; family Ruminococcaceae; genus UBA3855. Next base: position 23,431 of record CANPYZ010000018.1, on the reverse strand, counting down.
TGCAATTGCTGGTGTGATTCGTGAACACAGAGACGTTGAAATTCAGGCAGTCGGAGCGGGAGCAGCAAATCAGGCAATTAAGTCAATCGCCGTGGCAAGGGGTTACCTTGCGCCGATTGGGATTGATTTAATTTGCATTCCGGCGTTCACGAATATCCAGATTGAAGGACAGGAACGCACGGCATTAAAGTTAATTTGTGAACCAAGATAATACAAAAGCAAAAAAATTCCCCTCTTTTTGGAAGAGGGGAATTTTCCGGCTTGAACAATTTTCCGCAGGTGCTGCAAACCTTATCGGAAGAAATGTCAGGCTATATTTGAAACAGCCGTGCAGCCGGCTGATTTCGTTAAGCGTAAAAGCCGTCGTGATAACAGGAAAGTTTCGTTTGAAAACCGTTTCCGCCGAACGTGGTCTGAATGCGGCAAAGAGTTGACGCAGGGAAAATATTTTCCAACTGAACAGACTGACCGAGTAATTCATTCTGAAAGCCGTTATAAATCAAATAATCGAACTGCATACCACGGCAGGAATATAAATTCCGGAACGTTAAGGCATCTTCCGGGGCGTGCGTGAATGAATGGTCATATTGAATTTGTTTATGGCGGACGATTTGGAATTGTTCAGCGTAGGGGTTTATTTTCTGGTAAATGTCCGGTTGTCCGGCGAGGTCTTCCATGTGGTAATGGCTAATGATTTTCGTTGTATCGATTCCGGAACCAAATTCAGAAACCGTTTCCGGAGAGTAAACCAATGCCGGAAGTTGATTTTCCGGAGAAAAGCAAATATGATTATGCAGAATATAGGGATAATTTCCCGTAATTTTATAGCAGAAACTGACAATTCCGTCCCACATAGTATTGCCGGACTTCACGAAAATATACTCCGTTGTTTCGGGATTGTCGAACGTAATATACGGAAACGTGTAAAACTTCGTCATGAGGTCATGCATGGTTAAATTGCTGTGCAGTCCGGAAGGCAATTCATTCTGTGTCAACAGGGAAGTGAAACTTTTCGAATGAATTTTCACGAAAGAAACATTTTCTTTTTTAAATTTCCGGAAATTATCAATTAACCCGCAGAAAATGCATTCTTCTTCAGCGTACACTTCTAAATGGTCAATTCCGGAATAATCTTCTTTTTCGGAAAGAAATTCCGCTGTGATAGATTCAAACGGCGTGTAAATTTCCCGTTCTAAAGAAAACGCAAGGCATTTCCGCAAATCAATCATTTCTTCCCCACGGAATAACGCAAGAAAAATATTTTCTTTCATGAAACTTCCTCCAACAGAACAGGCTTTTCCGGACAATAGAAAATTAACTGAATTTCCGGAATATCCTGTCCATCTGTCAGCAGATAACTGCACAACATGGCATTCGGGAAAGTTAATTTCCCTAAAGTAAAATTAGTTTTTTCAAGCATATAATTATTTAATGCCTGAATTAACTTTTCCGTTTGTAAATCCGGCGGTAAATTTCCGGTTAATTTCAGGCGAGTGCCTTTTTTCCAGAATCCGGAAAGAATCGTTTCCCCATTGGCTGCGCCAGTTTCTTTCAGGGAGGCACTGCCGGAAAGCTGAAAACCAGACAAGAATAATTCTAATTCCCCGAACGAAACGGGGAAACTTTTCATTTCCTGCAACAAATAATTCACTTTCAATGTTCAAGCCTCCTGAACGGGAATATATAAGCCTTTACACTGGAAAGAAGCCCTGTAAGTGGCTTTCTGAATGGTACGGTTAATTTTCCACGCATCGACTTTAATTTCAGAAACGGAACAATTCACGGAATGCATTGCCGGAACAACGACCGTATAGAAAAATTTCAACATTTCCGTTTCCGGCGTGGTCATCGGGGAAAGTAAATCAATCTGAAAATCTGCCGTGAAAGAAGTAATTCTCCCATTTTTAGAAGGGAAAGAATGATTCAGCCGGAAATTTACCGGCGAAACGACAACGAATAATTGAGAAGATTTTTCCCGAATGGGAACATTATCAAAAGAAGTGTATAATTCGAAAGGAAATTTTTTCTGTTCATTGCGGAAAATTTCCATAATTAAATTTAATAATTCATCCAAAATTTCACCCCCGAACGCCCTTGAAAACAAATTCATTTTCTTTGAGTAAATCGCTGCATAAAGCCCGATAAGAACGCACTAATTGTTCAGCGAAATGCACTTGATTATGCATATCCACTTCACGGGAAATATTTCCGGCGTACGTGACAAGGGCTTTTTCTTTCGCACCGAAAATTTGCGTATAGCGTAAATTAGCGACAGCGGCGGCAAGGTAACACAAACGCACTTCATGAATATCTTCTTCACGGAAGAGACTGCTTTTCACTTCCTGAACGGCAGCCATTAACAAGGGTAAATATTTTTCGGTATCCTGTTCACCGGAAAATAATTTAAATAAAGAATAAACCATTTGCATATCCATGAAACATTCTCCTTTTTATTTTATTAAATTAAAATTTAAAATTTAAATTATCTCTGCCGGAAGTCGGCAAGCTGTACATCTGCCTGACCGAGGGAATGTTCCTGTTCGAGTAAGGCTTTTTTCAGCGAATATAATTCCTGTAAATCCATTTTTTCCGTGGCAAGGCTTAAGGCTTTCGAAACAGGCTGATGTTGATTTCTGCACAAGGCAAGCACTTCCGCACGGGTTTCCCGTTCGATTAAGTCGAGTAATTCCGCATTTTCGGGGGTCGTTTCACGATTCGGGAAATGTTTCACCACTCCGGCGGAAGGCTGTGCCGGAACCGCAACGAAACTCCATTCGTAAGCGTCCTGAATGTCGTCCAATACTGTGCAGCAGTAAGTTTTCCCGTAATATTTCCCGGCAATGTGCGAACAGGAAGAAGTCAATTTATCTGCACCGCAGACGGAACAAAGCCGTTTTCCAGCGTAACAGGAAACGCTGACTTCTTTTTTAATTCCGGCATCAATTTCTTTAATGAAATCCGCATTAGAATCCGTGCGAATCATATAGGCATGTGCTTTTAATGATAATAAATTTCTGCCGTCTTTCGTTTTTTCCGGGGAATGCACAAGCTCCGTGTCGTAAATTCTTGCCGTCTGACCGGAAGAACGTGGGTCATGGTCGAAAATTCCGGTTTTCCCGATGAATAATTTCTGCATTTGTTTCAAGGCATTTTCAGAAAAATATTCCGCATCACGGTCAATATTATTATTACACAGAATCACATCAAATACATAAATTTCATCTTCTGTTAATTCTCTTCTGGTGAACTGGTTAATTTTTTCAATTGCAGTCATGAAATAACTCCTTTCAGGAAAGCAGAGAGAAAATTTCTCTCTGCGGAAATTAAGCCGTAATTTTCAGTAATTTCACAGCGTCGGTCATTAAACGGCGGAAAGAAACCGTTGCCGAAACGGTAATAGAATCTAATTGCCGTTCAATTAGTTTATCTGTTTCTAAAATCACATCACCGTATTGAATTTGTTCAAGTGCAAAATCTGTATCAATGCCCAAAATAGAATTATCATCAAGCTGAGGGCAGTTAATTAATTTCGTGCCGAATGGCAAGCGAATTTCTTTCACGTCCTGGGAAGAAATTTCTAACATTTGGTTCATCGTAAGAATTTTTGCCATGTTAGCAGGGGAAGCAAGCATTGCCTTCATGCGGAAAGAAGTGAAATTCCCGTATAATTCCGTAATATGGGAATATTCTAAATCTCCGGCAGCGGTGACACTTTCGGAAAGGGAAGTTTTCAGAACGGTAATGGCATTCTGGGAAATGCTATCAGCAAGACGGCAGCCAATACGGCGGAGCATGACGGCGAACACGTCAAGGCGTTGCTGGCGAACAGCCTCATAAGAGGCTTGAATATTTCTGCCATATTTCTTCAGCGTAACGGGGGCGGAATCTTCCATAATCGTAGAAATTGGTAAAGCCGTTCCGGCGTTCGTCGTGGAATACGCCGCCGTATCCGTTAATTCACAGCCAAGATAATTGCTTGATGTTGTTCTGGAAATGACTGCTGTAATTTCCGGAAGAATCGTTTCTTCCATGCCCTGAAGAATAGCACGCCGGATAAATTCCGGAAATAATACAGCACTTTCCGTTGTGGTGAAAAATTTCTCCACTTTGTCGCAATTCACGCCGGAAACGTGAATGTCAAAACGTTTCAATTGCCGTTCGTAGGCATCTAAGCCGGCAAGAGGAGAACCGGCATATTGTGCGGAAGGGTCAGCTTCTTCTAAAGCCTGCAAAAAGCTTTTATTTGTTAAGTGATAAAGTCCTTTTTCTAATTTAACAGTTTCGTAAGAATACATGTGAAAACCTCCAGTTTAAATTTTTTCGAGTTGCTGCGCCTGTGCGGAATATAATCTTGCCTGTGCGAGTTCCACTTCATCTTGCAAATTAATATTATCCCAAAGAATATTTACTTCTGCGAAAGAACCATTCATTTGCAGGAAAGCCTTTGCAATGCGAATAATGACAGGTTCAAGCAAACGGCGGTAATATTCCAGTTCAGACGTTAAAATATCCGCTTGCTGTGCGGACATGCGTTCAGTAGAAGACCAATTCAAGCCTAACAAAAACGGCGGAATGGAAAGTTTCGACAAAATTTGTTCTAAAAGCTGCCGGACGGGAATTTCCGTAGAAGGCATTTCGCCTTCTGCGCCAATGACTTTAATATCCACATCGCCCACGGAAACGAAATCCCGAATTTCACCGCATTTCATGGCTTGCATACCGGAAGACCATTCTTTCGCAATTTCTTCCGCCCGTTCTTTAGCGAACGCCATTTCGGAAGAATCGCCGGAAGGCTTGTAAGTGACGGCGTAGCGGAGATTTCCGGCACGGTCGAAATTCTGCCCGATACATTCGTAAATTCTTAATAAAATTTCCGCAAGTGCCGGAACGCCCTGTAAAAGCGAAACACCGTAAATTCCCCCGCTGGGCGGTTTCAACGCTGAGAATAAAATTCTTTCCGGATGGGGTAAACGTTTCTCGCCGTTTTCAGTGTGAAGGAAATATTGCCGTTCTAAAGGGGAAGCCCCTGGTTTTACAGAAATATCACGGATATTTCCGTTCCATAATCCTGCAATATAGGAATTTTTCTTGTCGAGTACAATTTCACCGACAGCATTTCCGTAAACTAAAAGGCTATCTGTGTAGCTGTCAAGAAAACTGTAAACCGATTGCCCTGTTAAGCCAACCGGAACAGAACGGAAAAATTCCGTTAAGCGTTCCTGTTGTCGGGAATCGGTGCATTCCACTTGAAAGCTGCTAATTAAGCGAATAATTTTACAGATTGCCGAATCAATTAAAGGAATTGTTCTTCTGATTTTATCGAATAAGTCGTAAGTGTAGAACTGCACAGGGAAATCTTCTGTTCTTCTTGCGCCTGCCGTCTGCACGGCTGGCAAATTAGACACAGGTTTTTTCAATTTCAGCATAATTCACCTACTTTCTGAATTTAAAATTTCATTATCTTGCCACGGACACAGCGAAGAAATTATCTTTCCGGCTGAAAAGCGTTGTACTCACGAAATAACGCATATCGTCCATAGCGTGGTCAAATTCTTTTTTCGGGGAATCTTTCACAGAACCAGTGTCCCAGCAATATTGGGTAAATTCCCGCAAAATATCCTTACACGAACAGTGAAATAATAATTGATTTTTAGAAAGCGCATCACTCACATGACGGATTCCGGAAAGCACGTCATTTTGCGCTTTCAGCACATGAAATTGTTTATGCGAATGAATGCAGGCAATGAAACTTGCGGCGGACGGGTCAATAATGACGGATTCAATCGGAAGAGTTCCGGCGAGTTGTTCTAAGGCGTGATAATGTTCTTCATCAGTGCGCTGAAAATTTTCTTTTCGGGAGTCGTAATAATATTCTTTCATTCTGTACCAGATATTTCCGGATTCGCCCCATAAGCCCATAGAAGTCGGGTTTACTGTTCCATAATCGCAGGAAATGATATAACGGGAAAAGTTTTCCGGCAACTGTTCCACAACATGCTTTTTCGGGTCGAACATCGGATAAACAACCCCTTCTGAAATTGTCCATTTCCCTGAAATGAAACGGTCGTAGAAAATGCCGGAATACATGCGTTTATAGCGATTTTTAACCGTTTCCGAAAGGGAAAAATTATCGTCCATAGTGAAATGCAAATAAAAAGCATTTTTCTGTTCCAGTTTCTGAATCCATTCCTGATAGAACCAATGATACGGGTTTTCAGGATTGCAGTTAAACCAGAGTTTCGCATGAGGAAGAGAACACCTTGCGAGGGCTTGTTCCACGAAAGAACGTGGCATGAGGACAACTTCATCGAATAAGACTCCGCCGAGGGTCATTCCCTGAATCATAGAGGCGGAACTTTCGTCTTTACCGCCGAATAAATAAAAGCGGTTACTTCTTCCGGCGACAGTCACATCAAGATAATGCTTACTGAGAAATTGACGAATGTGGAAACCGGAACCCTCTAAAACAGATACTAACGGGCGAATGAGATTTCTTTCTGCGGAAGTAATCGTTTTCCCGCAAATCGCAAAAGACGTGTGCTGAAAATTGCACATTGCCCAACAAAGAAAACTCAACGACATAGAAAGCGTTTTCCCGCTCCGGACTGCGCCGTCACAAATGATTGCATCATAATGTTGATATTTCGGGGAAGACCACCAATGCAGCACGAGTTTTTGTTTCGGGGAAAATGGACTAATCTGCATCATTTTCTGAATCCTGAACAGGGGAAGTTAATGCTTTCAGCAAACTTTCAGAAGTTTGCCCGTTTTGAGTGGAAAGGGCATATTCGTATAATTTTTCCAAAGCTTTCTGCCTGTCGAAAAATTGCACTTCTACGCCGCCGCCCTTGACACGTTTCATAGAAGAAACGTTGAATAATTTCATTTTCGCTAAAATTTCCGGAGAGGGGAGTTCTTCAGCGAAAACGAGTGTGACAGCATCATTGACTTTTCCGAATGCTAATTTTTTCAAGCCGTCAATGACTAATTGCGTTTCTGATTTTCTTTTCATCAGGAACACCTCCTTTCACTCACAAGACAAATATTCCGGAAAAGTGTACATTAACGTACATGTTTTGAAAAATTTTCAAAAAAATTAAAAAATCAGCACTTTTCACAAGAAAAATGCTGATTTTGTTCAAGAAATATATTTTCTGATTCTTAAGGGAATTGCCAAAGATTCGGCAACTTGTCGGGCGAGTTCAATTTCTTCCGGGGAAATTATATCTACTAAAGTAAACGAAACAGAAATATTTCTGTTTTTGCAGTCGTTCGCAAAATGCAATACAGCGGAATAAGCTTCTTCCGGATTTGGCATTTGCGGACGGGTAACACGGGCATATGTTTCCGCATCGCCGGCGTTTAAACTAATGGAAATTTTATCGAACAGAGAAAGCCGTTCAGCAGCGGGAACTTCAGAAGGATTGAATAAATCCGCTAAACCGTTCGTATTCAGCCGTAGAATGCAATTCGGATAATTGCGTTTCAGCCATTCCGCAAGCGAACAGAGAATATCCATTCGCATGGTTGGTTCACCGTAACCGCAGAAAACTAATTCTTTATAGCGGGAAATTTCCCGTTTTAATAAATTTTCTTTGAGTTCGTCTAAATTCGGTTCATGTTCGAGCCACAGAGGGTCGGAATCATATGCGCCGTCGGCATTTTTCCGAATGCAAAATTCGCACCGGCAAGGGCATTGATTCGTTAAGTTAATATATAAATTTTCGCCTACTTCATAGGATAAAGTCATTGCTTTTTTCAAAAAAATCACCTGAATTTCATTTGAATTTCGTCAATAGTTTCTGGGCTTTCTTAAAAATTCCAGAGTGCCTAATATGAATGCAGAGATAAAGAGTGTTGCCATGACAGTATTATTGATTGCGGAAAAATCGGAAAAAGAATCAGAAGTATCAGAAGTATCAGAAGAATCACTATCATTAGAAGAAGTATAATGTTTCGTTTCTGAGGTTGTTTTCTCTGAAGTTTCCGTTTCAGTTGGTTCTGACGTGAGTTTTATTTTTATTTCGTCTTCAGAAAATTCTAATTCGTCATCAGAAATTTTTAATTCGTCACTGGAAGAAGTGTTCTCTTTACTGCCTGATTCAGAGGGAGTAAAGCCCCTGTAAGAGAATGCCTCATAAGAGTCAATTAAAGATTGCCGAATATTGCTGTCAGAAATATCCTGAATGCTAATAAATTTGAACTTTAATTTTAAATCCGTTAAATTGGAATTTATCTGCTTTTTAAGTTTATTATATTCTGTTTCGGTAATGTCTTTGCCTTTCTGGTAATCATGCCAAGAATATGTTTTCTTATCGTTTTCGTCTGTTTCAATAATAGAAGAATAATAATCCGTTCTGACTACGGCATCTTCTTCAGAATGATAGGCAAAGCTGCTATAAATTTGTTCAGAATGTGACCAGCCAACCCTTAACTCATCTGTACCATAATATTCTTTTTTGCCGTCTGCATTGCGGTATAAGTCCATTTCAATTTTTCCGCCGATTAAATATCCGGTGACATCTGGAAAATCATCTGTTGTAGTACCAAATCGAGTGACTTTGCCGTCAACAACTTTGTAAAAGCCTAAATCAGTGCGTTGACCTGAACCGTCACAATTACTTACCACTAATTCTAATTCCCCATCGAAATCAATATCTAAAAACATAATTCCGCTGGCGGGCGTTTTCGCAAAGGCAAATTCACTCCACACAGGATAAGTTTCCACTAAGGCATCAATAATCACAGATTTTTCGCTTGCGGAAACAGTTTCACTTGAAGAAGTGTTTTTTTCTTCTGATTTTGGTTCAGAAGGAATGAAACCCGTGTAAGAAAATGCTTTGTAGGAGTCTATCAGGGCTGTTTTGACTTCGCTGTCAGAAAGTTTCTGAATATCAACAAATTTGTAAGTTAAATTTAAGTCTGTTAAACTGCCTTCTAAATTCGCTTTCAGTTTATTGTATTCTGTTTCGTTAATGTCTTTGTCCGTTTGGTAATCATACCAGGAAAGGGAATCCTGGTCGTTATGTGTGTAAGTACTCACAGAATAATAATCCGTTAATTCTACGCTGTTTGTTTCAGAACGATAGGCGAAACTGCTGTAAATTTCTGAATGATAGGCTGCGCCTTCCCTGTAAATATCTGTACCGTAATATTCTTTTTTACCGTCTGCATTTTTATATAATTTCATTTTATTTTCGCCGGTGACATCTGGGAAAGCCTCTGCTGTAGTGGTAAGCTGAACAACATTGCCGTCAACAATTTTATAAAATTCTAACATGGTCATAATTCCTGAACCGCCACAGCTGCCGACAACTAATTCCAATTCCCCGTCAAAGTCAATATCTAAGAAAGCAACGCCGTTATCGCCCGCCTGCGAAAATGCAAGGTCTTTCCATGTGAAATAATTTTCCATGAAAACATCCACAACAGATTCTGCGCTTGCGGAAGCAGTGAAAATGCTCATATGACTTGCCATGAAGAAAACAGAAAAAACTAATGCTATAATTAACGATAGTTTTTTGTTCAAAGAAACAACTCCTTTCACTAATCACTAAGTTAATTATAGCATTTTGGAAAAATTTTGTCAAGCGGTTTTATTTACGGTTTTTGGGTTTTCTGAAAAATTCCATTGCTCCTAATGCGGAAGCGGCTACAGCGAATATTGCTGGCAAATTGTCACCTGTTGCGGGAGAGCCGGAAGAATTAGCAGTGCTGGAAGAATTACTGGAAGAAGACCCGCTGTTGCTGTAACTGTATGTATTAGAAGAACCGGAAGAATTACTATTATTATTAAAAGAAGTATTATTTTTCGTTGTCGTGGTTGTTTCTTTGGAAGTTGTTGTTTTCGTGGTTGAAGTTGTTTTGGCGGTTGTCGTCGTTGTTTTCGTGGTTGTGGTCGTTGTTTTCGTTTCCGTGGTTGTCGTGGTAGTGGTTGTTTCCGTTTCGGAAATTTCTATTTCGTCGCCGATGGAAAATTCCTGTGTTTCTTCATCATAAACGAGTTCGTAAGTTGGGTAAGCATGACCGACACCTGGAACTAATTCACCTTGTACTGTGTAAAATTTTCCAGTAGCTGCATCTTGATAAAAGCCTTGTAAATCTTTGGAAATGCTTAATTGGTAAGGCTTGCCGTCTTTCACACTATAGAGTAAAGTATGATAACCAGAACCGAAACCGCCCATATCTACAGAGAAAAAGCCTTTCCCTTGACATTCTAAATATGTTTCTGAATCAGGATAATAAGAGAGATATGTTAATTCTGCATCTTCCGGCATTAAAGTAATTTCGCCGTCAGCGTTGATGAAATAAACTTCTTTAATCGAAAGCGTTTCATCAGATTCTTCTTCTGTGAGAACAGCGAACGCTTCTTTTTTGCCGTCGCCGTCGAAATCAGCGTACTGCCAGACGGTGACTGTGCCGAGTTCTTCCACTTTGGCTTTTAATTCTTCTTCACTTAAGCCAGTATCCACTTCACCGCCTGGTTCAGAAGAAAAACCCGTGTAAGAGAATGCCTGATAGGAGTCAAGCAAAGATTGCCGAATATCACTGTCAGAGAGATTCCGAATATCCACAATTTTGTAAGTCACATTTAAATCCGTTAAATTTTCTATGTTGGATTTCAGCTGATTGTATTCATCTTCAGTAATATTAGCATTTTTCTGATAATCCATCCAGGAATAAGTCACATCGTTAGCATTATTGAGGGCTCTTTCCGTGATAGCACCATAATAATCTGTTCTGGCGACAACATTTTCTTCTGGGTGATAGGCAAAACTGCTGTAAACATCTTCTTCATAGAACATACCGCCCCTGATGTGGTCCGGAGCGTAATATTCTTTTACACCGTTTTCATCACTAAGCAATCTGATTGGTCCGAGTTTCTCCCACAATATATCAATAAATTCTTGAGGTGTTTCTGTATCTAAGCTAACGACTTTGCCATTTTCAATTTTATAAATTTCTACAGAAGTATTGAAACCAGAACCAGCCATACTTGTGGTAACTAATTCAAGTTCCCCGTCAAAATCGACATCTAAAAACAGAACACCACATCCGGCTGCGGAATATGTTGCATTTTCTTGCCATGTGGAATAGTTGTCCATGAAGATATCCACAACGGATTCTGCGCTTGCAGAGGCGTTCAGAGTAAGTCCGGCGTTACCTGCCATTAAAGCGGCAGAGAGGGCTAATGTCATGATTGAGAATAATTTTTTTTGCATAAACAGCAACTCCTTTCGTATAGCTTTAATTATAGCATTTGGAAAAATTTTTGTCAAGTTGTTTTTCTCATGACTTTGTCATCATTTTCCGGAGTATTTGTGATAGCAAATATTTTTATGCTCTAAAACATTATTGTAAATTTTGTCAATTCTGCTGACTTATGATTTCAGAATCTTCTGAAAAATTCCATTATTCCTAATGTGAAAGCGGTGACAAAAAGTATCACCAGCACATCTTCACCTGTTCCGGGAAAAATAAGCGATGAAGAACGGGAACGGCGGCGGGAAGATTTGCGGGAAGAAGTATTCTCTTTTTTTCTTGTAGTTGTTTTTTCGGAAGTTGTTGCTGTTGGTTTCGTTGTTGTCGTTGTTGTTGAGGTTGCAGTTGCCGTTTCTGTTTCTGTTTTGATAATCGTCGATGTTGTTTTTGTTACGGCTGTTGTTGTTTTGGTTGTTTTCGTTGTTGTCGTGGTTGCTTTCGGTGTTGTTTTTTTTGTTGTTTTGGTTGTCGTGGTTGTGGTTTTGGTTGTTGTTTTAGTCGTTTTGGTTGTTGCTTTGGTTGTTTTCGTTGTTTCGGGAACTTCTAATTTATCGCCGATGGAAAATTCCTGTGTTTTTTTGTTATAAGTCAGTTCATATCTTTGGAAATCATGACCGCCGCCAGGAATCAAATCATCTTGAATGGTGTAAAATTTTCCGGTAGTTTCATCTTTGAGAAAGCCTTGTAATTTTCTGGAAACATTCAATTCATAAGGTTCATTATTTTTCACGCTGTAAAGCAAAGTAATGTAACCAGAACCGAAATTTCCCATATCGACAGTGAAAAAGCCTTTTCCCTGATATTCGACATATTTTCCTGAATCAGGATAATAAGAAAGATATTGAGGAGAACCTTCCGGCATTAAATTCGTTTCGCCGTCAGCGTTAATGAAATAAATTTCTTTGATGTCAAATATATCCTCAGAAGTTTCTTCTGTAAGAACAGCGAACGCCTCTTTTTTGCCGTTTCCGTCGAAATCAGCGTACTGCCAGACGGTGACTGTGCCGAGTTCTTTCACTTTTGCTTTTAAATCTTCTTCACTCAGGGGATAATTTTCTTCCTCTTTCTGTTCATCTTCTGGTTTATCTTCTGGTTCATCTTCCTGTTCAGCGGGAGTAAAGCCCGTGTAAGAGAATGCTTTATAGGAGTCTATCAGGGCAGTTTTGATTTCACTGTCAGAAAGTTTCTGAATATCAACAAATTTGTAAGTCAAATTTAAATTTGTCAAATTAGCTTCTGTAGTAGATTTAAGTTGATGATATTCTTCTTCAGTAATATCTACATCTCTGAGATAATCATGCCAGGAATATGTTTCATTGCTGTTAGTGTCTAATTCAAGAATAGAAGAATAATAATTCGTTCTGACTACAGCATTTTCTCCTGAATGATAGGCAAAACTGCTGAAAATCGATTCAGAATATGCCCAGCCCCCTCTTAACGCATCTGAACCGTAATATTCCATTTTGCCGTCCGCATTGCGGTATAAGTCCATTGCATCATTGCCGGCTACATCGGGAAAATCATCTGCTGTAGAATTAAGCTGAACGACATTGCCATCAATGATTTTATAAAATTCTAAATTAGTGAATAAACCTGAACCGCTGCAACTGCCGACAACTAATTCCAATTCCCCGTCAAAGTCAATATCTAAGAAAGTAACGCCGTTGCCACTCATTGGCGAAAATGCAAGATTTTTCCATGTAGAATAGTTGTTCATGAAAACATCAACAACAGATTCCGCACTTGCGGAAGCAGTGAAAATGCTAATATGACTTGCCATGAAGAAAACAGAGAAAACTAATATAATCATTGTGAATAATTTTTTCAAAAAACCAGCTCCTTTCATATCATATTATTAAATTATTTTATTATTATTTATGATAACGGGTATTTTGCGCAATCTGAAACGCCCTGTAAATCTGTTCCATGAGCATGACCGCCGCTAAAGCGTGCGGAAACGTCATTGAAGACAAGGAAATTTTATTTTTAGCGGAAGATTTCAATTGTTCATCTAAGCCGAAAGAACTTCCAATAACGAACGACACGGAAGAATAAGACAAGGGCAATTTCTGCGTTAATAATTCGGAAAATTCTTCACTGCTGAATAATTTCCCCTCAATGCACAAGGGAAGGAATGCGCCTTTTACGGCTTTCTGAATGGAAATGGATTCCGTCGCAAGGGCTTTCTGAATTTCTTTCGGGGAAGGGTTTTCCGGAAGTTTCACCGCCGGAAGAGAATGTAACGAAAATTTACAGAACGGCGACAAGCGTTTTTCATATGTTTCCAAAGCCGGAAGTAAATGCGGTTCTTTAATTTTTCCGACAGTAATTAATTGAATGAACATTAAAACACCACCGCCCCGCCTGGTGTTTCTACAGGCGCAATGCCGAGTAAGTAATCAATATTCTGCCGGAAAGGCTTTAACCCGTTCACGACTGCCATTCCTGCCAAAACAGGCTGATTATTTTCCTGACTTAAATGCCCTAATAAAATTCTTGTTGTGCCGTTCCGCACTAAGAAATTCGCTGTTTCAGCGGATTCTTGATTGGATAAATGCCCGTAACCGGAAGTAATGCGTTGCTTTAAATTTTGGGGATAATCGCCGTTCCGGAGCATTTCGGGGTCATAATTCGCTTCTAACAGCACCATGTCACAACCTTTTAAGGCTTGTTTCACTTCAGGCGTGACACGCCCTAAATCCGTGCAAACTGCGCATAACCGGTCATCTGCCGTACGAATCCGGAAACCAACACTTCCGGCAGCGTCGTGCATTGTCGGGAAAGCCGTAATTTCACAACCACCGCAAAGAATCATTTTCCCGTCTACAGGGAAAGTTCTCACGGAAGAAGAAATTTTTTCTCTTGAAAATAAATATGCTAACGTTTCTGTTGAACCGTAAACGGGAACGTTTAATTTTTTCGTCAGCACCGTAAGCCCCTGCACGTGGTCACTATGCGAATGTGTAATGAAAATTCCCTTAATCGCCGAAAGCGGAATAGAATTGCAAGCAAGTGCTGCTAAAATTTTTTTACAGCTTGCGCCTGCGTCAATGAGAATGCCTTCTTGTAATGTCCCCACGAAAGAAGAATTTCCCTTGCTTGAACTAAATAACGGGTAAAATCTCCCCAATCCGAAAACCTCCTTGAAAAAATGGCAGTACGTTCTTTTTGTACTGCCTGAAGTGGAATTAAATTTTTTTGATTTTTGCGCCAGTTCCGGAAAGTTTCCCGACAATGTCAGAATATCCCCGTTCCACGTGGAAAATATCTGTAATTGTGGTTTCGCCTTCAGCAATTAAGCCGGCAATAATCATTGCTGCGCCTGCACGCAAATCACAGGCATTGACTTCCGTTCCGGTCAAATGGGAATTGCCGTGAACGATTGCGCCATTCTGGGTAATGTCAATTTTTGCGCCCATTTTCCGGAGTTCTTTCACGTAACGGAAACGGTCTTCCCAAATATTTTCCGTGATTACGCTGGCATCGTCCGCAAGCGTTAAAAGCACTGCCATTTGCGGCTGCATGTCCGTGGGAAATCCCGGATAAGGTTCTGTTCGAATATTAGAGGCGTGAAGAACTTTTCCCGGTTCAACGAAAACATGCACAGCCTCTTCATCATTGAGTTCTTCCACAGTTACGCCAATATCCCTTAATTTCGCCGTAATGGCTTCTAAATGTTTCGGAATGACCCCATGAATGAACACATCGCCACGAGTAGCAGCGGCGGCAACCATGAATGTTCCGGCTTCAATCTGGTCAGGCACAACGGAATAACAATAATCTACCGTAGACCCTTCACCAGCATTTCCGGCAAGGCGGCGAACACCTTTAATTTTAATTGTGTCCGTTCCTGCGCCTTGAATCTGTGCGCCCATGTAATTTAAAAAATTCGCTAAATCTACAATATGCGGTTCTTTGGCGGCATTTTCAATAATGGTTGTGCCTTTGGCTTTCACCGAAGCTAAAATTGCATTCATCGTTGCGCCAACGGAAACAACGTCCATCGTAATGACTGTTCCGGTGAGTATTTCTGCGGATAATTCAACAATATCCCGCCGACTGCCGGAAAGAGTTGATTTTGCGCCGAGTAATTCAAACGCTTTCAAATGCTGGTCAATCGGTCTTTCCCCTAAAGGACACCCGCCAGGCATTGCGGCTCTTGCCTTATGACACCGCCCGAGCAATGCGCCTAAAAAATAATATGATGCCCGCATCGTTTTCGCTTCTTCATACGGCACATAATAATCTGTTACACGCCCGCAAGAAACGAAATATTTTCCGGTTTTTTGATTCAGCAACCGAATTTCCGCCCCTAAGCCCTTTAAAATTTTCATACAGATTTTGACATCGTTGATGTCGGGAATGTTTTCAATCGTGCAGGGTACGTCTAACAGCAGCACAGCCGGAAGAATGGCAACTGCGGAATTTTTCGCACCACTGACGAAAATATCTCCTTTCAGCGGGTAACCGCCTTGAATGACAAATTTTTCTGTTATCACAAATTGTTTCTCCTTTGATAAATGTTTTCCGTTCTAAGAAACGGAATCATAATCCGAAAGATACCAACGGATTTCACTGTTGTTATACGCTTCTGTTCTTACACTTTTAATATGTACAGCGTTTTTTGGCTTGTCGTTTTCGTCAGTTTCGGTTTTAGAAATTTCGAAAATAATATCTAAGCCGTCAATGACTTGCCCGAAAACGGTATATTTCCCATCAAGGAAAGGCGCACCGCCATATTGCAAATATAATTCTTCCGCATCTGGCGGAAAATACATCTGTTCATTTTCCGTGAATCCGTCAAGCATTGCCTGCGTAACGGGTTCGCCGGTCACAATGTAGAATTGACTGCCGTCTGTGGAAGTACTTCCGCCGTTGGCGTAGGCTAAAGCCCCGGGAACGTGAATTAAATTCCGGGAAACGCCCCCGTCGAAAAAGCCTCCCCAGCACGATTCGCCGCCGGTGCCGTCGCCTTTCGGGTCACCGCCCTGAATCATGAAATTTTCAATCACACGGTGGAAAATTAGTTCATCATAGTAACCTTGTTCGGCGAGTGTAATAAAATTTTCACAAGCTTCCGGAAGTAATTCCGGAAAAAGCCGAATCCGGACTTCACCATAATCTTCAATATCCATGACAATGATTTCATCGCCCTGTTCGGGAGGAGTATAATTTTCAATGGGGAAATTCTGGAGTTGAATTTTTTTCCTGCCGCAGCCGGAGAAGGCAGTCAGGGCAAGTGAAACGCTTAATACTAAAGCGATAAAACGAAATAATTTACACATAAAAAACTTCTTTCTTAAGTATTTTCGGGCATAACTCTATTATACAACATTTTGAAAAATTTGTAAAGAGAAAAATTTATTTTTTTTCGAATTTAGGAAAAAATCAAGTTCGTTGCTGTTTCAGGGGAATTATTGATTGGCAATGTAGGCAATAATGTGCTGAACTTCCGGAAGGGAAATTCCGGTGTATTCAGCAATTTGTTCAGCGGTCATTTCATGCTTTGACATATTGCCAATCACTGTTTCTAATGTTTCCTGTCGTCCTTCATCTTTCATTTTCATGTAAGAATGATATTCCATTCGTTTCTGTTCGTCCTGGCTCATGCGGTCAAGTTGTTCATAGGCTTCCTGTAAATATTCATTCTTTTCCGCTAATGTTTCAAAATCTTCTCTTCTTTCGGCAGTGAAGAATTTTGCCCAGTCGTATACACTCGTTCCGTCATGGGTTGGCGGAAGTTTTGGTAATTCAATCATGTGCCATTCCATTTTTTCTGAAAGAATAATTCTTGGTTCATTATCGGACATGAAATAATAAACCGTGTGGTATCTGTCCAGTTGTTTGTGGTAATTGAAGTATACTATCTGAATGGAAACATATTTTCTGATGTCTGTGCATTTTTCATCAAGTTCCAGTTCAATGTTGAAGCTCATATTGCCGTTATCAATATGCACGTCAACAATGCCCTTTTGACCGATTGAATCTGTGTTTTTGACGATGGTTTTTTTGATGTCGTTCACATCAATGTCAAGCATAGCACTTAAAAAACCATGGCTGATTTTTTCGTTTGTCATCAATTCCTTGAAAACAAAACCTACTTTCGGTAACATAATGAAATCATCTTTGCGGCTATTCATGTTTAGCACCCTTTCTTTTCAATTTAGCATTTAAGCATTCAGGAAAAATCGAGTTCGTTTAATTGTTCATCTTCTTCTGAGTAAGAAGAAATTTTCACGGAAAGAATTTGAATCGGTTCTTTCGGGGGAGTGTAACCGTTAGCGTTCTGCGGTTCTGCGGAAACGGAAGAAATTTTTTCAATGACATCTAAACCGGAATACGCCTGTCCGAAAACGGTTACTTGCTGGGAAAGGTTCGGCACGCCCCCGTAATGCAGGAAATTTTCTGTTAGTTCCGTATTTCCGGAAGCTTCCCGAAACTGGTCAACAGTTTCCTGATTGGAGAAATCAAGCGAATTGATGAACATGAAACAACTTCCGGCGTATTGCGTTTCGGTTTTGAATAACCGTTTCGTGAAACTGGTGTCTTTCGTGGTGTTGCACGCACACAGCGCACCCCGAAATGTCCACAAATTCTGATGTAATTCTAATGGGAGTTTTTCCTGTTCGGAAAAAAGATAAGGCGTTTTTTCCGTGCCGGAAGAATCTGCTTTCCCTCCGGCGAAATAAACGGAATCTTTCGTATCGAAAATATAAGTCTGATTATACCAGCCTTTTTCAGCGAGTGCGGTAAATTGGGAAACGGTATCCGGCGCATATTCCGGATAAAGTACCGCACGAATTTCCCCTAATGATGTGTTAATAATAACTGTAGGAGAATCTTCAGGAATTGGCTTGCATTGAACTAATTCCATTGTTTCAGGGTTCACATAATGATAATTCTGCTGCGAAAGCATGACAATGAAATAAAATGCGAGAAAACTTAATACTGCCCCCGCAAGCAGGAAAATGCCTAATCGGGAAAGGGTTTTCTTTTTCTGTGCCTGATTCATAATTTTTGAATTTCCACACCCTGACGGGTTTCTTTCACGGCGTAACCGAGACGGCGAATTTCTTCACGAAGCCTGTCGGCTTCAGGGAAATTTTTTTCCTGACGGGCAAGTTTTCTCTGTTCCACTAAGGCAAGCACTTCCGGCGGAATGGTTTCTTCTTTACGTTCGTAAAGCAAGCCGAGAATTTCGACTAATTCTTCGAATAAATTTGAACCTTTCTGGAGCGTTTCTTTAGTAGTGGAAGACTCCGCACATAAAATATTTAATTCCCGAACTAATTCGAAAACGGCGGTTAATGCGTCCGCTGTGTTTAAATCATCGGAAAGAGCCTGAAGAAAAGCATTTTTATGCTGTGTGAATTTTTCGGAACTTTCCGGACTGCATTCACCGGAAGGAGCATTTTTCAACGTATTCCGCAAAGTTTCTCTGCATTGATAAAGCCGGTCAAGAGAAGCACGGCAGGCGTTCAATAATTCAACCGTGTAATTCATTGGCGCACGGTACTGCGCCTGAATCATTAAGTAACGAATGACTTCATAGCCGTAAGTTTTCGCCACGTCACGGGTTAAGAAAAAATTGCCTTCAGATTTGGACATTTTTTTGTGGTCAACGTTAATATGTCCGTTATGCATCCAGTAATGCGCAAAGGGAACGCCATTTGCGGCTTCTGACTGGGCAATTTCATTTTCATGGTGCGGGAAAATTAAATCATGCCCTCCGGCGTGAATGTCAATCGTATCCCCGAGGCAATCTTTTGCCATGCAGGAACATTCAATATGCCACCCGGGGCGACCTGTTCCCCAGGGGGAATCCCAATGTTGTTCTTCTGGACTGCAACCCTTCCACAAGGCGAAATCTAACGGGTCTGTTTTCTGTTCGTTAATTTCCACTCTTGCGCCGGCGTTTAAATCGTCTAAAGACTGATTAGATAATTTCCCGTAAGAAGAAAATTTCCTTGTATGAAAATAAACATCACCGCCAGCCTGATAAGCATAGCCTTTGTCAATTAAAATCTGAATAAACGCAATAATTTTCGGAATATAGCCGGAAACTTTCGGCTGTACGTCTGCCGGACGAACGTTCAACCCCTGTGCATCCTGTTCATAAGCGGAAATATATTTTTCAGCGCATTCTTCCGGAGAAATGCCTTCTTCTTTTGCCCGGCGAATAATTTTATCATTTACATCAGTAAAATTCTGCACGAATTTGACTTCATAGCCCATATATTCCAGAAATCTCCGGAACACGTCGAAAACGCAAATTGGGCGGGCGTTCCCGATATGAATGTAATTATACACCGTTGGACCGCAAACATACATACGAACAGAATCAGGTTCAATTGTTTGCAGAGGTTCTTTGCGGTTAGTCAGTGTATTAAAAATTTGAATCATTGAAATCACTCCTGTTGATGTTACTCCCCTGTGGAAGTAGTACTCTTTTATCATTATATACAAATTTGCCCGAAAAGTCAAGACCTGTTCAGGGAAATTTGAAAAATTCACAAATCATAGAGAAATTCTTACTTTCTATTATACTACATTCTGAAAATGATGTCAAGAAAAAAGTGCCGTTATTCCGGCACTTTTGTTTTATGTTTTGCGTTTTTCATCATTATGCAAAACTTGTCGGTTTGATTGGGTTTTCCATTCTTTTGCCATTAGGGAGCTTGTAATCAAGGATAGTCACTTTTTCTGTTTCACGATTTACAGACACTCTTGCAAATACAGTCCACAGATTCGACTTTAAGTCTCCCTCGAATGCAAGAAAATACTCATAGTCTATGTCATCATCAGGACAAGGATAGGCATGACAAGAACCTTTAAAATGACTTCTGAAATAGTCTTTTCCCACAAGATCGGCAATAGCTAAGTAGGCAATTGCAGCCGCATTTTCTTTATTGATCATATATCATCATTCTCCAAAGAATCAAAGTTAATTTTGCTCCCATTTTCAGGATATTTTTCATACTTTTTCACTGGAGTGGTCAGCCTGTGAAAGTTGACCGCTATCGTTTTATTCAATAACCGCCTTAAACGACGAATGTTCCGTTAATACGCATGACTGACGTGAAGATATTTAGTTGCTGTTATATCTACATTTACAACGTGATTCTTAATCACACTTTTGATTGAGTCAGGCAGTTCCTCGAAACATAAAGGAACAGAAGGAGAGGAGATTCTAACATATTCATTTGCATGAACCACATCATCAATTACAGCATCAAAGCAGAAAACTCCTTTTTGTGACAGCTTAACTGCATCATTAATAAGAACATTGTTTTCATAATTTGTTTCTAATATTTCCGTTGTAGACCCTTTGAGCTTATTCATGAAGAAATCGCAAATCTGTTCATTGATTTCACGACTTTCACAAACAAATTCAGGAACATTTGCACAGCCCGCTGATGTGCATACAAATATCATTTTATTTGTATCAATACCGAACCACATAATATCCTCAACCTGTAAATCAAAAACACTATATCTCATGATGATTTGCTCCTTTCTATTATTTCAGAAAACATTGCATGACAGTTATCACAGTAAGGCATAAATTTTCCTGTTCTGGGACGAATTGCTCTTGTCAATCTTATGTCCTCTAATTTGCTTCCGGATAGAAGCATATCATTAATCACATGAAATTCAGCACATACTCCTACTATATTTCTGCCAGTAACTCCAAGCGATCCTACTCCTCCAATTTGTTTAGCAAGCTTTAATAAATCAGGATGTATCGTCTTTGGAATATCACCAGCAAAAGCAGCTGCTATTTTTCCTGTCTTTTCGTCATAAGCACCTACTGCCATGGCTTTCTTTCGTGATCCTGGGGGATTTAACAGTTAAAACATTTTTATAAAATGTTATCATAAAGTATTGACTTTTATCATTTTAAACGTTTAAATTGATAAAAATATACAACTCAATAAAAATCTAAAAAACACTTGACAAAGAAGGAGTTTTGTGGTATCATAAAATTGGTACGAAAACCAAGTACCATGCAACTTGACAAGTTAAGATAGCGGGTTTTACAATCGAATCGTATTGTATGTAAAATCTTAAGCGTAAAATCTGCATCATTCCATAGTTAAGGAAATGCAGATGTGTACCGATACGTTAGTCGGGAATTTACGCCTTCGGAGTGTTATACCAAACGTGAGTAGAAATTGCTTGCAATTTCAAAAGCGGACACATTGAACAAGGAATGGAACATAAAAGTTTATTTTATAACTTTTTATAAGTTTTCAATAACGGTATTACTAATCAAGTCTTGAATTGCTGTGTAAGCCTGACTCTTTAGTGCATTATCCCGTGCCTTCTTTTCATTCTCTTTAGCCTTATTTTCATAACCTATTTTATCACCTGAATATAATTGAATGACCCGACGTGGTACGCATAGTTTAGAGGCGTGTCGGGTTCTGTTATTTATAGTATAGCAGGTTTTTCTTGAAAAGTCAATATGATTTTTATACAAAAAATAAAGTTATTTTTTATCATGTAAAAATAATTTTGCATTTCAGACTTCTGTCATTTCAAATTGGCAGTCGTGTTGTTTTGTTTTCTTGTCGTAGTTAATCCCCACGAAAAGCACTTTCCCGTGGTAATCTTTAAGTGACTTGATATAATTTTTTTCTTTGATTTGATTCAGGGCAATGCCGGCGTTCTGATTCCATTTGAGTTCTATAATCATGGCAGGATTTGGATTTTTCGTTCGGGGAATTAACACAATGTCGGCAAGACCTTCCCCGCCGTGCAATTCTCTATAAATGGCATAGCTATCCTGTGCGGAATAATAGGCTAATGTCAGAACGCAGGCAAGAGAATTTTCATCATTATACTGAATTAAAGACGTATTTTCAGAATGCACCTCGCTAAGAATTTCAGCAACTTTTTCGGCATTCTGTTCAAGCGTATATTTTAATAATTTATCCGATTGTTCAATGGCTTTGACCACGTGTTCAAAACCGTTGTCCTGAATGGAACTGATAAATTCCTGACGAACTTCCGTGTTCGGAATCCATGCTGTTTTCGTATCAAAATCGTAAGTGAGATACCCTAAATGAATTAGTAACGTCAAAATATCATCGGCACTTTCGAAAGTACACATATCATTCTGAAATTTTCTTGTGTTGACGGAAATTTTCTCTCCGCCAATCATGCGGATAATTTTGTCACGCAAACCGTTTTCGTTCCGCATTAAATAAAATTTTAATGCTTCATAAGTTTCTGTTTGTGTCCAGTAACTGTCAAAAACACGTTCAGTTAGTGCTTCAACAACGGATTTCGGGTTATAAATAGAAATTCCGTTGACATTATAGCCGTCATACCATTGTTTTGTTTCCTCGAAAGACATCTGATATTTTTCACAAAGTTCTTTGACTTCTGATTCTGTAAAGCCCGTAAATTCAGCAAGCCGTTTCTGATTAGTCATGGAATATTCTTTGAACATATTTAGTGCTGAATGTTCGCCGTATTTCTTGATTGGCAAAATGCCTGTCATGTAAACTAACGCCACAAAAGGCTGATTTTTCAGCAAATCACGGAGAAAATCTAAATAATTTTTTTGCGATTCCTGATTGTCTTTATAAACACGGAAAATACAGTCCCATTCATCAATAATGAAGATGAATTTTCTGCCGGGTTCGTTCTTAGTGCCTTCTACACATCGAATCAGGCATTCTGTCAGCGACATATCCGGTGTCAGGTAAGAATACATGTCTACCAATTCTTTTTGCAGAGCATTGACAATCATATTAGGAACATCAGAAAGAGCTTTTTTCTCTCGTCTTGCTGCTGAAATAAAACTGGTAACATCAAGGCAAATTATGTGAGAATCTGTATTCATAGACATTTCAAAAGAGAGAAAGCATGAGAAATGGTAATCATGCACTCGGAAGAGCGAGAAGAAATCTCATCATCTTTAGATAATCTGCGTGAAAAGTTCAGCCAGGCAAAAGTGCGTTCAACAACCCAACGCTTTGGTATAATTTAGAAACCCTTTTGTTCTTTTATCTGCATGGAAATATCAATTCTTATATGATGAAATTCTTCAAAAGTATTCTTGAAAGTACCTCTGTATCCTACGTCAGCACATCCTGCCTGTATTGTAGGATATCTGTAAAGTGCCTTTTCAAAAGTGAAAACACCGCCTTTTGTATCG
>CANPYZ010000017.1 GCA_947589035.1 uncultured Clostridia bacterium | reverse complement strand
TGCGGAAACATCAAGAAAGACCTGAAATTGTCTGACAGAGTTTATCATTGCTCTGTATGTGGACTTGTGATTGACAGAGATTTTCAGGCAAGTGTGAATTTAATGCGATACAAAAAACTCATTGCATAGCCAAAACAAATGCAATTGATGTGTACCGATACGTTAGTCGGGAAGTTACGCCTTCGGAGTGTTATCCCAAACGTGAGTAGAAATTGCTTGTGATTTCAAAAACGGACACAATGAACAAGGAATGAAACATAAAAGTTTGTTTTACAACTTTTTATCAGTTTTCAGTAACGGACTATCATGAAAAGACTGGTGACAAGAAGTGACTTTGACGGGCTTGTCTGTGCAATGCTCCTCAAAGAACTAAATCTAATTGACGAAATTAAATTCGTTCACCCTAAAGATGTGCAGGATGGAAAAATTGAACTGTCGGAAAATGATATTACAACCAATCTGCCATTTGACAAGCGTGTGGGTTTAGCGTTTGACCACCACGAAAGCGAATTACTCAGAAATAAAAAAGAAGACTATGAAGGAAAATATATCATTGACGGCGATGCCCGTTCTGCCGCAAGAGTGGTTTATGATTACTACGGCGGAAAAAATACCTTCAAGCACGTTTCAGAAGAAATTATGCTCGCTGTGGATAAAGGCGACAGTGCCGACTTCACAGAAGAAGAAATTCTTCACCCGACAGATTGGGTGTTAATGAATTTTCTCATGGATGCCCGCACAGGTTTAGGAAGATTTCATCATTTCCGCATTTCCAATTATGACCTCATGATGAAATTGATTACTTACTGTGTGAATCATACCATTCAGGAAGTGCTTGCGCTTCCGGACGTGGAAGAACGGGTAAAGTTATATTTTGAACAACAGGAATTATTCAAGGCGCAACTCGAAAGAATTACCCGCATTGACGGAAAAGTCGCTGTCATTGATTTACGCAATGAAGAAACCATTTACGCTGGAAATCGTTTTATGGTGTACGCAATGCACCCAGAAACAGAACTTTCCGTGCATATTGCATGGGGTTTCCGGAAACAAAATACAGCGGTCATGATTGGAAAATCAATCATTAACCGCAATTCTGATTTTAATATCGGGGAATTATGTTTATCTTACGGCGGCGGCGGTCATGCTAATGCAGGAACTTGTCAGCTTGACAATGATAAAATTGATGCGGAATTGCCCATTATTTTAGATAAACTGAACGGAAGAAAATAAAAATTCTGCTGCACATTTTCCTGTGCAGCAGTTTTATTTTGATTTAAATTAAATATAAGAAAATGCCGTTTCTAATGCATCGATTAAATCTTCTACATGCTCTGTTCCTATCGAAAGCCGAATTGTTGACGGCGTAATGCCTTGTTCCAGTAATTCCGGTTCTGAAAGCTGTGAATGCGTTGTTGATGCCGGATGAATGACTAAAGATTTCACATCGGCAACGTTCGCTAATAAACTGAATATCGGCAAATGGTCAATAAATGTTTTCGCTTCGGTTTCCGTTCCTTTAATTTCAAAAGTGAAAATACTCCCTCCGCCATTCGGGAAATATTTTTCATACAGTGCGTGTGTTGGTTCACTTTCCAGTGAAGGGTGATGCACTGCCTGCACTTTTTCATGATTGGCTAAGTAATTCACGATTTTTAAAGCGTTTTCCACATGCCGTTCCACTCGCAGAGAAAGTGTTTCCAATCCTTGCAAAAATAGGAACGCATGGAACGGGGAAAGCGTTGCGCCTGTATCCCTCAGCAAAATTGCCCGAATATATGTCACGAATGCTGCTTTTCCTGCCGCTTCTGTAAAACTTACTCCGTGATAGCTTGGATTCGGTTCAGAAATCCATGGATATTTTCCGGAAACGTTCCAGTCAAAATTTCCGCTGTCAACGATAATTCCGCCAATTGCGGTTCCGTGTCCTCCAATGAATTTCGTTGCAGAATGCACCACAATGTCTGCACCATATTCAAACGGTCTCACTAAATAAGGCGTTGCGAATGTGTTGTCTACAACTAACGGAATCCCGTGTGCATGGGCAATTTCTGCAATGTGTTCAATGTCTGCTACATTAGCATTCGGATTTCCTAATGTTTCAATGAAAATTGCCTTTGTTTTTTCGTTGATTGCCGCCTGAATTGCTGTTTCATCATCAGGTTCAACGAAAGTCGTTTCAATGCCGTATAATGGCAAAGTGTGCGCAAGTAAATTATACGTTCCGCCGTAAATTGTTTTGGAAGAAACAATATTTTCCCCTGCTTTGGCTAATGCCTGAATCGCATAACTAATTGCTGCCGCTCCGGAAGCCGTTGCTAAAGCTGCCGTTCCTCCTTCTAAAGCAGTCATTCTCTGTTCAAATACATCTTGCGTTGAATTAGTCAACCGGCTGTAAATGTTTCCGGCATCTTTCAGCGCAAAACGGTCAGCAGCGTGCTGGCAATTCCGGAATACATAAGAAGTTGTGGCGTAAATCGGCACAGCACGGGCATCAGACGCAGGGTCAGGCTGTTCCTGCCCCACATGCAATTGAAGTGTTTCAAAATGTAATTTTTTTTCAGACATAAACAATTTCCTTTCTGTCAATCAAACCTATATTTTTAATATGTCTTTATTATAGCACATTTCTTTCCATTTGTCAAGCAAAATTTTCAAAATAAAAAGACACTTCAACCGAAATGCCTTTTTACTGAAAATTTAATTTTCTTCTTCCACTGGACCAAATTTAACTACTATAGTATCATTAATAATTTTTATAGAACCGTCATCTGGATAGTAGGGCATTTCCTGCACTTCTGGCAAATCTTTGAAATCCTCTTCTTCTGCATATTCCGGAGAAAAGCCACACCAATTATTGATAAACGCAAACAATGAATTAGAATTAATAATATTCGTTGTGAGTTTATACGGTATAACATAGAAACTTGTAAATCCTGATAATTCTTTCAACGTTTTATCATGAATTTCACGAGGATTGATGTAAACAACAGGCATTTCATCAGTGTAGCCATCACAGTTTTTAATTTGTGTAACTAAAGTTGTAAAATAGCTGATAGCTCTTTTTTGGTTAAATTCTATTTTTAAATAATTCATATTAGCATATCTACTATAAGAAAATGAAGTGAATAAAAATATAAAAATTCCTACAAAATAAACCGCCTGTGTTAATTTTTCTAAAGAAAATTCTGTTTTATCCAACAAAAAAGCCAATAACAAATAAATCGCTGTCTGCCCGTACAACATCAAGTTATGTACATATTCTTCTGCACACATCACAAAAATAAAATTCATTGCTAAAGGAAAAATTAAAATGCACACTCCTAATAACAAAGCCCTGAATTTATTTTGTTTGTAAATTTTTACAATCTTGTAAATTAGCAGGCATAAACATAATAATAAAACAACTGCATAAATATGTCTAACTCGAAATGGAAACATAGACGTATAAGCATTTATTCCACTTGTGCTAAAAAAACGTCGATATGCGATTACTGCCCTTTGGATATATGTAGTTATGGATTCTTTTCCCATTTGATTGATGTCTCTATAATTACTCAAAGTCAATCCTTTATACCAGAGAAAAAATTTATTTAACACATAATAAACAATAAATGAAAGAATATTTGCAGTAATCAAGTACAGCATGGTAAGCACGTCATTCCGTACAGAATCGTTGCCCCCCCGAATATAATCGGTCAAATAAAAAAGATAATAAATCAGTGAGAGTGACAACATTAAGGGAATAAACGCCTGATATATTCCTATTGCTGATGCCATAATCAGCACAGAAATAATAAATGTAATGGCACATTTCTTTTTACTGAGCAACCAAACCCCAATTACGGTCAACAAAACCGAACACATATAATACGGAGCAGTGAACATATATCCAAAAATCCCAGTAATTACAGGAAAAGTAACCAATATGCCTGAAATTCCAACACAAATAACCGGTTTTTTAATTTTCAAAAGGTCTATAATAAAACAAGAAGATAAGCCGATTAAAATAATAGAAATTATTCCATTAAACTCTGGAAGACTACATGCCCCCTGCCCAAATAATATTTTTGTAATTTCCCGCAAAATAGCCAACATCCATCTGCCAGATGTAAGCGTTGCCCCAACATTAAACAAATAAGTCGGATCATCTTGTACGCTATACTTATTAAATAACGCCATTCCATGCGCCAAAATTCCCCAAATCAGCGTACTGATTAACGTAATTCTGATTTTTTTGTCGGCAATTAAATTTTTTATGTGCTGTTCGGAAACAGCACATAATTCTGATAATTGATTAAATTGCATAAATTCACCTCAACAATTTATGCAACTTTTCTGACAATGGAAATTGGTGTCTGCTGTGAATCCTGGTCATGCGGGTTGTCCCGAAATACCTGTTCCCCGAACGCCTCCGGCAAATCCGGACGGCTTCTTCCCAAGACGTTTGCTGCAATATCATTCGCATCAATAATAATGACATCGCAACCGCAATGTTTCGCAAGCTGTGCCGCTGCTTCATCTGGCTTTTCCGGTGCCATTTTCGCATAATGATTATATGGCGGAAGGGTGTTGTCACAGGGTCCGTCAATCGCTCTTGCTTTCATTCCGCAAATGTTGTAAAATACACCTTTCTTTCCGAAAACTTTTCCAATTGCTGCACAGATTGCCGCAAAAATTACTTTCGGTCTGCCTACTTCCCGCAGGCATAATTCCATTGTCTGCGGCATTCCTAAACCAATGCCGTAATTGGTTTTTACCACAAATTTACTTAAAAATTTCGCTAAACCGGAAGGCTTAATTTCATCTATCGGAAATGCTCTTCCCTGCGTGATAGCAATAATTTTTTCAGAAATAATCACTGTATCGCCTTTTTCCAGATAAGGACAAACGTATTTGTCTAACACATCTGTCATGACATCATCTTTCATAATGACATGCGTTTTCACCGGATAACGGGCGTAAGTCCCGAAATCCGTATCTATTGTCAACGGTTTTCCTTCATTGGGAACAAATGGCATATTCATGAAAATCATCCTCTTTTTCATCATTAGAAATTAAAACTCTTTCTTCTATTTTACCATTAAAATTCCCATTTTGTCAAGGCATATTCGAAAATTTTGTCGATGTGGCTAAATCATTTCCAAAAATAACAAAAAAAATGTTCATATCTACACAGTCACTGCGAATTTTTCTGTTATGTTGAAAAAGAGTAAAAAATATTTACTTTTCGTGAAAATTTTCTTGACAAAATGAATTTTTCATGTTATAATTATACTGTAAATTTCATTTACATCAGATTGCATGATTTTCAAAAAGCAAATCATAAAATTTTTTTCAAAATTTTTGGTTTTCTCTTGCAATTTGAAAAACATTGTGCTATAATATATATCAAAACAAGAAAGGAGTTTTTTCATGCTGCAAATTAAAAATATCCGTAAACAGTATGTGACCGGTGACCTCGTGCAAACTGCGCTTGATGATGTCAGTTTAAATTTTCGGGATAATGAATTTGTCGCTATACTCGGACCTTCCGGTTCAGGGAAAACAACCATGCTGAATATTATCGGCGGTCTTGACCGGTATGATTCCGGCGACTTAATTATTAACGGCATATCCACAAAGCAATATCAGGATAAAGACTGGGATTCTTACCGAAATCATACAATCGGATTTGTTTTTCAGAGTTATAATTTAATTCCTCATCAAACTGTACTTGCTAATGTGGAATTAGCGTTGACAATTTCGGGAATTTCCAAATCTGAACGACGGCAACGGGCAAAAGATGCCCTCGAACAAGTCGGTCTCGGGAATCAGCTACATAAAAAGCCTAATCAAATGTCCGGCGGACAAATGCAGAGAGTTGCCATTGCAAGGGCATTAGTGAATAATCCTGCAATTCTTCTCGCTGATGAACCTACCGGCGCACTCGATTCAGAAACAAGTGTTCAGGTAATGGAAATGCTGAAAAAAGTCGCTGAAGACCGTCTCGTCATTATGGTTACGCATAACCCCGAACTCGCTTATGAATATGCTACCCGTATTGTTAAAGTTAAAGACGGAAAAATTCTTGAAGATTCTGACCCGTTCAAGGCTTCTGAAAAAATTTCCGCCCATCATGAAAATATGGGGAAATCTTCTATGTCTATGGGAACGGCATTAGGATTAAGTTTCAATAATCTGAAAACGAAAAAAGGCAGAACATTGTTGACTTCTTTCGCCGGTTCTATTGGAATTATTGGTATTGCGTTAATTCTTTCCCTTTCGAATGGCGTAAATACTTACATTCAGGATTTACAGAAAGACACAATGACTTCTTACCCCATTCAGATTGATGCACAAAGTTTCGATTTTACAAGCATGATGCTTTCCGGCAGAAGTCAGACAGAAGATAAACTCAAAGAAGCTGACCACCAGCTTGACGGCGTTTATTCTGACGGAAGTAATCTCGAAATGGCTTCTTCTTTTCAAACCAGCCTGAAAGAAAATAATTTAACGGCATTCAGAAATTATCTGAATGACCCCTCAAGCGAAATTCAGGAATTTATCGGCGAAAACGGAATTATTTATAATTATGACACAAAATTTTCCGTTTTCGTTTATGATGAAAATGATACATTAGTCAATACAAATGGCAGTACATTTTCCGGCGGTAATAATTCTATGGCGAATATGATGTTAATGACCAGTATCACCAGTTCCGCACCAACCAGTTCAAATAATTTTGAACAGATGATGCCCGGCGCAAATGGCGAACTCGTTAGCCCTGCAATTACCGACCGTTATGATGTGCTTTACGGGTCTATGCCGAATGCCTATGATGAAATTGTTCTCGTTGTGGACAAACAGAACGAAATTCCTATGACGGTTTTATATCAGCTTGGTTTTCTTCCCTCTGAAGAATATCAGGATATGTTGAAACAGTTAGAAAATAATGAAGAAGTCACTGTAGAAACAAAAAAATTAAATTATACGGAAATCTGCAACCAGACATTTTATTTAATTCCGGAATGCGATTTGTACGAAAAACAGGAAAACGGTTTATTCAAAAAAGTGGACACCCAAAACACCGAAAAAATGAAAGAGTTACTTGACAATGCCATTGAATTAAAAATTTCCGGCGTAATTCGTCTGAATGAAGATACTGACACGCCTTTAATTAACAGTGCTATCGGTTATACCAGTGCTTTGACAGAATATTTAATTGACCATACTAAAAAAAGTGAAGTCGTTAAGGCACAAGAAGACGATGAAGAAATTAACGTTCTTAATGGTATGCATTTCAATGAAAATCTTAGCGACGACGAAAAAAGACAGGACGCTGAAAATTACATTCGCAATCTCGGCATTTCCGACAAGGCGAGTATGTACCAGTTTATTATGATGACGGAAAACATGCAAACTTCTTCTGAAGAAGACCCCACAGAAACTTCTTCCGAAAACGTTTCCGAAACAGCCGAAGTCGAAAATGTTTCTTTTCAGCAGTCTGCTGACGGCGGAATTGTCAACATGGCATTTTTCCCTGAGGGCGGTGCAATTACTCCGCTTTCCGATTTTTCTTCTTCAGAAACAGAAACGGAAAATGAACCTCTTCCGGAAACAGAATCTGTTGCCGAAATGACAGATTTTTCAGAAGAAAATACCACTGCTGAAGAACTTTCTGAACCTACTGAACCTACTGAACCCACACAGGAAACAGAAACTTCTTCTGAAACCACTTCCGAAACTGAACCAACAGAAACCACTTCTGAAACAGAAACTGTTCCCGAAACAGAAACATTACCAATTCCCGATTTTCTTACGCCGGAGGCGTTACAGCAACAATTAGAGACAATTAAAGAAAATATTGCTCAGCTCCTCGGCACAGGAAAAGAAAATATTCAGCAGGCTTTAGAAGACGGAAGAAAATTACTTTATGCCGGAAAAGAATCTTTTGCGGCGTTTTACGACACTTTGCAAGCCCTCGCCAAATTAAGCGATATGATTTCCAATATGGGCAGTATGATGCCTTCCACTGGAATGTCTCAGGAAGATATGCTCCGGCTTTACCTTCAAATGATGGGCGGCGGCAATTCTTCCGGCGGAATGGATATCAATGATTTACTTTCTATGTATTCTTCTACTTCCGGAATGCAGGATTTACTTTCCGGTTTTCAGAACAGCGGAAATTCTCAACAAAATATACAGGATTTACTTTCCATGTATTCAGCCGCTTCCGGAATGCAGGATTTACTTTCCGGTTTTAATAATCCGGCTTCTTCCATGACAAACGGCATGACAGCAGATGATTTACTTTCCGCTTATGCGGCTTCTTCCGGAATGTCACAGGAAGATTTATTAAAGCAATATATGCAGAATGCAACTTCTTCCACTCCGAACACTTCCCAGCAGGATTTACTTTCCGCTTATGCGAACGCCTCCGGCAAATCTATGGAAGAACTCATGCAGACTTACGCACCGAATGCCTCTGCTCCCACTTCAGAAACTAATTCTTCCGGAACAATGACACAGGAAGAAATGATGCGTGCTTATCTCAACGGCGAAATGACGCAAGAAGAAATGATGCAGCTTTACGCACAGCAACAAGGGCTTTCTTCTGAAGATATGCAGGAAATGATGAATTTAGGCAATATGTCTGAAACGGAACTTGCACAGAAATTAGATGAATATATGCAGAACCCTAAAGCGGAAACTTTACTGAAAGTTTACGACCAGTATATCGCTTCCGGAAATTATGAAGATAATTTATCGAAATTCGGGTTAATCAGCATGGACGCTCCGTCAAGCATTGAACTTTATGTGGATAGTTTCGAAGCGAAAGAATCCATTCAGCAATGCATTGAAGATTACAATGCAGGCGTTTCAGAAGAAGAACAAATTAGTTACACTGATTATGTCGGTTTATTGATGAGTTCCGTCACAACAATTGTTAATGTGATTTCTTATGTGTTAATTGCCTTTGTGGGCGTTTCCTTGGTTGTTTCGTCAATCATGATTGGCATTATTACATACATTTCCGTTTTAGAACGAACGAAAGAAATTGGTATTCTTCGGGCAATCGGTGCTTCTAAACAAAACATTTCACAAGTGTTCAATGCGGAAACGTTTATTATTGGTTTATGTTCTGGCTTAATTGGTGTAATTTTAACAGAATTGATTTTAATTCCGGCAAATGTGTTAATTCATCATATTGCTGAAACAGATTCTGTTAATGCTTCTCTTCCGCCGGTTGCGGCAATCATGTTAATTTTCATTAGCATTTTTCTGACTTGCTTAGGCGGTTTAATTCCTTCCCGAAAAGCTGCCACGAAAGACCCCGTCACCGCTTTACGCACAGAATAAAAATTTT
Organism: uncultured Clostridia bacterium; assembly: GCA_947589035.1. GTDB lineage: Bacteria > Bacillota > Clostridia > Oscillospirales > Ruminococcaceae > UBA3855. Next base: position 37,622 of record CANPYZ010000017.1, on the reverse strand, counting down.
CCCCTGTGTAAACAGGGGAATTTTTTATTTATTTTAATTTTAAATAGAAGTAAATTTCGGATTAGTGTTTTCTTTCCGGAAATATTGGTCAATTTTCGGAAAATTTAACTTTTTCCCAATCACAATTAAAACCGCTTGCGCTTCCGGAATGGAACTAATTTCAATTTGTTTCCGCACGGCGTTAATTTTCAGGTAATTTCCGGAACGTTTCGGCAATGCGCCTTTTATCCGGAAAATTTCTCCGCATTCTTCATCTTGTAAAATATTCGTTAAAATTTCCTGTATGCGTTCTTCCGGTAAGGCAACATGCAGAAAATAATGTACTTCACTATCTGAATTTTCGATGTTGAATTGCCGGACATAGCGTTCATTTCGGTAACCTGCGGAAGATAATTCAGCATAATCTTCTTCATTCAGTTCATTCCATAACTTCACGAAAAGCATGTTTTCCGTGAATCTCCTCGGGCATTGAATGCCGCTTAACGCACGGTTCACATGTTCCAAAACAGAAGAAAAATTCGTTTCCGGTTTAATTTTGCTAAAAATTAATTTTCCGGCACACGCTGCCTGCGATGCTAATAAATATTCATTCTGGAATGAAAGTCTTTCCGGCATTCCTGAATCAATAATGGTTAATACACTTCCAATTGTGTACCATTTATCTAAAGGCGATTCGAATAGAATATCGAAAAATTCATCCATGTCAAAAATTCCTGACGGTTCAACAATGACCCTGTCAACATGCTGCATTCCTAAACTAATGAGCTGCGTTTTAAATCGTCTCTGGTGACAGTCTTTGTCACCTCCTCCGGCAATGACTTCAACCTGACAGTGTTCATTCTGTAAATCATTCAGCATGATTCTGTCCACGTTCACCGCCCCGAAATCATTTTCCAGAATGGCTATTTTTTCGCCTTTAGCAAGGCAATATTCTGCATAACCATGCAGGAATGTTGTTTTTCCTGCGCCTAAAATTCCTGTAATTAAATCAATTTTTGTCATTGAATATTTCTCCTTTCAGAGGGCAACCCCCTTGTCACTACGTGACATTCCCCCTTTCAGGGGGAACAAGCCTCCCCTATCAGGGGAGGTGGCACGAAGTGCCGGAGGGGTAACCCCTCTGTCGCCTTCGGCGACATCTCCCCTTTCAGTGGAGACTAATTCTATTTTAGCACAAAATTTTTCTTCTGTCAAATCCAAAATTTTTTCAAAAAATTTTTGAAAACCTCTTGACAAAATTTCTTTCCTGTGGTATAATAGATTTTGTTGAATGAATATGCGGATATGGCGGAATAGGCAGACGCGTTAGCTTCAGGTGCTAATCCTCGCAAGGGGGTGAAGGTTCAAGTCCTTTTATCCGCACTGTATTCAATTTTAAAATTAAATATGCAAATATGCGGATATGGCGGAATTGGCAGACGCGCCAGCTTCAGGTGCTGGTCCTCGCAAGAGGGTGAAGGTTCAAGTCCTTTTATCCGCATTTCTTTATGCCATTTTTCAGGGCATTCTGCACAAAAAATAGTTCAGCTTTTTGTAAAATTTACAGAAATGTAAATAATTTTCCGGCATATCTTGAAAAATGGGAAAAAATCCGGTATAATTATAATAATAATTATATGCTATGAATTTGAATCAAGGGAGTGTTATTTTTGAAATTAAAAAATATATTTTCTTTGTTTTCGGCGGTCTGCGTTTCTGCTGGTTTATTTTGCGGCTGTGCTGAAAATCAAAATCCGCTTGACCCTAAAAATCCGGCAGATATTACCATTTGGCACTATTATAACGGCGTTCAGCAGGAATATTTTGACCATATGATTGTTGAATTTAACGAAACTGTCGGACACGAACAAGGGATTATTGTGGAAGCCAGAAGTAAAGGAACAATCAATGAACTTGCGGATAGCGTGCTTGCTTCTTTGAAAAATGATGTCGGTGCAGAAACACCGCCGGATATTTTCGCTTCTTATGCGGAAACAGCATATATTGCTGACGAATTAGGCTGCGTTGTGGATTTGTCGCAATATTTCACGGCGGAAGAACTCGCTGAATATGTTGACGGCTATTTAGAAGAAGGAAAATTCGATGATTCCCAGCAGGAATTGAAAATTTTCCCCACGGCAAAAAGCACAGAAGTCATGATGCTGAATCAGACGGATTTTCAGAAATTCGCTGATGCCGAAAACATCTCCGAAACTGACCTTTCCACTTGGGAAAGCCTTGCGGAAACAGCTGAAAAATATTATACTTATACGGATAATTTAACACCGGATACGCCTAATGACGGAAAAGCCTTTTTCGGGCGGGATTCTGTCGCAAATTATATGATTGTCGGCGCAAAACAACTCGGCATGGAATTTTTCACGGAAGAAAACGGCGAATTAACACTTCATACAGATGAAGAAGTCATTCGGCGTTTATGGGATTGTTATTATGTGCCATATGTTAAAGGCTATTATTTCGCACAAAGCCGTTACCGGAGCGACGATGCGAAAATCGGTGAAATTATTGCTATGGTTTGCTCCAGTACGGGAGCAGTATATTTTCCGGATTCTGTTACAATTGATGATTCTTACACTTATCCAATTGACTCGTTCGCTTTACCGATTCCGAATTTTGAAGGCTGTGAACCTTACGCTGTGCAGCAGGGCGCAGGAATGGTTGTCACCAAATCTGACCCGAAAACAGAATACGCTTGTTCTGTATTCCTGAAATGGATTACCGAACAAGAAAGAAATATTGATTTTGCAGTCAAATCCGGCTATCTTCCTGTTAAGAAATCCGCAAATGATTTTGAGATTATTTCTGAATTTTATGAAAATGATGGTGCTGACCGTCAAGCTATGGAAGCGGCTGTTTCTGAAGTGAATACTTATTCTCTTTATTCGGCGAAACCGTTCGAAAAATCTACTGAAGTACGGGATTTTCTCGGAAATTACATTCAAGATACGGCACAAACTGCCTATGAGAAAGCTTTTTCCCGTATACAAGGCGGAGAAGAACGGGAAACTGTTTTAGAAGATTATGTTTCTGACAAGGCTTTTGCACAGTGGTATGATGATTTCGTTTCCGGTTTGCAGTCGGCTTCCGGAATTGTCTGAGGGAGATGGAAATGTATGGCAAATGTTCCTGAAAACTCTCCCGATAAAACAAAGAAAAAAGCTAAATTATTCATTCGGTTATTATTTCCGATGCTGGGATTAGTTTTATTTCAGTTAGTGACATTTTTCGCCGTGCTGATTGCCGGAGGGGAATTTTCTCATGTGAAAGAATACGCTTATTCCATGCTTTTGGAAAAAACCGAAAACCGGAAAAATTATATTGAAAGTGAATTTCAGTCGAAAATTCCTTTCGTACAGGAAGCCGCCGAAAAAATTAATACACTCGTAGAAACTACCCTCATACAGAAAAATGTTTCCGTTGCCGCTTTACAGGAAGATAAGGAGTTAAACCGGAAAATTATGGAATCTTCCGCCGAAACATTAATTGATTTGCTGAAAAGAAGTATGGCTAATGATGTGTATTTCATTTTAGAAACGGGGGATTTATATGATGATGAAGGCGGCGTAAAACAGGCGAAAGCAGCATTATATTTCCGAGACCTTGACCCGACAAGCGATTCCGGCTATCAGGATTTGTTAATGGAAATGGGACTTTCTTCTATTTCGCAGGATTTAGGCATTATTTTAGATTCCGGCTGGAAATTGCATTTTGAATCTGACCCGAACAACATGGAAAATTATGATTATTATTACAGGACAATTCAGACGGCAGAAGAAAATTCAAATTTATCTTTCGGAAATTTAGGTTACTGGAGCGGATTTTCTCCCATTACGAAAAGTGCCGCCGACAGTATGAAATATACTGTTCCTTTGATTGCGGCTGACGGGACTGTCTACGGCGTAATCGGCATTGGCTTAACGGAAAATACCATTCTTTCGGACATGCCTGTGAATGACTTTTTGAATGAAACGGCTTGTTACGTTCTCGGCAGAAAACAACCTGATTCGCAGGCGTTCGACATTATCACGCATTCCGGCATTGCTTTCAATCAGCTTGTCAAAAATGAAAATACTTTACAAACTAACCCCGTCCGGAATGAAGGCATTGTTGATTTTACATCAAATTCAGAATTTTCTTCTGTCGGCAGTGTGCAGTACATGAAACTTTATTCAGAAGAAAGTCCCTATTATGAAGAACAATGGGCGTTGATTTCCGTAGCGGAAAAAGACAGCGTTCTTCAGTTATTCACGAATTTAATTCGAATGCTGGTGCTTTCGGCTGTAATTGCCTTAGTTGTCAGTACAATTATTGTTCTGATTACAATTAAAAAAGTCGTTGAACCGATTACGAAGATTATTCACAAAATGAACTCCATGCATGAATATAATCAAATTATCCGGTTCGCACCGACAAATATTTTCGAATTAGATAAAATGACAGATGCCATTACACAATTACAAATCAATGCACAGGAATTTTCTTCTCAGGTTTCGAAAATGATTCGCATTGCTGATGTTGGGTTAGGCACATTCATGTATGACCACACTGCAGAAACGGTTTTCGTTGGGCAGGGACTTTTGAAATTGTTAAATCTTCCCTATCCGGCAGAAGAAGATATTATGATTAGCCGGCAGGAATTTATTGACCATATTCCAGTAGAAAAAATTCGTTCTTTCGTTCTTGAAGGGCTTGCCGAATATCCGGAAAATTCCGATTATGTGAAAGAGTTCAGCATTCATAAGCCAGATGGCGGAACAAATTGGTTAAGGCTTAGCCTTGTACATAACAAAAATAAAAGCATTGGCATTATTCAGGATATTACCAGCAGTATGCTGGAAAAGAAACGTATTGAATATGAACGGGATTATGACAGCACAACAGGGTTATTAAATCGTCATGCCTATTACCGGAAAATTGAAGACCTTTTCCGTCACCGGAACGATTTAAAAATTACTGCATTTATTATGTTAGATTTAGACAATCTGAAATATGTTAATGACACATATGGTCATGATTTCGGAGATGATTATATTAAAACGGCGGCTAATTCGCTGAAAAATTTCCAAAGATACGGCGGTATTGTTTCCCGACTTTCCGGAGATGAATTTAATATTTGCCTGACGGGCTTTTCTTCTAAAGAGGAAGTCAGGAAAATTATTCAGGAAGTCCGTTCACAGCTTTTAAACAGCTATTGTCTTTTAGCAGACGGCACGCATTTTAAAATTCGTGCCAGTGCCGGTATTTCATGGTATCCGGACGACGCAGATTCTTATGAAATGTTAGTGAAATACGCCGATTTCGCTATGTATACTATTAAACATTCCACGAAAGGCGAAATTGCCGAATTTGATATTTCTTCTTATGCGAAAGATGCCGTTTTGCTGAACGGCGTGGAAGAAATGAACAGAATTATTGATGAATGCCGTGTACGGTATGCATTTCATAGCATTGTTTCCGCTAAAACTGGTGAACTTTATGGTTATGAAGCCTTAATGCGCCCGCAGTCTTCTATTTTTCAGTCACCGCTTGAATTATTGCGTATTGCTAAAACAAGCGCAAAACTTTACGAAATTGAACACTTGACATGGACAAAGGCGTTAGTTGATTTTCAGGCACAAATTGATGCCGGAAATATTTCTCCTGACTGTCATTTATTCGTGAATTCCATTTCGAATTGCATTCTGGAAGATTCCGATGTACATATCATTGAAAAAAATCATCCGAATTTACTTTCGCATATTATTATGGAAATTTTAGAAAGTGAAAGCACAAATGAAGAATATATTCAATCGAAAATTAACCGCATGAGGACATGGAACGCACAAGTTGCCCTTGACGATTTCGGAACGGGTTACAACAGCGAATATGCACTCATTACACTGAACCCGAATATTATTAAAATTGACCGTTCTTTAGTTAGCGGCTGTGATAAAGATTTCAGCAGAAGAACTATTATCAGCAATTTAGTTAAACTCGTTCGGCATAAAAATATTCTCGTTCTTGCGGAAGGCGTTGAAACAGAAAGTGAAGTGCGTACAGTCATTTCCTGCGGAGTTGACCTGCTTCAGGGCTATTACATTAACCGCCCTGTTTTTGAACCGAAACCCGTTTCTAAAGAAGTGAAAGAAACAATCAGGCGTTTTTCCCATTCGTAAAAATTTTACTTGACATCTGCTTCAAATTGGATTATAATAGTAATGTAGACTTACTTTACTCTTGTCAAAGAAGGGGATGCAAATGTCAAAATCAAATCAACCTAACATCAAAGAAAAAAGTAAACTCAGAGAAAAAAGTATTATCGCCACAATTATTGTTATTTTTCTTACTACCGTTCTGATGATTTATGCGTATATTCGAATTAGCCATATTACAGAGGAAAGATGTCTACAGCGCACGAAAGAAGTTGTTGAAACCGTCACAGATGATATTACCATTCAGCTTGCCCGTGACAGTGAAGTGTTAGCTTCCGTTGCAGAAGTGCTTTCCGTGGAAAAATCTACAGATCAAGACAATTTGCGGAAAATTATGAACGGTTATAATAAACTTACCCCGTCAACGGAATTATTTCTGTTATTGCCGGGAGACATTTTAATTCCGCCGATTGGCTACACGGAAGAAGAAATTGTCAGCGTTTCCGGAAGAATTTCTTTCGATGAAATCGCCAGTCTCGGTGAACATATCACCGGACGAACGGAAAATATTTTCCTTACGGGAAAATTAGTCGTCCGGCATTATATGCCCGTGAAAAAAGATGGTAAAGTCATTGCTGTATTATTTTCTTCCACGGATTTGAAAGCATTGCCGGATTCGTTCAATATTAGAAATATTTTCAATAATAAAGCAGATGTATATATTATTGACCGGAACACCGGCGATTTTCTCATGGATACTTTGCATGATACTTTGGGAAATATCAAAGATTTCCAGAAATTCGAAACTAAAGCAGGTACTGATGATGAAGAAATTTTTTCAAAATTTCTCAGCGGCGGTTCTGGTCATGCTGTGTTCAAATCTAAAATTCTGAACGAATATGTTTATTTTTACTATGAACCAATGGTTCTCAGTAATCAGGAAACAACCAGCTTGCAGGAACTCGGTAACTGGATTGTTTGCGTTTCCGTTCCGGAATCGGAAATATTCGCAAGTTTATATTCTGTCAGAAGAGTTTGCCTGTTCATGGTCATGATTGAAGCCGTGATTATGATTTTATACTTAATCTGGACAATGCATAATACTTCCATTACGCTGGACAAAGCCGTTTTACAGGAAAGACTAATTAAAGCAGAAAATGCTGAACGTGCGAAAACAATGTTTTTGTCGAATATGTCACATGATATTCGAACGCCCATGAATGCCATTATTGGCTATACGACACTTGCGGCAACGAATATTGACAATAAAGAACGAGTGCAGGATTATTTAGCGAAAATTCTTTCTTCCAGTAATCACTTGTTAAGTTTAATTAACGATGTGTTGGACATGAGCCGAATTGAAAGCGGACGTGTGGACATTGAAGAAGTAGAATGCAGCCTGCCGGATATGCTTCATGATTTGCGAAATATTATGCAAAGTCAAATTCAGGCGAAACAGTTAAATTTTTTCATTGATACAATTGATGTCATTGATGAAGATGTTTACTGTGATAAATTGCATTTAAATCAAGTATTATTAAACTTATTGGGAAACGCTGTGAAATTTACGCCCTCCGGCGGCTGCGTGACGTTAATTTTCAAACAGAAACACGGCGCACCGGACGGTTATGCCGCTTATGAAATTCATGTTAAAGATACCGGAATCGGCATGAGTGAAGAATTTATCAAGCATGTTTTCGAGCCGTTCGAACGGGAAAGTAATACTACTGTCAGCGGCATTCAGGGAACCGGTTTAGGCATGGCAATTGCGAAAAATATTATTGACATGATGGGCGGAAAAATTGAAGTGTTCAGCGAACAGGGCAAAGGAACAGAATATATTGTGACTTTGGAAATGCGTTTACAGTCTGAACGCAAACAAATTGAAGTCATTAAAGAATTTGAAGGCTTGCACGCCCTCGTTGTTGATGATGATTACACGATTTGCGACAGTGTAACGAAAATGCTTGCCCAACTCGGACTTCGGGCAGAATGGACACTTTCCGGAAAAGAAGCCGTTCTCCATGCGAAACAGGCTTTTGAATTAAGCGATGCATTCGATGCGTATATTATCGACTGGCTTTTACCGGATTTGAACGGCGTGGAAATTGTCCGGCGTATTCGAAAATTCATTGGCGATACGACACCAATTATTATTTTAACTGCGTACGACTGGAGCAATATTGAAGAAGAAGCCCGTGCCGCTGGTGTAACAGCCTTCTGCAATAAACCCATTTTTCTTTCCACTTTGCGGGATACTTTACTTTCGACAATCGGAAAATCACAAACTCCTCAGGAACAACCTTTACTTCCGGATATGGATCTTGACATTAAAGGAAAAAGGCTTTTGCTTGTGGAAGATAACGAACTCAATCGGGAAATTGCTAATGAAATTCTTAAAGAATCCGGTTTTCTGGTTGAATGCGCTGAAGACGGAATTGTTGCTGTGGATAAAGTCAAAAATTCTAATCCCGGACATTATGATTTAATTTTAATGGACGTGCAAATGCCCGTCATGAACGGTTACGAGGCAACGAAAGCCATTCGGAAATTAGATAATCCTGCATTAGCGTCTATTCCGATTATTGCCATGACCGCAAACGCATTCAATGAAGATAAAAAACAGGCTCTTGACAGTGGAATGAATGATCATATCGCTAAGCCTTTAGATATGGAACAGCTTTTTGATGTTCTGAAAAAATATCTCGGCAAAACAAGTCCTGTTGAATAAAATTTAACTTATTTTAGGAGGAATTTAATTTATGTCAATGTTGGAAGAACTGAAAAATCTCGGTGCAAACACGGATGAAGGCTTAAGAAGATTCATGAATAACGCTCCGTTTTATCAGAGAATGTTAGGAAAATTCGTTCCTAATGCCGAAAGTACGGAAGTTATGGCGTTTTTAGAATCCGGCGACTATGAAAAAGCCTTAACCAATGCGCACACGCTGAAAGGTGTAACCGGTAATCTTTCCTTAACGCCATTATTCAACGCCTATGACGAAATTGTAACGGCTCTGCGTGCCAATGACCCTGACACCGCAAAACAGAAAATGGAAGAAACAATTCCGATTCAGCAAGCCATTCTTGCGTGTATTAAAAATTACCAATCATAAAAAACTAAAAAACTGTCTGTTTCCGGAATGGGAACAGACAGTTTATTTTATATTTATACAGGATAAACACGATTGCCTAATAAACGTTTTTCAAATTCATCATGCGGAAGTGGTTTGTCAAATAAATAGCCTTGTGCCATGTTGCAGTGAATTTTTTTCAGGAAATCCGCTTGTTCTTTCGTTTCGACACCTTCAGAAATAATTTCTAACTGTAAATCCTGCACCATGTGAACAATATTTTCAATAACGATTTTGTCACCGCTGTTGTCTTCATTCTGAGCGGCAATTTTATCTACGAAAGATTTATCTAATTTAATGACATCCATGTGAAATTCTCTCAGCATGTTCAACGAAGAAAACCCCGTTCCGAAATCGTCAATTGACGTGTAAATGCCATATTCACGCATTTTCTGCAAAAATGCAAGCATTGCATCATGATCTTTCGCTCCGGACATTTCCGTTAATTCAATTTCAATATATTTACTGCTGATGTCATATTTCTGCATAATGGCTAAAATTTCTTCTGAAAGTGAACTGTTTCCTAAATGCTGCTGTGAAAAATTCACCGACACTCTCACCGGCTCTATGCCCATATCCAGCCATTTCCGCAAATCAGCGCACACTTTTTCGAATACATAGAAGTCTAAATTGCAAACCGTTCCTTCCCGTTCTAAAATCGGGATAAATTCCATTGGCGGAACAATTTTCCCTTGATGATGCCACCTTGCTAACGCTTCACAACCGCAAAGCTCTTTCGTTTCTAAAGTTACTTTCGGCTGATAATATACTAAAAATTCCCCGTCAGCAAGAACTTTCGGGAACAATTGGGAAATCTGCTTGTCATGCATGATTTTTTCCATCATGTAAGGCGCATACCAGAGTTGATCAATGGCTTTCTGTGAATGTTTCACTTCATTCATGGCAACCATGGACAATTCCATTACAGAACTGATTTTGTCCTGTTCTTGAATTTCATATGCGCCGACATTCGTTGAAATTCTGTAGGTTCGCTGTCCGTCGTCATAGGGAACGGTAATCGGCACTTCTTTCAAAAATTTCAGAAAAATTTCTGTTCGTTCTTTTCGAATCAGTGCAAAAAAATTATCTCCTCCCGGGCGGGATAACTTTTCCCCCGGAAGCATAAACCCCTGAAGCGTACAGCAATATTTCATCAGAATTTCATTGCCCTTTTCCTGTCCGGCACTCTTATTAATATATTTAAAATTTTTTAGATTCAGGTAAAAACCGTTATATTTCGCCAAATCGCCTTTTTTCTGCAATTCCATTCCGTAAACCGTCATGCCACGGGTATTCATTGCCGTTGTCAGAAAATCACTCGTAATGGCTTTCGATAATAAAAGCCCTATCCGCACATATCCAAGCCGAATAAATAAATTTTCCAACAAGAAACGCATCTGGTCTATTTCTTCCGTACTCCATGAATAATTTCTCTTCGGGGCGATTGTCATTACACAAATGCCTTTTTCCACAGTCACAAAATCTGTTTTCACTTTTTTGCTTGAATCATAATCGGATTTGTATAATTCGAAATCAACATCTTTTTCCTGAAGTGTAAATGGCGTGTCCTGCGTTTCAAAATGGACGTTTAAATACCCTAAATGCAAAGCTTCCGCCAATGCGGGAAGTTCTTTCGTAATTGCTCTGAGCATGGCTTCCGGTGATTGATAATATCCGCCAATTGCACGGAGAAATTGCAAATATTCATCACTGCAAAGCCGGTAGCCCTGATTTTTTTCAATTTGTTCATTCATGTCATTCGCTCCTACATCTTGATTATCTTTACACGATAATCTTTTCATCCTTAATTCCATTTTAGCACATTCGCAAAGTAATGTCAAGCAGTTTTTCTGAATTTTCTGCATAAAAATTCCCAAAAATAGCCTTAAACGTTTTCGACAGGAAAATTTTTTTCCAAAACCCCTTGACAAATCTTTTTTTCTGTAGTATAATATAACTATCATTTGAAATGCGTTGATGGGAAAAAAAGTTCAGTTTCCTGTTTACAGAGAACTGTCGTCCGGTGCAAGACAGCAACAGTACTGAATAATAGCTCCTCCCTGAGCAGATGCGCCAAACATGCATTCAGTAAGCGCATACGGGTTCTCCCGTTACCGAGAGATGTATTTTTTTCAAGATACAGATGAGCGGGCATGTATTCCATGCCAAAAAGAGTGGTACCACGGAGTTCGGCTTCGTCTCTTTTATGTCAGATGACATGAAAGAGTTTTTTTGTTATTCTACAGTCAAGAAAGGTGGATTTCATCATGAACAATTATCAGAAATATATCCGGCAATATTTTCCGGTGAAAAATGCCCCCATGCGCTGGACACAGAAAGAATATATTGACCATGCGCCTGTCTGGTGCAGTGTGGATTTGCGTGACGGCAATCAGGCATTGATTATTCCCATGAGTTTAGAAGAAAAACTCGAATTTTTCCAGTTACTCGTCAAAATCGGTTTTAAAGAAATTGAAGTCGGTTTTCCGGCTGCCTCCGAAACGGAATATGAATTTTGCCGTACGTTAATTGAACAGAATTTAATTCCGGACGATGTGACAATTCAGGTATTGACACAATCCCGTGAACATATTATTGCAAAGACCTATGAGGCGTTAAAAGGCTGTAAACAGGCAATTGTGCATTTGTATAATTCAACTTCTTTAGCACAGCGTGAACAAGTTTTCCGCAAAAGCAAACAGGAAATTATTGACATTGCCGTGTTCGGTGCTAAACTTTGCAAAGAATATCGGGAAAAAACTGCCGGAAATTTCCGGTTTGAGTACTCCCCCGAAAGTTTCACCGGAACAGAACCGGAATTTGCAGCAGAAATCTGTAACGCAGTATTAGACATCTGGAAACCTTCCGCAGAAGATAAAGTGATTATCAATCTTCCTGTAACTGTTTCCCATTCTATGCCGCATATTTATGCAAATCAGATTGAATACATGAATGACAATCTCAAGTATCGGGAAAATGTAATTATTTCCTTACATCCTCATAATGACCGTGGCTGTGCCGTTGCGGATACGGAACTCGGATTATTGGCAGGCGGTGACCGTGTGGAAGGAACTTTATTCGGCAATGGGGAAAGAACCGGAAATGTTGATATTATTACCCTCGGCATGAATATGTTTTCACAAGGCGTTGACCCGGAATTAGACTTTTCCAATATGCCGGAACTCACGGAACTTTATGAACGTGTCACCAGAATGCAGGTTTACGACCGCCAGCCTTACAGCGGAAAATTAGTTTTCGCCGCATTCAGTGGTTCTCATCAGGACGCTATTGCAAAAGGCATGAAATACCGTGAAGAAAAACACACTGACCAATGGACTGTGCCATATTTACCCATTGACCCGACCGACGTTGGCAGAGTTTACGAAGCGGACGTAATCCGCATTAACAGTCAATCCGGAAAAGGCGGTATCGGCTATTTAATGGAAACACAATTCGGTTTAGATTTACCGAAAACCATGCGTGAAGAATTTGGCTACCTCGTGAAAGGCATTTCCGACCACGCCCACAAGGAATTACTTCCGGAAGAAGTGCATGAAATTTTCCTGAATACTTATGCGAATATTCGGAAACCGCTTGAATATCAGGAAATTCATTATGTACAGAAAAATAATAATCAGTCATTGATTCAGGCTTCCGTCACACTCACACAGGACGGAGAAGCGTATACCATTAAATCTGACGGCACGAACGGCAGGCTTGACGCTGTCAGCAACGCTTTGAAAGCATTTATTGGCGTGAATTTCAGCGTGCATACTTATAATGAACACGCTGTCACCACAACTTCTGAATCCGATGCCGCCGCTTATGTTTCCATTAAGGCAGAAGGGAAAGTTTACTGGGGCGTTGGCATTAAGAAAGATATTTCCGAAGCCTCTGTTGCCGCTTTATTCAGCGCACTGAACAGATACCTTTCTGAAAAGAAATAAGAAGTAAATGAAAAAGCACAGAGAAATTCACTCTGTGCTTTTTTCGTAAATTACGCTTGTATTTGTATTCGCATTGTAAAATTCAATCGACTGAATTTCATTCAAGTCCGGAATTTCTTCAAATAACACATAGAAGAATGGTTCCATTTCGCTGTCAGCTGGGTCACTGCGTGCGCCGCCACTGATTTCAAGACCATCTCTTCCGTCAAAACCAACACTGAATTTCGTTCCGTCCCGTTTAATGAAATAAATCTGGTGATTGATGTCCGGCAAAGTCAGGGATTCTTCCGAATATAATTCTAACGGCGTAAGAACCATGACTTGATTTTCTTCATTCTGGAATTTTACCTGTTCCAGCATGGGCAATTCTTCCAAAGGAATGGATAAATTTTCCAGCATATACTGGTATTCTTCATTCTTCGGCTGCATGTTGAGTTGTATTTCCGTTGGGCGGTCTTCCAGCATGGTCAAATGATTGCTAAATTCAATTAAATTTTTCCCGTTTTTCGTTTGAAATCCTACACTACCGCTGAACACTTCCGCTTCTTCTCCTGTATCCGTGTAAATTATTGGCATGTCAACGGAAAAGCTATTATGCATAGCTAAAAATTCCTGTGCCGTTTCTTCCAATGGTTCTAATGTGGCAATCATGTAAATCTGAAATCCGTCATTCAGAATCGTTTCCGCCGTTAAACGGAAATAGTCATTTTCCGTGACATAATTCGTCACTAAGCCTTTTTCTTCAAGTTGTTTTCTGGAATTGCCGTGCAAATAACTTTCCACAGTTTCCCGATGGTCGAACACTCCGGTTAATGCTCCGGCGGTAGTCGTCATTGCCAACGCTGCCACAGCCGCAAAAGTTGCCATTTGTATTCGTTTCCGGTGCTTTTTTTGGGAAATACTAATCATTGTCAAATCTGCTTCCCGAATTAGTTTTTCGTCAATCTCCGTCATGGATTGCAGTAATGTTTTTCCGTTCATGAAAAACTCCCCTTTCTTGCAAAACTTTTTCTAATTTTTTTCTTATTCGAAATAATGTTGTTTTTACTTTACTTTCCCGAAAGTGAAACATTTCCGCTAATTCTTTCACGCTGTCGCCGTACCAGTAACGCCGAATAAACAGCAAACGTTTTTCTTTCGGCAAATGCTTTAAAAATGTATTCAATATTTCGGAAAGTTCCGTTTCCTGTACAGCAGTACAATCCGGAAGGCATTGTTCCATTTCAGCAGTTAATTCTGTAATTACGGCATTCCGTTTCTGTGCGTTTTTCCGGTCGATCATGTCAAACGCCGTATACCGGCAGATTTGCATTAAATACGCCGATAAATATTCCGGTTTCTGTTCCGGCAACGCTTTCCACGCTTTGAAATACACATCATTCAGGCATTCTTCCGCATCTGCTTCATTTCCTAAAAACTGCATAGCAAAACGCTTTAATTTTGCGCCGTATTTTTCCTGTACTGCCTGAATGGCTTTTTCTTCCCTATTCTGGAATAATTCCAGTATTTTTTCATCTTCCATAAGCGTAACCCCCTTTCACCCTATAAGAGGGATTTTCTCCCCGAAACGTTACACTTTGTCATTATAGAAATTTTATGCAGAAAATTTTGTTGAAATTTGTCATTTTTTCACAAAATTCAGGATTTTTCCCGTTCAGGATTGACGATTTCTGAAAAATGTGTTAGAATAAAAGTGTAAATTTTTTGAAAGAAGTGAATCCTGATGAAATTCATCAATCCCAAAATCCCCTTTCTGACTAAAGAACAGGCGGAACAAATCGCTGAAACTTATCCTACGCCTTTTCATATTTATGACGAAAAAGGCATTCGGGAAAATGCCCGTCTCGTGAAAAAAGCGTTTTCCTGGAATAAAGGCTTCAAAGAATATTTCGCTGTTAAGGCTACGCCTAACCCGTTTCTGCTGAAAATTTTTCAGGAAGAAGGCTGCGGTGTGGACTGTTCCAGCCTGACAGAACTGCAAATGAGTGAAGCCTGTGGTTTTTCCGGTCATGAGATTATGTTTTCTTCTAATGTTACTCCGGCACAGGATTATGAACTCGCCTATCAATTAGGCGCATATATCAATTTAGATGATATTACGCATATTGATTTTTTAGACAAACTGACCGGAATCCCGGAAACAATCTGCTGCCGGTTCAATGCAGGCGGAAAATTCAAAATTTCTACGGAAATTATGGACAGCCCGCAAGATGCCAAATATGGCTTTACTCGTGAACAAATGTTCGAAGGTTTCCGGAAACTGAAAGAAAAAGGCGCAAAATATTTCGGCATTCATGCTTTTTTAGCCTCCAGCACAATGACGAATGATTACTATCCGACTTTAGCGAAACAATTATTTCAGTTAGCGGTAGATTTGCATAATGTTACCGGAGCGGAAATTAAATTCATTAACTTGTCCGGCGGTGTGGGCGTTGCTTACCGTCCCGACCAGAAACCGAATGATATTCTTGTGATTGGTGACAAAGTCCGTCAAGTTTTCGATGAAATTCTCGTTCCTGCCGGAATGGAAGACGTTGCTATTTTCACTGAAATGGGGCGTTTCATGGCTGCGCCTTATGGGCATTTAGTGACTCGTGTTCTGCACAAAAAGCATATTTATAAAGAATATGTTGGTGTGGATGCCTGTGCGGCAAATTTAATGCGTCCGGCGATTTATGGCGCATATCATCATATTACCGTTCTCGGAAAAGAAAACCAGCCCTGCACATATTTATGTGACGTGACGGGCGGACTTTGCGAAAATAACGATAAATTCGCCGTGGACAGAATGCTTCCTCCCGTGGAAATTGGCGATTTACTCGTTATTCATGATACAGGGGCGCATGGTTTTTCTATGGGGTATAATTATAATGGCAAACTCCGTTCAGCGGAATTATTACTTTGTGAAGACGGTTCCGTGAAAATGATTCGCCGTGCGGAAACGCCTGCGGACTATTTCGCCACGTTTGATTTTTGCCATATTATGGATAAATATCTCAAACGCTGATTTTGACAGAGGGAAAACCTTTCCCTCTTTGCTTTTTGTCTGAAAAATTCGCATTTCTTGTTGAAATTATGCAGAAAATGCCGATTTTTTCTTTTTCCGGAATAAGCATTGACAAATTGCCGGAATCATGGTATAATTTTTATGTAATCTATTAATAATGAGGTGTTCTTGTTTATGAACGTATGGCATAACATCAGCCCGAAACGAATCAGTCCGGAAGATTTCGTTGCTGTAATTGAAATTCCCAAAGGCAGCAAAATTAAATATGAACTGGACAAGGAAACAGGTTTCATGAAACTTGACCGGATTCTGCATACTTCTACGCATTATCCGGCGAATTACGGGTTAATTCCCCGAACCTATGCAGACGATTCTGACCCGCTTGACGTGTTAGTAATTTGTTCAGAAGCCCTTTATCCGCTGACTTTGGTGCGGTGCTACCCAATCGGCGTTATTCGCATGATTGATAACGGAAAACATGATGATAAAATTATTGCAATTCCGTTCGATGACCCGAATTATAACAGCTACCATTCTATTGAAGAACTTCCGAAACATATTTTTGAAGAAATGACACACTTTTTCAGAGTTTACAAAGAACTCGAAAATAAAACGACTGCCGTCAATGAAGTGGAAGCTGCCGACAGCGCAAAGGAAATTATTTCCGAAGACATTAACAGGTATATTGACAAATTCTGTAAATAATATCATGGGAGAAAGTTTATGAGTACAAAAGAAAAAAGCGAAATTTTATTCAATCATCAGAATAATGTTGCCCCCCTCGGGCTGATTATTATGGACAGCGCAAAGGCTCTCGGAAAGAAAATTGACGATTACCTTGTGAAATGGGCGTTAAAAGGCGGTTTTCAGACGGATTCGTTTATTTTAGACAGCGAATGCCCCCGATTTTCTTCCGGAGATGGAAAAGGGCTGATTCGGTCAACAATTCGTGGAATGGATTTGTTCATTTTAACAGATATTGGCAATTACAGCTGTACATATACCTATTTCGGAAAAGAAAATGCTATGTCACCAGATGACCATTATCAGGACTTAAAGCGCATTATTCAGGCGACAGGCGGTAAGGCGCACAGAATTAATGTGATTATGCCGAATCTTTACGGCGGTCGCCAGCACAGAAGAAATTACCGTGAATCTTTGGATTGTGCCGTTGCACTTCAGGAATTGGAAAGAATGGGCGTTTCTAATATTGTGACATTTGATGCACATGACCCAAGAGTGCAGAACGCTGTGCCGTTAATGGGGTTTGACAACGTGATTCCGTCCTATCAGGTACTGAAAGCAATGTTCCATAATATCAAAGATTTCCACATTACCAAAGATAAATTTATGGTTGTCAGTCCTGATGAAGGCGCACTGAACAGAAATATGTTTTACGCCTCTGAATTAGGTGTGGATTTGGGCATGTTCTATAAAAGACGTGACTATTCCCGTATGATTAACGGAAGAAATCCCATTGTTGCGCATGAATATTTAGGAAATTCTGTTGAAGGAAAAGATATTTTCATTGCAGATGATATTATTTCTTCTGGTCAGTCTGTTTTAGATATTGCTTACGAACTGAAAAAACGTAATGCAAGAAGAATTTTCGCTTATGCGACATATTCCATTTTCACGAACGGTTTGGAAGAATTTGATAAAGCCTATGCGGACGGCTTTATCAGTGGTGTATTCGGCACGAATCTGACTTATTGCCCGCCGGAACTGCTTCAGCGTGAATGGTTCAATTCTGTGGACGTTTCCAAATATGTTGCGTACTTCATCGCTTCTATCAATCATGATGTTTCTATTAGCACCGTGATTGACCCCCATGAAAAAGTTCAGCAGCTTCTTGAAAAATATAACTAATGCTAAAATTCCCCTTCGGGGGAATTTTTTTAATTTAATTTTAATTTAATTATTTAATATGAAAATGAAAAACTGTACCGCAAATTGCAGTACAGCTTTTCACAAAGGATGATTTTAAGAAAAACTTTTAGTTAATACTACGTTTTACATAGCTTGTGTGCAAAGTCTTGTGAGACTTATGCCCGCCGGCAGTGTGTAAATATTCTTCATAAAGTTTCTTAATATCTGGATTCATATGGGAAAGACGTAATTCCTTTCCGGCATCTTCATCATAAAGTGCTTTTGCACGGAGTACACGCAAATCTTCAAAGTTGCGAACGCTTGCGGGCTGCTGAGGCTGTCCGCCGCCGTTGACACAACCACCCGGGCAAGCCATAATTTCAATGAAATCTACTTTTTCTTCGCCGTTCTGCACTCTGGTCAGGAGTTCACCAGCATTTTTCAAGCCGGAAGCAACAGCAACACGGATTTTCGTTCCGTCAATGTCAATTTCAGAACGTTTAATGCCGTCTGTACCACGGATTTCCTTAAATTCTACTACTTCGTCCTTGCCTGTCAGCCAGCAGTAAGCCGTTCTGAGTGCGGCTTCCATGACACCGCCAGTTACGCCGAAAATGTCCCCTGCGCCGGAAGAAATACCTAACGGATTATCGAAATCTTCGTCCGGTAATGCGGTGAATTTCAGTCCTGCACGGCGAATCATTCTGGCTAATTCTCTCGTGGTCAATACATAATCCACGTCCGGAACTCCTGCGGCGTTCTGGTCTTCACGCTGACATTCGAATTTTTTCGCTGTACATGGCATTACACTGACAACGATAATATCTTTCGGGTCTTTGCCGATTTTTTCTGCATAGTAAGTTTTCGCCATTGCGCCGAGCATCTGGTGAGGAGATTTGCAGCTTGACAAGTGGTCAACTAAATCTGGGAAATAGTGTTCGCAATATTTTACCCAGCCAGGAGAACAGGAAGTCATCATCGGTAATTTTCCGCCGTTCTTGAAACGGTCAATAAATTCCGTTGCTTCTTCCATAATGGTTAAGTCTGCGCCCCAGTCGGTATCAAAGACATCATCAAAACCTAATCTTCTCAAGGCAGCAACCATTTTGCCTTCTACATTCGTGCCAATCGGGTAGCCAAATTCTTCCCCTAATGCCGCACGAACTGCCGGAGCTGTCTGGACAATCACATGCTTTGTCGGGTCGGCAATTGCCTGGAATACTGTATCTGTGTAATCCTTTTCAGATAATGCGCCAACAGGACATACTGCAATACACTGACCGCAGGAAACGCAGCTTGTTTCGCCTAAGCCCATTTCAAACGCACTGCCGATAAAGGTTTTGAACCCTCTTTCATTTGCGCCGATTACGCCGACACCCTGCCATTTAGAGCAAACTGCCACGCAGCGACGGCAAAGAATACATTTATTATTATCTCTGTACATGTGTACAGCAGAATTGTCAATTTCGTAAACGTGCTTTTCGCCTTCGTAAACTTCTTCATGGTCAATGCCCATTTCGTTGCACAAAGTCTGTAATTCACAATTACCACTTCTGACACAAGATAAGCATTTTTTCTCATGTGTGGACAGAATCAATTCCAGTGTTTTTCTTCTGGAATCCATTACTTTCGGGGAATTGGTTAAAATTTCCGTTCCCTCGAATGCTAACGGATATACACAGGAAGCGACAAGGCGGAATCCTCTGCCTTCATTGATTTCTACCATACAGATACGGCAAGCACCAATTTCATTGATTTCTTTCATATAGCAGAATGTCGGAATGTCAATCCCTGCCTTATGAGCGGCTTCCAGAACAGTTGTTCCCTTTGGCACAGTGACCGGAATACCGTTAATTTTTACGTTAATATCAGCCATGTTGATTTTCCTCCTCTGATTAGCCTCTGGAAATAGCGTTCGGACGGCAGTTGCTCATGCAGACACCGCATTTAATGCATTTCGACGCATCAATCACGAATGCAGCACGTTTCTTGCCTGGTGCAGTGTAATCACCTTGTGAAATTGCATGTACGGGGCAATTCTTTGCACAAAGTCCACAGCCAACGCATTTTTCCGGCAAAATGGTAAACTGTAACAAATCTTTACATACGCCAGCAGGGCATTTCTTTGCCAATACATGCGCTTCATATTCGTTGCGGAAATTCTTGAGTGTGGAAAGTACCGGATTCGGTGCTGTCTGACCCAGACCGCAAAGAGAATTTGCCTTGACATAATAGCAAAGTTCTTCCAGTTTATCCAAATCAGCCAATTCTGCCTGACCTTTAGTAATTTTATCCAGCATTTCATACATGCGTTTTGTTCCGATACGGCAAGGCGTACATTTACCGCAGGATTCGTCAACGGTAAATTCAAGGAAGAATTTTGCAATGTCTACCATGCAGTTGTCTTCGTCCATAACAATTAAACCGCCGGAACCCATCATTGAACCAATGGCAATTAAATTGTCGTAATCAATCGGAACATCATAATTTTCCGCTGAAATGCAGCCGCCGGAAGGTCCACCTGTCTGTGCAGCCTTGAATTTTTTGCCGTTCGGAATGCCGCCGCCAATTTCTTCAATGACTTCACGCAAAGTTGTTCCCATTGGCACTTCTACTAAGCCGGTATTTTTAATTTTACCGCCGAGGGCGAAAACTTTCGTGCCTTTGGATTTTTCCGTACCCATAGAAGCGAACCATTCTGCACCATTCAGAATAATTTGCGGAACGTTAGCATAAGTTTCCACGTTATTCAAAATAGTTGGTTTCTGGTAAAGACCTTTTTCCGCTGGGAATGGCGGACGTGGACGAGGTTCACCTCTGTTGCCTTCAATAGAAGTCATCAAGGCAGTTTCTTCACCGCATACGAACGCACCTGCACCAAGGCGCAAGTCAATATCAAAGCTGAACTCTGAACCGAAAATATTCTTACCGAGTGTGCCGTATTCTCTTGCCTGCTGAATAGCAATTTTCAGACGTTCAACGGCAATCGGATATTCTGCACGAACATAAATATAACCCTGTGTTGCGCCAATTGCATAGCCGGCAATGGTCATAGCTTCCAGAACGACATGCGGGTCACCTTCCAGAACACTTCTGTCCATGAATGCGCCCGGGTCGCCTTCGTCGGCATTACAGCAAACATATTTCTGGTCAGCATCGGGAACAATTGTTCTTGCAAGCTGCCATTTTCTGCCTGTCGGGAAACCGCCGCCGCCTCTGCCTCTTAAACCGGAATCTAAAATGCACTGAATGACATCTTCCGGTGTCATTTCGTTTAATACTTTCGCAATAGCTTTATATCCGTCTCTTGCGATATATTCGTTAATATCTTCCGGATTGATTACACCGCAGTTTCTTAATGCCACACGATGCTGTTTCTTATAGAAACTGGTTTCATTCAAAGACTTAATTCCCTCGTCAGTTACTGTTTCATCATAAAGTAATTCCTTTACGGGAGTACCGCCGATTAAATGTTCCTGCACGATTTGCGGAATATTTTTCGCTTTGATTCGGGAATAGAATGTTCCCTCCGGATAAACAATCATAATCGGTCCTAACGCACAAAGACCGAAACAGCCGGTTTTCACCACCTGAATTTTTTCTTCCAGACCACGAGCCACCAGTTCTTTGTTCAATGTGTCAACAATTTCCATAGAACCGGAAGAAGTACAACCTGTACCGCCGCAGATCAGGACATGCTTTTCATATTTGCTTTTTGCTTCCGTGGAACCTTCATGACGAAGTTCAAGTTCCGGATGCATGGTTTCACAAATCTGCTGAATTTCCTGCAAAGACTTCATGTATGTATCCTCCTTGTATGTAATCGGCATTATTCATATTTAGCCAGAACTTCTTTTACTTTATCCGTAGTCAGTCTGCCGTAAACGTCTTCATTCACGGTCAGCACGGGGGCAAGACCGCAAGCACCAATGCAGCGGCAGGCTTCCAGAGAAAATTTCCCGTCAGCGGTGCATTCGCCGTCGCCGATACCGAGAATTTCCTGAAGTTTATCGTAAATATCGCCTGAGCCTTTTACATAGCAAGCTGTACCAAGACAGACAGAGATATTATATTTTCCTTTCGGATAGAGTGAAAACTGTGCGTAGAATGTCACCACGCCGTAAATTTTTTCCAGCGGAATATTCATTTCGTCGGAAATGATTTTCTGCACCTCAATAGGAAGATATCCGTAAACTTCCTGAGCCTGTTGTAACACCGGCATTAATGCACCCGGGTCATCCTGATGTGCTTTAATGATTTCACGGAGTTTTGCTTCCTGCGCAGCAGTACCGTTAAATGGAACACTTGTTTTTGTAGCCATTCTTAATAAAACCTCCTGATATGAATTGCATACAGAATCTGAATTTGTACGCCTGAAAATATTATACCATATTACAAAAAAAAAGTCTATTCGTAAACTCAACTAACATCTTGAAAAATATTTGTGGATTTTGTACAAAAAACGCATTTCCAGTCTATCAAAATAGCAAAAAGGCTTTTTCTTCCGGAAAAAATTTTCATTTTACGCAAGAGAAATATTTTTTCTTGACAAATTCGGAAAAACATGCTATACTGAAAACAGAATCCAGAAAATTAAGGTGGTGTTTTTCAATGGGTTTATTTGATCTTTTTAAGAAGAAAACCTATTATTTTGACCGGACAATTGCCCCATCATGCAGTTATTGCCGTTTCGGAAAACGGACGAAAGACAACAGAAGAATCCTTTGCGAAAAACAGGGACTAATGGAAGAAGACCAATCTTGCAAACAGTTTTTCTATGAACCGCTGAAACGCATTCCCACAAAACAATTGAACATTGAGGGCGCATTAACAGAAGAAGAAATGTATTTAGAACTTCCGCCGGAAGTCATTGAAGAATTAGCTCTTCCGGAAATGCCTGAAGACATGCTCGCTCCGGAAGTGCCTGATGCGCTGAAAGCTCCAGATGCCCCGAAAGAACTTAAAAATTCGGAAGTGTTAGACATTCTGAAAGAAACAGAATCTAAATTAGAACACATTTCCGCACCGGAAGAACCTCTTCCGGACATTCCCAGTGTACCCGATTTTCCGGAAACGCCTGATGTTCCGGAAGTTCCAGAAGTTCCGGATTTCCCAGAAACGGAGAGTTCTTCATGAAACGGGAAAATTATATTCATTGGGATGCTTATTTCATGGGGATTGCGATGCTTTCCGCACAGAGAAGTAAAGATAATCACACGCAGGTCGGCGCATGTATCGTGAACCAGGACAAAAAAATTGTTTCCGTTGGGTATAACGGTATGCCGTCCGGCTGTCCTGATGACGAAATGCCGTGGGAACGGGAAGGCGATTTTCTTCAGACAAAATACCCGTTTGTCTGCCATGCGGAATTGAATGCCATTCTGAACAGTGCCACTTCTTTGAAGAACTGCACGCTTTACGTGACATTATTTCCCTGTAATGAATGCGCTAAAGCCATTATTCAATCCGGTATCCGGAAAGTGATTTTCGCTGAAAATAAATATGCCGATTCTCCGCAAACGATTGCCGCTGAACAAATGTTCCGTTTAGCAGGCGTTTCCGTGGAAACTTATTCCCCAGCGAATCAACAAATTACTCTGAATTTATAAAAAATTTATAAGGAAAATTTCTATGCGTATCCGATGTAAACCTTGGGCAAGACCCGAACTTGAAGCCTGTTCCTTTTTCGTGACTTCCCCTGAACAATATAAAAATCACTGGCAAGATGTCTTTCATAATCAAAAACCAATCTTTTTAGAACTCGGCTGCGGAAAAGGCGGTTTCGCTTGTCAGGCGGTCAATCATTGGCAAGATGTGAATTTCATTGCCGTAGATATTAAAAATGAAATGCTCGTTCTCGCTAAACGAAAAATTGAACAGGCTCTTTCTTCCGCACAGCGGACAGATGAACAAGTCAGAATTATGATTCTGAATATTATGCAAATTGAACAGGTATTCGGCGAACAAGACCCTATTCAGCGGATTTTTATTAATTTTTGTAATCCGTGGAATAAGCCCAAACATAAAAAACGCCGTTTAACACATGTCCGGCAGCTTGTGCAGTACCGTCAATTTCTGAAAGGCGAACTCTGGTTTAAAACAGACGACGACCAATTATTCAACGAAAGTTTACAATATTTTCAGGAAACCGGATTCCGAATAATTTATCAGACAAGAGATTTACAGCATTCCGGTTTTCCTGAAAATTTAGAAACAGAACATGAACATATGTTTATGGAAGAAGGGAAAACCATTAAATTTTTAATTGCCGTACAGGGGGATTCCAACAATGACGAATGAAATCATAATTGACGGCACACAAGCCGATTCAGGAGATATTTTCCGTGGGCTGGGCTGTGTTACCGGAAGCGGTTCTTCACGTTTACTCATGGATTACCGGCGAGAACATCCGGTAATTTATCATGAAATTTTAAAATTGCTTTTTCAGCAGGATTACGGCGCAGGGCTTTCACATTTGAAAATTGAACTCGGTGCAGATGTTAATTCTTCTTCCGGTACAGAACCCTGTGTGAAACGTTCCCCTGAAGAAAAAGCCGATGTCACCCGTGGAGCAGGTTTTCGGTTTGCCGCCGACGCAAAAGAAATCAATCCGGAAATTACTTTAGATTTACTCCGTTGGGGCGAGCCGTATTGGGTGACTTCCGCTTTCGCTGAAAGTAAAAAAGCCGGATTCGATGCCCGTTATCGCTGGTATTACGAAACGTTGAAAGCCGCCTATGAAACATATCATTTAACATTCGATTTTATTAGCCCTGATGCTAATGAACCGGAAACACCTGACGTAGAATGGCTGATTTACTTTTCAGAACGATTGAAAACAGAACGCCGTGCGCCTTATGATTTTTCTAAAATTAAAATCGTCGCTTCTGATGAAGTCGGTTCAATTAAAATTGCTGATTTCATGCGTGAAAATGAACAACTCCGGAATGCTGTTGATGTCATTGCATTGCATTATACGGCGCAGGGCAGCGAAAACACGAAATATTTACATGATTTTTATCAGAAAGAAATCTGGTGTTCAGAAGGCATTGCTCCCTGTAACGTTCCGGAATTTTCAAGAATTGCTGATGATTCAGGCATTATTGGTTCAAATGGTGCAGTCAATACAGCTGTCCGCATTATTAACGCTTATGCAAACGGCAGAATGAATTTATATGAATTTCAGCCGGCTGTTTCCGCACATTATGACGGGTCATGTTATTCCCCGAAACAACTCATTACCGCAAGGGAACCGTGGTCAGGGCATTATACTGTTGATGTTGGGTTATGGGTTTCAGCACATTTCATGCGGTTTGCTGCGCCTGATTGGCAATATGTTCCTTCCGCTTGTTTCGGTGACGGTGAAGAACAGCATACTATCTGGAACACAACGGATAATTACATGACGTTAATTTCTCCTCATAAAAATCATTTCACAATGCATTTTGCTAATGATACGGAAACAGAACGCACGTATCATATTTCTTTAAGAAATATGCACCGCCTGCCGGAAATGATTTCTTTCGTGCAGACTTCCGGCTCGCCTGCCCCTGAACCTGTAGACCAAAACTGGTTCCGCATGGTGAAACAAATTCCTTTACATCATTCCAGTGAAGATGCTTCTTTTCAGCTAACGGTTCAGCCCTATTCTATTCTGACTGTCACAACGTTAGATTGCTCTGACATTATCGGCACGGAACAACTGAAATCCATTCCCGAACAGAAACGCCTTGCTTTACCTTTCCTTCTGCCAATGAATCCGGAATATATTCAAGCCGGACAAATGCCCCCTTACACAACTGACCAAGGCGGAGCATTCGAACTCGTGCAAGCCGAAAATCAAACAATTTACCTTGAACAGAAAATTACAAAAGATATTCTTCCGTCTGACTGGCGTTTCCGGAAAACTCCTGCTCCGGTAACTTCTTTCGGAGATGATACATGGATGAATTATCAGGCGAGTGCAATTGCTTATTTCGCTTCTCCTGACCCGAATAATTACGTTGGTATCGGCGTTCATTATAATTCCGCCGTCACTACTCCGGAATCTTCCGCTTGCGGTTTACAGCTCCGGCTTTACGCTGACGGAAAATGGCAGCTGCTTTATATGGACGACCTTTTACACGAAGGGAAAACGCAAGATTATCTTTACGCTATCGGGCATCAAATTAGCATTGCCTGCATGGGAATTTTAGTATTCTGTTTCATTGACGGGCATTCCGTTTATGAAACAAAACTTGACCGCACGCCCGTTGTTCGTTCCGGAAGAATGGCTCTTTACAGTGCTTTTTACCGCAACCGTTTCCGGACGGTCAAAGCCGAAAAATTAAATTTCCCTGTTGCCGCTTATGTTTCCCGAACGGATTGTTTTTCTCCGTTTGTTAATTATCTGCAAAATGAAGAAAGTCAGTGGTCACTTCTTGGCATGACAAGCTACCAATTTTACAACCGAACTTGCGCCAGCGGAAAAGAAAATGCTCATCTCAGCATTCGGTTTTACGGAAACAGCATTCATCTTTTAGGGCGTGTCAAATCAGCAGAACTTGCCTTCTGGATTGACCAGAAATTATATACTGACTGTTATCCGGTGAGCAGCAGCACTTATCGGGAAACATTCTTCACTTTGGAACACCTGCACACAGGCTGGCATACTTTAACGATGATGATTCGGAAAGGTTCTGTAGAATTTGATGCATTTGAAATTCCGACAGATGATTTGCCACCCGCTTATCGGAATGAACAACTTCCAGAAGACATTCTCGCCAAAAATAAAAAAATTGCCAATTTCACGAAAAATGCCGTTCCCGTTATCGGCACAGCTACTGGTGTAGCCGCTGTATTTACCGTGAAAAAAATTCTGAAAAATAAGAAAAAGAAACCGAAAGAATAAAAAATAAAAATAATAAATAATAAATTATTTCAGGGCTACTGCGAAACTTCCGCAATAGCCCTGTTTTCATTCTTCAATAAATGTTCCCGCCGTTTCATAACGTGAAATTTTCGTTATCACGTTCTGTTCATTCACAAAAACAACTTTCGGACGGAAATTTTTCGCCTCTTCCGGTGTCATCTGTGCATATGCCATAATAATAATTTTATCTCCCGTCTGCGCCTGCCTTGCCGCTGCACCGTTAAGGCAAATCACTCCGGAATTTCTTTCCCCTGCTATCGTGTATGTGACAAAACGATTTCCGTTATGCAGATTGACCACTTGCACGGCTTCATATTCCAGTATGCCTGCCGCTTCTAATAGTGCCGAATCTATGGTAATACTGCCAATATAATTCAATTCCGCCTGTGTCACAACTGCACGGTGAATTTTCCCTTTCAGCATGGTGAACTGCATGTGATTACTCCCTTAATGTATTCTAACTAAAATTATCAATCAGCCGTGTTTTTCCAATATATACCGCAATTGCCGCTAAATAAGGACGGTCAATTTCTGAAATGGGCTGCATCGTTTCCGCATCAACAATTTTGACATAATCAATTCGGGCAAGCGGTTCAGCGGTAAGAATTTCCGTCATTTTCTGAATAATGATTTCCGCACGTTTTTCACCGGAGGAAACAAGCTGTTTTCCGGCGGAAATGCTTTTATAAAGTACTAACGCCGCTTTTCGTTCTTCCGGAGAAAGGTAAGTGTTCCGGCTGCTTTTCGCTAAGCCGTCCGGTTCACGAATAATCGGACAACCAATAATTTCAATGGGAATGTTTAAGTCTTTGACCATTCGCCGGATAACGGCTAACTGCTGCGCATCTTTTTCCCCGAAATACGCCCTGTCAGGCATAACAATGTTGAATAATTTGTTCACTACTGTGCAAACTCCCCGAAAATGTGTCGGGCGGGTAATTCCACAAAGTTCTTTCGTTAATACGTCCATATCCACGAAACTACAAAAGCCTTGCGGATACATTTCTTCCGGTTCCGGATGAAAAATGCAGTCTCCGCCTGCCTGTTCACAAATTTTCACATCATGCTGTAAATCTCTCGGATAGCTGTCTAAATCTTCATTCACTCCGAATTGTGTCGGATTAACAAACACGCTGACAATCACTTTGTCATTTTGTTTTGCTGCCTGTTCAATCAGGCTTGCGTGTCCTTCATGCAAATACCCCATTGTCGGCACTAAACCAACAGTTAAGCCTTTTTTCTTCCATTCGCCGACAATCTGCCGGACTTCCTGAATTGTTTCCACAATGTTCATGATTCATTCTCCAATAACGTGATAATTTCTTCCGGAATTTGGTAACTGTGTTCTTTCGCCGGAAATGTCCCTTCCTGAACGGCTTGCTGATACTCCTGAAAAGCCTTTTTCATTTCTGCGCCAACCTGCCCGAACTGTTTCACGAATTTTGGGCGGTAATCTTCAAACATGCCGAGCATATCCTGATAAACTAAAACTTGCCCGTCACAGGCATTTCCTGCACCAATGCCAATTGTCGGAATGGTTAATTTCTGCGTAATATATTCAGCGAGTTTTGCCGGTACGCATTCCATGACAACAGCGAATGCGCCTGCCTCCTGAACAGCTTTCGCATCGGAAACTAATTTTTTTGCAGAAGCTAACGTTTTTCCCTGAACTTTAAACCCGCCGAAAGCGTTCACAGATTGAGGGGTCATGCCAATATGGGCAACAACTGGAATAGAGGCTTTTGTAATGGCGTGAATCGTTTCTGCCATTTCCGTTCCGCCTTCGAGTTTTACGGCGGAAGCCCTGCCTTCTTTCATTAAACGTCCGGCATTCCGAACGGCTTCTTCAACGGAAACCTGATAGGACATAAACGGCATATCCGTGACCAGAAATGTATTCTGAATCCCTCTTGCCACGGCAGCACTATGATGAATCATATCTTCCATTGTAACGGAAATCGTGTCCGGATAGCCAAGCATGACATTCCCTAAAGAATCCCCCACAAGAAGCATATCTATTCCGGCGGAATCCATTAATTTCGCCATTGTGTAATCATAACAAGTCAGCATAGTAATTTTTTCACCGTGCTGTTTTTTTTCTGTCAGTGTCAGAACAGTTTGTTTCATTGCCAAAACACCCCTGTTAAAAATAGTACAATTCCGCCTTTGCGGATACTGTCCGAAATTATTATACCAGATTTTCGGGAATCTGTCAAGCATTCTGAAAAAATTATTTATCTGAAATCATTAAGAACGTAAAGAAAATACTTGGTATTAAAATAATAATCGTATTTCGAATAATGGCATGTTTCAAGCGTTTCCATTGTTTTTCGTTGACTTGTCCAATTTTCGGAATTTTCAGCAAATCTAAAATCACTACAGCAGAAGTCAAAATAAAATAGCAGTTCACAATAAATAAATACGCTGCCCCGCAAAGCATTTCCCATTCTCCATGCGCTATTGAATAACCGCAAGTGCAGACCGGCGGCATTAACGCTGTAGCAATGGCAACGCCTGGAATAATATTATTCGCTTTATCTTTTCTTGTGTTTCCGATAATTCCTGCAAATCCTCCTGCCGTGGCAATAATGACATCATAAAATGTTGGCTGTGTTCTTGCTAATAATTCCGCCGTTGGTTCATTGATTGGCGATAACAGAAAATAAATTGTTGATACTAAAATACTTATCGTGAATTGTACAATAAACCCATAAATATTTCTAAGTAACTGAACTTTATTTGCAGAGGCTACCCCGAATGCCATTGCCAAAAGACTGCCCATTAACGGAGAAATCAGCATTGCTCCGATAATTACCGCCGCTGAACCGGTATTCAAGCCAACGGAGGCAATTAAAATGGCACAAATTAAAATGCACATGTTCGTCCCAGTAACTTGCCCTCCGCTAATAATTCTGTTTTTAATTTCTTCATGGGAAGCCGTGTCCGCATCTAAAGAAAATGCCCGTTTAAGAATATATTTCAGTTCATTCATGATGAATTACACTCCTGTTCTGATTTATGTTTGTTCAAGTGTAGGGTCAAATACTGTGTAAGTGTCTTTTCCCTGATGTTTTGACGCATATAAGGCTTTATCTGCTTTTGCATATAATTCTGAAAAAGTTTTCCCATTCTGAGGAAAGAACGAAACGCCGATACTTGCGGAAATTTTATATTTTCCGTCTTCGCCTGTGTAATGATTCCGGAAACCCTCACAAAGTTGTTCGCAATGGGAAGTCACATATTCAGCATAACTAATTTGTTCATCTTCTGGTAAAGAATTAACAAATACTGCAAATTCGTCACCGCCGATTCTGCCGAGATAGTCTTCATTCGGAAAAACCGTCCGCATTAACGCCCCAACAGAAGATAATACTTTATCACCGTAAGCATGACCTAACGTGTCATTCACGCCTTTGAAATTATCAATATCAATTAAAATTAACGCATGACGTTCTTCCGGAACGGAATAACTTAATTGTTCAGCGGTGTATTCTTCAAAAGATAATTTATTTAAAATGCCTGTTAATTGGTCAATGTGGGCTTTCAAATCAAGATGTGTGACAATGTCTGTCACTGGTTCAGATAATTTCACGGAAAGAACTGCCCCCATAGCAATTGCCAGTAATGCCGCAACAGCAGCAATCATGTAAATATACATCTGCATTTGATTTTTTTCACTTAAAATAATACTCGTCGGAATGGAACAAATCACTTTCCAGTTATCCCCACAGGAATTAACCGAAATCACATATTCATCATCAATGACTGTGGCAGAAGTCTGTCCTTCTATTCTCTGCATAGTTTCCGGAATGAGTTTCTGACCGACTTCTTCACGTTCAGAAGAATAAATGACTTCATCATTCTGATTCACTAACCGAATATTCATGCCATTCTGAATTTCCGGATTGTCAAATACACTTTCTAATTCTGTCGCATAAACGGAAATGACTAATAAAGCATTTTCATGAATTTGTTTCACATAGTAAATTCGCTGAAAATTATCCTGAAATCCTGCTGCCCAGCCATCATTCGTTCTCGTTCGGGAAACTAATTGATTTAACGCTGTGAACATTTGGTCGCCTAACATCGTTACTGTTCCATTGGAAACTTTCCCTACGGTGTAATTATTTCGGTAAATAATTCCATAATCTACAAAATTTTCCATAATGCACAAATTATATAATTTATCGGAAATCGCTTTTTCTGTTGTTAATGCCGTGTATTCATCATTTTCTGTATCAGAAGCATCATAGGTATATGCTTCTTCTATGGCGAACGCTAATGCGCCAGTTGTTTCCATTCGGGAAAGGTAACTATTTACATTCAGTTTCATTTGCCCGTTCAGGGAAGAAACAATTGCGCTGACTTGATTTTTTAATACAGTATCTGTTTTTCTGACGGCAAGAAGGGACACCATTAGCACCGCCAGCACGACAATTACCGCATAGCCGATAATCAGAGAAATTTTTAACCGGTCAAGATTTTTCATTTCCGGTTTTGCTTTTTCATTACCGGACAAGAAGAACACCTCTTTTTGTTTTGATAATAACGAGTCTATTATAACATATTACGGAAAAAAAATCAATGAAAATTTTGTGAATTATACAAAAAAATAGCTCCGGTTTTTGACCGGAACTAAATTTTCAAGTCTGGGATTCTTTTGCACTTTTCATCATGCCCATGCACTGCATACCAATAATAATTACTCCGCCAATCACGAAAAATACAAAACTGAACGTGGAAAAACTCAACGGCTCTAACCCTAATGGCTGTTTATTTTCGTCCGTGAGTGTCGTTGCGCCCATAATTACCGGATAAAATGACCCTAACATCATGCCAATAATGAAAAATACTGTCGCACTTCGCCATTTTTCAAGGGCTGTCCGAATTAGTCTGACAATAGACACAATGCCAACAATAATGCCAATTCCGAACGTGCATAATATCGGAACATACTGCAAATTCAAATGCAATGTTTCTTTAATTGCGCTAATCACGGGAATATATAACCCGAAAACCAATAACAGCGTTGACCCTGAAATTCCCGGTAAAACCATTGCACAAATGGCAATCGCTCCGCAAATAAACACATAAAAATATGTTCCCACTGTGGCATTTTCTAAAGAAACCGCTGTGCTTTCCGTTCCTGTCGTGAAATACGTTAAAGCGAATACGCCTCCTGCCCCTAACAGAATCATGAACATTGTCCAGAGTTTTTCTTTCAGGCAAGCCCTTTCTTCATAAATGACTACCGGTATTGCGAACAGAATAAACCCAATAAACAAAGAAGAAATCTGATAAATATGCTTTTCAAATACTGCCGTTAATACCAAAACAGAAGCAATAAAGCCTATTGCCCAACCTGCGCCTAATTTCAGCAAATAAATCAAGGCTTTTTTCTTTTCCTGCATGTTTCCGGTGAGTAAAGCATTCAGCGAACCAATAAAATTATCATAAAATCCCATTAAAAACGCTACCGTTCCGCCGGAAACTCCTGGCACACTGTCCGCTAATGCCATGCAAAACCCGTCAATCATTGTTATGATTAATTGTTTAATTTTCAAAAAAATATGCTCCTTTCGGAAAGTTAATTTTCCAGTAAATTCGCCATAATAATTGTATTAGAAACAATCATCGCATACGTTGCACCAATATAAATTGGCAAATTCGTCAACATCAGCACCACGCTGAACACGTCAAACACTAATGAAAAACGTTTCCCTTTCTTCTGCCATAGCCGAACGGATTTTTCTTTTTTGTAAAGCCGAACGAATAACGTTTCCGCAATGAATGTATTCGGATATTCTTCACCGTCAATTAAATAAATTGCATGGCTGCCGGAAAAAGCCTTTTTTTCTATGCGAAGAAATTCGCCTTTTGTTTTTCGGGTGAATAACCAAAGTAAAAGATTAACGAAAATATATATTGTCATTAAAGCGAAAAATCCCGCCATCAGCCATAATCCCCCGATTAAAATCCATTTCGGACTTACTCCGGCGAACAACAGAAAAATAATAATCACTACGCAACTGATGAAAAATTCAATCATGAAAGTTTTCCTTTCAAAGTACACTGCGCATCAGCAGAAAACAAACTAACCCAATTACGGCTAAAATGAAAAAGATTGGCAAGCCTACTGCAATTACAATGATGCTGTACCCGTCGAATAAAAAATAATGCTCCGGATTTTTCTGACTTTGCCATAAACGCACTTTACAGATTTTGCCTTCATGATAAATTTTATCAATAAACATAATTTCTGCTGGAAAAGAATTATCATATTCCCGTTCGTTCATCCAGTAAACCGCATGTGTGCCTACGCCTTCATTCGGGTCAATCCGTAAATATTTCGCTTCCGTGGGTTTCGTCATGAAAAGTAAAATTAAACTCACAATGAAAAATATGGTCATCAGAATGAAAAAAATTTCCATAATGCCTAACACGCCCATGCCAATCATGATTGGCTGAACGCCTAAAATTAACAGCAAAATAATAATGACAACTGCCCCGATGATTAGTTCCATTGTTTCCACTCCCGATTGAGATAATCGCTTGCTAAATACAACGAACCGCAAATGACGACTGCACCATGTGAACCTTTCGCCCATTTCAGCGCATAAGGCAATGCCTTTTCCAATTCGAACGGTTCTGCTAAAGCGTGCTGACGGGTAAACGCTTCACAAAGTTTTTCTTTCGGCATGGCGTTTTCCGTGAACTGGTCTACGCAAAGCACCCGACTGAATACTAATGCTAACTGGAACGCCGCCGCATCAGCGTCTTTATGTTTAGTCATTCCGCAAATCCCAATCCAATTTTCAATGCCGGATTCGCTTAATAAATCCGTTAAAACGCCAATTCCTTCCGCATTGTGTCCGCCGTCTAAAACCACTAAAGGATTTTCCTGCATAATTTGGATTCTTGCCGGAACAATTGTTTTTTCCAGTCCGTCATGAACGGCTTTTTCCGGAATGGAAATTCCCTGCATTCTTAACGCTTTCACGGCTTCCAATACAGTTAAGGCATTATCAATTTGATGATTTCCGCCCATTCGGGTATGATAATTTTCTGTTTCATAATCAAAATCATTCCCTGTAAGGTGAATTTTTTTCCGAATGCATTTCGTTTCTTCTGGCTGGAAAATTATACAATGCTTTTCTTCCGCAACTTTCCGGAAAATTTTTTCGCCTTTGTTATTCGGTGAAATCACTACCGGACAATGATTCTTAATAATTCCAGCCTTCTGCATGGCAATTTCTTCAATTGTATTCCCTAAAATTTCCATGTGGTCTTTCGAAATAGA
Source organism: uncultured Clostridia bacterium (assembly GCA_947589035.1). Classification (GTDB taxonomy): domain Bacteria; phylum Bacillota; class Clostridia; order Oscillospirales; family Ruminococcaceae; genus UBA3855. The sequence goes on along the minus strand of CANPYZ010000017.1, from coordinate 3,323 downwards.
AGTTAAAATGCTCACTAACGGGCGAGTAATGCAGTTCGTTGCATCAAGTAAACCGCCGATTCCCGTTTCTAAAATGACTATTTCCGCTTTTTCCTGCACGAAATAAATTAACGCAATAGCTAACGTCAATTCAAATTGGGAATAACTTTTTTCGTTAATCACTAATTTTAACTGTTCGCAGATTGCGTTTAATGCATTTTCCGGAATTTCTTTTCCGTTCAGGCGGATTCTGTCACGATAATGCCGTATATAGGGAGAAGTCAACGTTCCTGTCCGGTAGCCGGAACATTGCAGAATATTGGTTAAATATTCTGCAACAGAACCTTTTCCGTTCGTTCCGGCAATGTGAACAAATGCTAATTTTTCCTGTGGATTTCCTAATGCATTCAGTAAATGCATTATCCGGTCAAGGTTTTTCACGGGTTCCCCGCTTTTGCTGAACTGAAAAATAAATTGCATCGCTTGTTCTGTATTCATGACATTCCCCTATTAACGATAAGCATTCATGGACTGTATAATTTTTTCCATTTTTTCCTGTGCTTTAGCGAGTTTTGCCTTTTCTGCTGCAACTAATTTTTCCGGTGCTTTTGCTAAAAATCCGGCATTATTTAATTTTCCGCTGAGGAAATCAATGTCTTTCTGCACTTTTTGACGTTCTTTTTCTAAGCGTTCGAGTTCTTTTTCTTTATTGACTAATTCATTCATGGGAATGAAAATTCTTGCGGAAGCCGTCACCGCTCCGGCGCAATCCGGAATGGAAAAACTCTTCCCGAGTTCAATTTCAGAAGCAGAAGCCAATTTTTCAAAGAAAATTCCGGCATTAGCAAATAATTCCGTTTCTTCTGTTTCAATGTAAAGCTTTGCCTTAACAGAAGGCGGAACGTTTAATTCTGTGCGGGTATTTCTGACGGCTTTAATTGCGGCAATGATTTTTTCAAAGTCTTGTTCTTCTTTGGTGAAATTTAATGTTTCGTCTTCCACTGGGTAAGATTCAAGCATAATCATTGAACCGTCATTGACTAACACCTGCCAAATTTCTTCCGTGATGAACGGCATAAACGGGTGTAATAATTTCAACATTCCCTGCATAGTCCAGACAAGAACCGCCTGTGCGGATTCTTTCGCCTGACCGCCTGCCTGTATTCTGGGTTTAGTTAATTCAATATACCAGTCGCAGAACACGTCCCAAATAAAATCATATAATTTAGAACATGCTACCCCTAATTCGAATGCTTCTAAATTAGTATTCACTTCTTGAGCAAGCCGATTAAATTTAGAAATTACCCATTTATCTTCTATGGTTAAATTTTCCGGCAATCCGTTGAAGATAAAATTATCCGGTAAATTCATCATAATAAATCTTGACGCATTCCAAAGTTTATTCGCAAAATTTCTTGCGGCTTTTACTTTGTCATCAATGTAACGCATATCATTTCCCGGGGCGTTACCTGTTGCCAACATGAACCGTAAAGCGTCTGCGCCGTATTTGTCAATGACTTCTAAGGGGTCAATGCCATTCCCTAAAGATTTTGACATTTTCCGCCCTTCAGCGTCTCGAACTAATCCATGAATTAACACAGTATCGAACGGAACTTTCCCCGTATTTTCCAACGCTGAAAACATCATCCGAATGACCCAGAAGAAAATAATATCATACCCAGTAACTAACGTATTCGTCGGATAGAAATAATTTAATTCTTCTGTTTCTTCCGGATAGCCTAAAGTCGAAAAAGGCCATAACGCTGAACTGAACCATGTATCTAATGTGTCAGGGTCTTGCCGCATAAGTTTTCCGCATTTCGGACAATGCACAGCATTTTCTTTTGAAACAATCATTTCTTTGCAATCGTCACAATAAAATGCCGGAATCTGATGCCCCCACCATATTTGACGGGAAATGCACCAGTCTTTAATATTTTCAAGCCAATGGTAATAAATTTTGTCGAATCGTTCCGGAACGAATTTCGTTTGTTTCTGTTTCACAGCGTCAATTGCTGGCTGGGCTAATGGTTTCATTTTCACAAACCATTGTGTAGAAACTTTCGGTTCTACTGTTGTTCCGCAGCGGTAACAAGTGCCGACATTATGCTTGTAATCTTCCGTGTAAACTAAAGCCCCTTCTTTTTCTAAATCTTTCACAATGGCTTTTCGGGCTTCGTATCTGTCCATTCCGGCGTATTTCGGATAATCGTCAGTAATTTTCGCATCATCTGTCATGACGTTAATCACTTCAAGATTATGCCGCTTTCCGACTTCAAAGTCATTCGGGTCATGGGCAGGAGTAATTTTCACTACGCCTGTTCCGAAATCCATTTCTACATAATCATCTGCAATAACTGGAATTTCACGGTGAACAATCGGCAAAATTAACGTTTTCCCGACAAGGTGCGCATAGCGTGAATCTTTCGGAGAAACGGCTACAGCCGTATCGCCTAATAACGTTTCCGGTCTTGTTGTGGCTAATTCTAAATATTCATCTGAATCTTTGAATTTGTAACGCAAATGCCAGAAATACCCTGACTGTTCTTCATAATTCACTTCCGCATCAGAAAGAGAAGTTAAACATGCCGGACACCAGTTAATGATTCTCTCGCCACGGTAAATTAAGCCTTTTTCATAGTATTTCACGAATACTTCTTTAACGGCTTTTGAACAGCCTTCGTCCATTGTGAACCGTTCACGTTCCCAGTCGCAGGAAGAGCCTAATTTTTTCAGTTGTTCAACGATTCTGCCGCCGAATTTTTCTTTCCACGCCCACGCCCGCTTCATGAAGGCTTCTCTGCCGATTTCTTCTTTCGTAAGACCTTCTTCACGCATAGCAGCAACAATTTTCGCTTCTGTGGCAATGGCGGCATGGTCAGTTCCCGGAAGCCATAATGTGCAGTAACCGCACATTCTTTTCCAGCGTATCAGAATGTCTTGTAAAGTTTCATCTAAGGCATGACCCATGTGAAGTTGTCCAGTAATATTCGGCGGCGGAATCACAATCGTGTAAGGCGTTTTATTATGGTCAATTTCCGCATGGAAACAGCCCCTGTTCATCCATTCTTGATAAATTTTTTCTTCGAATTTTTCGGGAGAATAAGTCTTTGCTAATTCTTTCATGCAATCACTCCTGCCTGTGTATTTTTATTTATTTATTTCAATCTACGCCCTGTGGGGCGACATTTCCCGCCATAGATAAGTATAGCATATTTTTTTGCGCTTGTCAAGCAAAATTTTCACCGATTTAAACACTTCGCTTTTCAGGGCAACAGCATTTACTTTTTCAGAGATAAAAGAACAGAAAGCAAAACTTCAGGATTAAGAGAAGCTTTGAACAT
>CANPYZ010000016.1 GCA_947589035.1 uncultured Clostridia bacterium | reverse complement strand
ACGCTTTCTTTTAAAATTATAAAAGTCAATACTCTATGATAACATTTTATAGAAATGTTTTAACTGTTAAACGCCCCCTGAAAGGGGGGATGTCGGCGGAGCCGACAGGGGGGTCACAAGAGGGTGTAACCCCTCCGCCGCTTTCAGCGGCACCTCCCACCCCCTGCCCCCTTTCAGGGGGTTCACGGGAGGCTTAAGAGCGAAATTAACGCATTCGACACCATGAACCCTTCCGGAGTAAAGCAAATTCTCCGGTTGGGTTTTCGTTTCAGGTAGCCGTTTTTTTCCAGTAGGGGAAGTTTTTCTCTGGCGGAAATGGAAAGCCATTCTTCCGGCACGCCGTCCGTTGTTCGGAACGCTAACATGAATTGTTCTTCACGGGAACAGGCATTTTCTTCCAGAAGAATTGTTTTTTGCGTGTTGTCCGTGCAGAATGCGTTGACATCTTTCGGACAAAAGAAACGTTTTCCGTTCATGAGAGAATGCGCCCCTGCGCCAATGCCGAAATACGGCACACATTGCCAATATTTCAAATTATGCCGGCTCTGAAAACCTGCTTTCGCAAAACTGGAAATTTCATACTGGAAAAAGCCTTTTCTTTCTAACGTGTGAACCGCTTGCAAATATCTGTCTGCGGCGGAATCGTCATCAGGCAAACGGGATAAAATTTCCGCATTCGTGAAAAATGGCGTATTTTCTTCTAATTGCAGTAAATAGGCAGAAATATGCTGAATCGGCAGAAGAGTTAAATTTTCTAACGTTTCCGCAAGAATGGTTTCCGTTTGTTCAGGCAGCGCAAGCATAATATCACAGGAAATATTGTCAAATCCTGCTTCTTTCGCCTGAATAATGAAAGTTTTACTCTGTTCCGGCGAATGCGTTCGCCCTAAAATTGCTAATTCTTTCGGGGAAAAACTCTGCACGCCAACAGAAAGCCGGTTGACACCGGCTTTTTTCAGTTGGGAAAGGTAAATTTTCCGGTTGCCGGACGGGTTGCATTCCAAAGTAATTTCCGGCTGAACAAGATGAAAAGATTTATCACAAGTTTCTAAAATTTCAGAAATTTGCTGAATCGTCAGCAAAGACGGCGTTCCCCCGCCGAAATAAATACTATCCACTTCATCAGAAATTTCCTGAAATTGAATATTCCGAATGATTGCCCGAACATAATGTTCCACAAGCGTTTTCTGATAATTCACGGAATAAAAATCGCAATACGGGCATTTTTTCGCACAAAACGGAATATGAATATAAATTCCTGTCATTGCATTTTTCGGATTGGTTCAACTAATTTTCCGAAAAACATTCTGAATAGAAAACTTAACAGAAAACTTCCGCCAATGATGATTGCCATTAATATTGTGCTTTCCATTTTTTGGGAAGAATCTGATTTAACATAAATGACCATAACGGCAATAAAGGCTAAAATAGATAAAATTCCGTCAAAATAAATTGACCCCATGCCGTTACAGCATTTTCTTCCGCAATTCGGGCAAGGCTTGCCCATGCTTTTATATGAACCTGCTAAAGCCTTTTGCAAGGGCGTGAATGTTTTTTGTCCACAGTGCGGACAGGTATATTTCCACATCATCAAACACTCCTTAAATTAAAATTTAAAATTTAAATTAAAATTTAAATTATTCATCAAGTTTTAATACACTCATGAACGCCTCCTGGGGAACTTCCACTGTTCCTAACTGGCGCATACGTTTTTTGCCTTCTTTTTGCTTTTCGAGAAGTTTTTTCTTTCGGGTAATGTCCCCGCCGTAACATTTAGCGAGAACATCTTTCCGCATGGCTTTCACCGTTTCACGAGCGATAATTTTTCCGCCAATAGCCGCCTGAATAGGCACTTCAAATAATTGCCGTGGGATATTTTCTTTTAATTTTTCAGCAATTTTTCTGGCTCTGCCGTAGGCTTTATCGGTATGAATGATAAAACTTAAGGCATCGACAATTTCCCCATTTAACAAAATATCCAGCTTGACTAATTTCGACGGCGCATAGCCTTTCCATTCATAATCAAAAGAGGCATAACCTTTCGTTCTGGACTTCAGCGCATCGAAAAAGTCGTAAACAATTTCATTCAGGGGAAGTTCATATTTCAGCGTGACTCTCGTGTCGTCAAGATATTGCATATCTTTGAAAACGCCTCTCCTGTCCTGACATAAGTCCATGACGTTCCCCACAAATTCAGACGGCACGAGAATGTCCGCTTTCACAATGGGTTCTTCTGCCAATGCTAAAACGGAAGGTTCCGGATAATTCGTTGGATTGTCAATATACTGCACAGTTCCGTCCGTGAGGGTCACTTTATAAATGACCGACGGTGCTGTTGTGATTAAATCTAAATGATATTCCCTTTCTAACCGTTCCTGAATAATTTCCATGTGCAGAAGTCCTAAAAATCCACACCGAAAGCCAAACCCTAACGCTACAGACGTTTCCGGTTCGAATGATAATGCCGCATCATTCAGTTGTAATTTTTCTAAAGCGTCACGCAAATCACCATATTTTGCGCCGTCTGCCGGATAAATGCCGGAAAAAACCATTGGATTCACTTTTCGGTAACCTGGTAAAGCCTCTTTGCAGGGACGGCTGGCGGAAGTCACTGTATCGCCGACTTGCGTGTCGCCAATGCTTTTAATTGAGGCGGCAATGTAACCTACTTCTCCGGCTTGTAAAATTCCAGTATTCACTAATTGGTCTGTTGTCATGTAGCCTGTTTCCGTTACAGTAAATTCCGCTCCGGTTGCCATTAGCCGAATGACTTCACCGACTTTTACTGTTCCTTCTTTTACTCGAACGTAAATAATCACGCCCTTGTAAGAATCATAATAACTATCGAAAATTAACGCTTTCAGCGGTTCTTCTGCACTGCCTTTCGGTGCGGGAATGTCAGAAACAATTCTTTCTAACACTTCTTCAATGTTCGTGCCTAATTTAGCGGAAATTCTCGGTGCATCCATTGCCGGAATCCCAATCACATCTTCCACTTCCTGACAAACTTTTTCCGGCTGTGCTGACGGCAAATCAATTTTATTCACCACGGGCAGAACTTCCAAGTCGTGTTCAATGGCTAAATAGGTGTTCGCTAACGTTTGCGCTTCAATGCCTTGTGAGGCGTCAACAATTAAAATTGCTCCCTCACACGCTGCCAAAGACCTTGACACTTCATAATGAAAATCCACATGCCCCGGTGTATCAATTAAATTGAATACATACTGTTCGCCGTCGTTCGCCTGATAATTTAGCCGTACGGCTCTGGCTTTAATCGTAATGCCCCGTTCACGTTCTAAATCCATATTATCCAGAATTTGCTGTTCCATGTCTCGTTGAGAAACAGTTTTCGTTTTTTCTAAAATTCTGTCTGCAAGTGTAGATTTTCCGTGGTCAATATGGGCAATAATACAAAAATTTCTGATTTTTGCTGAATCCAAAATTTTCCCCTCCAAATTTCTAATATACTTATTATAGCACAATTTCCGGTAAATGTAAAGTCTTTTTTTCAGAATCTTCCGGAAAGACTTGCATTATTTTTGAAAATATGGTATAATAGGTTTAACCAAATCAGAAATAAAGGAAGTGCTTTTCAACATGAATATTGCTATTGCACAGTCGGGTGGACCTACTTGCGCTATTAACGCCAGTTTAGTTGGGGTATTCAAGCAAGGACTGCTGACGAAAGAAATTGATGCCATTTTCGGCTCTATCAACGGCATTGAGGGAATTATTAACGATGAACTGCTGAATTTAAAAAGCATGATTAAAACCAATGAAGATATGGAATTGCTCCGCCAAACGCCTTCTACTATGCTCGGCTCTTGCCGGTATAAACTCCCCGAAATGGAAACTAATCCGGAAGTTTACGAAAAAATTTTACACACGCTCCAGCTTCACCGAATTGAAATTTTTATTTACATCGGCGGAAATGATTCTATGGATACCGTGGTAAAACTTTCAGCATATTTAGACAGCGTGCAATCCGGCATTAACGTTATCGGCGTGCCGAAAACCATTGATAATGATTTGCCGGTAACTGACCATACGCCTGGATTCGGTTCAGCAGCGAAATATGTTTCCGCAACCGTGCAGGAAATTATCCGTGACAGTAGCGTGTATAGCATTCCTTCTGTGACAATTATTGAAATTATGGGTCGCCAGGCTGGCTGGCTTACGGCTTCCACTTGTGTTTTACGGGCGAACGGTGAAGAGGCTCCGCATTTAATTTATTTACCGGAGGCAGGGTTTTCCGCTGAACGGTTCATTGAAGACGTTCGGAAAGAAATGGCAAAGCATAAAGCCGTGATTGTTGCCGTTTCAGAGGGTGTCATTCTGCCTGATGCAGATGAATTTCAGTCCGGTGCTGTGGATAATTTCGGGCATAAATATCTTTCCGGAATCGGAAAATATTTAGAGCATTTAGTTTCGGAAAAAATCGGCTGTAAAGTTCGTTCGATTGAATTAAACGTCATGCAGAGATGTTCTTCCCATATTTGTTCGAAAACAGATATTGACGAGGCGGAAAGAATCGGCAGGCACGCTTTAACGGCTGCATTAGAGGGCAACACCGGCAAAATGATGTATTTCCGGCGTGTCAGCGAAATGCCCTACGCCGTCACAATCGAAATGACAGAAGCTGAAAATGTTGCCAACAAAGAAAAATGTTTCCCCCGTGAATGGATTTCCCCTGACCGGAATCAGGTCACTGATACGGCAATTTCCTATTTTCTGCCGTTAATTCAAGGAGAAGTGAATATTCTCATGAAAAACGGCTTGCCGGTGCATTTCCAAAGACCCCTGCAAATGAGGTGAACTCATGAAGAAAATTCAGCTTACCCGAAAATTAAAAGAACAACTCGAACAATTAAATTATTCCGTTACGCCTGACGGATTTAAATATATGTTAATTGAACAAGAAGCCTATATTAAAGGCTTTAAAAAAGGCAATCCTGAAAAAATTCCGGAATATATTGACCATGCGCCTGTGGTTTACCTTGCCGGACTGCATAATTTACCTTTGTCCGGAACGGTGAAAATTCCTGAAACTGTCCGTGAATTGGAATGGGCAGTATTCAACGTTCAGGAATCCGCCGAAACATTCATTCTTCCGGAAAGTTTACTCCGCATTGATGAACATGCTTTCGCCTGGTGTAAAGCCTTGAAAACTTTAGATTTTCCGGATTCTGTGACTGAATTAGGCATTGGCACCGTCATGAGCTGTAAACAATTAACACATGTGAAATTTCCGGCACATTTAGAAGAAATTCCGGAATATTTCGCCAGTGGCTGCACGGCTTTAACAGAAATTGTTTTCCCTGAAACGCTGAAACGCATTGGCTTCATGGCGTTCAACGACTGCGGAAATTTAGAAACATTAACTTTACCGGAGGGACTGAAACGCATTGACAAATACGCTTTCTGCGACTGTTCCCATTTGAAAAAAATCATTTTTCCGAAATCGCTGGAATATATTGACAAATGCGCTTTCGCTGGCTGTGCGTTTCAGGAAAAACCCGAAATTCCGGAACATTGTCAGGTACACCCGAAAGCCTTTCCGTGAATTTCGACAAAATAATCCTATTTTCAACATAATATTTGTTGATTCATACAAAGTTTTCAAAATTATCCAATTTTTTTCGTTCTGTGTTGTTATATAAGTAGAGAAATAAAATAAAAATGCTTACAGAAAAAATTAAGAAAGAAAGAAGGATGAATAAAATGAATAACATGATTACCCCCTTACCCCCCCCCGTTAGTAATTTTGCACAAAAACAATATGCTTTTCAATATAATATTTGTTGATGTATACAAATTTTTCAAAATTATCCAATTTTTTTCGTTCTGCGTTGTTATATTAGTAAAGGCAGTCACCACTGCGCAGAAGTCAGGAGTAATGAAATGGAGAATGGATTAGAAAGTTATCTCCGTTTTCTCAAAGGTGAACAGTCAGCAATGAAAGTAATTGTGCAATTATATTGGGACAGCATGTTGCTGTTTACAAATGGTTATGTGCATAACCTGTCCGATGCTGAAGACATCGCCCAGGAAGCACTCATTAAACTTTCTATTAAGCGTCCGAAATTAACACACGAAAATCAACTGAAATCGTACTTGTTTAAAATATGCCGTAATCTGGCAATCAATCATCTGAAAAAAGAAAAAAGGCGATCGGATATGTCACAGGAGCTGACGGAGAACATTGAAGACGAAACACAGGAAATTACTTCCCGTATGGAAATGAACGATTCTGCAAAAATGCTGAATCTCGCTATGCAGAAATTAAAAACAGAATATTATGAAGTGCTTTACTTACAGTATTTTGAACAATTAACCATTCCGGAATGCGCAAAAGTCATGAAACGCACTGAACGGCAAACAACCGCTTTAGGCTATCAGGCAAGACAGGCACTGCGGAAAATTTTAGAAAAGGAGGGGTTCTCCGTTGAAAACTTATGATGAAGTTTATGAAAATATCATGATCGCAACCAATGCACACCGGCAGAAAGTCCGGAAAATTCAGCGTGTTGCTTCCTCTTCAGCGGTGTTCCTGACATGCGTTTTAGGTGCTGGCATGTTTATGCAAATTGAAAAACCGATGTCTAAGCCTTTTGATTCAAGGGCAAGCGTGACTGTCACAAAGAAACCCGCTGCTGCACCGGAAGAAACATTTCAAACCATTGAAGTCAATGCTTCTGTGCAGGCTTGCAGTGATACTTGTGAACATTACACAACAATTTCTTACCGGAATGACTCAGAAGTCATGAAAGAAACGACTGCTGTAGCAGAAGAAAATTCTTCTGTTCCGGAAGAAATGCTTTTCGAAACAGATGATGATATTTTCGCAGAAACACCTGAAGATACTGACCCAGCGGAAGAAGAATTTCCTGAACCGGAAATGCCTGCTGCAAACGAAATCGAAACAGCAATTCCTGTTTCTTCTACGACTGTTCCGAAAAGTACAACGCCAATTTTGGCAGAAACTAATCCCCCTGTCACGGAAAATTCAGAGGCAGCTCCCCCTAATGCAGTAGATGAGGTTGAATCCACAAAACCTGGAAAATTACCCATAGGTGATGCAGTAACAGAATCTACAGAAGCACCTGTCATTCCTACACAATGCCAAACAGCAGCTCCTTTACCGTCAACAGAAAGAGAAGAACCTGTTGAAACTCATGCTGAACCTTCAGCAGAAGAAAACATTCAAACAGAGGCAGCAGAAATGCCTGCTACTACTGTTGCAGTCACAGAAGCTGTAGAAGAAACCACGACTACTACTGAAATGATTGAAATGGTAACCAGTGCTGAACAAACGGAAACCACTTCACCTGTTTTCATGACACCGGAAGAATGGAGAACTGTATTCGGTGATGCAGACTATGTATATTTGGACATAGACGGCGTATTGATGAAAGTCACCGTAAAAGTCACTTACAACACGCAATTCTATTCCGAACAGGCGGAAATTTGCACAGAAGAAACAACAGAGACTTCAGAAACTACAGAAACTTCGGAAATTTTCTAATCCCTATTGACTTTCTTCCTGAAATGTGTTATAATAATAACTACATTCAGGAAGGAGGTCTCTATGTCTAATTCTCTCGCAGATGATGCGGATGCCCCGTATCATCGGTTTATTTTAAGGCACTGTTTTCCACGCAGATTATAAAATTTGATTTTTTCCTCTGTTGACAATCATTTCACCAAAGAAAGGATTTTTTCATTATGGAAGACAGCGTGTCTATCATGATTATTATTATTTGTATTCTGTTGTCCATGTATTTTTCCGCAACAGAAACAGCCTTTAATTCAGTCAGCCGAATTAGACTGAAAAATAAAGCCGAAGACGGCAATAAAAAAGCCGCTCTCGTGCTGAAACTTTCCGAACAGTACGATGAATTATTATCAACAATTTTAATCGGCAATAATATTGTGAATATTTTATGTTCCTCTGTGGCAACTTTACTGTTCGTTCGCCTGCTGAAAGATAACGACCTCGGCGCAACCGTTTCTACTGTGGTCATGACGGTGTTATTATTAATTTTCGGCGAAATTTCCCCGAAAACCATTGCCAAAGAATCACCCGAAAAATTAGCCATGTTTTCCGCCCCGTTTTTAAATTTTCTGGTGCATTTACTAAAGCCAGTCACATTCATTTTCAAACAGTGGCAGAATATGCTTTCCAGAATGTTCAAAACTTCTGAAGATTCCGGCATTACGGAACAGGAATTATTAACTATCGTCAATGAAGCGGAACAGGGCGGCGGCATTGACAAGGACGAAAGCGAACTGATTCGCAGCGCAATTGAATTTAATGAATTAGAAGTCAGGGACATTTTCACGCCCAGAATTGATATTGAAGCCATTCCGGCAGATATTTCCAAAGAAGACGTGGTCAAAGTGTTTTCCGATTCCGGTTATTCCCGTTTACCCGTTTATGAAGGAAGTCTCGATAATATTACAGGGATTCTCTATCATAAAGACTTTTTTAATATTGCCTTCCGGAGTAAAACCAATATTTCCGAAATCGTTAAGCCGGTCATTTACGTTCCCAAAAGCAAAAAAATCAGCGACTTACGAAAAGAATTGCAGGAAAAACAATTACATATTGCCGTTGTCATGGACGAGTTCGGCTGTACTGCCGGAATTGTCACTTTAGAAGATATTTTAGAAGAACTCGTTGGCGAAATCTGGGACGAACACGACGAAATTATACAGGAAATTTCTAAACTTAACGAAAATACATTCATTGTTTCCGGTAAAGCTAACGTGGAAAAAGTGTTCGAAATTTTAGAAATCAATTCTGAATTTGAAGCGATGACCGTCAGTGGCTGGGTAATGGAAGTACTCCAGAAAATCCCCTGTCAGGAAGACACTTTCGAAAGTGACGGCTTGAAAGTCCGTGTCATGAAAATGTCCGGAAAACGCATTGAACAATTAGAAATCATTAAACTTCCTCCGGAAGAAGAACAGAATCCGGAAGACCATGACTAAAAATTTCCGTCCGAAAACCGGACGGAATTTTTATCATTTTATGAAATAATTAAATCTGCTAATCGAAAAGAAATGACTTTGTTCAAATTTTCTAAAGAAACTTCTACTTGATAGCCAATTTTTCCCGCACTGAAAATGATTGTTCCCTGATGTTGTGCAGAACTGTCAATGACTGTCGGGAAAAATTTTTTCATGCCCACAGGCGAACACCCCCCGTGAACATACCCCGTTAAGGGAAATAATTCTTTTTCTTTCAGCATGGCAATGCTTTTTTCCTGAACGGCTTTTGCGGCTTTTTTCAAATCGAGTTTCGCCGGAACGGGAATCACGAAAACGTAATGTTTCCCCGTTCCGGAAACGGTCACTAATGTTTTGAACACTTGTTCAGGATTTTGCCCTAATGCCTGCACGACTTCTTCCCCGCTGAGAACGCCTTTACCGGAATAGTCATACTGCTGATAAGGGATTTTTTTCTGGTCGAAAATCCGCATGACATTAGTTTTTTCTGGTTTCATGTTCACTTTTTCCCTTCATGGAAAATTTTTTTCTTAATGTTGTCTACAGCGGATTCAATTTGTTCATCGGGTAAGTCAATGCCGGTGACATCTTCCATTGTTTTGACTGGGTCATCCAGTAATTTTTTCGGGAAATCTTTGTCGTTCTTGACTTTTTCAACAACGTTTTCCAATTTGTCTTTCAGTTCCATAATTATCCCTCCTTTCCGCAAAGTTCCGTCATGGCTAAAGCAATCATTTCCGCATCTTTCAGCAAATGGTCAAGACGGATATATTCGTCTGCGCCGTGCATGTGGACATCTTCCCCCGGGAAAACTGCCCCGAATGCCACACCGCCTTCAATATGATGAACATAAGTCCCGCCACCAATCGCTAAACATTCGCCTTTTAAGCCTGTGACAGTTTCGTAAACTTTTAGAAGTTTCTGAACGAAAACAGAATGTTCATTCGTGTAATGCGGCGCATCGCAGAGTTGCACTTCTACGGAAAATAAACCGGCTAATTTTTCCTGAATTGTTTTAATTATATTCTCGCCTTTTCCGCATAACGGGAAACGAATGTCATGGCAGACTGTCAGGGAATGATTTTTTATATTTAACATACTGCAAACGAATGTCAATGCACCGGATAATTCATCTTGCATGGCAATTCCGTAAGCATTCCCGTTCGTATCCTGGCAACATTCCGCTAATTTTTGTAAATGTACATTTCCTGTTGTTTTTGCCAGAACAGTTAATAATGCTGTCAAAGCATTTACACCTTGTTCCGGCGTGGAAGCGTGTGCAGATTTTCCTTCTGCAATAATCGTAATTTGATTTTTTTCCGGAGAAAGAACGAAATGCACTTCCGGAAACTGTTCCATTTGTTCAGCAAGCGACTGCACAGAAATATTCTGCACAGTTGCGGAAGCCTTTGCCGGAACGGCGTTCGGCGCATTGCCTGCCTGAAACGACAAAATTTCCGGACAATCGAAACAAGCCGTTAAATTCAAACGAATCATGCCTTTTTCAATGTTAATGACCGGATAATCTCCGTCAGGCGTGAACACCATTGGCGGAAGTGTTTTCTTCTGTAAATAGTGTTCTAAATCCGCTGAGCCGTTTTCTTCATTCGTTCCGAAAATTAACCGCACGCCTGCACGCATGGGAATTGCTAATTCTTTCACTGCCCGTAAAGCGAATAATGCCGCTATGGCAAGCCCTTTATCGTCAGAAGTTCCCCTGCCGAATAATTTTCCGGAATCACTGTCCACTGTCAGCGAAAACGGCGGAAATGTCCAGCCTTCCCCTTCCGGCACAACGTCTAAATGCGTTAAAATGCCTAATTCCGGTTCTTTTTCGTTCAAGTCCGCACTTCCGGCGAAATTTTCCACATTTTCCACAGAAAAACCATAGTTTTCACAGAAATTTAACATTTTGTGTAATGCCTCCGCTGGCTTTTCCCCGAACGGAAACTGTTCAGTCGCTTCCCCCTGTACGCTGCGAATAGAAATCAATTCCGCTAATGCTGCAATCATTTCTTCCTGGTGTTCCTGCAAATACTGGTGTATTTCTTTCTGGTAACGCAAAAAATCACTCCTTTCTGTTCTATTCTGATTATAGCACATTCTGCTGGCAAAGTCAATAGCGTGATGTGAAAATTTCTTTTTCTGTTCCGGTAAATTCCATTTAATTACCTGACATTTCCTGAAAAAGATGAAAATATAGCTTGACATTTTGCTAAAAATATGATAAAATAGATTTGTAAAGCGAAACCATGAATTGCCTTGCATGAAGACGGCTGAAATCATGCCTTTAGCGTAAATTCAAGGCAACATGAAAACTTCGCTCTAATTAAATGCAAACTGTTCTTTTCAGAACATGCGAAAAATGAACAATACAGGAGGATTTTTGTCATGGCGAAAGAAATTAAAAAGGTTGTACTTGCGTATTCCGGTGGATTGGATACGTCAATTATTATTCCGTGGCTGAAAGAAAATTACAATAATTGTGAAGTCGTTGCTGTTTCCGGTAATGTCGGACAAGGAACAGAACTTGACGGACTGGAAGAAAAAGCCCTGAAAACAGGTGCTTCCAAACTGTATATTGAAGATTTGACAGAAGAATTTATTACGGATTATGTTTTCCCGACTGTGCAGGCTGGCGCAATTTATGAAAATCGTTACATGCTGGGAACTTCTTTTGCACGTCCGATTATTGCGAAAAGAATTGCTGAAATTGCCCTCAAAGAAGGCGCAGATGCCATTTGTCACGGCTGCACCGGAAAAGGCAATGACCAAGTGCGTTTTGAATTAGCCATTAAGGCGTTCGCTCCCGATATGGAAATTATTGCTCCGTGGAGAATTTGGGATTTGAAATCCCGTGATGAAGAAATTGATTACGCTGAAGCACACAACATTCCGCTGAAAATCAACAGAGAAACAAATTATTCCAAAGATAAAAATATTTGGCACTTGTCCCATGAAGGGCTTGATTTGGAAGACCCTGCCAACGAACCGCAATATGAAAAAGAAGGTTTCCTGGAAATGGGCGTTTCCCCGCTTCAGGCACCGGACAAGCCAACTTACGTGACCATTCATTTCGAAAAGGGCGTTCCGACAGCAATTGACGGTAAACCCATGAACGGCACGGAAATTGTGACGACATTAAATAAACTCGGCGGGGAAAATGGCATTGGTTTAGCCGATTTAGTGGAAAACCGCCTTGTCGGCATGAAGTCCAGAGGCGTATATGAAACACCTGGCGGGGCAATTCTTTACCATGCGCATGAAGTTCTGGAAACGATTACAATTGATAAAGAAACTGCAAGAATGAAACAATATCTCGGCATTAAATTCGCTGATATTGTTTATAATGGTCAGTGGTACACCCCATTAAGAGAAGCCCTTTCCGCTTTTGTGACCGAAACACAGAAAACGGTTACCGGTGACGTTCGCCTGAAATTATACAAGGGCAATATCATTAACGCTGGTGTCACTTCTCCCTATACATTATATGATGAACAGATTGCGACATTCTCCGCAGATGAAGTTTACGACCAGAGAGACAGTGCCGGATTCATTAACTTGTTCGGCTTGCCGATTAAGGTTAAAGCGAAACTCGACCAGCAGAGAAATAAACAGTAAACTTTTCTTTTTGATTTACGCAATGCAGGGAGATTTTGCAGAAATCTCCTGCTTTGCGTTTAGTCATATGCATAAACAAATCAAAATAATTGATTATTTTATCAACTAACCGGAGGAAAATTATGGCACTTTGGGCAGGAAGATTTTCAAAAGAAGAAGACGAAACCGTGAATGCGTTCAATTCTTCCATTGCGTTCGATGCGAGAATGTACCGACAGGACATTCGGGGAAGTATTGCCCATGCGGTGATGTTAGGCGAATGCGGCATTATCGAACAGGAAGAAAGTGAAGCAATCGTTACCGGATTAGCCGGAATTTTAGAAGATTTAGACACGGGAAAATTAAAACTTGACCCTAATGCGGAAGATATTCACATGTTCGTGGAAGCGGAACTCACGAACCGTCTCGGCGACACGGGAAAACGTCTGCACACGGCACGTTCAAGAAATGATCAAGTGGCTTTAGATATTCGGCTTTATTTGCGTGATGCGTTTCAGGATATTCAAAAATTAATTTTAACATTGATTAAAACAATTTGTGAAACGGCACAGCAACACACAGAAACCATTATGCCGGGGTACACGCATTTGCAAAGAGCGCAGCCAATTACTTTCGCACATCATATTTTAACCTATGCGCAAATGCTGAAACGGGATTATTCCCGCATTGATGACGCAATCGACAGAATGAATGAATGTCCTTTAGGCAGCGGTGCGCTTGCCGGAACAACTTACCCAATTGACCGGAACAGAACCGCAGAATTATTACATTTCCGGAAACCCGTGGAAAATAGCCTTGACGGCGTTTCTGACAGGGATTTCTGCATTGAATTATGTAATGCCTTAGCGATATTAATGATGCATTTATCCAGATTTTCGGAAGAAATTATTCTCTGGTGTTCGTGGGAATTTAAATTCATTGAACTTGATGATGCCTATGCAACAGGTTCTTCCATTATGCCACAGAAGAAAAATCCTGATGTGACTGAACTAATTCGAGGGAAAACCGGCAGAATTTACGGCGATTTAATGACTTTGCTTTCGATGATGAAAGGCACACCGCTTGCTTACAACAAAGACATGCAGGAAGACAAAGAAGCCATTTTCGATGCGATTGATAATACAAAACTCTGCCTGAAAACGTTCATTCCCATGCTGAAAACAATGCAGGTTTACAAGGAAAATATGCGTCATGCTGCCGCTAAAGGCTTTATCAATGCGACAGACTGCGCCGATTATCTCGTCAGAAAAGGTATGCCCTTCCGTGATGCGTATAAACTCACCGGAACACTCGTTGCGGAATGTATTCAGAAAAATTTAACTTTAGAAACTCTTCCTCTCGAAGAATATCAGAATATGTCGCCGCTTTTCACAGAAGATATTTATCAGGCAATCAATTTAGAAACTTGCCTGAAAGAACGGAAATCTTACGGGGCTTCTTCCCCTGAAGCCGTTCGCATTCAGATTGAACATCTTCTGAACGATTTGCAAAAATTAGAACAATCATGAAAAAACGACAGCTGAAATTTATTTTTTCGCTCTCATTTCTGAGTGTGTTAATTTGGATTACCGGAGAATTTCTCATTGGGGAACTGTTCAACAGTTTCCGGATTTCGGTTGCGTGGGCGGTAATTTGTTTCATTTCGTGCTGTGCTTACAGCCTGTGGAAATGCCCCCGTGAACCGGACGATGAAAATAAGCCGGAACATCACCACAAAGGAGAAAGTTAAATGCCAGTAAAAGTTTACATTGACGGTCAGGCAGGCACAACCGGACTGAAAATTGTCAGCCGTTTAGAATTCCGTCAAGATATAGTATTATTAAAAATTGCAGAAGAAGACAGGCATAACAAGGCAAAACGTGCGGAAATTATGGCGGAAGCGGAGTTTACCTTTCTTTGTCTGCCAGATGATGCCGCAAGGGAAGCCGTTCAGTTAGCGAACGGGAAAACACGTTTCATTGATGCGTCTACAGCGCATAGAACAAATCCTGAATGGGTTTATGGCTTTCCGGAATTGTCTGATGAATTTCGACAAAAATTGACAAATTCTTCTAAAACTGCCGTTCCGGGGTGCTATGCCAGCGGGTTCATTTCCTTAGTGCGCCCACTCGTGAAAAATGGCTTAATTCCGGAAGACTTCCCTATTTTTGCGTATGCTACTTCCGGCTACAGCGGCGCAGGGAAAAAGGCAATTACCATTTACGAATCTGAACAGAAACCGGAAGAATTTTTTTCCCCTCGTCAGTATGCGCTTTCTCAACATCATAAACATTTGCCGGAAATGCAATTATTTTCGGGTTTATCGCAAAAGCCAATGTTTAACCCGATAATTTGCGATTATTACAGCGGCATGGTTGTTTCCATTCCCATTCAAACAAGAATGCTTGACCGGAAAATTTCCTTAAAACAAGTCAATCAGACTTATCAGGAACATTATCAAAATGCGAAATTAGTTTCCGTGAATCCAATACTTTCCGCAGAAGAACAAAATACATTCTTTTTAGCATCGAACACGCTTAGCGGACAGAATAAGCTGGAAATTTTCACTTTCGGGAATGATGAACAAATTTTACTTTGCGCAAGGCTTGACAATTTAGGGAAAGGCGCATCAGGTGCGGCAGTGCAGTGCCTGAATATCATGATGGGAATTGAAGAAACAACAGGTTTAATTTAAAATTTTTAAATTTTTAAATTTTTTCAAAAGAAGGGTTGTTTGGTTGAATAAGAAAGAATTTAAAGGATTTCCCTTTGTGGAGGGCGGAGTGTGCGCTGCAAAGGGATTTCAGGCGAACGGAATTTATTGCGGAATTAAACAGGCAATGACAAATTCAGCAGAGGAAATTCAGCCGGAAAAATTAGATTTAGGGCTGATTTACGCCGAAAAGCCCTGCCGTGCTGCTGCCATGTATACCACTAATCAAGTACAGGGCGCACCGCTTGCCTTAACAAGAAAACATCTCGAAAATGATTCCGCACAGGCAATTATTGTAAATTCTGTTAATGCGAATACTTGCAACGCTGACGGTTTGGAAGTCGCTGAACAAATGGCAAAATTAACCGCTGAGGCGTTACAATTGCCGGAAAATGAAATCATTGTCGCTTCTACGGGCGTAATTGGGCAGAAACTTCCGATTGAACCCATTCAGAAAGGCATTCCGGAACTTGTGAAAGGGTTATGTTCTGAAAATCATTCGCTTGCGTTAAACGCAATGATGACGACGGACACCATGCCGAAAGAAGTTGCTGTAGAATTTACGTTACAGGGGAAAATTTGCCGTCTCGGCGGAATGCTGAAAGGCAGCGGAATGATTCACCCGAATATGGCAACAACTTTGACTTTCGTCACAACGGATTGTCATATTTCCGCCGACATGCTGAAATTAGCTTTACATGACGTTGTTCCGGTAACGCTGAATCACGTCAGCGTGGACGGCGACACGTCCACTAATGACATGATTTGTTTACTTGCGGACGGTTTAGCGGAAAATCCCGAAATTCAGAAACCGGATACAGATTTTGAACAATTCAAAGATGCGCTCTATACCGTGTTAATGAATTTGTCCCGCATGATGGCTCGTGACGGAGAAGGCGCAACGAAATTAATTGAATGTTTCTGCACAGGTGCTGAAAATGATAACACAGCGGAAATTTTAGCTAAATCTGTGATTACTTCTAATTTGTTTAAGGCAGCTATGTTCGGTGCAGATGCCAACTGGGGCAGGGTGCTTTGCGCTCTTGGTTATGCTCCTGTAAAAATTAACATTCCGGAAATTTCCGTTTCGTTCGCCTCTTCTGCCGGAAAAATTGATGTCTGCCGGAATGGTGAAGGCATTGCCTTTTCCGAAGAACAAGCGAAAAAAATTCTTTCGGAAGAAGAAATTTTAGTGTTGCTGAATGTGGGAACAGGAACCGGAAAAGCGGTTGTCTGGGGTTGCGATTTAACTTATGATTATGTCCGGATTAATGGCGATTACCGGAGTTAAGGAGAATGAAAATTGATGGAGAATTTAAAAATTTCTAATGAAATTCGGGCAAGGATTCTCAACGATGCCTTGCCATATATTCAGAAATATCATAATAAAGTAGTTGTCATTAAATACGGCGGTAATGCCATGACTAACGAAGAATTAAAACAAGCCGTAATGAGTGATATTGTATTATTAACGCTTGTCGGCATTAAAATTGTTTTAGTTCATGGCGGTGGTCCTGAAATTAATGACATGCTGCAAAAATTAGGCATTGAAAGCCGATTCATTAACGGTTTACGTTACACGGACGAACAGACAATTGACGTGGTGAAAATGGTTCTCGCCGGAAAAGTCAATAAAGAACTTGTGACGATGTTAGGGCAGAAAGGCGGTCAAGCTGTTGGGTTATGCGGTTTAGATGAAAAAATGTTACTCGCTGAACGGGCTTACGGGGAAAATGATGAAGATTTAGGCTTTGTCGGCAATATTAAAAAAGTCAATGCTAAACCTATTACAGATGCATTGCATAATGATGTGATTCCTGTCATTGCCACAGTTGCCTGTGACGAAAACGGGCAGGCGTACAACGTCAACGCCGATACTGCCGCTTCCCGCATTGCCGCTGATTTAAAAGCGGAAAAATTGATTTTACTGACTGACATTGCCGGTTTACTTCGGGATAAAAACGACCCGAACACGTTAATTTCTTCCGTGAATGTGAGTGAAGTTCCATTCATGAAAAAGCGTGGCATTATTTCCGGCGGTATGATTCCGAAAATTGATTGTTGCGTGGAAGCCGTCCGCCGTGGCGTGAAAAAAACTGCCATTATTGACGGCAGAGTGCCACATTCCATTTTAATTGAAATTCTCTCGAATGAGGGACTCGGCACACAATTCCGGTGATGTGGCTTGTTTGGAATTTTCCGGTCATAGTCGGAATCATTTGCATGATTGCGGCATTTCTTCCGGAAAAATTACATGCTGTCAAAGAACCCATTTATACAGAAGGGGAAGTTGTCGGAAAAGTTTGCCAAATGCAAACCCGGCAAAATGTTCCCTGTTTTGCGCCTGTTGTGCGCTACCAGACGGAAAACGGTGAATGCACGTCTACCGCAAGAATACTAATTCCAGAATGGCAATATGATTACCAGAACGGCGACAAAATCAAAATTTATTATGAAAAAACCTGTCCTTCTGTTTTCGGTATCGTGAACAGCAGCACAAGGAAATACAGAAAAATATTTTGTTTAACTGCCGGAATTAGCATTTTAATTGCTTATGGCGTAATATTAGTGATTTATCAGTAAAGGAGAGAAATTTTTTGGATATTATTGAACAAACCAATCTGCACATTATGCCGACTTATGCAAGAAATCCGGTAGTTCTTGCCGACGGTCATGGCGCAACTTGCCACGATGCAGAAGGGAAAACTTATCTCGATTTCGGAAGCGGTATCGGCACAATGTCATTCGGCTACTGTAATCCAAAATGGGCGGAAGCCGTTTGCGAACAGGTGAACACATTACAGCATACATCAAATTTATTTTATCATGTTCCACAGGCACAGCTTGCCGAAAAATTATGCCAGATGTCCGGCTATGCAAAATTATTCTATGCGAACAGCGGTGCGGAAGCAAACGAATGCGCCATAAAATTAGCGAAAAAATACAGCACGGAAAAATATTCCCGCAACAGAAACGTCATTTTAACGTTAGTAAATTCGTTTCACGGAAGAACCATTACAACGCTTTCCGCAACTGGGCAAGATGTTTTTCACCAGTATTTCTACCCGTTCACGGGCGGTTTTCGGTTTGTGCAGGCGAATCAAATTGAAGATTTATACAAAAATCTTGACGAAAATGTTTGCGCTATCATGATTGAATACGTTCAGGGTGAAGGCGGTGTCATGGCATTAGATGAAACATTCGTACAGGAAATTCGGAAAATTTGCACAGAAAAAGATATTCTGATGATTGCGGACGAAGTACAGACAGGAATTGGCAGAACTGGAAAATTATTCGCTGGGGAACATTATCATTGTCATGCAGATATTACCACAACAGCGAAAGGTCTCGGCGGTGGTCTTCCCATTGGCGTTTGTCTCGCTGATGAAAAATTCGCTGACGTGTTAAATTCCGGTTCCCACGGTTCAACGTTCGGCGGAAATCCTGTTGTTTGCGCCGGAGCTTTAGCCATTTTAAACCAGATTACACCGGAATTATTGAATGAAGTGCAGGAAAAAGGCGATTTCTTACGGAGAAAATTAACTTCTTTAGAAGAAGTAGTCTCTGTTTCCGGTTTAGGCTTAATGATTGGCATTCAGCTGAAAACGAAAACTGCCGCTGCCGTTCGTGACACTTGCCTGAAAAAAGGGCTGCTCGTTTTAACTGCTAAAGACCGTGTGAGACTTCTTCCGCCGTTGAATATTTCCCGTCAGGAACTGGAAACAGGTGCTGAAATTCTTTGTCAATGCATTTCGGCATCATAAAGGGGGGAATTTTAATGGAATTGTTCATTACCGCCAAAGGTTCAGGAAAATATGTCGTCACTGACAATAAAGAACGGGAACTTTACCATGCGACCAAAGCAAGAAAATTATTCGGCAGTCCCTTGACGACTTTTTATGATGCAAGCGGTTATATTTTATACACCATGAAACGGACTTCCAGCGGAAAAAAACCAGAATATGAAATCCAGCTGAATGAACGGTTTTTCATGAAAGTGCTGTGTAAATCCATGTTCATTGACCCGAGTATTCAATTTGAAACGATTGATACGATTTATGAACTTAAAGGCAAAGACCCGAAAAATTTTATTCTTTACCGGAATGACGTGCAGATTGGCACATTGAGTACAGCAAAATTAGTCAATAATGATTTAATTTACACGCTGACGTTTGAAGAACATACTTTTGATGATTTTTTCCCATTGTTTGCGGTTGCCGTAGACAAATGTTTCGGAGAAATCAATAAATAATGCAGGAGGATTTTTTTGATGAAACATCTTTTGAAAATGTTAGATTTGTCCCGTCAGGAAATTTTTGACATTCTTGACCTTGCGGACAAACTGAAATACCAGACAAAACATAATATTCCCCACAGAATGCTGGAAGGGAAAACACTCGGCATGATTTTCCAGAAGGCTTCTACCAGAACGAGAGTATCTTTCGAAACGGGAATGTATCAATTAGGGGGGTATCCGCTGTTTCTTTCAGCGAATGATTTACAGATTGGCAGAGGGGAACCCGTGCAGGATACGGCAAGGGTGTTATCTCGTTATTTAGATTGCATTATGATTCGGACATTCGCACAGGAAGAAGTGGAAAATTTAGCCGAATACGGAACAATTCCGATTATTAACGGCTTAACAGATTTCTGCCACCCGTGTCAGGTGCTTGCGGATTTATTAACCATTCGGGAATATAAAGCGAATTTTGACGGTTTAAAAATGTGCTATATCGGCGACGGGAATAATATGGCTAATTCTTTAATTGTCGGCGGTTTAAAAGTCGGTATGCAAGTTTCTGTGGCTTGTCCTGACGGGTATCACCCCGACAAAAAAGTATTAGATTTCGCTGAACAGCAGGGCGGTTTTACGTTAACGGGAAATCCTTTAGAAGCGGCAACAGATGCAGATGTGATTTTCACGGACGTTTGGTCTTCCATGGGTATGGAATCCGAAATTGAACAGCGGAAAATTGCTTTCAAAGGCTATCAAGTCAATGAAGAAGTGATGGCGGCAGCTCATGCAGATGCAATGGTGATGCATTGTCTTCCGGCACACCGTGGGGAAGAAATTACAGCGGAAGTGTTTGAAAACCATGCGCAGGAAATTTTTGACGAGGCAGAAAACCGACTGCACGCCCAGAAAGCCGTTATGGTGAAACTCATGCTTCCCGATGCAGAATAATGCAGATACTGTTCAGAATCGTTTCTGGACAGTATTTTTCACGAAAGGGGGAAATTTATGCGGAAAATTTTTCAACAACAGCCAGTGTTGTGCATAGCGTTTATTTTAGCAGTAATGACGGCATTCATCATTCCGCCGGACAAGAATTATTTAGAGTATTGCAATTTTACCGTGTTAATTGAATTATTTTCGTTAATGATTGCCGTAGCAGGATTAAGCCATACAGGAATTTTCGACCAATTAACGGCGTTTTTATTAAAGAAATCCGGTTCAGTGCGGAAATTAGCCATGATGTTTATTTTCATCTGTTTTTTTTCGGCAATGCTGGTGACAAATGATGTAGCGTTAATTACTTTCGTTCCGGTAACCATTTTCACGTTCCGGAATATTCCCGACGAAAAAGCGAAAATGTTCACCATTGCACTGGAAACGGCTGCTGCCAATATGGGCAGTATGATGACACCTGTAGGAAATCCGCAGAATTTATTTTTATATGATAAATATCAACTGAATGCAAAAGATTTTCTGGAAACAATGCTGCCAACAGGAATATTCAGCCTTGTGCTTTTGTTATTATTTACTTTGCTGATTCCTAAAACTGTTTGCGAACCGGAAAAAAATATTCTTCCGGAAATTAACCGGAAAGAATTTTGCATTTATAGCTTATTATTTATTTTCTGTTTACTGACCGTGTTCAGAATCATTCCGGACTGGGGTTGTTTATTCGTTTCGATTTTCACGGCGTTATTCACGAATAAAACGCTGTTTAAAAAAGTAGATTATGCGTTATTAGGGTCATTTATTTGTTTTTTCGTGTTCGTGGGGAATTTTGCCAGAATTGAACCGGTAAGGGAATTTTTCTCATCGATTCTTTCGGGAAGAGAAATTCTCGTCAGCGTTTTACTTTCGCAAGTAGTCAGCAATGTTCCGGCAGCGGTGATGTTGTCCGGATTCACCGAAAACGGAAAAGCTTTATTATTAGGGGTCAATTTAGGCGGATTAGGAACGTTAATTGCCTCTATGGCAAGTTTAATTTCTTATCAGCTTTACCGGAAAAGCGAAAACGCAAAACCTATGCGCTATTTACTTATTTTTTCGGGAATTTCCGTTGTTATGCTTGCCGTATTACTCCCGATTAATTTAATTTAAAAATAAAACAGACCGGAAAATTTCCGGTCTGAACTGTTTAAACATTCTGGTTTTCGAGTTTTTCGAGTTTCTGCACGGCTTCGTTGTATCTTGTTTCGAGTTCAGCATATTTATCTTTGAGGCTTTGTTTCAGGTAATAAATGCAGTTTTCCCGAACATTCAGATTATAATAAATGGCATACGCCATATCACGGCAATGCTTATACCCGCAAGCCCCGCAGTTGATATTCTGGGAAATAATATCAAATTTGTGCATGTGCTTGAATACGTTCTGATAATCATCAGCAGTTAATTTCGGGCGGTGTGCGCTTTCGTCGTGGTAACGGGTCAGGAAATCATTTAATTTCAGCGTTTTATCAAATTCTTTGAACCGCTTGAAACGCCCAATACCGAAAATTCCGCCGCTGGTTTCCTTAATGCTTTTTTCGGTAATTCTATGCATGATTTGTTCCACTTCCAGAAGTGTAGTATCTTCTTCTTGTAACGCCGTTCCACGATTGCAGCCGTGACGGCAGTTCAGAACGTCTAACACGTCCGGTTTACTTTCGTCAGGCGTTTCAGCGTAACGGTCAAGCGTGGGATACAATTCATGAATGCCTTCTGTATTACGAATCACTAAAGACGGATTCAGCATTAACATTGTTTCCTTCAAGCCTGAGGGCATGGGGTACATTCTGCCGATACTGCCTTCTAACGCATCGAATTTAAATTCAGCAGGTGCGTCCCAGTCAATTTTTCTTTTGTTCACGTACTTGTCTAAATTTTTGAACGTGACGTTATAATCATATAAGCCTTCACGTTCTGTTTCGCTGGTTTTCGCAATGCACGGGGAAAGCATGAACATTGGCACAGTTTCTTTCTGGTATTTTCTTAACCAGACAGCCAAACAGCCTACCGGACTAAGCACGGGCGACAAATAAGAAAGCAGTTCCGGCTTATATTTCTGAATGTAATTCACCACAGCGGGGCAAGGCTGAGTAATTAATTTCTTGCCGGGGTTTTCCGTTAAGTAACGGTTATACATGTAAGAACAAATGTCCGCCCCGAAACCAACGTCATAAATGCGGCAGTTGCCGTTTTTCCTGAGCCAGCTGAGTAAAACTTTCCATTCGCCGTTGGGGTAACTGGTACGGACAGCCGGCGCAACAATCAGAATCATTTCTTTTTTATTTTCAAAATAATCTTTGAAAATTTCGAAATGGTCAATATAGCCCCGTGCATTATGCCGGCAGACTTTTACACATTCGCCGCAATTGATACAAGCCTGTGAATCAATTGTGGTAATAAATTCATCCGTTGTGCCGTCTTTCAGGCGGGTAATGTTGGCATGTACAGGACAGACACGCACGCAAGCATTACAACCGATGCATTTATTTTCATCTACGGTAATAATTTGCATAAAAATTTCCTCATTTCCGAACTATTTTACTTTATTATAACATATTTATTCCGATTTGTCAAGAAAAACAATCAAAAATTTCAAATGTTCAAAATTTTATTAAATTTCACCAAATTTAATAGTTAGTTTCTGTGCTAAATCATGATTTTTACACAAAATGCTTGATTTTTTTTTCGTTCTATGCTATACTGAAAACAGTACTGTTTATTCAGGAGTGATGCTTTTATGACAGCTAAAGACGAATTTATTCAGATTTATCAAGAAAAAATCCAACGTACCGGCGCACAGCGGTTACTGGACTATTTAACCAGTGAAGCAAGCGACTTTTTCACGGCTCCCTCAAGCACGAGATTTCACGGAGCATGTGAAGGCGGGCTTGTTCAGCATAGCCTTAACGTTTACCATTGCTTGACAGATTATCTTTCCCGACCACGGACGAAAGAAATTTATCACATGGACTATTCAGAAGAAACAATTGCACTTGTTGCACTGCTGCATGATTTATGCAAAATGAATTTTTACGTTGTGGATTACCGCAATGCGAAAAACGCCAAAGGTGCTTGGGAAAAAGTGCCATATTACAGAATAGATGACCAGCTTCCCTACGGACACGGCGAAAAATCAGTATATATTATTTCTGGATATATGCGCCTGTCAAGAGAAGAAGCCTTTGCCATTCGGTATCATATGGGCTTTTCGAATGCTGCCAACAGCGAACAAATTAACAATGTGGGAAAAGCGTTCGAATTATTCCCGTTAGCATTCGCCTTGAATGTAGCAGACATGGAAGCGACATATTATTTAGAAGGCATTTTGAAACAAGACAAATCAAACTAAAATTCACACATAAGGAGAAATTTTCATGAGTTGGTACGAAAACGCAATTATTTATCATATTTATCCGTTAGGGTTCTGTGGCGCACCAAAAACGAATGAAGGCGGTGAACCGGTCAGAAGATTGGAAAAAGTGTTAGACTGGATTCCGCATTTACTGGAAATGAATGTTGACGCTGTGTATTTCAGCCCGATTTTTGAATCTGTGGAACACGGCTATGATACCATTGATTATAAAATGATTGACCGGAGACTTGGCGATAATGCCATGTTCAAGCATATTTGTGAAGAATTTCACAAAAACGGAATCCATGTCATTCTTGATGGGGTATTCAATCATGTGGGCAGAAAGTTTCTCGCTTTCACGGACATTCAGGAAAAGGGGCAAAATTCGCCCTATTGCGGTTGGTTTCAGAATTTAAATTTCGGCGGTCATTCTCCTTGCGGTGACCCGTTCTGGTATGAAGGTTGGAATGGGCATTACAATTTAGTGAAATTAAATTTACAGAATCCGGACGTTTGCCAATATTTATTAGATGCGGTGGCTTACTGGATGGACGAATTTCAGATTGACGGCATTCGTTTTGATGCAGCAGACTGCATTGACTTTAATTTCTTCAAAAGAATCCGGCAGTTCTGTAAAAGCCGTAATCCGGAATTTTGGTTAATGGGAGAAATCATTCACGGCGATTATAACCGTTGGGCAAATCCGGAAATGTTAGATTCTGTTACGAATTACGAATGTTTCAAAGGCATTTGGTCTTCCCATAACACGAAGAATTATTTCGAAATTGACTATTCCATTAACCGCCAATCCGGCGCAAACGGCGGAATTTACCGGAATATTAAATTATATAATTTCGTAGATAATCACGATGTTGACCGCCTTGCCAGCAAACTCGAAAAGGAACAGTATTTAAATACTTGTTACACGCTTTTGTACGCTATGCCGGGTATACCGTCAATTTATTATGGCAGTGAATACGGCATTAAAGGCGCAAAACGTGACGGCTGGGACGATTCCCCCATGCGCCCGTGTTTAGAGTTGAACGAACTCAAAAATGAAAATATGGCGTTATATCAGCACATTGTGAAATTAGGCAGAATTTACCGTGCCTATCCGGCAATGCGCACCGGAAATTATCACCGCTATCAGATTACGAACCGGCAGTTATTATTTGCGAAAGAACTTGACGGGCAAAGCCTTTATGTGGCATTGAATTTAGATGAAAACGCCTATGATATGCAATTTAACACCCAATACAGCGGACTTGTGGACGTTCTCACCGGAAAAATCATTCCTGTTGAAAATGGTTGTGTGCATTTGCATGTTGAGCCATATTCTTCCATGATTTTGGTAAATGACGATATTGTGAACGTTCAGCCCGAACCGAAACCGGAAAAAGAAGAAACTCCTGTAGAAATTGCCGTTGGTCAGCAATATGTTGATTTGAAAGGCAACACTTACACCATTACCGCAATTGCAACGCATAGTGAAACGTTAGAAGAATTAGTGATTTATACTAATTCGGAAAATCAGACACTTGCCAGCCCGAAATCCATATTTATGGAAAATATCGGCGATGTGAAACGTTTCCGCCTGTTATCTTAAGTTTAAAAATATTCCCCATGTTTGAAACATGGGGAATTTTTCGTTAAGTTGTTAATTTTCGGAATGTTGTTCTCTGGTGTTTTCCGTATTCTGTTCAGAAGAAGGGTTCTGATTTTGTTTCTTTTTCTTGCTCATTGCCATTCACTCCAATCTGACAGAAATTTTCTGCCAGTAGAAGTATACCCCGAATGTGAAACATTATTCATCTTCTTCAAAAACGAACATTTCAGCTTCTTCAGCGGCAGCTTCCGCTTCTGAAAATTCCGTTTCCGTGGGCGTTTCCGTTTCGGAAGTATATTCTACCGGAACAGTTGCCGCAGGTTTCAGCACGTCTTCTGAACGATGGTCAAGCATTCCCCACATGGTCACGCTGACGGTCACCCCTAAAATAATCGACGCAGCAACGAAACTCAAATATTTTCCGGAACGTTTCCCGGAAAAAATTTCTTCCTGAAATTCGCCGAGTTCTTCTTCCCGAAAATCTTTCTGGTAAAGTTCTTGTTTTAGTTTTTCGGACACCTCTTCCGGAACATGAATGTGGTCATACGCCTGATGAATTTCTTTACGTAAATTCATGATTCTCCCCCTTCCAGTGATTTTCTGAGTTTTTTTCTGCCCCGCACAAGCTGCTGAGAAACTGCCGCTTCTGATTGTCCGGTAATGCCGGAAATTTCCCTGACGGAATATTCTTCATAGTAATATAAATAAATCACTATGCGATATTTTTCAGGAAGTTTCATTACTGCACGCAAAACAGGCGTGTCTTCTTGTGTTTCGTTTTCCGGCTTGCCGTATAATTCAAAATTTAATTCTGAACGGCAACGTTTCCAGACACTGCGCATTAAATTCTTGCATTCGTTAATGGTCACCCGCAAAAACCATGCTTTCTGATGAGATTCACTTTCAAACGCCGGCTTTAACCGGAAATATTTGAAAAACACTTCCTGTAAAACATCTTCTGCATCTGCATGATTTCTGGTCATGGTTAGGGCTGTTCTGTAAATCATGTCCTGATATTGGTCGACCACAGCGAACGAAACGCCCGTCATCTGAATGGCATTCTGCTGTAATTCTTCCGGTTGGGACATGTTCTGTGCCAGAATCATCATATCATTCTTCCTTTCTGGTGATTTTACTAATAATACACATGAGAAGGCGAAAATCAGACAAAATTTTGAAAAAAATTTAAATTCGGCATATTGACTAAAACTTTTGCCATTTTTTATTGAATTTAGCGAAAATTGTATAAAACCGTTGACTTTTTATTGAAAATATGTTAAAATAAAGTTAATATGATTTTTGAAGTTACACGTTTTCGTAAGGGGAGATGTAGGATGAAACCAGACAGAAAACAGAAATTAGATGAATTATTCGAGGCGTTCAGCATTATTGCTTCTGATAGCTACGTCTATCTTTGCGATATGAAAGAAGATTATTCCCGCTGGGCGAAAAAAGCAGTGGAATTTTTCGGTTTGCCGGATATTTACATGCATAACGCCGGAAAAATTTGGGAAGAGCATATTCATCCGGAAGACCGCACGCCTTATCATCAGAGCATTGAAAAAATTTTCAGCGGTCAGGATAATGGACATGATATGCAGTACAGGGCTTTAGCGAAAGACGGTACATATGCGATGTGTACCTGCCGTGGTGTGGTCATTCGTGATGCGGAAGGCAATCCGGAATATTTCGGCGGTGCAATTAAAAATCATGGCATAATGAGTGACATTGACAGCATTACAGGGTTAAGAAGTTTATACGGCTTTTTCGATGATTTGCAGTCAATTTTCATAGAACATAAGGAATATTCCGTGTTAATGACCGGAATTACAAGTTTTTCGGACGTGAACGACATTTACGGCTACAAATTCGGCAATAGAGTTTTGCAGAGACTCGGCAAATTATTAAAAAAATCTTATGCCAATAAAGGTGCTGTTTACCGCATGGACGGCACGAAATTTGCCATTATGAGTGCTACTCTTTCGCCGGAACAGCTTTCCGTAATTTATAAACAATTGAAATCTGATTTAGCACATGATTTTTACGTTGATGAAAAACATATCAGTCTTTCGCTGAATGCCGGAATTGTCCGGATTGATAATTTCAACATCAGCAAAGAAACGGTTTATTCCTGCCTGAAATATGTTTACTACGAATCGAAAAACCGCCGTCTTGGTGAACCGGTTGTTTTCGCTGAAGAACTCAGTGACGAAAACCGTCTCATGATTGAAAAATTGAATGTCATTCGGAACAGCGTTTCCGAAAATTGCAAAGGCTTTTACTTATGCTATCAGCCCATTGTGGACGCTGGAACGGAAAAATTAAAAGGCATGGAAGCGTTAATTCGCTGGAAAAATGACCTCTACGGAACAATTCCGCCGATACAGTTTATTCCCGTTCTGGAACAAGACCCGTTATTCCCTGAATTGGGAAAATGGATTCTTCAGCAGGCAATGGAAGACGGAAAACGAATGCTTGACAAATATCCTGATTTCATCATGAATGTGAATTTATCCTATGCACAGCTGGAACAAAATGATTTCGTGGAAATGGTGTTGAATTTACTGGAAGAAACAGGATTCCCCGCACGCAATTTATGTTTAGAAATTACTGAACGCTGTCGTTTACTGGATATTTCTTTACTGAAGAAAATGTTTGCCACATTCCGTGAACACGGAATACGAGTAGCGTTAGACGATTTCGGCACGGGATTTTCTTCTTTGGGCATTTTGCGGGAATTACCTGTTGACACCGTGAAAATTGACCGTGAATATGTGAAGAATGTAGAAAAAAGTGCGCCAGACCAGCACACAGTCAGATTTATTTCCAATCTTGCGGATGCATTTTCCGCTGAAGTTTGTGTGGAAGGCGTGGAAAGCGCACAAATGCGTGATTATCTGAAAACTTACGGCGTGAACAGTTTACAAGGCTATTTTTATTCTAAACCCATTCCATTTGACCAATTCGTGGAAAAATATATCCGTGAAACAGAAATGGCTTGAATGATTCTGCACAGCAAAACGCTGTGCAGAATTTTATGATTATCTTGTTTTTTCGTTTGTTTTTCCGTCGTCATTCGCCTGATAATTATCATGAACATCTGTATTTCCAGTTCGGTTGCCGACGGCATCGTCTACAGCATCTGCCACATCATTGACGGCATTTTTTCCGTCATTAACAACATCACTGACAATATCTTTTCCCTCGTCAATGGCATCATGAACGGGGTGATTCGGTCTTTCAGTGACAATTGTTCCCGTCTGCGGAATTTTCGTTGTAGTTTCTTCTTCGTGGTTATTTCTTCCGCAGGCAGTCAGGCACAATGCTGTAAATAAAGAAATCGCATAAAGTTGTTTTTTCATGACGTTCTCCTTTCTGCGGGGCTGTATGCCCGAAATTATCATTCCCGTTTTTTTCTGAATTATCACTTGACAAATATGTAAAAATATGCTATACTGAATTTATGCGGATATGGCGGAACTGGCAGACGCACCAGATTTAGGTTCTGGCGGAGTAATCCATGCAGGTTCAATTCCTGTTATCCGCATTATTTTTTTGAATGGGTGAACTTATGCTGAAAAAAATTTTTTCTTTTTTTTTAATTATCATTTTTTTACTTCCGGTGCAAATTTCCGCCCATGCGGAAGACGTTTCTATTTTACTGGAAAATTTACTTCCGGAAAATATTCAGGAATGGATTGACGGAGAACTCGCCGAACAGGCGGGAACTTCAGAATGGTATATTTTCGCATTAAGTCAGGAAAGCGAATATGATTTTTCGGAATATCATGAAAATTTATTAGCTTATTTAGAAAATCAGGAAATTTATTCCGCTTCTTCCCGCTTGAAATATGCGCTTGCACTGGCAGCTTCCGGAACAGATGAACCCTATATTACAGAAACATTAAACACGGCAACCGGACAACAAGGAATTATGAGTTGGGTTTTCGGTTTGCATTTGCTGAATAATGGTTTCACTTGTGAAAATTTTTCCACGGAAAACGTCATTCAGGAAATTCTTGCCTTGCAAAAAGAAGACGGCGGTTGGGCGTTAATGGGAACATTCGGAGACGTGGACGTAACTGCCATGTGCATTCAGGCGTTAGCAATTCATTCAGAAATTCCTGAAGTACAAACCGCTTGCGAACGAGGAATTACATTTCTTTCCGGAAAACAATTAGAAAACGGCGGTTTTCAAAGTTACGGCGTAGAAAATCCGGAAAGCACTGCACAAGTCATTATTGCCCTTTCAGCGTTGGGAATGGATGCCTTTTCCGACGAACGATTCATAAAAAACGGAAATACCCTTTTGCAGGCGTTAAACGCTTTTCAGCTGGAAGACGGCACATTTTCCCACACGCTTGACGGAACATTCAATGCTATGGCAACCAGTCAAGTGTTAGATGCGTTAGTGGCTTACCAGAGAATGCAAAATCAGGAAAGTGCTTTTTTCCTGTTAGACAGAAATTTCCCTGAAAATGAAACAATTCCCGAAACGGAAAATTTTTCTCCAGAAACAGAAATGGAAATTCTTTCCCCGGAAATAGAAATTTTCCCAGAAGAAGAAACTTTCCCTGTAACCGAAACAGCAACAGAAACAGAAACGAATTTTACTGAACCAGTCACGGAAACAACAGCAATTTCTTCTGTTTTTTCGAATTTTTCCAGTACTACAGAATTGATTTTCAGTTCGTCCACTGTTTCAGAAATCGTAAACAATTCAGAAATGTCCACTTTTTCTGAAACAACCACCACAACAGAAACAACAACGGAAAACATTTCCCCTCAAAAAAATTTCCCCCTGCCGGAAAAGTCATCTCCTGTTTTCCCAAAATGGAAATATTTTGCATTCGGAGGAATTTTGTTTATCGGGTGCGGAGTGGGAATTATTTTATTTTTCCGGAAAAAATTTAACAGGAAAAATTTGCTTTTCGTTTCGGGCGTAATGCTAACAGGCGTTTTTGTCGTGTATTTTGTGAACATTTCCACACCGGAAGAATATTATACCCCAAATGCCTTGCAAAAAAATTCCGTTTCCGGAACAATTACCTTAAGTATTCGCTGTGATACGTTAATTGGAAAAACAGAAACTATTCCCGAAAATGGAATCATTTTAGCACCGACGGAAATTCCTTTCACGGACGGCGAAACGGCGTATGACGTGTTAATGCAGGCGGCGCAGGCGTATGAAATTCAAATTGAACATGAAGAAAATTATATTTCCGCAATTGATCATCTTTATGAAATGCAATTCGGCGATTTGTCCGGCTGGCTGTATCAAGTCAACGGGGAATTTTCTTCTTTAGGCTGTGCGGAATATGTTCTTCAAAATGGTGATTGCATTGAATGGCTTTACACTTGCGAAATGGGAAATGATTTATCATGAAACGAAAACTAATCAAAATCGCTCTGTTTGTGACATTTCCGGCATTGATTTGCATTTCAGTCATATTAAAAGGAAAACAATTTCTTCTGATTGCTTTTTCAGGGGTAATTTTTGCGTTGCTGATGTTTTTTTCCGGAATTGAACGGAAAAATTTAACTTCCAGAAAATTAGTCATTCTTTCTATCATGACAGCATTGTGCCTAATGGGAAGAATTTTCCCAGTGCTGAAACCAGTGACAGCGATAATTATTTTAACAGGAATGCATCTCAATGCAGAATCAGGATTTTTCACAGGGGCAATGGCAGCATTTTTGTCTAATTTTTATTTCGGGCAAGGACCATGGACAATTTTTCAAATGTTCACATGGGGAATGATTGGCTTTTTTGCAGGAATCTTCAGCACTGCCCTGAAAAAAAATCAAATTTTTCTGTTAAGTTACGGCGTAGTTTCAGGAATAGTCTACTCTTTTTCTATGGACGTGTGGACAGTGCTGTGGTATTCCGGAGAATTTAACGGGGAACTTTACTTGTCGGCGATTTTCACCGCCTTGCCGTTCACGATGTTGTATTGTATCGGAAATTTAATATTTCTTGTTGTTCTTGCTGAACCAATCGGGAAAAAATTATCCCGTCTGCATACTCGTTATGGAATATGAATGTTTAATTTTTCAGGAAAAGTCTGTAATAATGCCTACAATATATTTCATCATCATTAAGGTTTCTGCGGGTTCAGGGTAGCCGTTTTTGTTAAAGTCGACGGCTTCAACTTGTTTTTCGGAAAGTGTTGTTTTCCCTAAAATTGCCCGATTCACTAAAATTACGTCTAAAATATTCACTTCCCCGTCTCCGTCAGCATCTCCGGCGGAATACGTTTCCGGCGTTTCGGAAGGATTTTCCCCAAGGGGAACGAATTTCCGGTCATATGTTTCAGCGTAAGTCTGCGCTGTAGAATCCGGATAGCCGTAAATTTCCCCGGTGAAGTCGGCAAATTGTTCTATTTCAATTATACAGCCTTCCGGCGGAAGTTCAATTTCTTCATAGTGATTGCAGAACGTGTCCTTGCTCATGCTAATTTCACAGGAATTGTTGAAAATGACCACTTTTTCTAAAGCGGAACAATTCCGGAATGCTGCTTCTTCAATTGCACAAACGCTTTTCGGAAGGGTAATTTCTTTCAAAGCGGAACAATTCATGAAAGCATACATGCCAATATTAGTGACAGTTTCCGGAATAGTCACTTCTTGCAATGCGGGGCAGTCCGCAAACGCATAAGAAGGAATTTCTTTCAAATTTTCCGGAAAGTGAACCGTTTCTAAATGCGGACAATTTTCAAATACGCCACGCTCAAGAGAAACATTTTCCGGAAGTTGTATTTCCTGAATTGCCGTGCCGGAAAGAGCATTGATTTCAATCAACTGCAACGCCAGCGGAAAATTAATTTCCTGTAAATTTTCCGCACCCCAAAATGCACGAGTTCCGATTTTCGTTAATGTTTCCGGAAGATGAATGCTGTTCAACGTTTTGCAATTTTGAAATGCATTGTCATGAATTTCCGTAACGGGAACAGAATGCACTTCTTCCGGAATGGTGATTTCAGTTAAAGTTTCTTCTGCGCCGGTAACAATGGCAAATTCCGGATAAATCCGGTATTCCACGCCGTCAATTGTTTCCAATTGATAATCACCGTCATCTGAAAAATGAACAGTTACGCCAAGTCTGGCAGAAAAATGATGTGCAGTCCAGTAATCTTTGGTATTATTGAACCAAATTTCTTCTAAAGCCGGACAACGATTGAACGAAGACCACATATTTTCTAATGTAGAAGGCAAATAAAGCGTTTTCAGGTTCGGACAATCAGAAGCAATATTGCTTAAATATTTCACCCCTTCCGGAATGGTTAATGAGGTTAAATTCTGCGCATTGTAGAAATTTCCGTCCTTAATAGTAGTAATCGTTTCCGGAACGGAAAATTCTGTCCGAGGGTCTGCAGACGGATAAAGCACCAGCGTTGCACCTTCGGCTAATACGTTATCGTCCCACGAAAAAGTAGAACTTTCGTATAACACGTTATCTATCAGCAAAAAGTCTGTATTATTTTCAGAAAGAGTAATTTCTTTCAGTGCCGGAAGCTGCTGTTTGTCAATCGCCCACAAACTTTCGCCAATGTGCAGAATTTCTAAAGTTTCCGGAAGGGCGTAACCGTTCACTGCCCGTAAACTGTTTGAAAGGAAAATTTCCTTTGCGCTGCAATTTCTCAGCGCATTATACCCAAGAGAAGTTACGCCTTCCGGAATGGTTAATGTTCCGTCTTTTGCTTTTGCCGGAGGGCAGGCAATCAATTGCTTTCCGTCAGAAGAGCAGAGCATTCCGTCAATCACAGAAAAATTTTTCTGTTCGGGGTGGAGGGTAAATTCTTCCAAATTCGGGGAATTTTCAGCGTTTCCAATGTCACTGCTGATGTTCTTCACAGGATAGGCAATTCCTGTTTCGGGGTCGGTGCATTCTGCCGGAAGTTCAAGAGAAGTCGCCTCTGTCACGCATGAGGTTAAGTATGCACATTCCATATCTGGATAAACTTCAAATGTCATTCCGTCTGACTGAATGAATTTCGTTTCCGGCGGAAGTGGTTCAGCAACCATTGACGGGAGATTGGTTTCTGTAGGGGTCAGCCCTTTGGCGTAAAAGCCGGCATTCGTTCCCACGAACAGAAAAGCGGATAAATAAATCAGTATTTTCTTCATGAAAATCTCTCCTTTTGAAAATGTTTTCACTTATATAACAACTGAAAACCAAAAATATTGGAAGAAATTTTAAATTTTGTATAAAATTCTAAAAATTTCATTTTTTCAGTTTAGTTATCGTTTAAGTTTACTAAAAAGTTTCTTTACTGCACAAAAGCCGTACCTTAATGCGCAGAATGACACGCATTAAAGCACGGCTGAATGAAAATATTTTAACTTGAAAAAGGGCGTATTTAGGTCATGTCTATCTGTCTGTCTGTCGTAAGTGTAACAAATTTCCATGACCTTGTCAACCCCTTTTTTATTTTTTTAAATTTATATTTTGATTATAGCATATTTTTTTGATTCTGTCAAGAGTTTTTCAAAAAATTTTTAAAAATTTTCTTTTCAAGGAAATTCTGTGATACTTCTTACGATATATTTCATAATAGTAATCGATTCAGTCAATTCAAGTTTTCCGTCACCGTTGAAATCCACGGCGTTCAATTGATTTTCAGAAAGTATGGATTTCCCTAAAATTGCACGATTCACAAGAATGACATCCCGGATATCTATTTCACCGTTGCCGTCGGGGTCGCCTTTCTGGTAAATTTTTTCATTTTCGAAAATTGTTGCCGGTTCGGCTGTTCCGTCGTAAATGTAGCCGCTTTCGGGAAGTTGATTTGTGTTTCGGTCAACGTGAAGTGTTTTCACTTCTTCCAAAGTTAATTGCAATAAATCTGAATAAGATTCGTCTAAGTCTAAAATTTTCTGGTAGTCCGGTAAATCCGCCATCCAGAGGTTTTCTTTTTCGTTGTAGCAGTAAAGCAAATTTCCAGTTGTTTCAGTGATTTCCGTGCCGTTTAACACGGGAATTTTCGTTCCCAAAAGTAAAATATTACTTTTCGGGTGCTGGTCGAACGTTTCGCCGGGAACGAATTTTTCATATTGGTCGATATATCGCCCGTCAACCCATGTGTCCGAAACAAAACCTAAACTTCCTGACCAATAATTTTCGTAACCAACGCCCCAATGACTGACGGAATAAGAATCTTCATTATCTTTCCGGAAAAGATACGTGTAACAAGTATCTCTCACTTCCCATGAACCGTCACTGATTAAACTTTCGTCCGAAATGCGTACCCATGAACCATTGCCGACCGTGTCGCTAATCGCTTTCCATGTGAGTTTATTTTCTTCCGGAATGTCACTTAACATTTCTGTTTCGGAATAGTCTTTCAGTAACTGCTGAATTTCTTCTAAAGTGAAATTTTCTTCTTCATCGAATGTGAAAATTTTCTTGAGCTCGTTTTCTGTTAAGGCTTGCCCGGGAAAATTCCCTGCACCGCCGAAAGAACGAGTTTCCCCGTGATAGGTCACATCAATTAAATAATGCGCCGAATCACTCCATTTCCACGAAACAGAATTATCCAACCGTTCAGCAACTTTTGACATGAGACTCGGAAAAGAAATAGAATCTTTCAAATAGGGGTAAATTGTCGAAGCAAATAATGCTTGATTATTTTGATAAGAATAAGGACTTAATAAATAAAAATGCTGGTCAATATGCGGTGAAGTGGACACATGCCAGAAATTTTGCGTTTTCGCAAAATCTCCCCGAATGTAAGAAGCACTATACAGACAAATTGACTTCAATCCGTCCTGCACGGCTTGCATATTCTCGAAAAAATTATCTTTCGTGGCGTAGTTCTGAATTAAATAATCCACTTCATCACACAGTTCCGGCAAAGTGAATGTCAATCCGGCATCTATCCAGGTACTTCCGGACTTTCTCACCTGGAGGGAAACTTCCCCGCCGTCAGTCGTATTCCGGTAGAAAATATATCCGCCGTTGACAC
Source organism: uncultured Clostridia bacterium (assembly GCA_947589035.1). Classification (GTDB taxonomy): domain Bacteria; phylum Bacillota; class Clostridia; order Oscillospirales; family Ruminococcaceae; genus UBA3855. The sequence continues at coordinate 11,624 of CANPYZ010000016.1, read as the reverse complement.
GCAAAGTTTCCGGATTTTCGTATTGTACATCTGCAAAACGTTCACTGCTTGCAGTAATAATCGCTTCTTCTGCGTATTTAGAATCACTGTCCACGAACCGGAAAGAAGTCGGGTCAGGGTCATCTGTTTTGACAAAGAAATACCCGCTGAATGGTGCAAGTAATGGCTTAATGTCATATAATGCTGCGGGATTTTCATCAAGAGGAGTAAAATTTTTATGATATTTCTGCGCATAATTTTCCGCATAAGAATCTGGATAGCTGTAAATTGTCGCATTGTCGGGAATGGTAAATTCATGTTCTTCTACTCGGCAATAGGGGCTTTGAATTGTCACTGTCTCTAAATTTTCACAATCTCGGAAAGCATCTGCACGAATCCATGTGACATTTTCCGGAATGGTGACGGAAGTCACTGTAGAACACAGGTCGAAAGCGTTTTCTCCAATCGTGGTGACCTCTTCCGGAATGGTCACATCTCCCTCACAAGCAGAACCGTCAATCAAAACATGATCAATAATCAGCATAGGATTTTTCTTAATCCATGCAGTACCCCAGAATGCTTTCAAGCCGATATTCGTCAGATTTTCCGGAAGTGTCACAGTTTCTAAATTGGTACAGAATGAAAATGCATAATCCCCAATTATCCGGACTTTTTCCGGAATGGAAACAGAAGTCAGACTGGAACAATCAGTAAATGCACAGTTCCAAATGACTTCTAAAGTTTCCGGAAGAGCAATTTCTTTCAAAGAAGAACACCCTGCAAAAGCATAAATTTCTATGTATTTTAAATTTTCCGGAAGTGTCACAGTTTCCAGATGAGAACAATTTTCGAATGCATTTTCGTCAATTCGTTCTACTTTTGGCGAAATAGAAACAGAAGTTAAAGCCGTACAGCCTGCAAAAGCATAAGGGTTAAATTCTTTTACGGTATCAGGCATAATATATTCTGTTGTGGAATTATTCGGCGGGCATATATACAGAAACGTTTTTGATTTGTTCAGTAAAATGCCGTTTTCGCTGGAAAAAACAGAATTATTTTCATCAACATGAACAAACGCCAAATTAGAACAGCCGGAAAGAAATTCGCTGTCCGCATTTGAAATTTCTTTTACACTTTCCGGAATATACAACGTATACAAATAAGGATTCCCTTTAAAAGCAGTAGAATCAATGAGGTTGACCTTATCGGGAATAGCATATTCTGTTTCCGGCTTACTTTTGGGGTATTCTATTAATTCCGTCATGGGTTTATTGAACAGAACGCCTTCTTTACTGGTAAGATATATGTTTTGTTCATCTACTTCAATAGAAGTTAAATTCGGACAATCAGAAAAAGCATTTCCCTGATTAGAACCAATTTTTTGCAGACTTTTTGGAAGAAAAACAGAAGTCAAAGCAGAACAGCCGTCAAAAGCATATTCACTAATGGTATTCGTATTTTCCGGAACGGTGTATTCTGTTTCGGTTCTGCCAATGGGGTACTGCAATAAATTGATTGAAGTTTTTGCAGCGGAAGTGGCAAGTTCTGCTTCAATATCATAGTCGTTATAGGTTTGATAGCGTTCGAATAATACGCCGTCTGTGCTGAAATAGGTTTCATTTCCTTCCGCCACTTCAATATTCGTTAGACCAGTACAATGCAGAAAAGCAGTAGAAGCAATCTCATTCACATTTTCCGAAATGAAAACAGAAGTCAGATTCGCACAATTTTCAAATGCCCTGAAATCAATTGATTCCACAGAATCCGGAATAGTATATTCCGTTTCCGGTTTGCCAAGGGGATATTGTTCTAAAATTGTTTCCGTGCTGTCGAATAATACGCCGTCTATGCTTTTGTAGTCAGCGTTCTGCGGGTCAACATTGATTTCCTGTAAATTAGGACAACCTGAAAAATCTCCTGCATAATACACGCTTTCCGGAATGGAAATAGAAGTTAAATTTTCGCATTCAGAAAAAACAGTACCGTCAACATATTCTATGCCATTTTCAATAATGACTGTCTGAATATTGGGGTTTCCGCTCCATGGAGCTTCTCTAAGCATTGAATCTGTTCCGCTAATGGTCAATACTCCTGTAGAAGTATCCAGTGTCCAAGTGCCTTGCTCATTACCAAAAGTGTCCATAAAAACGCCTGAATTTTCAAAACGTTTAGCGGTCAGCTCCTGAAAAGTCATTTCCGCAGCGGAAACGGGCAGGGCAGATGTGAAAAGCAAGCACACGCCTGACAGAAATGCAAATATTTTTTTCATGAAAAATTCCTCCTTTGTGAAATGTGAAAATTGTTTCACTAATATAACAACTGAACTCGAAAAATATTGGAAGAAATCAAAAACTTTGTATAAAATTCTAAAAAATTAATATTAAAATTTTAATTTTTATGCATTTTTTAATTTCAGGAAAAATCTGTGATAATTTTCACAATATATTTCATTATCATCAAGGCTTCCGCTGGTTCGGGGTAACCATTTCCATTGAAATCCACAGCTTCAATTTGTTCCTTGGAAAGTGTCGATTTCCCTAAAATCGCCCGATTTACAAGAATAACATCCCGAATATCTATTTCACCGTTGCCGTCGGGGTCGCCTTTCTGGTAAATTTTTTCATTTTCGAAAATTGTTGCCGGTTCAGCTGTTCCGTCGTAAAGATAACCGCTTTCGGGAATTTGGTTTGTGTTCCGGTCAACGTCAAGCGTTTCCACTTCTTCTAACGTTAATTGTAATAAATCTGAATAAGATTCGTCTAAGTCTAAAATTTTCTGGTAGTCCGGTAAATCTGCCGTCCAGAGGTTTTCTTTCTCGTTGTAGCAGTAAAGCAAATTTCCGGTTGTTTCGGTGATTTCCGTGCCGTTTAACACGGGAATTTTCATTCCTAAAAGTAAAATATTACTTTTCGGGTGCTGGTCGAACGTTTCACCGGAAACGAATTGTTCATATTGGTCAATATATCTGCCGTCAACCCATGTGTCCGAAACAAAACCTAAACTTCCTGACCAATATGTTTCATATCCAACGCCCCAATTAGTAACAGTGTAAGAATCCTGATTATCTTTTTTGTATAAGTAAGTGTACGTCGGCGTAAGCTGGAATTTCTGGTTGCTAATTACGCTGTTATGCGAAATACGCACCCATGCACCATTGCCGACTGTGTCGCAAATGGATTTCCATGTTAATTTATTTTCCGTGGGAATGTCGTCTGGAATATCCATTCCGGCATAATCTTCTAAAATGGTTTTCGTCTGTTCCAAAGTGGGCATTTCTTTGAAATCGAATACAGGCTGAATGTCTTTTTCCGTGAGGGCTTGTCCGTGAGTTGCTCCTGCGCCCCCGAAAGAACGTGTTTCATCAGTATCTTTTCCGGTTCTGTAGGTCACATCAATTAAATAATGCTTTTCATCGCTCCATTCCCATGTAGCTTTTGAATCTGTGTCGAGCCGGTCAGAAACTTCCGCCAGCAACTGCGGAAAACTGAAAGAGTCATTAATAAACGGGTAAACTTTCGCCGCAAACAAGGCTTGATTCTGTTGGTAATCATACGGACTGTATAAATAGAAATGCTGGTCAATAAATGGAGAAGTTGACACATGCCAGTAATCATTGACTTGAATGAAATTCCCCCGAATGTAAGATTCACTATATAAACAAATCGAAGATAACCCTTCCTGCACGGCTTCCAAATTGTCGAAATACTCTTCTTTCGTGGCATATTGCTGAATTAAATAATCCGCTTCATCGCACAATTCCGGCAAAGTAAATGTTAATCCGGAATCAATCCACTTGCCATTTTCACTTTTTACTTCTAAAGAAAGTTCGCCGCCGTCAACATTTCCGCTGTAGAACAGATACCCACCATTAACACGAAGTGTGTTCTTATCTTCATAATTCACATCTGGAAAAACTTCTTTGCTGAAGGTGATTGTTGCTTTCTTGTCGTAAACGGAATCTTTGTCCACGAATCGCAAACCAGTTGGGTCAGGAACATTTGTTTTCACGAAAAACCAATCGTTAAACGGTGCAATGACTGGCGTAATTTCCAATAAGGGCTGATTTTCATTTCCTTCAAGAGCAACGAATTTTCTGTTATATTTATTGGCATAACCCTCTGCGAAAGAATTTCGGTAGCCGTAAATCGTTGCCTTTTCGGGAATGGTTGTCTCGCTGTCGCTAATTCGGCAATACACATTCTGAATGGTGACAGAAGTTAAATTCGAACAGTCAGAAAATGCGTCACTTCCGATAATTTCCACATTTTCCGGAATGGTCACGGAAGTCAAACCCTGACAGCTCTGAAAAGCATCACTTCCAATTTCGGTGACACTTTCCGGAAGGGAAACAGCAGTCAATGCATTAAGATTTTCCTCATTGCGAAATGCAAAGTGTTTAATTTTCGTTACGCCGTCCGGAATAACAACTTCTCCTGTGCATTCTGTGCCGTCATATAACACATGATTCACAATCAAAAGCGGATTTTCTTTCAGCCACTGCGTACCGCTGAATGCACTAAGTCCAATATTTGTTACTGTTTCAGGAATGGAAACAGATGCTAAACGGGGACAATTCGCAAAAGCATAGTCCTGAATTTCCTTGACATTTTCCGGAATGGAAATAGAAGTCAAATTAATGCAATCTGCAAATGCAGTGGAAGCAATCGTTGTTAAATTTTTCGGAAGTTTGATTGATGTTAAAGCAAAACACCGGTCAAATGCCCCTTCTCCAATTTTTGTTACGCTGTCCGGAATTGTCACAGAAACTAAATTTGAACAATCTGAAAATGCACCGTTTCCGATTTCTGTCATGCTGTCCGGAATCGTCACAGAAATTAAATCCGGACAATTTGAAAATGCATTGCCTCTAATTGCTGTCACACCTTCGGGAATAGTGACATTTCCATTGTCGGGTATTGCACAGTCAATTAAAACATCTTTGATGATTAAAAAAGGATTTTCTTTCAGAAAAGGAGTATCCGCAAAAGCATATTTTCCAATATTAACCGCTGTATTTTCAGGAAGTCTCACAGAAGCCAAAGATGAACAATGTGCAAACGCACACTTTCCAATGGAAATCATAATTTTTGGAATTTCTACAGAAGTCAGATTAGAACAAGAAAAAAATGCGTAATTTCCGATATATTGCACACTATCCGGAATGGTGACGGAAGTTAAACCGGAAGAAGCAAACGCCCGTTCTCCAATATGATACACACTATCCGGAATGGTGACAGAAGTTAATGCAGGACAATCAAAAAATACTCCCTCATCTATAACAACCATGTCCTCTGGAAAATTGACAGATGTTAAATGTGAACAATGCGCAAAAGTATATTTGGAAAGAGAAGTTACATTTTCAGGAAAAGTGACAGAAGTCAACGCAGAACAATAAGCGAATGCATATTCGGGAATAATATTAATCACATTATCCGGAACAATGTATTCTGTTTCTGTTTTTCCGGCTGGGTACTGTTCTAAATTGATGTAATCTTCGTGATCTTTACTGAAAAGAACACCGTTTTCACTGAGATAACGAGTATTGTTTTCGGAAACGTAAATATTTTTCAAGTGAACACACCCTGCAAATGCTCCTGAAGTGATATAAGAAACATTTTCCGGAATAGTGTATTCTGTTCGGGAATTGCCAACAGGGTACCGCATTAGTTGAACTGAATATTCAGATGAAGTGCTTTCCGCTGATTCAATCCAATCGGAATTATTTTGATAAATTTTTTGAAAAAGAACGCCATTCTCGCTGAAATAATTGGGATTATTTTCAGCAACTTCAATTGCTGTCAGATTGAGACATTCTTTAAACGTATCACCGTCAATATAGCTGACACTTTCCGGAATGAATACTTTTGTCAGGGCAGAACAATTCTGCCAAGAAGAAGTAAGGCTTTCCACATTATCCGGAATAGTGTATTCTTTTTGCGTATTTCCGGCAGGATAGTATAACAGTTTACGCTTGTCTTTATCGAAAAGAACGCCATTTTCACTTGAATAGCAGGCATTATTTTTCGAAACGGAAATAGATGCCAGTTTCGGACAATTGTCAAAAGCAGACACCGGAATGGAATCTTCAATCATACTATCCGGAATAGACACGGAAGTTAAATTTTCACACCCAGAAAAAGCGTAATCCCCGAGAGTCTGCACGCCATTTTCAATGATCACTTTCCGGATAGCGGAATTTTCGCTCCACGGGGAAATGTTATATGTATCGCCCCAATAGGTCATTCTGCCCGTTCCGCTGATGGTCAATATTCCTGTGGCGTTGTCAAATGTCCATGTCACATTTTCTTCATTTTGAAAACCTCCGCATACGCCGGAAGTGACAGAACCCTTTGCAAGTGTGGAAGATTCTGAAACAGCAGAATTTTCTAAAGCGGAAACAGGGAATTGCATTATTCCCATATTGAACGCCGTAAGGCAGGCAAAAAAAATAATTAATTTTTTCATGGAAAAAACTCCTTTTTGTTTTGTGTTAAAGTGAAAATTAAAGATTTTTTATTAGTTATAGTATAGCATATTTTTCACAGCTTGTCAAATATTTTCGTCAAAAAAAGCACACCAGCAAAAATTGCTGATGTGCTGAAAACCAATCAGAAAGGAATCATTTAAATTTAAGTTTAAGTTTAAACTTATCTTCCGCCGAAACCGCCAGCACCGCCGCCAGGATTTCCGCCAAATCCTCCGCCGCTGCTTGCTCCGGCAGTAATTTGTGTGCCGTCTGCTAACGTTCCGCCAATCGTCACGGCGAACGTTTCCGCCTGTTCGAGAATTGTTTCACCGTCTGAAACCGTTCCGCCAGTGAACGCCGTGCAAGTCGTGCAGTTCTGACCAGCGTTTCCACTTCCTGACAGGAAAGAAACAATGACTTGATTTTGTTCATCAAGGAAACTATATCTTGTGTTTAAATTCGTGTTGCCTGCCGTGAGGGTAATGACATTTCCGCCGTTGTAATTGATTGTGTTTCCGTTGTCGCCGCAGTCCATTGGGTCTTGACCGTTTGCGCAGTAGTAACCGCCATTCAAATTCACATCGCCGTTAGAATCGAATGCATCATGGTCACCATTTGCGGAATTTACCACAACTAAACCGCCGTTTAAATTCATTGTTCCTGTGGAAGTACTCATTTCGCCCTGATTCCAGCCGCCGAAACCGCCGAAATTATTACCATTTCCGGAATTGTCCGAACCACCGGCAGCGTTATAGCCGTCATCTTCAGAAATAATATATACCGTTCCGGCATTCTGGTTAATGGTTACGCCTTCCACGCCTTCAAAACAGTGAGAAATGTAAATTTGCACGCTGTCGAATGCAGCAGTTTCATTTCCGATTGTTAATTCATGGTCGGAATGGAAACCGTCGTCCGCCGTGGCAATGGTGAAATTCCCGCCTAAAATTTGCATTGCGCCTCCGCAATGAATGCTGTCGTCAGAAGAATTGATCGTTAAATTTCCGCCGTTAATGGTAATATTTCCGGCAGATTGCCATGTTGTTCCGGCTTCGTCGTATAAACCAACAGCTTTTATGCCTTTTGCGGAAATGTCTGTTTTGTTGGCATTGCCTTCCTGCATTCCTCCGCCGCCCCAAGGCGTATTATTACCGGAAGAAGAATTTCCGTAGTCGCTGCCCTCATAGGTGAAAATCGTCAACTCTCCGCCGTTCATGGTAAATTCTTGTTCTGCCTGAATGCCGTCCGCATAAGAATTAACGTTAATTGTTCCGCCGTTAATAGTGATATACCCTTTTCCTTCTTCTGTTTCTGTAGATTTGATTCCGTCGCCGGCATTCGTTTTCACGGTTAAATTCAAATTGGAAAAATCGCCGTCCCCGCCATTTTCCACGAGGTCGTCCGGGTCGCCGATTCTAACGGAATTTTCGCCACGGATACCGTCATCTTGTGCAGTTACTTCAATTGTACCATTCCAGAGTTTAAGGTCATTTTTGGAAACAATGCCGTCCTCAGCGTTGCCATTCACGACTAACGTTCCCTTGCCTTTAATTTTCAAATCGTCACGGGAGAAAATTGCGCCGTTAATATTTTTCGTTTCGCCGTCGCTGTTGGTGTAAGTGTCCGTGTGGGTTGTGCCGTCGGAAATGGTATTCACGGTTCCTTTCTGTAAGGAAATCGTCACTTCATCGCCGACATTTTCCACGTAAACCGGCGCACTGTTTTCATTTGTCAAAGACAAATCATTAAAATTCAAAGTCACAGCGGCATCGGGTTCTGTTTCGTCATCTGTGCAGACTTTTAATTGTCCGTTTTCGGCGTTTCCGCTGAAAGTATATTCCCCTCCGGCGGTAACGGTGACAACTGTTCCGGAAACGGAAACGTTAGCAGCGGAAGAAGGAGAAACTTCATTTCCTTCAGCATCATATAAAGCAACAGAATCCGTTTCGTAAACCACAGAAGAAACAGAAACTTTTCCGGACGGGTCAACAATTTCCGGACCGGGTTCAGTGGGTTCTACTTCCGGCGGAACGTCTGGAGTGGAAGAAATGATTTGCTTTTTCAGCGCAAGCAAATCAAAAACATTCACCACTTGGTCGGCGTGTAAGTCGGCATTCTGGTAAGCCTCTTCAGAGAGGGTTTCTTTTCCGAGAAGATATTTCTGTAACAAAACAGCATCTGTCAGAGTGACTTGTTCATCGAGGTTGACATCTCCGGCAAAATCGGCAGACACTGCCACAGGAAAAGCCAGACACATTGCGCTGCAAGCAAGAATTGCAGCAGTTTGAAAACGATTAACTTTTTTCATAAAAATTTCTCCTATCTGTTTAACTCTGAACGAGTGAATTTCTTTGGAATGATTATAGTTTATCAAATAAGGCTTAAACCAAACTTAAAATTTAAAAAAATGCAAAAAATTTTTGAAAAAAAATCAGCCTGTTTTTCAGCAGGCTGAATTTTTAATTTAAATTTAAAATTTAAATTTTAGTCTTCGTCACGTTTGCGGGCGATACCCATTAAGGCAATTCCGGCAGTGGTTACAGCGATAGCAGCAACAGCAGTGGAAGCAGTTGCCTTAGAAGTGATACCCGTTTGCGGGAGGTTGACTTCTGCGCCGTTGGAAGTTGTTCCCTTTCCGGTGGCGGGGTCAATGGTGTAAGTGTCTAAAATTTCGCCGTTTTCGTCAAGCAAGGTAATGACGGTTTTTCCGTTTTCTGTTATGGAAGAAGTTACAGCCGGTGTAGTTCCGGTTTTCTGTTTGTAGTCTTTGGCAGCCCAGTCGCAGAAATCCTTGTCAGAGGCGTAAGGAGCTTTTGTCGTAGTGGTTTCTTCCGTGGTTGTTTCTAAAACGGTAGAAGAAGTTTCTGTTGTTTCGGGTGCAGTGGAAGTAGTCACTTCTTCTGTGGTTGTCTCCTCGATAGCAGAAGTTTCTTCTTCAGTAGTCGTTTCTAAAACAGTGGAAGAAGTTGCTGTTTCCTCGGCTGAAGTAGTTGTTTCCGCTGTAGTAGATTCTTCCGTGTTGGAAGTCGTTTCTTTTGTGGTTGTTTCTTCCGTGGTTGTGGTAGTTTCTTTAGTGGTTGTACCTTCGAGAGATTCAAATCTACGATTATATTTTTCAGCATATGCCTGTGCAGTAGAGCCTTCATGACCATAAATTATACCAGGATAACTATAAACGATGTTATAATGATTATCCATGAAATTAGCATTGCAAATTGTCGATTGGTCGCCATTAATTTCACAATCTGGATTTTCTATTGTAATAGAAGTTAATGCACTGCAAGAAAAAAATGCATCCTCACCAATAGAAGTCACCGATTCAGGAATTGTTATAGCGGTTAATGAACCACAATAAGCAAATGTTCCACGGCTAATAGAAATTAATGATTCTGAAAGTTCCACAGAAGTTAATGCATCACAATCTTCAAATGCATCCTCACCAATAGAAGTCACCGATTCAGGAATTGTTACAGTAGTTAATGAATCACAATAAAAAAATGCACTATCACCAATGGAAACTAATGATTCTGGAAATGTGACAGAAGTTAATGCACGACACTCACAAAATGCCTTATCACCAATAGAAATTACCGATTCAGGCAGAGTTGCAGAAGTTAATACACTACATTCAAAAAATGCATTGTCTTCAATGTATTTCAAAGTATCCGGAAAAGTAATAGAGGTAAGAGTTTTCCGTTTTGAGAACACTTCCGCTGCAATACCAACTGCACCATCTTTTATTGTGATATTGTCACCATCAAAACCGGAATTGACTTTGATCACCCAATCATCAGCATATCTCAAATCAGAAAGTCCGTCTGCATATAATGCCGTCCCAGAAAAAGAACTTTCTGCATCAGGAATAGAAGTCAGACTGTCAGGGAGGTCAATATTTGCAAGTTTAGCGCAGTCGGCAAACAGTTTCTTAGAGATTTCTGTTATGCCCTCTGGAAGAACAATTTCAGGCAAAGAAGAACAGCCTGAAAATACACCTTCTCCGAAATTTTCCGATATTTCTCCATTAAATTGCACTGAAGTTAGATTAGTACACCCTTTAAACGCATAATCTCCAACAGAGCCAACTGTTTCGGGAAATTGCACTGAAGTTAAATTTTCGCACCCATTAAACGCATTTTCTTCAATAGAACCAACTGTTCCAGAAAAAATGACTTCCTGTAATCCGTCACTATTCCCAAACGCATTATTATGAATAAATTCTATTCCATTAGGAATAATAACAGTATTCATATCTTTTACATAATAGAATGCCTTACTTCCAATATGACGCAAAGAAGAAGGAAAAATCATTGTAGGAGTACCTGATTCAATTCCCACAGTACTATTAGCTAAGAAATTATTTGCAATACCTACAGTTCCTTCTTTGAACTCAAGAGGAATACCCTCTATACAAGAAATTGCCCAGTTACCAATATATTTTATTGGCTCTTCTTCTTGATTCGTCAAAAGTGGTGTTTCTGCAAAAGCATTCTCTCCTATTTCATTGACAGAATCAGGAATATTGATTTCTTCCAATGATGAACAACCGAAAAATATTCTATTGGCAATGCAATGAAAATTTCCACCCTCAGGAAGATGTACTTTCTTTAATGAAGAACAATCTTCAAATACCCCTCTATAAGCAGAAGGAGAATTAACTTCTTCAATAGTGTCCGGCAAAATAGCTTCTGTAAGACTTGACCCCTCAAATGCTCCACCAGCAATAGAAACATACCGGACAGGTATTCCGTCCACTGTTTCCGGAAATTCCAATGTTTCCGCATCGCCTACTTCATCAGAAAACCCATTCACCTGTAAATTGACAGTACCGTCTTCATCGGTAGACAGCACCGTGCAGCTTAAGTTTCCGGCAACGATTTTTGTTCCGTCATCAACGGCATGAACCGTAATGCTGAAATCCTTTACAGCCGGAGAGAGATTGACCGGAACAGCACAAACAAGTGCTAAAGCCATAATTCCGGCGAGTAACTTTCTGGTTTTCATCGAAAAACCCCTTTCTAAAATTTAAATTTGCATATAAAAAAGCCGTCTCTTCACACGCAAAAATGCACCGTTTAAGAAACAGCTTAATTAACGTATTTAATTGAAAAATGGGCATAATTAGGTCATGTCTGTCTGTCTGTCTGTCTGTCTGTCTGTCTGTCTGTCTGTCTGTCTGTCTGTC